>CAIUPO010000001.1 GCA_903901055.1 uncultured Bacteroidota bacterium
ATGTTGGAAACACTGCAAGTGTTACAGTTCCTTTTGGTTCGTATACCGTAACAATCAGCGATAAGAATAACTGCCCGAGTGTTCATGCAAATATAACCTTCAACAGCTGCCCAGGGAACTCGCCTCATGGTGGGTTAGAGGACAGTAATTCTGCACCGGGCATCATGGAGATTACTGTTTATCCAAACCCTAACAATGGGCAGTTTACTGTTGACGGATTAGAAAATGGAATGATTATTGAAATGTATGATTACACCGGAAGAAAGTTAACTACAGTAGTAGCATCAGGCAATTCCATGCAATTAAACCTCCTTAATCAGGCTAACGGAATTTATTTAATACGCATATTGGATAAAGACGGAAATCTGCTAAACCAGAAGAAGGTAGTGAAGACTAACTGAGTGAAAAAAAAATAGGAAGCAAAAAAGGAGGGTATTTATACCCTCCTTTTTTATTTCTACGAATGGATTTTTGCATGGCTGGATTGCCGGATATTAATTTTATGACAAATGTATTTGCAGGATATACCAGACTCTGGAAAATAATTGGCTTGCAAATTTTGAAAGTATCATAAAACCCAATGTATTTTCATCACTTGGAAGTCATCATAAATTCACTATTTTTGCATGCCTTTATAAAAAAGTACAGCATTTTACACTCAATATCCAACATTTTCAATGAAATTTTTAGTTTGCATTAGTCACGTACCTGATACTACTACACGTATTACCTTTACTCCGGATGGAAAGGCTTTTAATACCGCTGGAGTGCAGTTTATTATTAATCCGTACGATGAGATGGCGCTTACCCGTGCCCTTGAACTTAAGGAGACATTAGGGGGAACTGTTACTATTATCAATGTGGGTCCTCTAGCTACTGAGCCTACACTTCGCAAAGCGCTTGCCATTGGTGCTGATGAGGCTATTCGTATTAATGCCGAACCAACCGACGCCCTATTTGTAGCCGAAGAAATTGCAGTTATTGCAAAGAATGAAAAGTTCGATATTGTTTTTGGTGGAAGAGAATCTATTGATTATAATGGTGCGCAGGTAATGGGAATGATTGCAGAGTTTATGGAAATTCCATCCGTGGTAATTGCAACCAAACTTGATGTTGTAGGAACAACCGCTACATTGGAACGTGAAATTGACGGTGGAAAAGAAATTGTAAGTGTTAATCTTCCTTTCGTGGTAAGTGCCCAGAAGGATTTTGCCGAGCCCCGTATTCCTAATATGCGTGGTATAATGAGTGCGCGTATTAAGTCTCTTAAAGTGGTTGAACCAACTAATACGTTAAAGCCAACTTCATCTGTGGCATTCCAAACACCACCACCCAAATCAGAATGCAAAATGATTTCACCTGAACATCCGGAAGAACTTATTCAGTTACTGCATACCGAAGCTAAAATTATTTAATCGATTTAATTCTACTAAAATGTCAATACTAGTATACGCTGAAACATGGGATGGGAAATTTAAAAAGCCATCTTTTGAGGCAATGACCTATGCTTTTGAATTAGCAAAAACCGCCAACGATACTGTTACTGCGGTTGTTATTGGCCCTGCATCGGAAGATGAACTGAAAAGAGCAGGTGAATATGGTTGCTCAAAAGTGCTTCATGCTAATGATAGCAAATTTGTCTCTTTTTGTCCTAGTGCATATACGGCAGTTTTAGCAGATTGCGCTACTTCTGAAAATGCAAAAACAATTGTATTCTCTCAAACTTATTCAGGTAAATCAGTTGCGCCGAGGCTTGCAGCCAAATTAAAGGCCGGGCTTGTTTCCGGAGCAATTTCTTTGCCATCTTCTTCTGAGCCTTTTGTAGTTCGTAAAAAATGTTTTTCCGGTAAAGGATTTACGGATGTTCAGGTTTCTTCGGATATAAAAATTATAGCTGTATTCCCAAATGCGCACCATATAGCAGCTAATAGTGTTAGTGTAACTATTCAGACAATTAATCCGGCAATCGCGGACGCTCTATTCAATACCAAAGTGAATGAGGTTAAGAAGACTTCTGGTAAAATTGTACTAACGGAAGCTGAAATAGTAGTTTCAGCAGGTAGAGGTATGAAAGGGCCTGAAAACTGGGGAATGATTGAAGAATTGGCAGATGCTTTAGGCGCTGCAACTGCTTGTTCCAAGCCTGTTGCAGATATGGGCTGGAGGCCTCACCATGAACATGTTGGCCAAACAGGTATCACTATCTCACCGAATCTTTATATCGCTATTGGAATCTCAGGAGCCATACAGCATCTGGCAGGCATTAGTTCCTCGAAAGTGATAGTTGCTATTAACAGTGATAAGGAAGCCCCATTCTTTAAGATAGCTGATTATGGCATTGTTGGAGATGCCTTCCAAATCGTTCCAAAACTCACAGAAGCAGTAAAACAGTTAAAATCTTCTCATTAATTTTTAAAATTTGGTAACTTTGCACAACCACAACGATTTTGTGCTAACGATATAGAGATGAAAAAGATTCCTTTGGATATAGTAGGTTTATCCTATAGTCAGACCCAATCGGGTGCGTACGCCTTGTTGCTAAATGAATCTAAAGGGAAAAGAAGGCTGCCTATTATTATTGGCGGATTTGAAGCACAGGCCATCGCCATCGAAATGGAGAATATGAAGCCAAGCCGCCCGCTTACACATGACTTATTCAAGAATTTCGCTGAAACCTTCGAGATTAAACTGAAAGAAGTAATTATTTACAACCTTGTTGAAGGTATATTTTACGCCAAACTTATTTGTGCCCGTGATAATAACGAAGTAGAAATTGATGCGCGTACTTCTGATGCTATTGCACTTGCGGTTCGTTTTAATTGCCCGGTTTACACCTATGAGTTTATATTAAATTCCGCGGGCATAGTTATGGATGAAGAACTGGCAAAAGAAACCGGAACCGGAACTACCAAAGAGGCAAAAGTTGAAAAAGCGGTTGAAAAGCAAGAAGATGATTTCCGGAAAAAAACTCCGGAAGAACTGAAAGATATGCTGCAAAAGGCACTCGACAGGGAAGATTATGAAAGAGCTTCGCACATCAGGGACGAAATTAACGCCCGTAAAAAATCCTGATAGCCTATTAAAATTCATACTCAAACAATTTAACATAGGTATTTTCGTTGTTAAGAGCTATGAATAATATGCAAGGAACCCCTCCAATTAAAACCAAGTACTCAATCCGATATTCTAATTTTGCAATCGGTGTATTGGTGCTTTTGTGTTCCCTTTTCTTAATTCAGTGTAAAAAAAACACCACTACTTTTAGCCCTTCCTCTAAACTTACTTTTTCAACCAAACAACTCTTTTTTGATACCGTTTTTACAACCATTGGGTCTTCAGTAAGGGTTTTTGTTGTGCATAATAATAATAGTGAAGCTGTGAATGTTTCAACTATCAGAGTGCAGGGGTATTATCCGTCGTACTTTAATATTAATATAGATGGAACTCCGGGTACTTCATTCAGTAATGTTAAAATTCCGGCAAACGACAGTATTTATGTTTTTGCTACTGTTACAGTAAATCCAACAAACCAAAACGCACCACTTGTAATTCAAGACTCCTTGGTATTTACTACCAATGGAAATGTGCAAAGCGTTCAACTTGTGGCTTTCGGGCAGGATGCTTATTTTTATGTTCCTAATGTTTTTCCTTCTTCTGGTCCGGCTTATTATCAGCTTCCTTGCGGTTCAGTATGGAAAAGCGATAAACCTCATGTTATTTTTGGTTACCTTTTAGTTCCTTCAGGCTGCTCACTTTCTATCGATTCTGGATCAAGAGTTTATTTGCATGATAGTGCAGTAGTTATTGTATCAAGCGGAGCTACTCTAAATGTTGCAGGAATGCAGGGCCATCCTGTTACATTTCAAGGTGACAGGCTTGAACCTGAATACAAATATATTCCTGGCCAATGGAATACAATTTTTCTCGCTCCGGGAAGTATAAATAATACTATAAGTTGGGCAGTTATTCAAAATGGAACTACTGGTGTGCAAGCTGATACTGTCGGTAATAGTAGCCCAACTTTAATAATGGACCATACTATTATTAAGGGAATGAGTAGTTATGGCTTACTTGGGGCAGGTGCTACAATACAAGCTAACAACTGTGTAATTGCAGATTGCCAGAATAATTGTGTTGCTATGTTCTATGGTGGAGACTACCATTATTACCAATGTACATTTGCCAATTATTGGGGCGTTGTTAATTCGTATGGTCAGCGAACAAACCCGGTTGTTTATATGAACAACGGATACCAATCATTTACAGGAAAAGATATTCCCCGGGCTTTAACGAATGCGTACTTTGGGAACTGCATTATTTACGGTCCACTTGATGAAGAGGTGGGGATGGATTCCAATTTTTTAGCACCTTTCAATTATTATTTTAAAAACTGCGTATTTAAAACCCAGCGGAATTATAGTCAGAGTTACCATTATGGCGATTCCAATTGGGTAACTGACCCATTATTTTACAATCCCGGTATTGATGATTATCATGTGAGTGGCGGCTCTCCGGCACTACTGAATGCGAATTCTATTATTTCTAATGCCTATAATACCGACCTTGATGGAGGTAATAGGCCAAATACTAATGCAACTATTGGTGCATACGAACAATAATTTATTGCTAATTTAAATTATTTTGTACATTTGATTCGCTGTAATTCAGTGGAATAAAAATAGTTAAGTTTAAAGCACCTTGAAAAATATTCTCAAAAATCTTTTGTGGATTGGTATTGCTTCAATCCTTTTAGTTTCATGCAGTAGTGGCAATAAGGTTGTTTCTTCATTTGGAAAAAGGAAATATACCAAAGGGTACTTCTTTAATTCTGTGGCTCATAAAAAAATGGAGTCTCCTGCAATTGCGGCAAACAAAGACATTCTAGCAAATAGAAAGGTATCAAGCGTTGTCAATACTCATTTATCGTCTCAGGAGCAAAGTATTATTTCTCAAAGCAAAACGCTCGCCAATTCTTCTATCGATGGAGTATCAAGGCATTCATTTCAAAACAAATTAAATCTGTTTAAGCCGTTGCAAATTTTAAGTGGTGTTAAGCATTTCGCCATCACAAAAGGAAATATAGAAAATATATTGAATGAGCCTGTAGGCGTTCCTGAACACGGTAAAGCTAGTACTGCAGATGGAAAAGGAGATAGTGCAGCAAAATCCGGATGTATGTTGGGGCTGATAGCAGCTTTCCTGATTGTGGTTATGTTTATTTTACCTGTATTTTCAAGTATGCTTATAGTTTTCATCGCTTTGGCAAGTATAATTTGTACAATAGCTGGCTTGGCATCAAGCATTGCTGGGTTAAAAAGCAAGGAATATCAAAGCAGCGCTATAATTGGTTTAATACTTAGTATTCTCAGTCTGATATTTTGGATTCTGGTAATTCTAATAATTGCATACATAGCAAACTATATTTAATAAAAAACCCCATGCATTTTGCATAGGGTCATAAAAATTATTTGATGTATTTTTTTAAGAAACCGGAGGTTGTTGTTCCGGAGTTTTATCTTTATACATAATTGCAACAGCAACTCCGATATATCCAAGTAAAAGAATAATTGGAGCTACAACCATACGTTGTGTTGAAAACAATTCATAGCTGAATTGGTTAGGATCTTTACTGCCACCACCTGCAAGTAATATAAATCCAAGTATGATAAAGAAGATTGACGATAGGAGAATAATATAATTCGTCCGCTGAAAAGCAAACTTCATTTTGGGTTTTTGCTCAACCGGTTTATATGGTTTCTTTGCAATTGGTTTTTTTACTTCGGCAGCCATGGTTTAAAATTTCGTTTGCAGGTTTTATTCTGTTTAGTATGCAAATGTATAAAAAATCACACGATTAGCAGATAAAGCCTAATTTAGCCTTCTCTTAAAAGATGTTAAACCCAATGCAGAGGCTTGTTGCCATTCTTATTGTTGTAACTTGTTTTGCTTCATGCACCCCTCACCGCGATTTTGAGGAATATACACATCCACCTGTGCCCGATTATGGTCAATCAGATGCATGGGTTTGCCTTCCAACAAAACATAATTCATCAGATTCTGTACCTACTGGAAGTGGGGCACAGGATATGCAGGCTTCGGCGCAGGTAGATGTATTTTACGTTTACCCTACACTTGATTTCAGTGGTAAGAATTGGAATGCAGATATTCATGATAAAAAACTGAATAAGTTTATTGAGCAAACTGCAATCTGTTCCCAAGCCACAGTATTTAACGGGTCATGTAAAGTATATTCTCCAAGATACAGGCAAGGAACACTTGCCTCTTTTTATACCCTGAATGGTAATGGTGGAAAAGCTTTGCAATTGGCTTATACAGATGTTGAAGCTGCTTTCAGATACTACATCAAAAACTATAATAATGGGCGTCCGTTTATAATTGCCGGGCATAGTCAGGGTACATTAATGGCTTATAAGCTTGTGCAAGAATTTATTGATACAACACCACTGAGAAGCCAAATGGTGGCAGCATATCTTGTGGGTTATGGTATACAAAAAAGCTTTTTTAAGAACTTAAAACCCTGCGATTCTGCTACTCAAACTGGTTGTTATATTACATGGAACTCCGTAATGTGGGGAAAGGAAAATGCAACGGTGAGTAAATTTTTTAAGGGGGTTTGTATTAATCCGCTCACATGGAAACCGGATAGTGCTTATGTAGATGCTTTGTATAACCTGGGAACAGTAAACCATAATTTTGAAATTGATCATAATGAAGTTGGTGCAGCATGCAGGGGAGGTGTTCTGACTATAAGCCAACCGAAAGACAAAGGCTACAGGCCTTTTGGGACAGGCTTCCACATCTACGATTATAATTTTTTCTATATGAATATCCGGAAAAATGTTCAACAACGTGTTGATGCCTATTTGAAGAGCCACTAAATAATATGCATTTTTCCTACCTTCGCAACTTGATAGGATTTAAGAAATATAATTGCCAATAAGATGAAAGCATACGTATTCCCCGGACAGGGCTCACAATTTAAAGGGATGGGAAAGGAACTTTATGAAAGTTCCGCCCAGGCGAAAGAAATTTTTGAAAAAGGAAATGCTGTACTGGGTTTCCGTTTAACGGATATTATGTTTGATGGAACGGATGAGGATTTGAAACAAACGAAAGTTACACAACCTGCAATATTTTTACATTCTGTAGTGCTGGCTTTTTTGCAAGGTGAAAACTTTAAACCTGATATGGTGGCAGGGCATTCACTAGGAGAGTTTTCTGCGCTTACTGCTGCCGGTGCTATTAGTTTTGAAGATGGATTGAAATTAGTATTCCAACGTGCGATGGCAATGCAGAAAGCATGTGAAGCTACCCCCTCTACAATGGCTGCCGTGCTGGCTTTAGATGATGCAAAAGTAGAAGAAATTTGTGCTTCAATAAAGGATGATATTGTTGTTCCGGCAAATTATAATTGCCCGGGTCAATTGGTTATTTCAGGAACAATAACCGGAGTTACTAAGGCCTGTGAGTTGTTGAAAGCCGCAGGTGCTAAGCGTGCGCTTATACTTCCCGTTGGCGGAGCATTCCACTCACCCTTAATGGAACCTGCCAGGGTTGAACTTTCCAAAGCGATTGAATCAACCACATTTAATAAACCCGTTTGCCCTGTTTATCAAAATGTAAATGCTTCACCGGAAACTGAATCAGAGGCTATTAAACGCAACCTGATTGCACAATTAACGGCACCCGTAAGGTGGACGCAAACTATTCAACGGATGACTGCTGATGGTGCAACGCAATATTATGAAGTGGGCCCGGGCAAAGTGCTGCAGGGTTTGGTTAAGAAAATTTCTCCTGCTGTTGAAGCAATGAGTGTTTAATAAACAACATGAAAAAAATAAAAATAATTGTTGTACTGTTTTCATTTTGCAGTTTTTCTGCGGGGGCACAGTTTCTTTATTCGCTTGGCGTTGGAGTAGGAATTAACTATGGCAAAGAAAACTGGAATGAGGAGCGGTATGCAGCCCAGGAGCATAATGTAATGAAGTACCATGCGGCTGTACTTGCGGAATTTTTTTCTGACCCAGTTTATAAATGGAGGTCGGAGTTAATGTATAATCAACTTGGGACAACTGAATATTATTATACCAATAAATATGTTAATTCCACTAATTTTATTTCGTTTAATAATTACCTGATGTACCGTCACGAATTTTTCAGGTGGATACCTTATTTATTAATTGGCCCGAGAGTGGAATACATGATGTCACGTGGTGGCGAATTTTCAGATGTAATTCCAAGGGAATACCTGATTCACGTTTCCGGTGCTGTAGGCGTGGGGATTCAACCGGTTTGGTACAGCCATTTTAAAGTATTTTTGGAATTATTTTACAACCATGATATAATGCCTTCATTTATTGGCAGTATAAGCTCGTTAAATCCAAACTTCATACCCTCCCCGCAAATATCTGAAACAATAATGAAACATGATTATGAGTTAAGAATTGGAATAAAGTATGTGTTTAATGCGAAGAGTAAGTGTCCCGCAGTAGATAACAAAGCAGATGGTGGTTATATGAATAATCCACCTTGATTGGTAGGAATTATCTTAATTAAATCAGTAATAATTTTTTCAGTAGCTCCCTTTCCACTAAAAATATAGGCCGCACCTGAAGCGCCACTGCCCTTGCGGTAAGCATCATCACTAATGAGTTTTGAAATGTAATTATCTAACTCATCAAGAGTGGATATTGAAAAACCTCCTCCACACTTAATCAATTCTGCCGCTTCTGTAAATTTTTTATGATTTGATCCGAACAGCACAGGGATGCCATACACAGCAGCCTCTGCAAGATTGTGAATTCCCTTGCCAAAACCACCACCAACATAAGCAATTTCACCAAACCTATATAAATAAGAGAGCAATCCCATTTTATCAATTATCAGAATATTTGCTGCTGAAATATTATTTTCAGTAGCTCCCGAATATCTAAGGGTCATTGCGTAGTTGCTTTCAATACTTTTTATTCTTTCCTCACTCACTTCATGTGGCGCTATTAGTAATTTTATCTTCACACCTGTGCGAATCAGTTTTTGAAAAATCGGGAAGATGAGTTTCTCATCTTCTTCCCAAGTGCTGCCACAAATCCAAAGGAGTTGGTTGTTCTTAAATTTAGTGACTAACGGATTGGAATATTGCTGGGTTGCAATCTCAATTACCCTGTCGAACCTGGTATCACCACATACAACAACATTCGTTATGCCATATTTTTTTAATAAAGTTTCCGAGCCTTCGTCCTGCACAAACATGGTATTGTAATTATGTAACTGCTTCCTGAACCAAGCCCCCGTTCCTTTAAAGAAATACTGGTCTTCCCTGAATTTTGCAGAAACCAAAAACGTGGGAATACTTTTCCCTTTTAACTCATTAAGGTAGTTAAACCAGAACTCATACTTAACAAAAATGGCAATCGAAGGTTTAATTATTTCAATGAATTTTTTTGAATTTGATTTAGTATCTAAAGGAAGATAGAATATATAATCGACTTCTTTATAGTCTTTCCGCGCTTCATAACCTGAGGGGGAAAAGAACGTAAGCAGAATTTTATAGTGAGGAAATTTTTTCCTGAATTCCTCTATAACGGGCCTTCCTTGTTCAAACTCCCCTAAAGAAGCACAATGGAACCAAGCAACAGGTTGGGAATTATCCTTGAGATCATTGGCAATTTTATCGAATATACTCTTTCTTCCTATTCTCCACTTTTTAGCCTTCTCATTAAAGAAACTTGCAACTAAAATTGAGAAGCCGTAAATGCGGATACCAATATTATAAACGGCACTCATGTTGAAGATTTAGGAGGAATAGTCCAAATTTTACAAGATGAAAAAGCATCATTCAGCACAGGTTTTTTATCAAAGATACCATATAAAGCAGAGCCGCTGCCCGTCATTGATGCATATATAGCGCCTTCATTGTATAGTCTCTTCTTCATTTGAGAAAGCTCAGGATGCAGGTTAAAAATCGGCTCCTCAAAATCATTTACAATTATTTCCTTCCAAGAATTAATGGTGGAATTGAGGATAATTTGATTTAGACTTTCCGCTCTTTTACGTGGGGTAATCAGGCTATAAGCATTTCTTGTATCTACATGTATTTGCGGATAAATAATGGAAATATAATGGTTGCTTAAATCAAGGGGAATTGGAGTAATGACATCTCCTTTACCGCTGACTAATGAAGACATGTTATCTATAAAAAAAGTACAGTCGCTCCCGATTTGAGAAGCATATAATTTTAACTCTTCGATGCTTAAATTGAGGCTGAATAATTCGTTCAGTGATTTCAGGAAAAATGCTGCATCTGCCGAGCCACCGCCTAAACCGCCACCAATTGGTATGCATTTCAACAACCAAAGATTAAGTGAAGGCAGTTTATATTTTGCAGATAGAAGATTATAAGCCTTAACGCATAGATTTGTATTTAAATCACCGGGAACTGGATTGCCGAAGAGTGTAAGATTTAAGTTGCTAAAACCGGCCGTTTCAACTAGTTCAAGAGCGTCGCACAAGGCTACAGGGTAAAAAATACTTTCAATATTGTGGTAACCATCCTCCCTTTTTTCAAGGACATTTAATCCAATATTTATTTTTGCATTTGGGAAGCAAATCATTTAATAACGCTTAAAGTTTGATGATTTTCTCCTACGTAAAAGTTCTTCATTTATTTTTTTTATCAGCATCGGACCTTCGTAAATAAAACCAGTGTATAGCTCGATCAGGCTGGCTCCGGCTTCAAATTTTTCCATCGCATCATCGACAGAATGAATACCCCCTGAGGCTATAATGGGGAAATATCCTTCTGATTTTTCGAAGAGGTATTTTACAACCTCGGTAGAGCGCTTCAATAATGGCCTCCCACTCATACCACCGTTTCCAAAAGGGGTGGTATCTGTTTTTAGTCCTTCCCGGGAAATGGTTGTATTGGTTGCTATCACTCCGCTTATTTTACAACTTTTTACAATGTCGATAATATCGTCCAACTGCTCATTATTCAGGTCTGGCGCTATTTTCAGGAAGATAGGCTTCTGGGCAAAATGTGTTTCATTCTTTAATTGCAGCGAAGCCAGAAGTTTTGTTAAAGGTTCTTTTTCCTGCAAACTTCTTAATCCGGGAGTGTTCGGAGAACTTACATTAACCACAAAATAGTCTACATAATTAAAAAGAAGTTCAAAACACTTTTCATAATCATGATAGGCTTCTTCATTAGGTACTTCTTTATTCTTCCCAATATTTCCACCAATAATTAATGGGGTGTTTTTACGGTATAAGCGGGTTACAATTTTTTTCACACCATGATTATTAAAGCCCATTCGGTTAATAAGTGCTTCATCCTTTGGAAGACGGAATAATCGAGGTTTAACATTCCCGGGTTGGGGGTAAAGAGTGATAGTTCCAACCTCCACAAAACCAAAACCAAGGAACCCCATTTGCTTATAGCAAAGGGCATTTTTATCAAACCCTGCACCAAGCCCAACCGGATTTTTAAACTTAAGTCCACCAACAATTGTTTCCAGTTCTGGGGCGTTTACAATAAATATTTTTTTTAGAATTAAATTAAAGAAGGGTATAAAAGAACCGAAACGCAGAAGTGCAACCACAATATGGTGGCTCGTTTCAGGAGGGAACATGAACAGGATTGGCCGGATAATTTTTTTATACATCGCTGACTAAGGTATAAAAATTTCAGGAGGGTATTCAATCGAAGTCAAATAAAGTCCGCAGGCGGCTACGGATGCCCCGGCATGTGAGCGGTTCTTGTTCTCTATTATCCTGCAAAAATCCTTATGGGAATATTTGCCATTGCCTACATTTAACATTGTGCCAACTATCGCCCTCACCATATTCCTCAAGAACCTGTCAGCTGTAATAGTGAATGATAATTTATCGCCAATCATAACCCATTCAGCAGATTGAATGATGCAATAATCGGTTTTAGTATTGGAATTTGTCTTCTTGAAACTTGAAAAATCTTTGTATTGTTTTAGTGTAGCGCAAGCATTGTTCATTTTATCAATATCTAGAGGATAAGGAAAAAATAGGGCATTATTATAAAGGAATGGATTCTTTTGCGTATAAATGTCATACCTGTAAGTTCTGGAAGTAGCATCAAATCGAGCATGGGCATCTGGTTTTACTTTCAAAATATCCTGGAATGCAATGGTAAATGGAGTAACGGAGTTAAATTTATGCAAACACTTATCCTTATCTTCCGCAAGTGTTTCAATAGATGAATCAAAGTGGGCAAAGAATGTTTCTGCATGAACACCTGTATCCGTACGGCCTGCTCCGGCAAGTTTTACCGGGTGTTTCAAAATTTTAGTTAATGCATTGTTGCAAATTTCCTGGATGGTATCCCTTGAATTGCTTTGTTCCTGCCATCCGTGATAGCCAGTACCTTTAAATGAGAGTTGGAGAAAATAACGCATCGTGGCAAAATTAATAAAGGTTAATCAGGTAACTGGCAAAAAATCAAAATGAAATTGTATTAATATGTTATTTCAGTACATCTATTATTAAACCCAACCTAACTTGGGGTTTAATCGTATATATA
Source organism: uncultured Bacteroidota bacterium (assembly GCA_903901055.1). Lineage (GTDB taxonomy): Bacteria > Bacteroidota > Bacteroidia > JABEUT01 > JABEUT01 > JABEUT01. The sequence continues at coordinate 12,572 of CAIUPO010000001.1, forward strand.
TGTATAGTTAAGCCTAAATTTGAAGTATGTTTATTTGCCCGAGTGGGTTGTTTAACCCCAAAATCCTTAAGAATTTGTGTTATCTTCGTGCGTGATTTATTTTAGAAAGTTAATGAGAAAGATTGCCATTTTTTTGATATTTAGCTGCCTGAGTGTCTCTCTAATTGCTCAGGATACTGTTCATTTTTTTACGTTTGGTGGACTTCAAAATGATGGATGTAAGCAAGTTATGTCTGTGTCTGACGGAGGTTATATTATGATTGGGACGACCAATACCTTTGGAACAGGCAACACCGATTTTTACGCTATTAAAACGGATTCACTCTGTCATTTTGAATGGTCGAAATGTTATGGTGGGCCCGTTAATGAAGAAGGCTTTTCCGTTACACCTACACTCGATAAAGGATTCGCATTTGTTGGATTTACTGATTCATATACCGGAAATGGGTATGATGTATTCCTCGTAAAAACGGATTCCTTAGGAAATATGAAATGGCAAAAAGCCTACGGCGGGAAAGATTGGGATTTTGGTTATTCTGTTAAGCAATTGAAGGATAGTGGATATGTTATATGCGGTACCACTTATAGCTATGGCAAAGGAAATGGGGATATGTATATTGTACGGACAGATAAAATGGGTGATACGTTGTGGACAAAAACAGTGGGTGATAAAGGATATGAAGTTGGAAATGCTTTAACCGTTGTGAATGATTCAATCTATTTAATTGCAGGAGGAACAACAAGTACGTTAAATGCAGATACCAACGCCTGTGTTGTGAAAATTATTGACCGAGGGACTTATGGATATTTGAAATCGAATTGGATTTATAGAAGTCACCATAATAGTATTTTCTATTCTATAAGGAATGTGTCAGACAAAGGATTTGTAATGTACGGCTCAAGCGATAGTATTCCTGATAGTATTAAATCAAGTGCCTATACGGATGAATATTGCCTTAAAATAGATAGTAACGGAGTGCAAAAATGGTGTCAGTTAATTCATTTTACAGCTGCATGTGTTGGCAAAGACGCAGTTGAGTTAAGTGATCATTCTATATTATCGATAGCATCTATTAATGGTGGGGGAGGTGGAGGATATGATTTCCACGACCAGCGTTTTGATGCAGGAGGTGGTTGGTTACAAGCCAGCACACTTGGTGCTGCTAAAGACGAACTTGCCGGTTCTATTGCAATAGGGAAAAATGGGGATCTTATTTTTGCCGGATCTTCTGATTCATATCCAACATTTTCTGTTGGCTTGTTTGATGTGTTTATGGTTCGGATAAAAGCAACCGATACACTTCCACTCAGTTATGATACGGTTGTCCATAAGTTTCTGGATACAACCCAATGGCCGGCAGCTATTCCAAATCAAGAACATAAAGTTGGGGTGAAAGTTTTTCCAAATCCGGTTGTTTCTTCATTTACTATTTTAATTCAGGGTGAAGACGGAGGAAAATACACGCTAAATCTGTTTAATATCAATGGGCAATGCCTTATACAAGATGTTCCGTTAAAGAGTGTTGGACACGGACAGGCTGCAGTTGTTATTGAACGCAATAATTTAGCCGCCGGAACTTATGGGTATGAAATAATTTCTCAGGGTAAAACGAAAGTTGGATCGGGAAAAATAATAATGGAATAAAGAAGACAATAGAATAAATGGACATGGAAGGAGAAAGGCTTAATAAATACATTTCGAATACAGGTTACTGTTCAAGGCGCAAGGCAGATGAGTTAATTTTCATGGGACTTGTGAAGGTCAATGATAAAGTAGTTGATACACCTGGGTACAGGGTTCAGTCGCACGATAAAGTGAACGTGGAGGGGCATAAGATTAAGCATGTAAGAAAACAATACATATTACTTAATAAAACGAAAGATGCCATTTCGACTGTTTCGGATGAGCGCGACCGTAAAACAGTAATGGACCTTATTGAAGGAGCTTGTGAAGAAAAAGTTTATCCGGTTGGCAGGCTTGACAGAAATACAACCGGCTTGCTTATCCTTACTAATGATGGTGAGTTTGCCAATCTTTTAGCTCACCCTTCAAGTGAAATAAGAAAGGTATATAAAGCCAGACTCGATAAACCTTTGGCGTATGATGACTTAAAAAAGATACGTGAAGGAATGATGCTTGAAGATGGGTTTGCACAGGTTGATGAGGTAGAGTATTCAAAAACCGAAGGAGAAGATGCCATTGTTCTTACTCTTCATAGCGGAAGGAACCGTATTGTCCGCCGGATTTTTGAGGCATTAGAATATAAAGTAAAAGCACTGGATAGGGTAGGGTATGCTGGCCTTACACTTCACCAACTACCTCGCGGCGCATGGCGTTATCTTTCTCTGGAAGAAGTTAGAAGGCTTAGTGCCTCGGGGAAAAGCAAAAAAAGTAAAATAAAATAGCAGGCAACTTTGCTACTCCGTCTATTCTGCCAATAGTGCTTCCTGATACGCTATAAATATAGTTACCGTCAATCCGGCCAAGGGTGCTGCCTGATGCATCATAAATATAATTACCGTCAATTCGGCCTATTGTACTACCGGAGGAATTATAAACATAGTTCCCATCTATCCTTGCAAGAGTGCTGCCGGAAGCATCATATACATAATTGCCATCAATTCTTCCCAACGTACTTCCCGATGCATCATAATAATAAGTTCCATCGAAACGGCCAATAGTGCTACCCGATGCATCATACATATATTGGCAGAATACATTACCTGATAGTAAAAGCAAGAGGGCCGCAAGTAACACTGTTTTAAATATTGATTTCATAGGGTTAAATGATTGGTGTATTCATCAAATATAAAAAGTTAAGCCTTAATGGATTTGTGATGTACATTTCCATTAAGGCTTATTATTTGAATAATTTGCCTTGTAAGGCTATAATTAATGCGGTGAACCGCTTTGCTGAGCAGCTTGTTTTTGCTTGGTTTGTTCCATTAATTCTACAGCACTTCTTGGAGCAGTTTGTTCAGAAGAAGTTGCACCCGGCTGTTTGCCTGTAGCTATCTGATCTGTTGTACTGAGAGGCCTTCCGGTATTTATGTTGCTGCTTCCCGGACCAAGAACTGTATTGTTAGCAGTAGCTTGTACAGCTGAAGGGGCTCCCTTTCTAATAGTATCAGCAGTTGTTGTAGTTGTCTGCGAAAATCCAACCAAAGGAATTCCCAAAGCAACTAGGGTATAAATAATCTTCTTCATTTTCTATTGTTTTGTTTTATTTTTAATAAGGTTACAATATAAATTACCACTGTATAGTTACAAATCCATTAGCTGATTGAGTTCCTTGTGCATTGGAAGTTGTTGTTGTAAATCCACCGGTATAGTTACTACCGCCGCCACCGCCCGACCAAACACCACCGCCGCCACCGTAATAGCCACCGCCACCACCGCCTCCAGCATTTTGAGTAGCGTTACAGTCAGCACCGCCAATACCTAGTACTCCGGGGTTTGCTGTACAATAACCACCCCATGTACCTGCGGGTCCGCCGGCAAGCTGTGTTCCGCCACCACCCGGGCCGGCACTAACACACTGGCAGTTACCAGAAAATCCGTATCCGCCAGTAGACGCACCACCAGGGCCACCTGCTTCCCATCCTGAAATTGCATAGTTGAATCCTGCACCGCCACCGCCACCGGCTACCACTACACGGTTAGCCAAAGCATAGGGTGCAATACGAATATCTGAGGCTCCACCGCCTCCACCGCCCCAATACCAAGGGCTGTACCACCATCCATTTCCACCTCCATTAAATCCGCCAACGCCATTACCGGACGAAGAACCGTTTGTTCCAGCTCCACCAACATAAATATCCAATACACTGCCACCAACTACTGGCATAACCCCTGAAATACTTCCTCCATTACCGCCTGAACTTTCAGGATTGGTACCTGTATATCCTCCGGTTCCACCTTGTGCGCCGGCCATGGTTACAGTCACTTGAGTAATACAATTTGGAACTGTCCATGGTTGCATGCCACCAGTGTAAAGCCATGTTGCACTGCTATGAATGCAGTTAATACTACTTACAGTGTAGCATGCATTTGCACTAACACCGCAAGAATTGCTGTCGTGAACACAAATAGTATAAGCTGTTAATGCTGCACCAAAAGTTATTGTTATGGAAGTTGTCCCTTGACCAGCTGTTACAACAGTTCCGGCAGACAATGGCAATACCGACCAAGTGTATGAAATTGCGCCAGGTACCGGGTTAGTTTTGTAAACATTACCAGATGTAAGGATTACAGGATTTACTAATCCTGTAGGCACTGCAGGAACTGCAGGGGCGGCAGTACATGTAGGACAAGCCACGTTTTCCCATGCAAACCCTGTCCAATAGCTTATACAACCTGTTGTATTGTTAAATACCATTAAGCCTCTTATAGGAGCGCCAATGGCATTTCTTTGGGCAGTAGTCATATTAGGAAGTAAAAATCCTAAATTATTAGTTGAGTTTGTCAAATCGAGTATAGCAGATGCATTTGGAGCACTGTTACCAATACCTACCTGGCCCGGAATAATCATTCCATTTGCAGGAGCTGCGGTAACACCGGCATAAGTTCCAAGAGACATATTTCCATTTACATCAAGTGCGCTCTTTGGGGCAGCAGTGCCAATACCTGCACCACCGGCTGCCATGAAACGCATACGTTCAGTTGCATTTGTTTTAACTACAAAATCCTTAAGATCAGAAGTACCGGCATAGTTGGTTCCGGGTGTTGTAGCAGCATTACCTGTCACATTCCATGCTGTTGATGCGCCTCCAACAGAAAGGTAATTCCATTTTGCGCCATCCCAAAAATAATAACCGGTTCCGCTACCTCCTGTGGTAGCAGCGTTTGTATTATATACAAGTAAACCGGCAGGACCCGGGGCTGGAACAGGAGCCAATGTAGCCACATTGGCTAACGATACCTGTGGCGCCAAAAAGGCGTAATTACCTGTGTTGCTTAAATCCAGAATTGCTGATGCATTTGGCGCCGCACCTGTAGTGTTTATCGCTACGTTTTGTGCTATTAAGCCACCACTGAATAGAATGCTTAACGAAAATACAACCAGACGAGTAGTTTTTGCTCCCATAGTATAGGTTTTAAATTTGTGTTTTGCAATATAATGAATATTTAACCATGACCGACAATAAATAGTTAATATTTTATTAACATTTATAAAATTAGGGTGTTTTCGTCAATTTTAAACCTAGTGAAAAATGATATGAGTCATTAATTTCACATGATATTAACGGGGGATAGAATTATATATCCAATAAAGTATTAATTTCATATTAAATAAATTAAGAAGCAAGCCGTTGATAAATAGACCGTTAGATTATCATGGGTTTTTTCATCGTTTTTTTACCTTTAGCGAAGCTTTGTTTGGATTATCAGAAAATGAATAGGGATTTTTGAATAATTTCCGGTTATTACCAAGATGGAATCGCTTTGCTTTTATGTGAAATTTTCCAAATCCGTTTGGTTGTTAATCCCACTTTTGAAATGGTAAATTCGGCAGTCTACCTTATCGGGTTAATAATTGGGTGTAAACCTCTTTCACTTTTACAAAAAAACTCAAATAAAAAGAGCAAATTAAATTTTTACAAAAGTGACCTTATATAATAGGATAATATAATCTTTATGTTTGGATAATTATATCCAGTATTAATCAATACCGGATATCTCCAATAAAATTATTGGATTGGCAAATGTCAATTAAAGTAAATGAATGCCTTTATTACCACTGAATGGTAATAAAGCCATTACCTGATTGGGTTCCTTGTGAATTGGATGTTACTGTGGTTAATGCACTAGTATAATTACTACCACCGCCACCTCCTGACCAAACACCACTACCACCACCATAGTAACCGCCGCCGCCGCCGCCGCCTGCGTTACAGGTAGGTAAGCAACCATTGCCGCCC
>CAIUPO010000002.1 GCA_903901055.1 uncultured Bacteroidota bacterium
GATATATGATAAATCAGATGTTGAAAGTATTTCTTCCGATGAACTTAAAAGATTAATTGCTGCTAAAAACAATTGAGTTTTTATCTCTCTTTCAAACTCTCGTTTAAAACAACTGTATCTTTTCAGCTAAATCTCATTATGGTGTTATATAACTTGCATTATGAGATTTCTTTCCCACACCAAAATTGTATTCCTTCTTGTAGGAATATTATTGTTTGGTCCTTGTGTTTCCGCACAGGAAGTAGACCTCCGGACATTTGATTATTCAAAAGCAGATAGTACAGCTTTACATTTTGCGAAAGATAAGTTCCAGTCTTATAAAGATTTTGTAATTGCTCTTACCTCTAAATTACATACGGATCAGGAGAAGTTTCGTGCCATTTACAGATGGATAGCAGATAATGTGGCCTATAGTTATTCGAATAGGTCAGGTAAAGCAGATAAAGTGGTGACGAAAAGAAAAGCTGTTTGTGCCGGTTATGCCTCACTATTAGAGGAGATGTGTAATACTGCAGGTTTGGAATGCAATACAATAACAGGTTGGGCTAAAAATGATCAGGAGTTGATTGGTAAGAAAGAACCAAACCATGCCTGGAATGAAGTAAGGCTAAACGGAAAATGGTATTTAACCGATGTTTGCTGGGGAAGCGGATGTTTTGATAAAAAGAAAAGGAAATTCTATAAAGGATTTGATTCTGCATATTTTCTTCCAACGCCGGCTTTCTTCGTAAAGCAGCATTTACCCATGAATGATTCTTTGCAATTGCTGGACAAGCCCGTTAAGAAATCGTGGTTTTTAAAAACGTATGTTTGGTATGAAGGTGCCGATGAATATGGTATTCTGCCTGAATCGCCTACCAAGGGTTGTGTAAGCCAAAATAGTAAAAAGAATTTTACGGTGAAATTCCAACTAGATACCCTAACGCATAGTTCCTCAATGTGTAATTTTACAGTAATAATTGATGGAAAAGAAGCTATGAATAATACAGCTCATTTTTCAGATGATAAAAAAAATGGAAAGAAATCGGTAACTTTAAAATCCAGTTTCCCTTCTCATTTGAAGGGTGGGCATTGTTTGGATATTTATTATGGAGGCAGGGCTATTTGCGGATATGCAGTTAATTTTCATTAACCCAAACTACTACTAATTCCTGATTTTAATTCGTAACTGAAATTACTCCCCACCATTAATCATTTCCGAAACCACACCCTTGTTCCTTTTGCCAAGCTCGGACATAATCACACCGCCAAGATGCAGCACAATGAAGGAAATAATAACCCACATATTAAAGGAATGGATATCACTAACGTTATGCCTTATAGTTTTCAGGTTTTCTACATCATCGGAATATACCATAAACAATCCTGTACAAGCCTGTGTGAAAAGGGATAGGTAGAGAATTACATAAAGCCAGCGTACCAATAAGTAATGTTTGATATATTTTTTATCTGCCCCGGGCATCTTTAAAGCTTTCAACGTGTTTTTTAGTATAGGAATAACTTTTTGTTCTTTAGGTTGAAAGAATTCAAAAATTATGCGGAATAAAAAGAGTGCTGAAAGTGCGTATCCGATATAGATGTGCCAATGCCAGAGCAAATCATTAAATTCATGAGATACAGATTTCGCCTGGTCGGCGGAAACAGAAATTTTTGCTTCGTTCAAAGTATCCTGCACCAGTGCAATATTTGATTTGGTGTTGAATAGTGTCTTTGCTAATAGAACAGTTATTAAAGAACCGGACATGGCTAAAAATGAACTCCAGTGCCAGAGCCGCATAGAGCGTGAGTGTTTGCCATTAAATGAAGGCTCGGGAAATTTTGAATTTGGTTCTGTTGTCAAGTTGGTATGTTTTAAAGTTCGTGGTAGTCTTGCAAAAATAGAAGAATATTGATTCCCATTAAGTGATATTCAAAAAGGTTCAATATTAATTTATTGTAAATATCGTCGCTATTAAATTTAAATTTGCATGCTTTATAAATCAAGGATGAGAAAGATAGTGCTGGGATTGGTAATTTTGGTTGCGATAGGATTGCTTGTTGCTTACAGCATGTTTTTCTCCGACAGTGTTAAGCTCAATGAAAAATCCAAACTCATATACATCCATTCAGGATGGAGTTTTGAGCAGGTTGACCAGATGCTGGAGGAGAAACATCTTATCAGCCATCCTTGGGGTTTCCGAATTTTTGCACGATACAAAAAATACAACGAGGCAGTAATTCCTGGTAGGTACCGAATTCAGAATGGAATGAGCAATGCTCAACTGATAAATATGTTGGTTAAAGGGAAACAGGAACAAGAGAATATAAGTTTACATAATATTATCTGGAAGGGTGATTTGGCGGGCATTGTAGGTTCTAAAATGGAGTCGGATTCGGCTAAGTTTATGGAAGCTCTTAATAATGCAACTTTTTTAAAGCAGTTTGGAGTGAACCCTACTAATGTGCTGGCTATATTTATTCCTGGAACTTATAAAATGTACTGGACAGATTCTCCTGAAATGTTCATTGCCCAAATGGATTCCAATTACAAACGCTTCTGGACAAAAGAAAACAGGATAAAGGCTGCTAAAGCGGGGCTCAGCCCAATGCAGGTAACTATACTTGCATCTATTGTTCAGGCGGAACAATGCCTCCACATGGATGAAAAGCCAATTATTGCGGGGTTGTATATTAACCGTATTAAAAAAGGAATTCCCCTTCAAAGTGACCCTACATTGGTTTATGCACGAGGAGATTTTTCTATTCAGCGTGTGAGGGATGGTGATAAACTGCAGGATTCACCCTATAATACTTATAAGCATGTAGGGCTTCCACCTGGGCCAATTAATATGCCTGAACCTTCTTCTATCGACGCTGTTTTGAATTACGATGAGAATGATTACCTTTATATGTGTGCTCAAGCCGATGGAACCGGGAGGCACCACTTTAGTAAAACACTGGAAGAGCAGAATAAATATGCTGCTTTGTATCGCGAGTATCTTAATAAAAGGCAGATTGAAAGATAGGGGAAGTACCCTAACCTTTGTCATCGTGAGGAACGAAGGATCTCAATTATATAGAGATTCTTCACTTCGTTCAGGAGTAAACCGATGAACTTTCGCTGGAATCTCGGTGGCATATTACCTTTTATTTGTAGGGACTTTAAGTAATTTTAACGGTTTGAGAGTTTACGGTTATTTCATCAAAAAACCGCAAAAAGTGGAACTATTTAAGGAACTATTTTTTTTGTCAGATATTGGAATTTTTCAGCAGGAAACATCATTTGAATGTCGGGTTACAAGCTTTTTTCGCTTCTTAAAATGAAGATTGCAAACGAACAATCAATTAACCTTCTGAATATCTGATTATTTTACGCATGAATATAGTAGGACATAACTGCGATTTCTGAGAAAACCTACCTTGTACGGTAGGTTTACCTTCAGAAAAACCCTAAGTAGTTGAATTAATGTAGAAGAATTGAGGTTCGAATCCCTCTCTCGCTACAAATAGCATTGACTATCAAGTATATAGTCAATGCTATTGACAAAATCAATGACAAAAAAGGGTTTTACAATTGTGTGTAAAACCCTTTTGTTTGTAAGCATACGA
>CAIUPO010000003.1 GCA_903901055.1 uncultured Bacteroidota bacterium
AAGCGGAGTTTAAAAAGCGGAAAGTAAAAAGCAAAAAACTTGTTAGCTTTTCACTGATTTTATATTCCGTAACGTTTCCGCTTATTTTCCTCAATCACTTCTTTGCGCATTTCCACAGCCTCATCCTCCCTCAAGGATTCCTGAATTTCATTCATAGCAATTTGCCGTTCCTCTGGCGTCATAGCAATAAACTTTTCCAAATCCGGAACTTCTTTTAACTCGGCAGTAGCCGGCTTAGGAAGGATATAATGCATAAGCGAAATGTAGGCTTGTACATAACTTCCCCCCTTCATTTTTCCCATCTCTCTTTTAAGTTTGGGTTTATTGGTAAGCAAAAACTCACGCAAAAATTCGCGCTGTTCGGCACTTACCTTGTTGGTAGCTCCTTTTGGCCTTCCGTTCGGGTTGGCATGTTGTCCTTTTGTGAATGGCATAAAAATTTAATTTATTTATGGAATTAATACTAAAAAAAACTATGAGTGAACTATGAAATTAACTATAAAAATGGTTTTTAAAAAACTTAATAACATACTGAATATAAGAATATTACAAAAATAAGTCATAGTTTAATACTATAAAACACACTTTTTCGCAAAATTGCGGGATAATACGGCTGTTTTTTGAGTGTATAAAATCATGTTTATTTTCATGCCGCAAAATTACTGCTTGAAATAATGCTTTTTGAAAAAGTCATTGACCTCAATTCAATAGATATTGGAAATCAGATAGATAATATAAGTGGATAAGTGGACCTATAAGATTCAATCAACGCTTAAAATAATTAACCTAAAATGCAAAGCTTCCATTGTAAGGTGTTAGTATTGAAAGATTTTTCACTTATTTTGTCTTTCTATTTAGGTTTATGAAAAGGGCTTTAATATTTATTGTTTTTTTTAGTTGCAACTGACTTGCCCAAGATAAAATTCAATATCCTATGGCAAGGGTTTGTAGCCAAATTGATACTATTTGGGGAACTGCTGTTAAAGACCCTTACAGGTGGATGGAGGATATTAAATCTCCTGAAGTGGAAGAATGGTTGCATGGAGAGGAAAAAATAGCCCGGAAATATTCTGGTAAAACATACTCCCTTACTGAATACCTTAAATATTACAGCAACATCCAGTTTAAGCCAATTTTCAAAAGCGGCAAATATTACTTCTCCTATTCCTATTCAGAGGGAGATAAAACTCCAGAACTTTATTATCAGGAAAAAACAAGTGATGAACCGGCACTCCTGTTCGACCCTAACAGACTTGACAAACATAATTCTGTTGCAATTAAAGGGGTTAAATTATCAACTGATAATACTACGCTGGCATTAATGCTTTCCAGAAACGGATCTGATTGGCATATTATCCGTTTTTTGGATATGAAAACAGAAAAGCTACTTAAAGATACTATTGATTTTGTAAAATACAGTGATTTTCATTGGTATAAAAATGGGATTTTATATTGTAAGTTTGATGTGAAAAATAAGGATGAATCTTTAAAGGGGCTCATAAAGGGATATGCGCTTTTTTACCACAGAATTGGAACAAACCAAAAAGATGATATCCTGATTTATAAACCCGAAAGTGAATATTCGATTTTAGACTTCAATATTTCTGAACAAAAAGGATATGCTATAATTAAAAGGGAGTTTATGAATTCCGGGAAAAAGTATTATGCAATATCTTTTTCCAATCTTAAGGACAGCCTCAAATTCAATTTTAAAGATTTCATTATTACAACCAAAGAAGATCTTTACTTTGATGTGATTGGTAAATTAAATGGCAAATTTTTGGTTCAGACAAATTATTTTGCGCCCAATGGAGCGATTTATAAATATGACCCTGTCGGAATTAATAGGGCAGAGAAATTTATTCCTGAATATGCTGACCAGTTGCAATATTCAAAGATAATGGGCAATAAAATAATAAGTGCCTACTCTACCGACAGTGTGTCATTCGGCGTAATAAAGGATTCGACAGGAAAATTTCTTAATATATGGCGAATACCGGAAGGCCACTCTTTTACAGAATTTTCGGGTGAAGAAAATGACAGCATTTTGATATTTGGATTCCATTCCTTTTTTAGCCCTGCTACGATATATCAGATGAATGTTAATACACTTGAAAAGAAACCCCTCTCTTCAACATTAATCAACTTTGATATCAACGGTTTAATAACAAGAAGGGTTTATTATAAATCTAAAGACAGCACTGTTATTCCAATGTATCTTACTTATAAAAACGGAATAAAACTAAACGGAAAAAACCCTGTAATTCTTTATGGATACGGAGGTTTCGGAGTAAGTATGGAGCCCTTTTTCAGCCCTGCAAATATTATTTTTTTTAGAAACGGAGGAATCCTTGCCACACCATGCTTAAGAGGAGGAGGCGACTATCCGGGTTGGCACGAAAAAGGAATGCGGCTAAACAAGCAGAATACATTTGATGATTTTATTGCAGCCGCTGAATTTCTAATTTCTAAAAAATATACAAGCTCTGAAAAACTTGCCGCTATGGGCGGTTCTAACGGAGGGCTTTTAGTTGGCGCTACAATGCTTCAACGACCTGATTTATTTAAAGTAGTTGTGTCGGAATCCGGTGCTTTCGACATGTTACGGTATCACTTGTATAATATTGGATACTATTATAAGGATGAATTTGGAAATATTACAGATTCCCTTGATTTTAGAAACTTGCGAAAGTACTCTCCTGTGCAAAATGTAAAGAGCGATGTGAATTATCCTGCAACTTTACTTGTAGCATCCGATAATGATGACAGGGTTAGCCCATTCCATTCATTTAAATTTATGGCAGCACTTCAGGCAAATGGAACTACTATAAACCCAGATGTTATTTATTACGAAAAAAATGCAGGCCATTCCGGTAGTGATGCAATAGAAAAAAGGATAGAAACCCAGGCATATATCTATGCATTTATTTTCAAATATTTAGGCATTGAGAATAAAATAACATACAATAGCACAGGTTGGTGAATTGTCCGTTGGCATGTCCTTCTCACAACATTGGCTGCCAAATTCAGGGCATAACCTCAGGTTACTGTCAATTAAAAAATTAAGGCAAATTAGTTACTGAATTGTTTTTCTATTTACTTTGTACTCAAATATTTCCCCTGACATTGGACAATATTAAACAAATAAATAAGATTTATTCAGCGGCAATTTTATTGCTGTTCTTGCTATTTAATTCAGCCATTTCGGGGCAAGATAAATTGTTTTATCCAGAAACTTATCAGGCAGGAAATACAGATACTATTTGGGGAAAAGTTGTGAAGGATCCTTACCGCTGGATGGAACATATACGATCTGAAAATGTTGAAAACTGGCTGATTGAAGAGACGAAATTCACTAAAAAATATCTTGGTTTTACTACAAGATTGGAAGACTTTCTATACCATTATAGTGCTGATATGCCTGCCCCGGAACTTAAGCTTGGGCCTTATTATTTCGGTTTTAAAATTTGGTATCATGACAACACCCCTGAGCTCTTCTATAAAACCAGTAATGAGAAGGAACTTAGGCTTTTATTCGACCCTAATAAAATGGATTATAGTACCCCAGTTTCAATTGAAGAGATTCAACTTTCCCCTGACAACTCTACTTTAAGCCTAACATTGGCTAAAAATGGAGGCGATTGGCGTTATGTGGTTTTTATTGATATGGGCACAGAAAAATTCCTGACCGATAGCCTTAATTTCCTTAAATTCAGTAATGTAATCTGGTACAAAAAAGGGGTTTTATATTCCGGATATAGAGTAAAAACTACAGAAGAGTCGTTCAGAGGGATTATAAAGAACAAAGGTTTATATTACCATAAAATGGGCACAAAACAGGATGAAGACAAGCTTATTTATAGTTATCCGGACAGCACAAATATCAATTTTGATTTTTTTCCGAAAGAAGGTTTTGTTACCGAGCAGCATTATTCGTATCATGGCAACAAGAGGTATAACACCCTTTCCGTTTCTGATTTAAACGACAGCATGCAATTTCATTTTAAGGACATAATTATAACACCTTATGATACGATTGATTTCCATGTTTTGGGCAGGCATAACGGCCAATTAATTGTAGAAAGTAATTTGAATGATCCTAATGGCACTGTATATTCCATTAATCCGAAATTACATAATGAACTGACAGAACTTATCCCGCCAAACGATGATCAGTTAACATCCGCACTGCTGATGGATAATAAAATCATTTGTGCATATTCCAATGATTCGTTATCCTACCTTTCTATTTTTGACAGCACCGGAAAAAGGCTTCATTACACTGAACTTCCACCCGGATTTACGTTGGACCGTCTTACGGTTGACCCGGATGAAAACACGCTATATTATTCTTTTGAATCGTTTTTGGTTCCACGTGTAATGTATTCACTTAACTTAAATACCTATAAAGACAGCGCTATAGGTAAGCCTGCAATTTACTATGACTATAAAAACTTCACCACAAAAAAAATTCGTTATAAGTCGAAAGATGGAACCCAGATACCTATGTATTTAGTTTATAAAAAAGGTTTGAAATTCGATGGTACCCATCCAGTTATTTTATATGGGTATGGAGGGTTCGGAATAAAAACAGAACCGGTTTTCAACCCTGCCAATATACTATTTATGAATAATGGAGGTGTATTTGCAGCACCCTGCTTACGAGGAGGAGGGGATTATCCGGGCTGGCACAAAAAAGGGATGAGATTAAAAAAGCAGAAAACCTTTGATGATTATATTGCTGCGGCGGAATATCTTATCGCACACAAATATACCAGCACCGGAAAAATTGCTGCGCTGGGTGGCTCAAACGGAGGATTAGTTGTTGCTACTGCTATGCTGCAACGGCCCGAACTTTTTAAAGTAGTAGTAAGCATTTCAGGACTATTTGATATGATGCGATACCATCTTTACAATATTGGTTATGAACCCGTATACAGGGATGAATTTGGCAACATTAAAGATTCCGTCGATTTCAAAAATCTTCTGAGTTATTCACCTTTGCAAAATGTAAAACAATACCTAGAATATCCTCCTACATTATTGGTAGCCGGCGATAATGACGACCGGGTTAACCCCTTCCATTCGTTTAAGTTTTTGGCAACATTACAGGCTAATGCAATGGGGAAAAACCCTCATGTTTTATATTACCAGGAAAAAGCCGGGCACAACGGCGCAGGTAATCAACGCAAACAAGAAAAAATGTGGGTTGCAGTCTATTCTTTTATCTTTCGATACTTGGACATGGAGGATAAAATGTTTTACAATGAAGTATACCCCGACCATTAAGATATCCTTTGGATCAACCCCAATGAAATTATTTATCCTTATTCTTATTTGCCCTTAAAGGCCCGACTATCGATAATCCCGCCTATCTCCTCTGCATTTTGAACTACCATAAAATGCCCCGCTCCATTAATTATGTAATCAGGTTTGCGAATATTCCGGATTGGAAATGTCCTGTCCATGTCGCCGTGAATCTGGATAATGTTTTCAGTTTTATAATCGCCTCTCCAGGCAAGCAGTGTATTCACGGCCCATTTCATATAGGTAGGGCTGGTATCTTTAATGATGTTTTGAATCAACTGTTTGTATTTAGGGTCTTTGGTCATAAAGAACCATCTTATCAAGCGATTCATTTTTCTTAGTGCACCAAGGGGAACAATTTTATTCAACCTGAGAGTTCCTGCAATCCTTATAAACCAGGGGATTTCTCGATAAGAGCGTACAGAAGAAATTAGAAATACCTGTTTCACTTTTATCAGTTCAGAAATTTTTTGGGCAACAATTCCACCGAAAGAAACACCTGCCAACACAGGGTTTTCAGATTCTATTTGAGGGAGTAATCTTTTGCAATAACCTTCGAGTGATTCATCCTTTTCAGGTTCAATCCAGTTTATTACTTTCTTATCAAAATTTTTAAAATGGATATATTCGAAAACAGGTTTATCAACTCCTAAGCCACCAAAGAGATAGATTTTTTCCATTTTACCGCTTCAATATCTTAACAGATTCCGAAGTCTTGTTATCTACAGTTGATGCAGTAATTATATATATACCGGAAGGCAAATCACCCAAATCAATTTTATTATTTATATCGGTAAACTCCCCGTTACGTATTGCTTTCCCATGCATATCCGATAACTTATAAATAACTTTCCTTTTGTTTTGCAAATCTACATTCACCTCATCAGTCGCAGGGTTTGGATATACTTTTGATATTAATTCAAACTCATCGGTATCAATAGCGGAAACAAATTTGTCGCTGTCCTTCATCGAAAAATTTGTGTCTGCAAAATTATCCATCGAAAGTATTGTATAAGGCGATAAGCTATCAACATACGATGCAAGCAGTTTTTTTATTAATTTCTTATCCGCATGCAACCTTATTATGGAGGAGTCTTTGTTAATGTATTTCACTAACCCCGGGTACTTACCTGATTTTACCTCCCTATCTATTTTCTGCCCTTCAATAAGCATTCCATTTATACCCCAAAGTTTATTATCCTCTTTTTTCACAGCAAAAATCCAATAGGCAGTATCGGCTAATTTCTGGCTGAAATAATAGAGCCCCCTGAATTTACTCACTGTTCCGCAGAATAAAGTATCACCCGTGTTCTCCATGGTAACAAGGTTCAGTCCGCCTTTCATACCAATATTCAGCTTTACGGTGTCTTTATCAATTGTAAGAACAATGCGCTTACCCAAGATATCTGAAAGGTCTTTATTCTTCTTTGGGAAAGGCCCTTCAAAAGTGTTTTTAGGGATTACCTTATTCCACATGTCTTTATTATTTACGCAGGAAACAAGAAAGAGTGAAACTAAAACCACAAGAAAATATAAGTATCGAGTTTTAACAGTATACATGTTGATTATTAATTTTAAAAACCTTACGTGCTAAATTATTGGGTAACCTGGAATACTTTAATAGTATCATTCAGTTTTTCGTAGAGTATGTTTTTTTCAATGCGTACCTGCGTTGCAAGTGTATCAGGAGCCACAGTTAAATCTTCCATAATGGTTTTCAAATGAAAAGTATGTATCCGGTTTTTAGTAACATAAAACAAATCGTCGCCACGGATTTGAAAATCCCTCAGGTCTTTTAAAGGAATTGTTTTGTAGTACGCCCCGAAAGAATCAAACACAATTAAGCCTTGCACCGTATCGTTGAGGTAAATGAAGTTGTTGTATTCTGTAATGTACTGCGGGTTCAATGATATGCCAATGCTTTGTGCAATGTTGCCAGTTTGCTGCACTACATTCATGTTTACATCTAAGCGGATGAGTTGGAAATTCTGGGCATCGTACATCCATATTCCATTGTCATGTGAGGTGCACGCAAGCGTAGCCAGTGAATATCCTACCGTTGAAGGGTTAAATGCATTTCCATTCTGGCTAAGTGTATTATCCAGCAAAACTATTTCCGGAACATCTTTGTAAAACACCAGCATTTTCAATGGGTCGTTCACATCTATTGATGTAATTGCACCATACGATTTTTCGCTGTATGTGCATAATTGCTTTCCTGATGAACTGTATTTTTTAATAGAATTTCCTTTATATACATAAACGTTTTGCAGGTTATCGGTAGTGAAAGAACCGCCATCAAGGGGAACTTTGCTTATAAGATTATAGGAAGATGTAAGTCGTAAGTGATAAGTGGTTAGTGAGGACAAAGTGCAAGAAAGAACAATTAAAATAACCGACGCGAATAGAGTTCGCAATATTGACTTATAACTGACAACTAACCGCTGACCACTTTTAGCTGACATGCTCTTTACTTATTAAACTTAGAATTTCGTCGGCATGTTTGCGGCTATTATAAAGCCTTGGCACTTTATTCTGCCCTCCCAGTTTACCGCGCATTTTCATCCAGCTATAAAATGTTCCTTTGGGTAAGGAGGTAATTATCGGGAGTGTAAGTGTTATGTCTTTATATCGTTTTGCTTCATAATCGGAATTAACCGCTTTAAGAGCATTATCGAGCACTTCGGAAAAATAACTCATATTGGATGGATGGCGCTCAAACTCGATAAGCCATTCGTGAGAACCCTTGGTATCGTCGCTCATATAAACCGGAGCAACAGTATATTCCGATACAATTGCCTCAGTTCGTTCGCAGGCAACCATCAGGGCTTTTTCGGCGTTATCCATAATCAGTTCTTCGCCGAAAGCGTTTATGAAATTCCGTATCCTTCCGGTGATAATAAAGCGGTGCGGATCAAGCGATGTGAAACGGATGGTATCACCAATCATATATCGCCACAGACCGCCGCTGGTAGATATTATCAATGCATAATCTTCGCCTTCCTTTACTTCAGAAAGGGATAAGGTTGGTGAACGTTCTGCCAGATTCTTAACCGGTAAAAATTCATAGAAGATGCCATAGTCAAGCATCAGGAGAAGATCGTTACGGCTTAAACTGTCCTGTATCCCGAAGAAACCTTCTGAGGCATTGTATACCTCCCAATAATTAATATCCAAAGGCTTAAACAGCGATTTAAACTGTTCCTCATACGGGTCGAAATTAACACCACCATGAATAAACATTTCCAAATCAGGCCATATTTCTGATATGCGCTTTTTGCCACTTACTTTTAAGGTATGCCTTAAAAGCACCATCATCCATGAAGGCACACCACTTACGCAGGTTATATTTTCACGCATTATAGCCTGGGCAATCTTATCCATTTTCTCTTCCCATTCGCTCATTAAGGCTATGGATGCTTCCGGAGCTCTGAAAAACTCAGCCCAGGTTGGCAGGTTCTCTAACAATATAGCAGAAAGGTCTCCATTACGGGCATAAATATTATATTCATCTTCCTTATGTGTTCCAGCCAGTGATAAGGTTTTTCCATCGAATAAATGCGTTTGAGGATAGGTGTTGCAATACAGCGTTAACATATCTTTTCCGCCCTTAAAATGGCAATCATTCATAGACTCCTGGCTTACCGGAATATATTTGCTTTTACCACCGGATGTGCCCGATGATTTGGCGAACCACCTTATTTCGCCGGGCCATAAGATATTGCTTTCGCCTTTGCGAAGCCTGTCTACATAAGGTTTTATATCTTCATACTCTTGAATAGGGACACGCATTTTATATTCCGCCTCCGAAAGAATTGAATCATACCCGTATTTCTTACCCCATTCTGTATCTTTAGCGGTATCCAGTAAGCGGACAAACCACTCATGCTGAACCTCCTCAGGGTACTGTATAAACAGCTCAATCTGATGCATGCGCTTCTTCATGAGCCAGGAAACTATGGAATTAATGAGAGGCATTCTGGTATTAGGTATGATACAAAAATCAGAATTTTTTTTGAATTTCCTAGCAATTTCCCGAATAAAGCGAGTTACATTAATTTAGAAATGAAATAAAATTCTAATTTTAGCCCAATATATGGCAGTAGAATTACCTTCACCTAATAAAATCTATTTCAAAAACCTCGATTCAATACGGTTCTTTGCTGCCTTAATGGTGTTTATGCAGCATGGTGTGTCAGGAGGGTATAAATACCTGAATATTAAAGGAACAGTTTTTGAACGTTTTTTACTTGCAATAAGCAACGGCGGATGCGGTGTTTCCATGTTTTTTGTACTCAGTGGCTTTCTTATAACCTATCTTATTTTAACAGAAACTGAATTAACAGGAAGTTTCTCACTGAAGAATTTTTACATCAGGAGAATATTAAGGATATGGCCGCTTTATTTTGCTGTTATACTTATCGCATTCGGAATCTTTCCAGCACTTTCCCATTTATTAAAATCTCCCATTAACCCGGGCGGAAACCCATGGTATCAGCTAACATTTATGGGCAATTTTGATGTGATGCACCTGGAAAAATTAAGAGGAGGCAGTGACATAGAAATGCAAAACATAACCTGGTCGGTTGCCATTGAAGAGCAGTTTTACATTTTCTGGCCATTGATCTTCGCCTTTTTACCCCGTAAATTTATTTTACCATCTATTCTACTTGTTATTATTGGGTCATTAATTTTTAGATTTTATAATGCTGACGACACCTATGTACTTTTTTTTCATACCCTTGCAGTAATGGTCGATCTTGGCACGGGGGCGCTATTTGCTTATCTCATAATCCGAAGTAAAAAGGTGAAGGCTTTCTTTGAGAATATGCATCCTTTAGCTATTCTGGCATCAATTATTTTATTGCTTTGCTCCCTCATGTTTGGCGACATTATTTTTTCTTCGAAATCGGTCGAATTCCTTAGCAGGTTTTATTATGCTTTGCTCTTCGGATTTATTATAGCGTCCCAAAGCATGCTTATAAAGCCATCCATAATCGAATTAGGAAATATCGGGTTTGCAAGAACATTGGGCAAGTACACTTATGGAATATACCTGCTACACCCAATTGCATTAGAGCTTATGCATATTGCATGTAAACTAATGCATTTAAGCATTGATTCGGGTGTTTCATTTTTCATTTCAGCAACTTGCGGATTAATACTTACCTTGTTTATTTCATGGTTGAGTTATGAATATTTCGAAAAGAGATTCTTAACATTGAAAAAATCCTTTGCAGTAATTACAAAAGAATAAAGTTTCTGCTTTTTAACAGGTAGTATATTAACTTTGCACCTGCTACTTAAAATAATTCCATCAATACACCTATCAGTAACTATGCTCAACCTACTTTTATTCGGCCCTCCCGGTGCAGGGAAGGGAACTCAGGCAATAAAAATCGCTGAAAAATTTGGCCTCATGCATATCTCGACCGGAGATTTACTTCGGGCTGAGGTTGCTGCCGGAACCCCGCTCGGTATTTCCGCCAAACAACTAATGGACAAAGGCATCCTGGTGAGTGATGAAATCGTAATAGGTATGATTGACTCCAAAATTGAGAAGAACCTTTCGGGCAAAGGATTTATTTTTGACGGCTTCCCCAGAACATTACCACAAGCTGAAGCACTGGATAAATTGCTCTCGGATTATGAAATGCCAATTACCATAACACTTGCCCTTGAGGTGGATGAGGAAGAGTTATATAAAAGAATATCGCTGAGGGGAAAAATATCGGGCCGTGTGGATGACCAGGACCGGAATACTTTTTTGAAGCGTATGGATGTTTATAACAAAGAAACTTCTCCGCTTAAAGAATACTACAAAAAGACCGGCGTACTGGTTACCCTGAACGGGATTGGAGAGATTGATGAGATTTTCAATTCACTCAGTAAAGAAATTACAGCCAAGCTTTAACCCCTGTTAGTAACCTCGAGTCTTAGTCTACTTTCCTATTTCGGTATTTTAGTAACTTTGTAAAAACAAGTTAAATACATTTCGCTGCGTGGTTGAAACAGTTTATTTTGGTTACCTTACTATACACCCGTGGGAATTGCTGGCATTGCCTTTTTACCTTCTGTTTATTTATGTTATAGCCCGAAGGGTAAAGGCCAGAAACATTGAGAAGAACCCGTTATATAAGTATTATATATGGGGGCTTTTTGCAAAAATAGCAGGCGGCTTTTTCTTTGTATATATTTACCTGTATGTTTATAATGGGGGTGATACAACGGCCTATTTTGAATCATCCATGGCCATGCGAAACCTGCTTGCAACATCGCCTTCAAGCTGGCTTTTAAATGAGTTTGGTGCAAACAGCCCCGAACACTGGTCGCTTTTTTCAGTGGAAACGGGGTATCCATTACGGTATATGTATTTTGATTCGCAAACCGAGATGGTTATCCGGTTGGTTAATCCGCTTTTGATTTTCACATCAAGCAGCTATTTGCTCACAACTGTTCTATTAGACTGGCTTGCTTATGCAGGCATTTGGAGGCTGTTTCTAGTTTTTTCAGACCAC
This sequence comes from uncultured Bacteroidota bacterium, assembly GCA_903901055.1. Taxonomy (GTDB): domain Bacteria; phylum Bacteroidota; class Bacteroidia; order JABEUT01; family JABEUT01; genus JABEUT01. The sequence continues at coordinate 11,826 of CAIUPO010000003.1, forward strand.
TACCCAAACAGGTCAAAGTTATTTGCCTTAGCTATCCTCTTTTTCCCTTCTGTCATTTTCTGGGGTTCGGGCATATTAAAAGATACCGTTACATTTTCATGTACGGGGTGGGTTGTCTATTGTATTCACCGGATTTATGTGTTGAAGAAGAACCGGGGTCGGTTTTACATTCCCCTTTTAATAAGCCTGGCTATTATTTTCTTTATTAAGCCTTATGTAATTTTTGCTTTGCTTCCTGGTTCGTTATTATGGATATTTTCCAACCGAATTGCGGCTATCCGGAATTCGGCAGTAAGGCTTATTATCGTTCCTATGATATTTGTAGTGAGCGTTGGAGGCGGGTTTTACCTGCTTTCGTTTTTCGGAAGTTATATGGGTAAGTTTGCATTGGAAAAAATTGCCAATACGGCCATTGTAACCCAGAATGACCTGAAAAAGGAATATTACCACGGACACTCTTTTGATATAGGGCTGACGGATGCATCTCCCACGGGATTGATTACAAAATTTCCGGCTGCATTTGTGGCCGGCATTTACAGGCCTTTTATCTGGGAGAGCGGTAATGTGGTTATGCTAATTTCCGGTTTGGAAAACACCCTTATTCTTTTGCTTACTATCAGCTCTATTTTCCAATCGAACCTTGTAGCGTTCTTCCGAAAATTATTCCGTGAGCCAATTTTGTTTTTCGCCTTATCGTTTTCAATATTTTTCGCTTTCAGCGTAGGTATAACAACATCCAACTTTGGTGCTTTGGTACGATTTAAAATATCTTACTTGCCCTTCTTTTTATGCGCTTTGTTTATCCTCATAAAACGGCAGGATGAAAACGTTGAGTTCTCGAACATGCGAAGCCTATCCAGTGTAAGAGGATTAAAAGGTTAATAGTCTTTGCACCCTCAGTTTAGTTTATCTTACCTATTGCCCAAGAATTGCGTTAAGCTTATCAATAATTTCATTGCAGGAAACCAGTTTAGCATTCAGCTCAATCTTCTGCGCATCTTTTGCATCCTTAAGCTGGTCGTTTAAAGCACTCTTCCTATCCTGATAAGCATTTAGCAGGTTACTAAGTCCGCTTTTCGCATAATACTTAACATACCTGTTATCCCCGTTTTTCATCAGGTTCTCAAAAATCGGGATAGCCCGTTTTACACATGAATCGCCTGATTGAAGCAAGAATTTTCCATAATAAGCAACATACGGTATCTGTTCAAATCCGCTAACCTTATCCTGGTACTTAACAAAGAAATTGTTGCATGAATCATTACCATATTCAACGTACAATCCGGCTATGCCCTGTAATAGTTCCTTATCATCGGTGTTTTCAATTTTCCTTGCATAGCTCATTGCTTCCTGCTTATTGGTTTTAGCAATTGCCGTTAAAGCATTCGATTCAACCTTGTAAGAACTATCGTTAATTGCATTTCTGTATATGGAAAGTAATTTTCCGTCTTTATAACGCAAGGATAAAGCATTGATTGCTTCTGCACGAACATTGGATGAACTATCGCTCTTCGCCAAATCAATTAGGGTATTCTTGATTTCATAAGTACTGTCGCTTTGCAGTTTTTGAACGGCCAATCTCCTGAACATCCAGAAACGGTCGTGCATGGCTTTAACCATAACAGCTTTTGCCGATGCATCATCTAAATGACTTGAAAGATCAATAAGGGCTTCGTAACGGTCTAAATACAATGGCAAATGAGTGTATTGGTAAACCCTTTCGGAAACCGACATAGGTTCATTTTTAACACAAACGGCCATCATTTTCTTTCCGTCAACAACCACTAAATCGGGTTGGGTATTCACATCAAAAACATATTTGTTTTTGGTTTTATCCATAATTACCTGGTGGCTTTCTTTACTGCCTAAGTTGTAAATATCAATCTGGATAGGCATATAAAATACAGGGTTGTTAGCCAAGTCCTGGGTCTGTTCTATAGTTACTATTTCTTTGTGGGCATCTGCATCGTAGGAGTGATTGATGTTCAGAACCGGATATCCCTTATTGTAATACCATTCATTAAAGAACCAGTTTAAATCGCGGCCGGTTTTTTTCTCGAATGCTAGTCTCAATTGAGGAACTTCAGCCGCAGTAAATTGATTTACTGTTAGGTAATCATGCAGAGCGCCGAAGAATGCTGAGTCACCAACAATGCTTCTGAGCATGTGCAAAATGCCTCCGCCTTTGTTATATGAAACAGCATCGAAAACATCTTCTTTATCGTTGTAATAGAAATTTACAAGATTGTGGTTCGCATTGGAATTTATATAATCATTCACACTGCTGCGCATATACTGGTCGGCGCAATCCTGACCATAAGCATGTTGCCTCCACAAATACTCGGAATAATCCGCAAACGATTCATTCAGGGTAAGGTTAGACCATGATTCGCAGGTAACCAAATCACCAAACCAATGGTGGAAAAGCTCATGTGATATAATGTCTTCACTGGTTGTTAGCGGATCGTCAATCAATTCCCTTCTTGTTTTGTTCAGGAAATCTCCGTGCAGGGTTGCAGTTGTGTTTTCCATAGCACCCGAAACATAATCATGCACGATTACCTGGTCGTATTTATACCAGGGATACGGGAACTTCAGCACATTTGAAAAGAACTCAATCATCTGCGGGGTTTTGCCGAAAATATCCTTTGCATAAGGAGCATATTTGGCATCGATATAATAATCAACATCCATTTTCTTCCATGTATCATGAACCTTAACGAATGGGCCTATGGCCATCATTACAAGATAAGGTGGAATCGGCTTATCCATTTTCCAATGGTCGGTATGGCTGCCATCTTTATTCTGCACCGGCTTGTCCATTTTTCCATTCGATAAGGTTATGTTTTCCTTTTCGGTGGTGATGTAAATTTCTTCAGTTTGTCGTTGGTTTGGCTTGTCGATAGTAGGAAACCAACAAGAGTTATCTTCGGTTTCACCTTGCGTCCAGATCTGGCGGGGCTTATTTTTTTCTTTACCGTCAGGGTTAATAAAAAACAACCCTTTATGTGAGGTAATGGCAGCGCTTCCCCCCTGCTCTTCTGTTAATTCGTTTGGTTTTGATGTATAGTCAATAAAAATTTTGTATTCCTCCTGACCTTTGTATGTTTTATCCAAGGCAATGTGAAGTTGCTTGTTATCATAAGAATATTTCAGAGGCTTTTTATCTTTTCCTTTTAAAAGGCTAACCTCTTTTATATCCATCCCTTTAGCATCCAGCGTAAGTGAATCGGTAGAATAAAAATAGGGCTTCAGTTGAATTGTTGCTTTGCCATACATGTATTTCTTGTCCCAATCAAAACTTACATGCAGTTCAGTATGAACCAACTGGGTAACCATAGTGGCTGTTGCCCTGTAGTTTTCAAAAGCTATTTTCGGAGTCGTGTCCGGAGGTGCAGGTGAAGGGGTTACGGTTTTTGCATTTTCTTCCGCATCTGCCTTATTCATGGCCAATAACGATGCCATTCTTGCAGAATCGGAATTTGATTTATCAACCACGGTGGTGGTTTTTTTTGACGAGCCACAAGAACCGCCAATGGTTATAACCATTGCCAATAGTGCGCAATAACTAAGTGTACGGATTTTCATATTCGGAACTTTTTTTAAACTCCAAAGATGCCAAAAATTCCGATTGCTTCCTGAATTATTTACTTTTGCCGGGAATCTCCCGCGGATTTCGCTGATTTCCGCAAATCTATTTCTGCGCATATTTGCGAAATCTGCGGGAAACTATTTTTAACCACATGAAAGCAACAGTCAACAATAAAGAGTTTTTAATTAAAGAACACCCTAGCGAGCCTTTTAGCTTTGAAGTAAATGGTAAACCTGTGGTGTTAGATGCTTATATGAACCGCAACGGAATGTTATGCTTCTTGTATAACAGCCACTCTTACCAAGCTGAACTTATCAGCTATAATGAGAATGATAAAGTTGCAGTTATTAAATTAAACAACAACCGTTACGAAATAAAACTGAAGGATGATACCGACCTGCTTTTAGAACAACTAGGTATTGGAAGTAAATCGAACAAAGTACAAAGCATTAAAGCACCTATGCCGGGCTTGGTTTTACAGGTTATTGTGAAAGAAGGTGATACAGTAAAAAAAGGGGATGGATTGCTTGTGCTGGAAGCTATGAAAATGGAAAACCTGATTAAAGCCCAGGGTGAAGGCAAGGTAAAAAAAGTACACATTACAAAAGGTGCAAAGGTTGAAAAGAATCAGCCAATGATTGAGATGGAATAAACTTAGATATGAGTTATAAGTTATGAGTTATTGCCAATTTACTTTCAAGTATTAATGATTATAACTTATAATTCATAATTATTGTGATTTATTTCACCACCGCAATCTTGCCTTTATCAATCAGTTTATCGCCGGAGAAGACCTGCCAGAAATAAATTCCGTTACCCAAGCCTTCAGCTTGAATGTTGGATGTTGAATTTTGAATTTTGAATGATAGAACAACTCTTCCTGTTACATCAAATAAATGCAAACTGCAATTTCCATTATTCATTTTTAATTCTTCATTCTTCATTTCTAACGTAAAGTTTCCGTTATTGGGATTCGGATAAACCGAAACAGAATGGTGAACACTAACTGAATTATTTTGTTGCGTAGAGGTGAATATTGCTCCGCTGCAAACTACTTTATAAACCCCCGCGCCTTGTGTAACAGCGTAGGTTGTATCGCCGCCACAATTCACTAATTGATTTACATAACCGCTGTCCAACCCATCATAAGTCCATGTAAGGCCATAGTCGTTGGTGCAATATACTCCATCGCCCAAATTACCGTTGGTTGTAAAATCATAATGATAGAATGCAGCCATAAGGCCTCCTGAACTGTCGCAGGCAATTGCTGATACATTTCCGTAGAAAGGAACTGCTGTTGGATAAGGAATGGAAGTCCATATCCCGGCATTTCTATAATACAATCCCGATGCGTGAAATCCGGGCGATGCTATCATGGTTTTACTCGCATCGTGTGTAAAAAGGTTAAAATACGTTTTACTTGTACCCGCCGTATCTGCTACCCATTTACCGCCAAGTATTGGCCTGCGGTAAACATTGGCATAATCATATAACGAACCACTCATATACAAATATCCTGCTCCGTCGGAACCCCAGGCAAGCACTTGCGGGTAATTGAATCCGGCAAAAATTCCAATACCCACTGTGTCTAATACATAGGGGTTGCTTGGTGTTTTGGAATATACGCGTACTCCGAGCGAATAGGCATTATTTACATTATGTTCGTTGCCATATTGGTCGACCCACCACGTAGGCAAGGCTTTTACAAGATAATTTCCAAGCGTGTCGGGTTGCCAAGTAGTCCCATTATCATTACTCATAACATAAGGAGCGGCACTGTTTGCTGTTAATCCGTTTACATACAACTTCCCTATCGTATCGGCATACAGCATTCCGGCTGCACCATATCCGTCGGTTGGCAACGGATGATTCCAAACGGTGTTTCCTTTATCCTGCCAAAACACTCCGTTACTGCTTGTTTCTATCAATCTTCCCGTTTTACATCTCCAAAATCCGTTTATAAATCCTTCGTGCAAACCGGTGTCGTCTTGTATCCAGGTTTTGCCGCTGTCTTTACTGTAATAATATCCAAATTGTGTGGAAGTGGAAAGTATACTGTCCCCGGCAATAGAATTAAAAAGAGAAGGAGGTGAAGAAGTTGCCGCCAGATGATTTGAAACGGCAGTATCTCCGGGTGGTTCAATCCAGGCTGCCCCCCCGTTTACAGAGCGGTAAATTTTTGAACCGGCGGTATTAATCATGTAAATATTTCCCTGATAATCGTCGCACATTAAGCCGCAATTAACCGAGGTAAGCCCTGTAATGCCTTGAGTCCATGTTTTACCCTGGTCGTAACTGTAATAAACACCATTGTTGTTAGTGCTTACAAAAAAACGGTTTATCCTGTCGATGTATATTTTTTGCGGGAAAACTCCGACCGGGAATGTTATCACCCTGTGCCATTTACTTGTATCTTTATTTTGGTAATATAAAAAGCCATTGTACTCGCCCAAAGCCCAAACATTTTGAGCCGTATCCAACTTAAACCATCCGGCATATCCCATACCCAATGTGTCAATAGTCCAAGTTACACCAGTATCGCGGGAAACACCTATAATGCCTAAATCATTCACGTAAAGGGCATCGCCTTCCACCTCAAGGTAACCATTCGACCCAAAGGAAAAAAGCGCGTTTGATTTTTCCAGTGTAATTACAAGCTTAGGATTGCAGGAAACCTTTCCTAAAAAAAGTTTCCCGTCTCCGAGCACCCAAAACTCGTCGCGACGATTTAGTTTTGGGGTCAAAAATGAAAATTTATTTGCCAAACCTCCGTTTAATGTTGCTGCGCCACCTGAATTTGTTGCCGCAATGGCATTATTACCTTGCACCATTACTGTGGCATAACCACAATTTGTTGACATGGAAATTTCATTGGTTGCCGGATGAATATCAGGGGCATCTTCCCTTGCAAAGTTTTGCGAATAGGAATTAATTGCAAATAAAACGAAAGAGGCAATTATTCCGATTGTTTTTGTAATCGTTGTTTTCATAGGCTTATGTTATTAAAAATTTAAATCAGCTATTATGCTGAATCAAAAATAATAAAATTATTTCACCACAGCAATTTTCCCTTTCTCAATCAACTTATCTCCTGCAAAAACCTGCCAGAAATAAATTCCATTATTTAATTGGCTTGCATTTATCGTTTGCTTTCCTTCTTGACTTATAATTCTGGAAGTATAAACCTGTTTACCTGTGATGTCATAAATCCTCAACTCTCCACTTTCAACTTTCAACTTATATTCGAGTGTGAAGTTTCCATTAGTTGGATTTGGGTAAAGTGCTACTGAATTTTGCAGATTAGCAGTTGTCTTGTCTTTTTGCACGGTTGTATTTATTACCCCACTGCAAACAAGCTTGTAAACTCCGGCGCCCTGCGTTAGTGCATATGTTGTATCACCACCGCAGTTCACTAGTTGATTCACTATGATACTATCAAGCCCCACATAATTCCATGAAATACCGTAATCATGTGTGCAGTAAACACCATTTCCAACATCTACATTATTAACAAAATCGTATCCGTTAAATGCAGCCAATATACCTCCGGTAGTATCACAAGCAATGGCTGATACATTATCGAATGCTGAAATTGCTGAAGGGTATGGAATGGTTGTCCATATACCCGCATTGCGATAATACAAACCCGTGTTTTGCCAAATTGGGCTGCCTACCATATGGTGGGTATAATCGCAAGCCATAGCAAGGAAATGTTGCCCTAGTGCGCCCGCCGTATCAGATACCCATTTGCCACCAAGGATTGGGCGGCGCAATATATTGGGAGTATTCTTAAAATATCCGCTCATATATAAATACCCCGCTCTATCAGAACCCCATGAACTAACATATTCGTAAGTACCGGAAATTATTCCAATTCCTAGTGTGTCGAGTACATAAGGATTACTTGGAGTTTTTGAATAAACATATACCCCAACTGAATAATCGCTATTGGCATTATGTTCGTTGCCATATTGATCTACCCACCATTTTGGGGCTATTGTAATATGATAATTTCCAAGAGTATCCGCTTGCCATGTATTTCCATTATCCGAACTCTTCATATCAGGAGCATCCGCAAAGGCAGTAATTTGGTTTACATAGGTATTTCCAATGGTATCTGTATAAATAATCCCGGCATTTCCATAGCCTGTAGTTGGGAGTGGTTTATGCCAAACACTATCACCCTTATTTAGCCAGAAAACACCATTACTGCTTGTTTGAACCATTCTTCCGTTGGAGAATTCCCAAAAACCATTTATACTGGCTTCCAAATAACCCTTGGTATCTTGCATCCATGTTTTACCGCTATCAATACTTAAAAACTCATTATAAGCAGTAGCAACTCTTAATGCAGTATCTCCAACAATATCATTAATAATCGATGGAGGAAGGGCTGAACCTGCTTCTTTATTAGTAATAGCAGTATCCCCTGATGGCTCGGTCCAATTTGCACCGCCATCAATGGAACGATAAATTTTATTACCTCCATTATTTATCATGTATATATTTCCAAATACATCATCACACATTTTGCCACAATAAACAGATGTAAGACCACTTGTACTCTGGGCCCAGGTTTTCCCCTGATCATAACTATAGTAAACCCCATTATTATTGGTGCCTACAAAAAATCTATCCTTCCTGTCGATGAAGATTTTATTAGGTGAAGTGCCCCCGGGGTAAGTTCCTACCGTATGCCATACACTTGTATCCGCTGGCTGATAGTATAAATAATTTCCATAGAGTTCAACAGCATACACATTTTGAGCTGAATCCTGAGTAAAATCATTCAGTTTTTGTCCTATTGTACCTAAGGTATCAGTAATCCAATGAAGCCCACTGTCGCGAGAAATATTACATTGCCCGGAATTAATAATATATAAAGCATCCCCAATTATTTTTTGAAAATTAGGTGAACCTGATATAATGGAATCCTTGCGATATTTATATATTACAGCATCTAAAGCCGTATTCATTTTAAATAAGTAAACAGCACCGTCATTTAGTAATACGTAAAATTTATCTTCGTTTCCAATACCTGGTTTTTGACTAATGCCACGAATGTTGCCATGCGTTCCAGCAAACTGTGTAGTTCTCTCGTGAGGTCCAGATGCGTCTTGCCAGGTTGCCACAAAAGAATTACCAAAAGTCGTGGAAATGTTAATATTCTTTAATCCTGCTAAAACATCAATAGAATTTGTCATCCCGCAAACATCCGGTGTTGCAACCTGATCACTTTGTGAGGTTGTAAGTTTATGTTGCTGGGCAAATACACCTTGTAAATTATAGAATACAATAAACAAAATAATGGAAATGACATAAGTAGTTTTTGTTTTCATAATTAACATTTTTAGGCGTTATTAAATTATTAAACCTACTACAAGTATAAGAATATTTTTTTAATTGGCAACATGAAGAAATTTATACCAATTTTACTAAATAGACCTCACCCTACCATCACCTCCAAAAGGAATGGGTAAAGGCATATTACGCCAGTTGAATATCGAACTGAACCAGATTGATAAATTCTTTTATCCGGTCGCGCATATCTTCTTCTGATACTTCCAGAAGCCTATCGATACCAAATTTTTCAACACAAAATGAAGCGGCAGCAGAACCAAATATTACAGCACGTTTCATATTATCGAAAGAGATGTCTTTTGTTTTGTCAAGATAACCTATAAACCCACCTGCAAAGCTGTCGCCCGCACCTGTTGGGTCAAATACTTCTTCTAAAGGGATAGCAGGTGCAAAAAATACTTGTTTACTATCAAATAGCAAAGCTCCATGCTCTCCTTTCTTTATGATAAGGTATTTAGGACCCATTTTTAAAATATGCCTTGCTGCTTTCAATAATGAATATTGCCCTGACAACTGCCTTGCTTCAGAATCATTTATTGTAAGCACATCTACCATAGAAATAGTTTTAGCCAATTCATCAGGCATACTTTCCATCCAAAAGTTCATAGTATCAAGTACAATCAATTTAGGCCTTCTGCTCATTTGATTGATTACACTTTGCTGAACTGCAGGGGTAAGATTGCCAAGCATTAAAAAATCGGCGTCTTTGTATTGTTCAGGAACAACGGGATTAAAATCAGCCAGTACATTTAGTTCTGTAACCAATGTATCGCGGTTGTTCAGATCTTCATGATACTTACCCGACCAGTAAAATGATTTACCACCTTTAATTATCTGAAGACCATCAATATTGATGTTCTTCTTTTTTAGTTCATGGAGCGTTTTATGGGGGAAATCCTCGCCCACCACAGAAACAATGCCCGAATCTTTTGTAAAGAATGAAGCGCTTAGCGCTATATAGGTCGCAGCACCACCAACGGTTTTTTCAACTTTTCCGAATGGGGTGTGAATGCTATCAAATGCTACTGTACCGACTACTAATAAACTCATAATTTTAATAAAAAGGCAAATGTATCACTTTACCCCGATTCACAAATAATTCTGTTTACCCAACCTTTTTCTTTCTGTTGCATCTTGCCTTATGAAACCAATAAAACAGGGGATAATAAACCGGGCGGAGGGTTATTCATAGTACGCTTGATTTTCCCGGGAGGTCGAGATTAAACAGGCGCTCTTTTGAATAACCCCTTCTGGTTCTTTGCATGATAATAACGATATTTGAATAAGTAATTGAATTACGGGGCTACCCAACCTTTTAACAGATAATGCATCTACTCAACAATAAAGCTACTTGTTTTTGGATATATCGGAGGAACAACTAATAAAAGGATGCCTTGACGGCATTCAATCGTTCCAGCAATTGCTGTACAAACGTTATGCAGCAAAAATGCTGACTGTTTGTATGCGGTATGCCAATAAGCGGGAGGAAGCAGAAGATGTGTTACAGGAAGGGTTTATGATAGTGTTTGATAAAATGCCTCAATTCAAATTGCAAGGCTCTTTTGAAGGATGGATACGAAGAATTATGGTAAACAAATCGCTGGAGCATTTACGAAAGGTCAATAAAATATATCCTGTTTTGGATATTGATAATATAGAAGACAAATTTATAAGCCAGGAGGAAGTATTAAACAACATTGATTCGAAGGAATTACTGAAATTGGTGCAAGAACTACCACCCATGTACAAAATGGTTTTTAACTTATTTGTTTTTGAAGGTATGAGCCATAAAGAAATAGCAGCTGAACTGGGAATTGTTGAAGGCACATCTAAATCAAATCTTTCAGATGCAAGAACGATACTTAAAAAGAAGTTAAACGCGATTTTACTGATTGAACAAAAATCTATTTACAATGAGCGAAAAGCAAACGGAGAATAATATAGACGAAATTTTCCGCAAAGGCATTGAGCCTTTAGACACTGAACCTTCGGAAGAGTTTTGGCGCAAATCGGCTGAAAACATTATAAAGAATGGCAGTAAGTCGGGTGAGAAAAAAGCCGTGAGATGGAGAACAATAGCCTTTGTTCTTAGTCTGGCCTTATTGTTGCTTGGCTATTTAACATTCAGGATGCAAAACGGGCTTAACAATGAAAAGCAACAGGTAGCAGAATTAAAAAAACAGCAAACTAATTCACCTGCAAAAACCAATAACACCCAAACAACGCAAAATACAAACACTGTAAAAAAAGAAGGAACTACTAATAGTGTTGCAGTTTCAAAAACTAAAAAATCTGTACCCGTTCATTCTAAAACTACAATAACAGCAAATAAGGTTGTGAATCATAAAACCAAAAGCATAAAGAGTAGCGTTCAAATTGCGAGTACAGTTACTAAAAAGCCAGCCCGTAACCTTGAATCTGCACAACCGAAAAATGTACCTCTTGTTGCAAACACCTCAAATAAGCAAACCGTAGTATCAAAGCAAGAAAATCAAAACAACACCTCGGTAGTAGTTGAAACTCAAAAAATCTCAACGAATTCTATAAAAGATACTTCATCTGTTCAAACTTTTAAAATCACAAAGGCATCTAAGCCGGTCTCCGTGGGCCTAACTCCAGGAGAGGTACTAAATCCGGCAATGGTATACAAACCGATTATTAATATGGACTCTTTACGATATAATAATTTTATGGATTCCTTAAAGCAAGAAGGCAAAACTTCAAAGTTTAGCATATCGGTTTATTTCACACCCCAAGTCTATTCAGGATATAAACTCACAAGCAATGATGCTACAGCAGGCCAATATGAAAACACAATTCAAAATGGGGAAAAACAGAAATTCTCTTACTCAGCAGGGATAAAAGCAGAATATGCACTTTCAAAACATTTTTCTATTGGTGTTGGAATTGCTTATCAATCTTATTCATTCCAAATTGCCCCTTCAACATTATATGCCAAAACGCAATCAGACGGGCAAGTGGGGTATTCTATTGTCAGCAGTTCCGGTGTAATTGATTGCCCTTATTACGGCACCACATGGATTGGCGACAGCATAAAAATGAATGCAACATCCTCCAGAAGCTATCTTTCGATTCCTGTTCAATTGAAATATTTCTTACTGAAAATAACCAAGCTAAATCTTTATGCGGCAGGCGGAATTGGAGTAAATATAACTGTTGGTACAAAAACACAAATGAGTTGGCAGGATTCATGGCAAACACAAGGCGCATCAACTGTTACAAGTGTGGAAGGACTTCAGAAAATGTATTACTCTTATTCTTTTGGTGCAGGGCTTGATTATTCTATTTTCAAACATATATCAATTTATGCTGAGCCAGTGGTGCATGGTTCCATAACTGCAATAAATAAAAATACTCCCGTAATTTCTTATCCCTATCTGCTGGGGTTAACAGGGGGAATTACGTATCATTTTTAGATAAGCACTTCTCTTTACCCAACCATTATTAAGTGCCTTGCATCTCATAGATGTAAGGCATTTGTATTTATTTAAAATTGGTGGTTATGAAACTTAAAAAAAATCTTGCATTCAGTAATTTTGGTTTAGTTATTAATCCCAATACTGGCGATTCCTTTTCAACAAACCCAATTGGTATTGAAATTTTAAAGATGCTTCAACAGGGCATGGATAACAGTATCATAAAATCAACTATAACAAAAACTTTTGGAACAGATGATATTGCTTTTGAAAAAGATTTTAAAGACTTTGTAAAAATGCTTTACAGGCACAACCTTATTGAGAGTGAAGAATTGGAGGAGAATTAATTTATAAGTGAAAAACACAGGCCATGAAAAAATTTGCGTTAATACCAGTTGTTCTTTTGCTATTGTCAGTAAAAAGCCATGCCCAAATTTTTATAGCAGACTCCTGCAAGGTTAGTTTCTTTTCTGAAGCCACCATTGAAAATATTGCGGCGACTAACAGCATATCAAAACCACTCTTAAGTACAGCCACAGGCGATATACAAGTAAGCATATCAAACCAGGATTTTATTTTCAAAAAGAAATTGATGCAGGAACATTTTAATGAGGATTACATGGAATCGGACAAATATCCCTACACTGTTTTTAAAGGTAAAGTGAATGAAAAAGTAGATTACGAAAAAGATGGCGATAATGCAGTAACAGTTACCGGAAATATGGTGATGCATGGAGTTACAAAAGCAATCACAATTCCCGGCACTATCAGTATTAAAAAGGGTATTATTTATGTAAAGGCTGATTTTATTATTAAAATGGCAGATTACAATATTAAAATCCCCAGTATGTTAGGAAGCAATATTGCAGAACAGGTAGCAGTTTCTCTGACTTCGAAAATGAAACCGTACGACTTCAAAAAATAGGTTAATCCTGACTGATTCAGGTCCCTTTAAAATTTATTCTGATTGATTTTTCTCCCTTTTAGAATAACCGCGTATTTTTACCATACAAAAAGACGCTGATTTGCACAAATACCCACCATCCTTAAACTATTTACTCCTTGCACTATTTGGAATATTGAGTATGCTTGGAATACAACATCATTCCATGTGGCTTGATGAGGTTAACTGCTGGTTGATTGCCAAAAATAGTCATTCATTATCTGAATTGTTTCATTTAAACCGCTATGGCGGAAACCCCATGTTATGGGATGTTTTACTCTATATCCTGACAAGATTTACAGCCCATCCATTTTTTATACAATTGCTGAATATCCTGCTTTCTTTTTTGGCGGCATTTTTATTTTTAAAGTATTCTCCATTTACCGTACTGCAAAAAATCTGCATTTTATTCAGTTACTTTTTCTTTTTTGAATACAACATTATTAGCAGAACCTATGAGTTAACTTGGCTGCTGCTTGTGGCTTTCTGTATTTTACTTACACACCCAAAAAGAAACTATGCTGCAATTACTTTCATTTTAATTCTGTTGGCAAACACCCACCTGTTTTCATTATTGGTTTCAATTCCACTTTTTTTTATTACACTTTACTTCATTCGAAAAGAAAAGGAAACAAAACCCAAGACCATATTATTATTGAGTTGCCTTTTCCTGGTTGGACTGATTGTTTCCATTATTTCAATCATCCCGGCACATGACACATTCATCCTTCAATCACTTAATGAGTCTTATTTTTCTGCCGATCGCATATCTAAAGCCTCTTCTTACTTTGTAAAAGGGTTATACCCTTTTCCCGATTTTTTTACATATCATTTCTGGAATACCAATTTTATTGTTTCATATCTCAAACCCCTTTCAATTATATTGACTGCGATAATTCTGCTTGCTCCGATTACAATCTTTTATGAAAAATATTTACTCTTACTATTTTTCTACATTTCAAACTTTTCGATTGTCATATCATTATTCATGTTAAAACTTTTCACTGGAACCCGTTACATGGGCTACAGTTTTATGATTTTACTTGTTGCTCTTTGGCTCGCTACAGATGAGCGGTTTAAGTCCACTCCTAAATTTATTCAGCCTTGGTCTGCACTATTATTGAAAGTCAATAAAATTGTTGCGAAGCCTTTTTTATGGAGTATCATTGGAACTCAATTATTGGTGGGAGTTTGTACTTATTACATGGCATTGAAAATTCCTTTTTCCGAAGGTGCTAATGTAGCGGAGATTATCTATAAGTGGTTTCCGCCAAATACTACGGTGATGGTTGTCCCGGCTAATTCTGGGCCAGCAGTATCCGCTTATCTTAAGAGAGAAGTTTATTATCCTGAACTCAACAGTTATGGTACGTTTTATCAATGGAATGCCCACCCTGTGCTTTCAAACAAAGAATTGGGCAAAAGAATAATTACAACTTTAAATAGTGATACTTCACACTTTAATGCAATTGTGATCTCGTTAGCTTATGACAGTATTGAATCTTTGCAACACAGCCTGGAGTTTGGATTTGACACTACTATGTATTATATGTATAAAAAGGCAATAATAAATAACGGAATCATTACAGGCGAAAATTACGTGATTTATTCGTTGGAAAGCCATAACCCAACCAATTCAGTCAATACTTCATCTAAATAGTTAATGTAGCTTTGAGGCCAAATGAACAATAAGGTACTTTTATTTAACCCTCGCAGTGCGGATACAAAACCCCGCATCCCTAACTCTATTCTCAATATTGCAGCAAGTATTGAAGGCAAGTACGAATATGTTATTGTAGATGGAAACCTTGAAAGCGACCCATTAAGTAAAATTAATTCCTATTTATCCAAAGGAGATATCAGCCTTTTTGGATGTACCGTAATGCCGGGGCCACAACTTAAACAGGCTATACCATTTACAAAAAAAATCAGGGAAGCTTTTCCTGAAGTTAAGATAATATGGGGTGGATATTTTTCATCCAATCAGGCTAAAACGGTTATCAATTCAAGCTATGTAGATGCAGTTGTTTATGGGCCGGGAGATAAAACATTCCCAGCATTAATTGAGGCTTTCGAAAATAAAACTTCATTGCATTTAATCAACAACCTTATCTTTAAGGAGGGTGATGAAATAATAAAAACAAAAAAGGACGAACTCTATGACCAGGATACTTTACCTCCCCTACCGTACGACAAGTTAAATCTCTTTTATCCGCTCTATAAATACCTTGGGAAGACTTATCTGGGCGCAAAAACGATTGCCTACCATTCCAGTTTTGGATGCCCCTTTACCTGCTCATTCTGTGCTGTTGTGCCAATATACAATGCACGTTGGAAGGCCAAATCTGCTGAAAATATTTATAAAGACATAAAGTATTTAAAGGAAAATTACGGGGGCACTGCAATTGAATTCCATGATAACAATTTTTTTGTTTCTGAAAAAAGAGTTATTGACTTTTGCAAACTAATTAAAGATGAAAATATAGGTTGGTGGGGAGAAGGAAGGATTGACACCATAGATAAATACAAAGATTCAACCCTGGCATTGATGAGGGAAGCAGGCTGCAAAATGATTTTCTTCGGCGCGGAAACCGGGAATGATGAAGTGCTTAAGAAAATGAACAAAGGAGGTACACAGTCCGGAGCCCAAATTAAGAATTTTGCAAAGCGCTTAGGTCAATTTGACATTGTTCCTGAATATTCTTTTGTATTGGGTACACCTGCTGAAACCCCTGAAAAGGCAATGGAAAACATTGATAAAGACATTGCTTTTATGTATGAAGTAAAAGAAGCAAATCCAGATACGGAGGTTATTATATATATATATAGCCCTGTTCCAACAGAGGGTTCAGAACTTTTCAATGATGTACTCAATACCGGTTTTCGCTTCCCAGAAAAACTGGAGGACTGGCTAAACCCTGAATGGGAAAAATTTGATCTCCATAAAAACCCGCTTACACCATGGCTTACACCTGCAATGGTAAACAAAATTAAAAACTTTGAAACAGTGCTTAACGGCTACTATCCTACTGTTTCAGATATTAAGCTTACCCCTTTTCAGCGGAAATTTATGCGTTCCATTTCTGCCTGGAGGTATAAGTCGGGGTTCTATCACTATCCGTATGCCATAAAAGCATTGCAAAAATATTGGCTCCGTTACCGTCAACCTGAAATATATGGATTTTAAACGCGCATTTTTCAAGTCGATAAGGCCATTGGTGGGAGTGACTTACAAACCGCTACTGAAGCGCTATCTGTCGAAACCAACAAAATACAATTACGAAGGAATTAATCTAATTATTTCAAAAGGCGTTTTTCATCCGAGGTTCTTTTTCAGTACTAAACTCTTTCTTGCGTTTTTAAAAAACCAAGAACTGAAAAACCGCAATTTTCTTGAGATTGGCGTAGGTAGTGGTCTTCTTTCAATATATGCTGCAAAAAAAGGCGCAAAGGTAAAAGCATGCGACATAAGCGAAACTGCTGTTATTAATTCGGAGCATAATGCCATCCTTAATAATGTTGATTTGGAGTTGTGTCAATCCAATATGTTTGATAAAATCACACCACAAATTTTTGATGTTATCGTGGTTGCACCGCCATACTATAAAAAGAATCCAATATCAGAGGCAGACCACGCCTGGTATTGTGGTCAAAACATGGAATATTTTACAAAATTCTTCACCCAGATTAGGAATTACTCAAATGAAAAAACGAAAATCTGGATGATATTGTCAGATGATTGCGACCTTGATGGTATTGCCTCTATTGCCAAATCAAACCATAAAGACATGCAGGTTGTTTATCAAAAAACAAAGTACTGGGAGATAAATTACATATACGAAATAAGGCCGATTTAATATTTTTGAAAAGCATAAAAGTGAACCAATAAAAAGAGTAATGTACGGTCAAAATAAAAACTATAGCAACCAATCGAGGGAATCACGGAAAAGCCACGTTCCCCATGAACTGCTAAAGGCATTGCTCTACTTCGATCTTTTTGATTACCCCCTCACCCCGAAAGAAGTAAAGCGGTTTTGCGGAACGCTTACAACTATTGAAGAGGTAGAAAATGGGCTGGAATCGCTTGAAAAATTAGGACATGTTAAACATAAGTCCGGTTATTATTCCACAACAGATAAAGAAATAGATGCCATTGTTGAGAGACGACTGAAAGGGGCCAAAAAGGCAGAACAAATGCTTAAAATAACAAAACGATATTCAAAACTTATTTCCTATTTCCCTTATGTAAGAGGTGTTTACCTCTCGGGCTCTTTATCCAAAGGGTATGCTGATGATGAAAGTGATGCAGATTACTTTATAATTACTGAACCAAATAGGTTATGGCTTTGCAGAATGATGCTTGTATTATTTAAACGGATATTTCTGTTAAATTCCCATAAATATTTTTGTGTGAATTATTTTATCGACACCCAAAATTTAGAAATTGAAGATAAAAACTTATTTACTGCCATCGAATTAACAACACTAATCACAACCTGCAACACAGCATTAAATAGGAAGCTGATGCAAGCCAATTCATGGACAAAAGATTTTTTCCCGAATACTTTGCTGGAAAGTGTTTCAGGTGAAAGTATTCCTGCCAATGAAGCATGGATAAAAAAAATAATGGAGAAGCTTTTTTCAGGAAAATTAGGCGAGAGGCTCGATAACCGATGTTTTAGAATTACCATAAACCAATGGAAAAAGAAATTTGGAAATTTTTCAGAGGAAGAATTTGAATTGAATCTGAGATCACGAAAAAATGTTTCAAAGCATCACCCTCGCGGGTTTCAGATGAAAGTAGTTACAGCCTTTAATGAGAAAGTTAAAGCTTTCGAACAGAAGAATCAAATCACTCTAAGTTAAAATGCGGAAGATATTATTAACACATTCTTACTTCTTGCGTTTCGACCCAAAGCAGTGGAAACAACAACAACCTTACCCACCATTAGGAACGATATTTGCAGGCGCTGTGCTCAGAGAAGCCGGGTACAGGGTTTCACTTCACGATTCTATGTTTTCAGAATCGGCTGAGGAAATTGCTGCTGTTATTGAAAAAGAGAAACCTGAATATCTTGTCATTTACGATGACGGCTTTAACTACCTAACAAAAATGTGCCTTACTAATATGCGGAATGCTGCTTTCCGCATGGCTGGGATTGCAAAAGCAAAAGGTTGCAAAGTGATATTTTCAAGTTCTGATTCTACCGACCATACCAAAGAATATTTGGAACACGGGGCAGATTACATCATCATCGGAGAAGGCGAAAACACCCTTCTTGAGCTTATCAATTATTTTAATGATAATGAAAAAACAATTGAATCAATCCCGGGTCTTGCCTATAAGAATGCTGGACAAATAATCAAAACTGCCAAACGGGAAGTCTTGAAAAATTTAGACACTTTGCCCATGCCAGCCTGGGATTTGATAGATATTAAGCCATACCGCGATGCATGGATGAACAGATGGGGTTATTTTTCTATTAATGTTGCAACGACCAGAGGCTGCCCATTCAAGTGTAACTGGTGCGCTAAACCCATATATGGCAACCGCTATAATTCAAGGTCTCCGGAAAAGGTGGTTGAGGAATTGATTTATTTGAAACAACATTATGCACCCGACCATATTTGGTTTTGCGATGATATTTTTGGCCTGAAGCCCGGATGGGTAAAGAAATTTGCAGCTATCGCTGAAGAAAAAGGATTAAAAATACCTTTCAAAATACAATGCCGTGCTGATTTATTATTGCAGGAAGATTTTGTAGCGGATTTGGCAAAAGCCGGTTGCGACAGCGTTTGGATGGGTGCTGAGTCTGGCTCACAAAAAATATTGGACGCAATGGATAAAGGAACAATGGTTCCACAGATATACGAAGCAACGAGGCTCCTAAAAAAACACCATATAAAGCCCGCATTCTTCCTGCAATTTGGTTACCCCGGAGAAACCCTGGATGATATCAGCCTTACTATTAAAATGCTGCTTGACCTTGTTCCGGATGATATTGGCATTTCGGTTTCATATCCATTACCGGGGACAGTTTTTTATGAAAAAGTGAAAGATGAATTAAAACAAAAAGCCAACTGGATAGACTCCGACGAACTTGTGTTAATGTTTAAAAATACTTATCCTTCTCAGTTTTACAAACTGTTGCATCGCTTTGTTCATAAGATATACAGGGGCAAACAAGCCACTAACAGCTTGAAAAACATGATTGCAAAACCTGTTTCAATAAATAGTAAAGAATTAAAAAGAGCTTTATCCATACTCTATTATAGCCCTACCGCAAAAATTTATAAATGGAGAATGAAAAAGCATGAAAAACTCCATGTTGCCTGAGGTTTTGAATCAAGAACAAAAAGTAAGCGAGGCATTCTCAAAACAATCTCCAGTTTTTGATGAAGCGGATGCGAAAAATGAGATTCTGCAATGGATGCGTGCAAAGGTGAGAGCCCATGCACTTAGCCTATGGAAGCCACGAGAACATATTCTCGAGTTAAATGCCGGAACCGGATTAGATGCAATATATTTTGCGCAGAAAGGCTTTTATGTTTATGCAACAGACAATGCTCCGGGCATGCTGCAAATAATTGAAAAGAAAATAAAAGAGCTTCAATTAGAAGATAATATTACAACACAACAATGTTCTTTTCTTCAACTTGATAAATTAGACAGAAAGAAATTCAACCACATTTTTTCCAACTTCGGGGGGGTTAACTGCACCGATAAATTGGAGGATGTAATCAAGTCATTTGACAAGCTGTTAAAGCCCGGTGGGACTGTTACACTTGTAATTATGCCCCCTACTTGCTTATGGGAGATATTGTTTGCTTTTAAAGGAAATTTCAAGCTCGCGTTCCGCAGATTACAAAAAAACGGAACTCCTTCACATCTGGAAGGGTTAAACTTTACAGCATGGTACTACTCCCCTACCCGGGTTGCAGAAATGTTTGGAAAAGAATATTCCATACTTTCCACTACAGGATTGGGTATTACGGTTCCACCGCCATTCATGGAGGATTTTCCTGTTAAACATCCCAAAGCTTTCGAAAGACTCAAATCAATGGAAAACTCCATTGCAAAAAAGGCTCCATTTAATTCCTGGGGCGACCATTTTATTATAAGCGCAAAAAAACTTTCGTAGTTTTACTTTGCCATGAAACACGTTAAAACATTACTTCAACTTATATTTTTAGGTATTTTATTCTTGCATCCGAAAAACGCATGTGCTCAGGACTTAAAGAAGGATTGGGAAGGGTTTAACCCAATAGATTGGAAAATCACAGTAACCCAACAAAGTTTTTATTCATCTTATTTTGGTATAAAGAGTCCTGGGTATATTGAGTTTACATATAAAACAGACACTACCCTTGGGGTAAGTTTTACAGCCTATCTCCTTTCTGATATTGATACATCTTTTAATCGGAAATTGGAGTACACAATTATAACTCAAAATTGCATTGGAACCTCTTGCCTTGGATCGTTTAGCTATATGAATTGTTATTATTTAAAAGCGCCATGTGACCGATGCATGCGAGATTCAGTAAATTTCAAAAGATGTAATCGTTTGAATGTTGAGTTTAAAAAACTTATAGGAAAAAACTATTTCCTTTGGCCGGATAACTCATTTTTGAATTCTAAAGATAAAGTGATAGCTCTAGATAGCCTAAAAGCAAAATGACCGAAAAGAGAAAAGCTGTTGTTTTACTTGTTCCCGGCTTCCCTGCAAATGAACAGGACACCACTTGCATACCATTTTTGCAGCAATTCTGTAAAGGGTTTATCACTGTAAGTCCTGAAGTGGAATTAAGAATAATTTCGTTTCAATATCCTTACAAAAAAGGACATTATGCATGGAATGGAATTGAGGTGTATGCGGCAGCAGGAAAGGGAAACAAGCTCAATCGAATTACAACTTGGCTCAGGGTTTTTAAAGAGTTTTCACAAATCAGAAAAGAAAATGATGTTGTGATTATTAACAGTTTTTGGATGACCGAATGTGCTTTTGTAGGACAATGGTTGTCGAGGTTTTTTAAAATAAAACACGTTGTTTATATAGCAGGGCAGGATGCCTTGAAAACGAACAGGTATCTGCCTTTCATTAATTTCAAGAATATAAAAATTATTGCCATGTCTGAAAACCTGGTTAATGAGTTTTATAAATCTACTGCGGTAAAAATCGAGCATATTATTCCGTCAGGAATAGATACATCTAAATTAAAACCGACAAATGAAAAACGTTCTATTGATATACTTGGTGTAGGCGCGCTTACCCAATTGAAGAATTATCTTCTTTTCGCTGAAATTATAAAAGAATTGAAAATTGATTTCCCGGAAATTAAAGCCTGCATTATTGGAAAAGGAGAACAAGGGCAGACACTAATGGATTATATTAGTAACAACAACCTTGAAAACAACCTAACACTAACGGGTGAATTATCGCATACGGAAGTTTTCACTTATATGCAAAAAAGCAAACTGTTTTTGCATACTTCCGGTTATGAAGGGCAATCGACAGTTATTATGGAAGCCCTTGCAAATGGATTAACTGTCGTCTGTTTTGATATTGGCCGCGCCCACGTTGAAGGAAAGATTTGGCCATGCAAAAACAAAGAAGAAATGATTGAAAAACTTAAAGAGTTAATGGCCGGCAAACTCACTTTTGAACCATTCATTCAATCGACTAATATGCAAATGGCTAGCGCTTTTTTAAAGGTTTATGAAATTTAAACTGGCAAACAGACTAATCACAATAGGATGGAGTACTGTTAATACTTTATCGGGTTCTGTGTTTAGTGTTTTACTGTCAATTTTAGTTATCAGATACTGCTCGAAAGAACTATGGGGTAGCATGGTTCAAATACTTCTCTGGTTTGGATTGGTCTCACATGTTATCTATTTCGGCAATCAAAATTTATTACTGAGGGAATTCAGTTTGATGCCTAAAAGCATTTCTGAAAACTGGAGTAAATGCCTGCAATCTAGGGCGTTGGTATTCATCCTGATTAGCCTAGTCCTATTTTGTATTCCTATAAATTTAAAACTTAAACTGATCCTCTTTCTCTATCTCGCTGCTAATTTCATATATAGGTCTTATGATGTTACAATTCTTTTTAAAAGGCAATTTTTAATTTCATTAATTCTTGAGGCTGGTGGATTTATAATTATAACTACCTATATTCTTATAGAAAGAAAAAACTTATCCTTAAATAGGCTGGTGGCAGTTTTTGCAGCAGCCGAAGTGTTAAAAACAACTCTTATTTACATGATCTATAAAAGTGAATTTAAAATTGAAGGATTGAAACCCAATCTTGCTTATTTCACGTTGGCGCTACCTTTTTTTCTGCTTGAATTTACAGGACTTCTTCAATCAAAAACTGATTTGATTTGTGTTACCTCGTTCCTACAGAAAGATAAGATTGCCCAATACCAGGTGTACATTAACTTCCTCCTTATAGTTCAGTCTGCCGCGGGGTTTATACTTGCCCCATTTATAAAAAACATTTACCGACTGAACGGGACATCAATCAAAAAATTGGCATTGATTTTTTTTGGGATTGGTCTTGCTTTAGCATTTGGCTCAATGTTTTTCATCAATCTTTTCATTCGTTATTTTTATCATTTTACAATTCCGCCTATAACATTAGTAGCAGGGGCTTTCTTTATCATTCCTATCTACTATTACACAATTGTTATTTATCGGATGATAAAATCGAATCACCAAAAAACAATCATCCTATTAAATATTGCCGGAGCTATTATTTCCTTTGTTCTTAATATTATACTTATACCTATTTGTGGATATGGAATTGGCGGAGCCATTTTTGCAATTTCAATTACCCAATGGGTTATGCTTTTATTTTATTTCATTTGCAGTAAAAAGCTTTTAATACAATAAAAAGCTTTATTCCTTAGTGATTCTTCCTTTATTCGCTTTGTAATAAAAGGACAATATTGTCCTTTTATTCATGCGATTTACCATTTTAAAATAAACACATACTCCCTTTTACTAATTTTTTTTCACATTTTCTTGCATTCGTATTGTTTTTTTCAATAGTTTTGCCAAGTTGTTAACAAGCACTTGTTTGTTTTTCCACCTTTAAAGAATTGATTACTAAAGAAATTTCCATATAAAACTACGTTATAATGAAAAAGTCATACTTAACCTTAGCATCTGTTTTAGTACTTGCTTTTGGTACTGCCTTTGCACAAACCACATTTAACTATACAGGAGGTATGCAAACCTACCTTGTACCGTTATGTACAACATCAATATCAATAACAGTTTCAGGTGCCCAGGGCGGATATGGAGAGGAATCAAGTTTTAGCTCCTCCGATATGGGAGGCTTTGGTGGTACCGTAACAGGGGTGTTGCCGGTTGTTGGCGGAAGTACACTTTATATTTTTGTTGGTGGTGCAGGACAAACATCAACCTCATCTTCAGATGGAGCTGGATACAATGGCGGCGGCGGCGGATATTATTATATCGGTGGCTATTTTGGCGGCGGCGGTGGTGGCGCTTCAGATATCAGGGTTGGAGGTTTTGCACTTGCAAACCGCGTGGTTGTTGCCGGCGGCGGTGGTGGTGGCGCTTTTAACTATTTCGCATGTTGTAATTACGATCAGGGCGGCCCTGGTGGTGCATCAACCGGTGGTTGCGGATATTCTGATAATATTCAATGTTTGAATGGATACCCCGGAAGTGGCGGTACACAAGTTGGTGGCGGAGCAGGGGGCAATTATCCCGGTTTTTGCGCAGCAGCTGCGGGTACTCTTGGACAAGGAGGTTCAGATTGCACCACATCTTTAAATTCAGGTGCAGGAGGCGGTGGCGGATATTTTGGCGGTGGTGGCGGCGTTTGGGCCGGCGGTGGTGGCGGAAGTGATTATACCGGTGGATTATCCTCTGTTACAAGTAATGTTCAGGGAGCGCAAGCGGGGAATGGTGTTGTTATAATTACTCCAAATAACATAGGTTCTCCGCTAACTTTGGGTACCTCACATACGAACCCTACTTGTGGCAATAATAATGGAACAGCTACGGTTACTGTAATAAGTGGCGGCTCTGCTCCTTTCACATATTCATGGAATCCAAGCGGACAAACCAATGCAACTGCAACAGGTTTAAGTGCCGGAACATACACAGTGACGGTAAGTGACGGTTGTGGCGATAATGGTACTGCAGCAGTTACACTCACAGGTACCACAGCTGTTACAGCAACAATTACCGGCAGCACAGCAGTTACATGTAGTGGTAATAATGACGGAACAGCCACTGTTACTGCTGGTGGAGGAACTTCTCCGTATACATATTCATGGAACCCGGGCGGTAATACCAATGCAAATGCAACTGGACTTTCTGCTGGTTCTTATACAGTTACTGTAAAAGATATTAATGGATGTAGTGCAACTGCGAGTGTAACCATAACTCAATCACCGGCCGTAACTGCAAGTATTAGTGGCAGTACTGGTGTGAGTTGTAATGGGGGCAGCAATGGAACTGCCACTGTTAGTGTTACCGGAGGCACATCTCCATTTACTTATTCGTGGAGTCCTACCGGTGGCACCAATGCGACAGGTACCGGTATGTCAGCCGGCTCATATACGATAACTGTTACAGATAGCAGGTCATGTACTGGCACAGCAACTGTTAACATAACTGCTCCGGCTGTTTTAACTGCCAATGCAGTTGTTAATGCAAATGCTACAGCCTGTGCAAATACAGGAAGTGCAACGGTAACTCCTGGTGGTGGAACATCTCCATATACTTATTCATGGAATCCGGGCGGAAACACCAATGCCAATGCAACTGGGCTTTCAGTGGGATCTTATACGGTAACAGTTACTGATAACAATAATTGCACAGCAACTTCGAGTGTAACTATTACGGCACCGCCGGCAGTTACTGCAAATGCGGTTGTTAACTCCAATACATCAGCTTGTGCAAATATTGGAAGCGCTACGGTAACCCCGGGAGGTGGAAACGCACCTTATACTTATTTATGGAATCCGGGTGGAAATACCAATGCGAACGCAACTGGGCTTTCTGCGGGTTCATATACAGTAACTGTAACTGATAATAACGGATGTACCGGAACAGCAACCATAACGATTACAGCCCCACCAGCAGTATCAGCCAATGCAGTGGTTAATACCAATGCTACAGCCTGTGCAAATACTGGTAGTGCTACTGTAACCCCCGGTGGCGGAACTTCACCTTATACATATTCATGGTCGCCTAGTGGAGGAACTAATGCTTCCGCAAGTAACCTTTCCGCAGGTTCCTATACAGTAACAGTTACCGATAATAGCGGATGTAGTGCAACAGCAGCCATAACTATTACAGCGCCTGCCGGAGTAACAGCCAATGCAGTTGTGAACAACGATGCTTCTGGATGTAATGCCGATGGCAGTGCAACAGTAACCCCAGGTGGAGGAAATGCGCCATATACCTATTTATGGAACCCCGGAGGTAACACCAACTCAAATGCTACAGGATTATCTGCCGGTTCATATACAGTAACAGTTACCGATAATGACGGATGCTCTGCTACAGCAAGTATTACTATAACAGCCCCCGCTGCCGTTGGAGCAACTGCTGTGATAAATGCAAATGCAACTGCTTGTGCTAATACAGGCGATGCAACAGTTACGGGTAGTGGTGGAACATTACCTTATACATATCTTTGGAATCCGGGTGGAAATACCAATGCAAATGCTACCGGATTATCCGCAGGTTCATATACAGTAACAGTAACAGACAATAACGGATGTACAGCAACAGCAGGAGTAACAATTACAGCACCTGCAGCAGTGGGTGCAACTGCAGTTGTAAATAACAATGCAACAGCCTGTGCAAATACAGGTAGCGCAACTGTAACAGGCAGCGGAGGAAATACTCCTTATACCTATTTGTGGAATCCGGGCGGAAACACAAATGCAAATGCGACGGGACTTTCAGCAGGCTCATACACAGTTACGGTAACAGATAATGACGGATGTTCTGCAACTGCAAGTATTACCATTACAGCACCTGCACCTGTTGGCGCAACTGCTATAGTTAATGCAAATGCTACAGCATGTGCTAACACTGGAAGTGCAACCGTAACACCAATCGGTGGAAACATTCCATATACTTACTTATGGAATCCGGGTGGAAATACTAATGCCAATGCAACTGGCCTCTCGGTAGGATCGTATACTGTTACAGTAACAGATAATGATGGATGCTCTGCAACTGCTAGTGTTACAATAACTGCTCCGGCAGCGGTTACAGCTACCGCAGTTGTAAACAATAATGCCTCGGGATGTAATGCAGATGGAAGTGCAACTGTAACACCTGGTGGAGGAAATACACCATATACCTATTCATGGAATCCGGGTGGAAATTCAAATGCAAATGCAACCGGCCTTTCGGCAGGTTCTTATACAGTAACAGTAACTGATAATGATGGATGTAGTGCAACTGCAACAATCACCATTACTGCTCCACCGGCAGTTTCTGCAACAGTAGTTGTTAATGCTAATGCAACCGCTTGTGCAAATACAGGGGATGCGACAGTTACAGGAAGTGGTGGAACATTACCTTACACTTACTTATGGAGTCCGGGAGGAAACACGAATGCCAACGCCACAGGGTTATCTGCCGGTACTTACACAGTAACCGTTACAGATAATAACAATTGTTCAGGCACTGCAAGTGTAACAATTACTGCGCCTGCGGCAGTTGGTGCGACAGCAGTTGTAAATAAAAATGCAACGGCATGTGCTAATACAGGTAGTGCAACTGTTACAGGTAGCGGAGGCACATTACCATACACGTATTTATGGAATCCGGGTGGAAATACCAATGCAAATGCCACAGGACTTTCTGCTGGAACATACACAGTGACGGTAACAGATAACAATAATTGTTCTGCTACTGCAAGTATTACTATCACCGCTCCGGCACAGGTGGGCGCAAGTGCAGTAGTAAATAAAGAGGCAACAGCTTGTGCCAATACCGGAAGCGCAACTGCTACAGGTAGCGGTGGCACATTACCATATACTTACCTATGGAATCCGGGTGGAAATACCAATGCGAATGCTACAGGATTGTCCGTGGGAACTTACACAGTGACGGTTACAGACAATAACAACTGCTCTGCAACTGCAAGTATTACTATTACAGCACCAGCGCCGGTTACAGCAAATGCAACTGTAAATAATAATGCCACAGGATGTAATGCTGACGGAAGTGCTTCAGTTACTCCGGGTGGTGGAACATCTCCTTATACTTATCTATGGAATCCGGGTGGCAACACCACTGCCAATGCTACCGGACTTTCTGCAGGCTCCTACACAGTAACCGTAACCGATAATAGTGGATGTACAGCTACTGCAAGTATTACAATCACCGCACCTCCTGCTGTTTCTGCCAATGCAGTTGTTAACACAAACGCAACAGCCTGTTCTAACACAGGAATCGCAACAGCAACCGGAAGCGGAGGCACTTCACCTTATACCTATTCATGGAATCCGGGTGGAAACACTAATGCTAATGCAACCGGACTATCTGCAGGTTCTTATACCGTAACTATCACTGATAATAGCGGATGTTCTGGCACAGCAAGTATTACAATTACGGCTCCTCCTGCACTTTCGGCTACAACCGCCGCATC
The DNA here is from genome assembly GCA_903901055.1 of uncultured Bacteroidota bacterium. Lineage (GTDB taxonomy): Bacteria > Bacteroidota > Bacteroidia > JABEUT01 > JABEUT01 > JABEUT01. The sequence continues at coordinate 39,817 of CAIUPO010000003.1, forward strand.
ACGAATCAATATCTGCGCAGGAAGCCCTGACACGCTTAGTGTTGTTGCTTCTGGTGGTAATTCACCTTACACGTATTCATGGACTGGAGGAGGAACAGGAACCAGTATTGTTGTAAACCCCGGCTCTTCCGGAACATACACAGTGGTGGTAACAGATAACGATGGATGTTCTGCCACAGGCACAGTTACTATTGCTGTAACAGCATTGCCACCAGCAATTGTAGGCCCTAACCAAAGCATCTGCTTGGGAGATAACACTTCTATTGGCGGAAGCAGGGTTTCCGGAATAACCTACTCTTGGACCCCGGCAACTGGGTTAAGTTCGGATACAGTACCTCAACCGGTTGCCCAACCAAGTGTAACGACTACATATACCTTAATGGTTACGAATGCAACGGGCGCTTGTTTTAATACAGATTCTGTAACTGTAACCGTAAATCCATTACCCATAGCAGATGCAGGACTTGACCAGAAAGCATGCGGCACAGGTGTAATAATCGGCAGCCCTTCAGTCGCAGGAAATAAATACACATGGTTACCTACTACAGGATTAAGTAATCCAAACATTGCACAGCCAACTGTAACAACTACGCTTACTACCACATATGTATTAACAGTTACAGATACAGCTACCGGATGTTCTTCATCCGCAACTGTAAATATCACTCCGGTTGATATGTCGTTCTATAATGGATTCTCACCGAATGGTGATAATATTAATGACTGGTGGAATATCCCAATGCTGGAATGTTATCCTGTAAATACGGTTGTAATTATGAACCGCTACGGAAGCGAAGTATGGAGCGGAACAAACTATGATAATTTAACAGTGAGGTTTGAAGGCAAGAATATGTCGGGTGGTGATTTGCCTGACGGTACCTACTACTATGTTATTACCTACAATGGTATCCAGAAAAACGGATGGGTATTTATTAAGAGATAAGTTTAACTAACAACGAACGATAAACTAAGAACTATGAGATATAAAATAGCTTCAACAATAGGTGGGTTAATCCTTGCATTCCAGTTGTCAGCGCAGCAGGAGGCAAACTTCTCGCAATATTTCTTCGATCCGCTTACGGTTAATCCGGCTTATGCCGGAAGCCGCGGTGTGTTCTCGGGAACATTGACATACCGTAACCAGTGGGTTGCAGGAATACCAGGCTCGCCTGTAACTCAAGCCCTGGATGCCCACATGCCTTTAGGCGACGCTATTGGCGTAGGATTGCAGGTATATAACGATCAGGCAGGGCCTTTGAGGGTAACAGCCGCAACAGCTATTTTTACGTACAGTATTCATATTACAGCCGATACCAAACTTGCTTTCGGGCTTGCAGGTTCGTTTAATAATATTGGAATTAGCTTTAGCGATATTAAAGTGGACATGCCTAATGACCCTTCGTTTCCTAGTAGCAACATGAGCTCCATGATTCCGGATGCAAATTTTGGAATGTATCTTTACAAGGAAAACTTTTATGCCGGTTTATCAGCAAATCACCTGATCCAAACAAACTGGAAATTACAGAACGTCCCAATAAATACTGTTCCCACAGCTATGTTCTACAGGCAGTATTATATAACCGGTGGTTATGTTGCCAAATTAAACGACAATCTGGCACTGAGGCCTTCTATTTTAATTCAATATGTTCAGGCTGCACCTGCGCTGGAGGAGTTGGATCTTTCCCTTATCTATAAAGACCGCTTTTTTATCGGTGTAGGTATTCGTAACGGCTTCCGCAGTGGCATTTCGGGTAGCGATGATGTGCTTGTTCCAAGCATTGAATATGATTTTGGCAATAAACTCCGCATTGGCTATTCTTATGATGTATTTTTAAGTACAGCCGGAAATTATTCCACAGGGACACATGAAATTATGCTGGGTTGGGACTTGAACGCTGCTACCAAAACCCGCATGGTTAACCCAAGATATTTTTAGTATAACACGCTTTTTGAATTGAAATGAAAAAAACCTTACTTACTTTAGCAACAGTTCTCTCAGGCTTTATTGCCGGAGCTCAAACAGATAAAGCTGATAAGCTTTATAACAATTGGGATTATTACGGAGCTGCACAGCTTTATGAAAAATCAACCGCCACTCAACCCAGTCAGGATGTTTACTACAAACTTGGGGAATGCTACCGTAAAATGTGCAACTACCCAAGTGCGCTCAAAGCTTACGACAAAGTAAATTCAATGGGAGATTATAAGGATCCGTCATTCTATCTTTATTATGGATGGATGCTTAAAACCAGCGAACGGTATGATGAAGCTAAAACTGCATTCAAAAAATATTCGGATTTGGAACCGGGTGATGGCCGTGGGAAAATGTATTACAACTCCTGCGATTTAGTTGTGAACGACCATAAGGGAGATTTGCCAATAACGGTAAAAAACCTGAGTTCATTAAATACAAAAGATGCAGATTTTGCACCTGTTTTATTTAAAGGAGGAATAGTATTTACTTCTGACAGGCAAAACACCGGGCACACCGCCACCGATGAATGGAATGGTGACCATTTTCTTGAAATATACAACGCCGATAAAAGCGGAAGCGACACCACTTTTGGTAAGGCAACTGCCTTTAGCGGAAATATAAATATCAAGTATCACGATGGACCTGCCTGCTTTTCTAAAAAGTTTGATACCATGTATTTTTCCAGGGTTGATAAAACGTTGAAAGGGGTTTTGAAAAAGACACTGGGCATTGAACGCAGTAAAATTTACTACTCTATAATAAACAGTAAGGGAATGTGGTCTGATCCAATTCCATTTTCCTTAAACAGCGATAGTTTCTCTGTTGCCCATCCATGCCTGTCGCACGATGGAAGCAGGTTGTACTTTGCCTCTGATATGAAAAATGGTTTTGGAGGTTCCGATATATATTATTGCAATCGTGAGGGTAGCGGTTGGAGCCCTGCAATAAATGCCGGACCTTATATTAACACAATGGGTATTGAGAATTATCCGGCCCTTGATTCAGCAGGAAATCTTTACTTCTCTACAGATGGAGTTGCAGGTTTCGGCGGATTGGATATTTGTGTATCAAGGCTTGTGAATGGTCAATTTACACAAGCAATACCATTGAAAGCGCCAATCAACTCTTCAGGTGATGATTTTGGAATTGTGTTTCTTCAAGATGGCATATCCGGCTATTTTTCCTCGAACCGCTCAGGTGGAAAGGGAAGCGATGATATTTACTATTTCGATATGAGTTCGGATAAAGACCTTTCTTCAACTGTATATGTTATAGGTTATAAGAAACCTCCGCCACCACCTCCTGTGGTAGTTGAAGTTAAAAAACCTGATACTGTAAAACCAGCGCCTCCACCTCCACCTGATTTACATATTAACTTTGATGTGGACAAAGCTGTTCTCCGCACCGATGCTATCGCCAAACTGAATGAGATTGTTTCTTTCCTCCAAAAGAACAAGGATCAGATGGTTCAAGTTAATGGATATACGGATATCAGCGGACAGGAAGAATATAATCAGATATTGTCTAACCAACGGGCTCATGCTGCGGCCGAATATATCATTAGCAAGGGTATTGATAAAGATCGGGTAAAAACAGTTGGGTTTGGCCCTCACCCTCCTATTCTTAATGAAGGAGCTTATGACAGGGTAAAACAAGAAGTTAACCGCCGCGTGCAATTCCAGATGATGGAATTTAATAGCCAAAACATGTCAGCTCCGGTTCCTAAAGAGGCAGCTTATGCTCCATCTGGCTATTCTATCCAGGTTACTGCCACTATGACTGAACTTAAAGACGATGACGCCCAGTTTAAAGGAGTTTCCGGAATTTACCACATTCACTACGAAAATGGGTATTTCTGCTATTACTATGGTTACTATACAACCTCAGCCGCCGCCGCTGAAGGGCTTAAAACCCTTAATGCAAAAGGCGTGAGTGGTACTATTGTAGGGTTATCGAATAAAATTAAATAGGCTCTATAGCCACAAAAGAAAAAGGGTTGAATAATATTCAACCCTTTTTTTGATGCTCCCCGAACAGGACTTGAACCTGTGACCCTCTGATTAACAGTCGTAATTCAGGGTGCTATGTTATTACTTATTTTCTACTATAATATACTGTAAATCAGTTAATTAAAATTAAAATATTTTGTGTTGCTTTGTATTGATATTCGGTTAATTTGCATATCTTTGTGCAAATATTGTGCAAATAATTATTACGGATTTCAAACATAATTCAACATTGTATGGATGCAAATATAACACTCTACCTTGATACAAGGCGCGAAAAATCAAACGGAAAGTACCCTGTAAAACTTCGGGTTTACTTTAATGGCCTTGCCAAACAATACAAAACGGGCAAGGATGCAACTGAAAAGGAGTTCTTAAATGCGTATATATCTAAGAAGCCCCGGAAGGAATACGCTGACCTGAAAACAAAATTGAAAGCTAAACAGGACCATGCGGAAAAAATTGCAGAGGACCTTAACCCTTTTTCGTTTGAGAAATTTGAAAGGGATCTGCTCGCGGGTGAGGGCGATAAATGGAATGTGTGCGCTTATTATTCCAGGTACATTACCCAATTAAAAGAGGAAGGGCGGGAAAGTACTGCAAGTAATTATGAGTTGAGCCTAAAGAGTATTCAAGCTTTCAGGACAGATAAAACAGGAACGGAGGATAATATTCTACCCTTCAATGAGGTTACACCGGAATTCCTGACCCGTTATGAGAAATGGATGCAACAAAAAGATAAAAGCATAACTACGGTAGGGATTTACCTGCGCCCCCTTCGCGCTATTTTCAATGTGGCCCTACAGGATGGGGATATAAAAATTGAGGTATATCCTTTCGGCAAACGGAAATATCAGATACCTGCAGGACGAAAAGTAAAAAAGGCACTAAGTAAAGACAACCTGAAAACCTTATTTAATTATAAAGTGCCCCAAAACAGTTACCAGGAAAAAGCACGGGATTTTTGGTTTTTCAGTTATCAATGCAATGGAATGAACGTAAAAGACATAATAGGGCTACGTTATAAAGACATACAGGGAGATGTTATAGTATTTAACCGTGCCAAGACTTTAAACACTACCAAGTCAAATTCTAAGCCTATTATGGTGCCGGTTACTGATTACGTTAAAAGGATAGTAAAAAAATACGGGAATCCGGACACTGACAAAGAAAATTTCATATTCCCGATTTATACAGAGGGAATGACTGAACTTGAAAAGTTAAGGCGGACCCAAAACTTTACTAAGTTCATCAACCAGCATATAAAAAACCTTGCCGAAGCTGCCGGGGTAACAACTGATATTTCTACTTATTGGGCAAGGCATAGTTTTACTACTAATGCAATACGGAGCGGGGCAAGTATGGAATTTATACAGGATAGCTTGGGGCATAAGGATATGAAAACTACTATGACATATTGGGGAGGCTTTGAGGAATCAGTAAAGCGCGATATTTCAGAGAAGATTATGGACTTTGCATAAGCAAGGACATAGCGGGAAATTCAGGTGGTAACCAGTCGCCCCGAAACCCCGCACATACTTTTTCCATATAAATCTGTATTCAGGCTGTAAGAATGGCGGACTTTATCAGAAATTAAAAGCGGTCGGCGGACACCTTATTTCCCCGCCGTAAAAATTAAACGCCTGGCTGTTAATTTCAATAAATGTCTTTTTGCCTTTGACGGGCAACCGATGGGCAAGCGCTGGCACGTAACAGATTTCGTACATAGAGATAAAAGAATGGTGCGCATGAAGCGAAACAAGCAGGGCGGTAGTTTTCGCTGGCGGTAAAGTAACCACCTACACAAAACATTCATGCCTTCAGCGGGAGCACACGGATGCCTGGGAAAGGGATGTACTTCGGCTGTTAGCTGCCCCTTGCCCGCTTTTACTCGCGGAGCGCGGCAAGGGGTTGGGGGATGGGGATGAGCCCAACGCTAAAGGCAAGCCTATAAAAAAACAAACAGAGCCGGAAGCGGGGACTGATGCCCGGCTGTGGAGCGTAGCGTAATGGACGGACAGCAGTGGCGAAATGAGCACCTTATCCTTTGATGATATTCTTGCCGTTATGTACATTCCTTTTCCTGTCATTTTGTCTTTGCCGGTTCGATAGAAGTAATGCAGGTATGAAAGCGACTGAACGCAGGAAATGGAATGTAGCGGAACAAATGGAAGGAATGAGTAAATTCTCTAAAAACGAAATGACTGAAATGAAGTGTAGTGGAATGTAATGAGCAATTGAACGGAGCTTTGATGCCTGCCCTCGAAGGGAGAGGTAAGAATTGAGAGAATGAATAAAGACGGGGTGTTTCAGGAGGCATGAAGCCCTGATGATGCAGTCGTTCCGTGACAGCGAGACGGCGCACGAAGGGGCTTGATGCCGACTTATATTCAGTACATGTAATCAAGAAGCCGTCAGAGATAATAGATAGATGATGCAGTAAAGAAAGAATAGTAAAGTGTTCACCTGTCACTGCAATGCAGTTATTTCTATCAAAGGGCAAAGAACAAAGGTAGAATGAAGGAGGCAAGAATATGTCCCGAAAGAGTTGAACGGATAGATGCTATCAATCATATCCTAAGAAAAAAATTAACTATCTTTATTTGAAATTGAACCCCACCCCCCTATTCTTTTTTATTGACCCATTGAATTCCATAAAGGGGCATGTCACCTATAGGTGTCGAGGTATGAAAATTTGCAAAATACACCTACTTGAAAAAGGATGGAGGGGAAATTAATCCCCTTCCATCTGTGGGGCTTCACACAAAATAACAGGTCGTGAAACTTAAATACAATACTACTGAATTTTCTTTAGGTAGAATTTGATTTGGATTACAGATTCTATGGCCAGTTGGCGATAGCTGAATTACTGAAATACCTAACCCAAAGACTGCATTTATGTTTAAGCTACACTTGATCAAATGTAAGTGAATTGCATGTTATCAATTATAAATCAATACGATGCAGATATATTGCTTTATAATCCTTGACAAATTAAAGAATTGATTACCAATTCATTTCTATGTTTAAATCGCTATGTTTGGATTGCTGACAAGGTATGTTTTTGGTTTTTTTCTTACATGTGCACCCACACGTATGCGCGACCCCTGAATTATTCTCCAAAAAACTATACCCGGTTGAAGGGGTAAAAATGGCTAAAAGGTGGCTTACCGACATCTCCTGCATATTTTTTTTATTTTTATCATGTTCCTAACGAACAAATAAACACATTATAATTCAAGCAGATGAATTGAAATTGTCCAAACTTCACTACTAATCAAGTAATTACATGGTGCTTAAATGGTTGTAAACAAAAAGTAAAGTGTAAATTTTGCAAATTGCCATATAATGAAAGAGTTTGATTTACAAAGAGTTCATTTTTTTACCATTAGAGGCCCCCTCTGTAACGCAATAATGACAGGCAAAGCGGTGAACGTCAATCTCCAAAAGAGCGGGAAATTCTTTTAACATACGCTCAATTCTTATGGGCGCGCGTGTAGCGCGCGGGTTATATATGGACTTAAAAAAAATGCACCAAAAAAGGGCTGTAGCCTTTGACTGGCAAAAGGAAGAAGGGGATTGATTGTTGAAAATGATTTTAAAGAACCTGAATTTATAGAAACTCATTCATTTTTATGCCCACATTTTTTGCTTTTTTGATACCTGGCTGAACTTAGAAATGTAAATCAATCCTTGACACAACGGACCGAAAAACCATAGTTCTTTTCATAGCCTGAGCTTACTGCATTTGAAGAACCCAAAGTTAAACTAACAGAAAATGCTTGGTTATTACCACAATCAGTTTTAGACCAAAATTTTATGGAAGCTAAATCTAATGAATAGGAGCCTGCTTGGTCCCGGTAGGCAGCGGGAAGTGCGAAGAAACCAGAGATGCTTTGCATTTTCTTGCCAGCTACATCAACACCACCAAGATAATTGATAAGAGTAGTCCATTCATCACTTGCGGGAATATGCCAGCCTTGAGGGGCCAAACCCCTACTATCTTTTATTGCATACCAGTTGTATAGTATGCCAGACATAGATATACACGCTTGCGGAAAATTTTTGGATAATAAGATTTGTTTATAAAAGCCGTGAATTACGCTGTAGTGGTCATTTAAATTCAAACCAAAATCATTTCCATCCTTTTCATTCAATACTTTATTATCACCAAGGTCAACACTAAACGAACACCGCATTGGTTTACCTAACTTACCTGCCTCTATCCATTCTTCCAATGATTGAGCTTCGGGGATTGGGTCACCATTGCAAAAGGTAGTTACATCCAAGTTTTCTACTGTCCAATTTTGCGTTCCAATTTTAACCGATTTTAAGTTTTTTACAAATTCCAATTCTTCCCCTTCGGGAGTATTTAGTTTCGTTATTGGAAAGACTTTATTTTCCACTGTGTTTAACAGTGATTTCAAATATTCGATTGGTATGGCAAAATTCAGGTTCTGACCTTCTTCTATTGAGGCTTTTGAAACCCCAATCAATTCACCCCGTGAATTTAAAACAGGCCCACCACTACTACCCGGAGAAATAGGTGCGGTAATTTGAATATATCTATTTCCAACAAAATTTCTAAGAGCGCTAACTATACCGTCTGAAATTGTTGCGGCCAGCCCTTTAGGGCTTCCAATTACATATATTTTTTGCCCGATTTCAAGTTTTGCATCTGAAAGTTTAATTGGGGGCCTATTTAATCCTGAGACTTTTAATAGAATCAAATCAGCAGATTTGTAAACACCTATGTACCCTTCAATTTTATATCTTGTAATTGAATCATTGGTATAACAGTGTGCGTATTTCGCACCTTTCATAACATGATAGTTTGTGGCAATGATACCATCACCGACAAAAAAGCCGGAACCACGTGCCAAGTCTGTTTCAATAGTAACAGTTGATTTTACTGTGTTCTTATAAATTTCTGTTGCATCTTTAGTGAAAATGGAATCATGTGGAGTTATTGCAACTTGGGAAGGATTATTTGCAGAGGTATGAGAAGGGAATTTTACTAAAAAGATGATGATAGCGACTATTACAAAGACAGAAGATAAAATATAATACTTGAGTTTCTTTTGAGAGGGAAATTTGAAAATATTCTGAGACAGTTTTTGGAAAAGCGATAATGATTTTTTTATTTTTTCATTATTGGGCTCTTGTGGACCACCTTTATAAAATATCCAATTAACTGTTTTAGTGGCCTCCTTTTTTGGGTTATGTTCTACTTGTTTGGCAACTTTAAACCATACTTTTTTTGTTATTACAATTCCTAAAACAAACAACCCAATAAGCATTAAGCAAAGACCTAATTCATGCAACTCAAGTATTGCAGGTATAAAATGACAAAGTAACATTAACGTAACAACTGCAACTCCCGCGATAGCATACCATGTATATCTACCAAAGTATAAACCGAATTTCTTTTGAACCCACCGAAACACGAGAAAAAATAAAAATATTTCAATAAGTGCCGCAACAAGATTAATCAGCCCAGCGGGAGAATCAAGATTTATGTTATCACCCGGAGGGTTCATTCTTTGCCCTGCGTTCCAAAATAAAATTGTACCTAACAGGATATTCCATTTATCATGTTGCCAAACTATTTTCACTATAGATACACCTGACTTTTTAAGGACTGTTTTCTCACCTAATAATTGATTGTATGCTTGCTCTATTGCCTTATCTCTTTTTGCTTTATTTTTTGGGAAATATGTATCCTCAAAATCAAAAATTAGATTTATAAGTTCTTTTATTGTTAAGTCCTTATCAGAAGCAAGGCGCTTTGTAAGAATGGAATCAAAGGATTTGATTCTTTCATCACTCCATCCACTATAATAGCGGGAATAATCACTTACCGTTCCTTTCAAAATAACGTCTTGTGAGTATGAAGGGTCTAAAAGTTTTCGTTTTTTGTAATACTTACAAATCTTTAATGCTCTTATTTTTTCACTGCTCTTATATAAGCCCCATAGCTTATACAGTAATAAAATGCCGATTAAAAGCAGTGTGACTAAATGGTTAATTTGCCAGAAACAATACAAGCCAGCAATAAACAAGCAAAGACAGATAAAACTGAGTTTCGTAAGGGAGCTATTAGGTATATTAGGTCTTGCCCCGGAAGGTTTACCTATTACTGAATTCCCCCATATTAATAGAATAATAGCCAAAATAATAAGGGTGATAGCAGCAATTAGAAAAAAACGGGACGACAAAACCATTTCCTTACCCTGTAAATTGTAAAACATAAAGAAAATGCAAATTGGTATTCCGATAATTGAAACCATTGTAAGCCATACCAAATTTGGCCTTTGCAATTTAATTGTAACAATATGAATGATGCGGTAAAGGATTAACATAAATACCCAACCCAAAACATAATACATAAAGGGCTGCCACCATTCAGTTTTATAACCTAACATAAACAGGAAAACCCCTTCAAAAATACGCCCAGCATGAAGCAGTAAGGATAAAGGCTCAACGAATGTAATATTACCGGCACTGTCTTTAAAGAATGTTTTTGGCCGGATTCCACCTTGTTGGAATATGATATGTTTAACCAGGTTAAATTGTAGAAAGCGATACAAACAATAAAAAGATAGCGTAGCAAATAATATATTATTCATTGGTTAAGTTTTAAGGCTATACTTGATTTAATAAAAAAGGGCGTGGACCTCTGCCGCATCCTATCTAAACGAGGTACCGTCAAGCACCCACACAGATTGAAATTGGCATTGGAACACACCCTTGCAGGTGCGCCCACATACCATTTCCTCTGTGCTTTGAAAATTGACGGTTTTCGTTTAGAGAAATGTCAGTAACGCAATATTTTTTTATTTTAACTTATTCTTTCATTCAATGGTTTTAATGAATACAAATGTAGAAATATTAATATTAGGAAAACGGGGAACCAGGACCGGTTTAATTATGCGGAGTAAGGTATTGTTTAAGCGCCCGTAATGCGTCAATGTAGGGTAAACCAACCCTTTTACCATTGTAGTTTTTAGCACCTGCAAGGTGCGATTGAATAAAACAAGTAATGTCAATTATTGTTTCACCGGGCTTGAAACTCAATGGCCCTGCAGGCAGGGGTGTTGTTTTAAAGAAGTGTTCCAATTCTTTAATTTCGGCTGTCCATGGATCCGGCACCGGCGGGCCGGGAATATTTTCCGTTTCAATTACTGCAGAATGGTTTGTTTGTAAAGGGGGTTCTATTTCTTGTTCTTTTATAGTTTCCTTTGGCTGTGGCAGCTTAATTTCCGGTTGCGGCGCATTGGGTTGTTGCGGCTGCTGAACGGCTCTATAATCAAATCTTATAAGGTAATCGCCTAAATCTAAACCCTGCTGCCTTTCAATATTGGTTGCTTTGCTCTCCAATAAATCAGAAACATTAAATCGAGTGCCGGGGAATAGGCGGGAAAGTTCAATAGCCTTTTCGCTCCAAACCTCAAAACAGTTTCTCTTTGCATCGGGTGTTGAGAGGTCAGGATATAAAACTACCTTGCGCCCCTGTAATACTTTACATTTTTCGCTGCTAAGACCGTCAAGCCCTCCACAGGCTAAACATAAATACTCTCGGAAATAGACACTGGCAATTATAGCTGTCTTTTCACTTTCAAATATGCATACTGGCTTACTTTTATTTTCAGGTAAGCTTAAAATGTGCTCACCGAAAAAGCATTGTTTTAAATGATATTCTTTAAGTGGGTTATTGGCATAAAAGGACGGTTCAAAATAATCTACAGGGGTAAAATCCGGTTTTCTCAACTCATTATGTACCCAGTAAAAATGGTCGTATGGTTCTTTAACCCGTTTGCCTGTGGCGGGATTGTAAAGCATTATTTTACCTGTCCTTACTTGGCCTGAAATATCAATTTGCCAAAAGATAGATGCACCCGCACACCAATGCTTTGAAGTACCAATGAAATACTTTTCAATTAGGCCGGTTGTAATTTCATTACCGAACAAGGAGCAAAGGAATTGCACAAAGTTATTTACATCATACCTTTTTAAACTTGCTTTGAATAACACAATAGGAACGCAAGAAACAGGCTTAGGTTGCATTATTCGGGTTGCTTTAGTGTGTTCGTATTCCTTTGGCTTAAATTGCATGTTATCGGCAAAATATTTCTTCGGCGCGTAGTGATATCCGCACTCCACTTTCCGGTTGCAAATACCAACATTAGTGGCAAGGTGTTCTCCTGTTGCAGTATCAATGTATCGTGTAAATTCCCTATGCTTACCACAGCCAGGGCAATCGTACCGGGTATCTTTTCCTTTATAGGGTTGAAGAATGTAGCGGTGATCGGGCATGGTTGTATGATACCGTAACAGTTCGTAACACTTGTTACGGATGTTACGTTTTGTTACGCTTTTGAATCCTTTTTACAATCCTGTCAATTTTCACTCTGAAACTTTCGAACTTATTTTCATCAGTACATAAACTTCTTGCTATGCTATATACTTTTTCAGTTGGGCTACTTTTGAGAATTTCTGCAACCTTGCTTTCAAGTTCGTTTTTTGAATCATTGCTTTCAATTTTTAAATGTTCTCTTTCGTTGCTGTAATTCAAAAATTCATATTGCAGGAAATTATCGGGCTTATCCATTTTGCATACTATTACATTTTCGCTGTCGTATTCCTTTTCTGCTGACCTTTCCTTCATTTGTTTTATGTACCTAATTTTTGCATCATGGCTGCTTCTACCAATTGCAAAAGCAGCGTCAATAAATCTGCTTTTCATTGCGCTGCCCTGTAAATCATTAAGGGATATTTCTCTACTCTCATCCCGCTTACGTGTATGTTCGAGTGCGAGTATTGAAAGACCATATTTTTTTTTGAATTTATCCAGAAAATCCATCAGCGGTTTTGCTTCTTTTGCTTTATCGGTATCGAGGGTTCGGAGCTTGGTTAGATTATCAATAATGAATATTTTACAAGCAGGGTAGCGCTGTGCAACACTTTCAAAGCAATCATACAGATATTTGTTATAGTCAACTCCATCCGGTATTTCTGCATCGGAGAAATCACTTCTAATAAAGTTGTCGTTGAATTTATTGGGGTTTATAAAATTGTTTGTATAACGCTTTTCAAATTGCTTGTCTGATAATTCAAAATCGAAATAAATTACCAATTGGGCCAGGACTTCTAATTCGAAACCTTGAATTGGTAACCCTTTGCTGATACTGTCGGCAATCTGAACAGCTAATGTACTTTTACCAACGCCAGTATCAGCAAATAAAATACATAATTCGCCTTCAAACCACAGAACATCAAAAAGCATTTTTGGAATAGGTTTTTTAGCCGCATCTTTCATAACTACATTTGCTGTTCGTAAGCGAAATAGCCCGATATTTTCATTTTCTTCATTCCCTTGCCCTGCCTTTTGTTCGGCCTCGGCTTTAATATCACTGAGAATAAAGGAAGGGTTAAGATTATTTGCGTTATATTTGTCCATTGTAAATACTATTTAAAAGCTCGTGTAACTCTACTAAAGGCACGGGCTTTTGTTATTTACTTTTGTTTGCGTTTTGAAGTTCGGTAACTGCTTCGGCAGATAGTTCCGATTCTGTCTTTGTACGGCCAGATTTTAAATATTTTATTAACTCTGACTTAATAAAGAACAGGCGCTTGCCTTGCTTGCAAACACCGGGCAGCTTACGGCGATGATGGAGGCCATAAACCGTAGGTACACTTAAATGAAGTATTTCAGCAGCTTGCTCAATTACTACAAGTTCATCTTCCGGGGTCTGAGGCTTTGTACCTGGATTCTCCTTTAATACTTTGCGAATAACTCCTTCAAGTTGTTCTACTGTGTCAATTTGATTGATGATTAGCATGGCGACATAATTTTAATTATGGCGCGAAATTGGGACTACTCA
>CAIUPO010000004.1 GCA_903901055.1 uncultured Bacteroidota bacterium
GGGGGGGCTGTGGGGGCGGGCTTGGCCCGCCGCAACAGCCACTCAAATAGCTCTACGATACCTGTCATTCCGAACGAAGTGAGGAATCTCCAACCTATTTAGTGACTATCTTTGAAACATTCTTATTTCTACTTCGTCTTACCAAATTATATCTCAAAAAAAGCATGGCATTATTAAAGTCAATGGGAAAAAATCCAAGTGGTGAACATTTGGAGAAGGCGCAGAAATCTCCGAATTACCGCGAAGGGATTTTTCAGAACCTTAGTAAAACAGTGAGAGTGGAAGGAACAGGAAATTTCATTAAGCTGTTGTGGAAATTCATGAATAAACCGGAATATACAAAGCCACCCAAAGCTCTTCCTTCTGTTAAAACTGATTTGAAAAACCTGCCGGATGGAAACCCTGTGCTGGTTTGGTTTGGGCATTCTTCTTACTTAATTAAGATAGAAGGCAAACATATTTTGGTAGACCCTGTTTTCAGCGGGTATGCTTCTCCATTTAAAACCAAATCAGCTACAAACTTTGCCGGAAGCAATGTTTACGGGGTTGATGATATGCCACAGATTGATATTTTATTAATCACTCATGACCACTACGACCACTGCGATTACCAGACTATTTTAAAATTGAATCATAAAACAAAACATATTATAACCTCGCTGGGTGTGGCTTCCCATCTTGAATACTGGGGTATTAACATGAACAAAATTACTGAACTTGACTGGCATGATAATTTTGAAATAGACGGCTTTAAATTCACTTCTGCACCTGCAAGGCATTTTTCAGGAAGAACATTTAAAGCCTGTAAAACGCTCTGGGCTTCCTTCATTTTAAAATCAAAGAATCATTCTATATACATAGGTGCCGATAGCGGATATGATACCCACTTTAAACAAATCGGTGAAATGCATGGCCCGTTCGACCTTGCCCTGCTTGAATCAGGCCAATACAACGAAATGTGGCACACCATACACATGATGCCCGAAGAAACCGTTCAGGCAAGTGTTGACCTGAAAGCAAAAGTGCTGATGCCTGTTCATTGGGGAAAATTTGCACTCGCCTTTCACCCCTGGAATGAACCTGTAGAAAGGGTTATAAAAAAAGCGGCGGAGTTAAATGTAAGCCTTACCACACCCATGATTGGCGAACCTGTGATAATTGGTGAAAAATACCCGGAGAATAAGTGGTGGAGAACGGTATAAGTTAAAAGTAGAAAGTTAAAAGAAGAACTTGTTATTACCTTCACTTTGTACTTTACACTTTATACTAAATCCGATACGTAACCATAAGCCTTAATGCACCCTCGTATGTAGATGCCGTATTTTTTAATGCTGGTGTGGTTACCATATAAGATGGCTGGGAATAAGGATAGGTGGTGGTAGTATACGAATCCGTGTTTTGCACCTGGTTTAAATTTATGAATCCCAACATCGTCTCGAAAGATGCATGATTGTTTATGTGGAATGCACATGCCAGCCACAATCCGTAATTAAAATTAGTAGTGCTTATTGTGTATGGGCTGGTATTTATTGAGTAATAGGGATTATAGGAATTATAATTCACATTAGTACTCGGATTATCTGTAATACTATATCTGAAGGTAATATTACCCTGCATGAAAATATCCACCTTAGCAGAATCAGGTTTTGCATGGCTAAAATAGTAGCGGAAAAAAGTAGTGTAGCTATTTGAAGTACCTGACCCAAAACCCAAACCCATGCATAAATTTTTAGTAGCAAAATAGCCCACCCATAAATTAAGTCCGACAGTAATACTTTTAATAGAAGGATTGGTTGTGTCTGCCTGAACAACGGTGCCACTAGCAGTTTGGGATATACTATGCTGCTCCCCTACTGCAATATTCAACGGGCTGAATCCAATTAAAAACCTTCCGTTCTGGGATTGTGAATTTGCCATGCCTGCAATAAACAATGCAATCACCAATAAAATTGCAACTATCAGATGTTTTTTCATGTTGAATAATTTATTGTTTTAAACTAATACTATCAATTATGATAACAGCGTTCTAAATTAATTATTGTGCTGATACAAAATATAAAACAATTATTTATTTAACAAAATTTAAGTTTCATTAAAACTATCCTCATTCAATCATTCCTTATTTGGAATTAGCCCTTTAGGCAAACATTTTTGTATCCTTTCATACTCTTTAGGTGCAATGCTCCTGCTGTTGAAGGAAAACTTTTTAAGTTTTTGCAAATTACAAATTGATTCGGGGAAATAGAAATGAAGGTCGCAGAGTTTACTCATACTTCCAAGACAAAGTAAATCAATATTAAAGTCTGTCAGTTCCTTCAAATTGCCTATTGATTCAGGCATCGATAAAAATGAATTGGCATATAAATCGAGCACCTTCAACTTCTTCAAATTTCCGATTGCTACAGGCAATGAATCTATTGCCTGCCCTTGCATAGTAAGAATTTCAAGGTTTGCAAGCGAACAAATAACTTTCGGAAAACCCATCGTTGAACCAACAGGGCAGCCTTCGGCCCAGCGGTTATTTATCAATAAATACTTCAGGTATTTCAAATTACTGAAACTTATAGGAAGCCTTGTTAAATCATTGGCAGAAATATCAAGTGATGTCAGCGAATCAAGCTTACAAATGACTTTCATATCTGAATCATTTAAGCTATTTTCATTAAAGTATAATAGTTTCAGCAACCTTAATTTTGCAAATTCCTGCGGCAAATCATGAATACTGTTGCTCTCCAGATTAAGCTCATGCAATTTTGTGAGTGAAGCAATTTGCGGGGATATCCGCACGAGCGTGTGATGGTTGGTATCATCATCATAGTAGGGCCATCCGGTAATACTTAGGGCTTCCAGGTTCTTCAATTTAAAAATCACAGGCGGAATT
Organism: uncultured Bacteroidota bacterium; assembly: GCA_903901055.1. GTDB lineage: Bacteria > Bacteroidota > Bacteroidia > JABEUT01 > JABEUT01 > JABEUT01. The sequence goes on from CAIUPO010000004.1 coordinate 2,882, forward strand.
TCAGTGAGATTATCCCTGTTCAGGAATAAAGTTTTCAGGTTTTTAAGCTTGGCAAAATCCTCAGGAAGTGCATCCACCAATTTATCCGACAAGTCAAGCACAGTAACCGTATCCGGATTTGCAAGTGCCTCTGCAATTATTTCTTTTACCGGACGGCTATCTTCATCCTGTGCATATAGCAAACAAGTAAGCAAAATAAATCCACAGATAAAAGCTATTTTTATTTTTGGCATAATGAACAAAGATAGAAGCATTTATTAATAATCTATTTACCGCAGACTAAATTAAATTTCACATTCCTCACTTCGCGTTATTATCCGGAAAAAGTTACTTTTACATTACATTCAAACCTGAAGAAAACCTATGAAAAATAAACAACTACCCATTCCACTTGGCCGTATAGAAGCCTTTAGCGACGGGGTTATTGCCATTATCATCACCCTGATGATTTTGGAAATTAAGGTTCCTTCCATCGAAAGCACTGCAACCTCGCAGGAGATATGGACAAAAGTGCAGGGCATGATGGAACCATTTATAGCTTATGTATTAAGCTTTGTAATGGTTGGCGTGTTGTGGGTTAACCACCACCAGTTTTTGCGCCAGTTAAAACATTCCGACCGCAACCTGCTCTGGTATAACCTGCATTTGCTTTTCTGGATGAGTATCCTGCCCATACCCACCAACTTTTTAGGTCAGGATTTTAAGCGCCCTGAAATTACGGCCCTCTATGGATTTGTAATGTTTATGTGTGCATTTGCATTTTTGCTTATGCGCGAATATGTAAACCGCCACGACCATTTATTTATAGATAACCTTGCCCTTGATTTGCGAAAGAAAGCCAGGCGGAAACTTATGTCGAGCGTAGTGCTTTATGGAATATCCATTTTTGCAGGATATATTTCTGTTTATATTTCCATTGGCATTTTTGTACTTATTCCGGCTGCTTATTTTATCCCTACCAATATTATTATAACCGATAAATCGGATGAAACTAAATAATGTTTTAGCCGTGTTTCTCCTGTCTCCCTGTCTGGCATTCGCCCAACTTAAGAACGATACTGCCACTATTATTTTTAAAAATGCAGATAAAGACACTTTCTACTATGTACATGCCATGGTGTTAGGTAACGACGTGGGATTCCCCAATATGAAACCTGGTGAGCAGGATACAGTCAAAATTAACGTTCACAAACACGGAGGGAGTGCACGATTATACCGATTCGAAGTTCAATTCGACAGCATACCCTATGATCGGGATGAAATTGTGCCCATGGATTATCCATGCACTGAGCAAATTGAAGGTGGTCACCTCTACCTCTACACAATAAAATTCGACCAAGACGGTATTTTTGATTTGAAATTAAAGAAACTTAAATAATCATTCTGGCAGAATGTGACAAATATCATCCGGTAGGGACTCAATTATCATGCCTACTTTAAGATATTAGCTGTTTTTTTGTCATCCCAAATAAAGCATTAATTAATCGTTATAATTAATAAATTATGTCAGTTAAAGGAAGCATTACTTACTTTGAAGAGTCACCCGCGATTGAAGAGGATTACATAACCATTTCGCAGGATTTGCCAATTGATGATGACGCTATAAAATCAACAATACTTAGTTGTTTAATCTGGTATGCCCACGTTCCACTTCAGGATGTGACCATTTCCGTTCAATATGGTTATGTAACCCTGGAAGGTAGAGTTCCCTGGATGTATCAAAAAGTAGTTATTTCTTCTATGGTAAAAAACCTTGCAGGCGTTAAAGGCATCATTAACAACATTCAGATTCACAATAAATTGGCTTATCCATTTCGCTAATTGTGATTTTTCTCATCTTTATTTGTGCCTCCTCTCATATTTTTCACCTCGGGTTATTGAGTTATTTGCATTGTAAATAATAACAATCATATCCCCTTATGAAAAACAAGAGATTGCACACCAATTCTGGCTTAGCCCACTTTTATGATAATGAAGCAAATAAAAACTCATTCCTTGATGATGTTATAAAAGCCAACGTTCATAGTTCCATTTATCTTTATTCAAGAAAACTAAACGACGAAATAACAGTTGCCGTTAATGATGGATTAGTAACCCTTATTGGTATTGTGCCGTGGATGTATCAAAAAATGGTTTTAGCCTCTATGATTATGAATATCGAAGGTGTTAAAGGCGTAATAAATAAAATTATGGTGGCCAATCGCCCTATTTAAATAGATATAAGAGATGAGATATAAGAGATAAGCGTATACATTTTACCAAAATAAACATCTTATATCTCATCTCTTATTTCTCTTTCAAGCTCCTTCCTTCATGTTCAGCTCCCATTTCCAGGCCGAAAGCATCATATCTTCCAGCGTATATTTCGGAATCCAACCAAGTGTTTTCCGGGCAAGTGTATTATCAGAATATATAGCCCCAACATCCCCTTCTCTTCTGCTGCCAATGCGGTAATTGAGTTTTTGTCCGCTTACTTTTTCAAAGGCATTAATCATTTCCATTACACTCACCCCGCTTCCGGTTCCCAAATTAAATACAGAACATCCTGCTATATCTTTATTCTTTTCAAGCCAGTTAAGCGCTTCTACATGGGCCCTGGCAATATCGCTCACATGCACATAGTCGCGTATGCAGGTTCCATCGCGGGTTGTATAATCATTCCCGTGTACAACAGTTTCCTTAATCTTACCTATAGCGGTTTGCGTAATTACGGGCACCAGGTTACCCGGCCTTTGCATCGGCACCTCCCCTATTTTGCCTGACAGATGCGCCCCGACCGGATTGAAATACCTCAACAATACTGACTTTACAGAGGGGTTTGCATTCGCAAAATCCTTTACAATCTGTTCGCCCACTTGCTTGGTATAGCCATAAGGTGAAATAGCATGAAGCGGGGTTTCCTCATTCACAGGAAGCTCATTAATATTTCCATAAACCGAACAGGAAGAAGAAAAAATAAAATTCGGTATTTTATAATCCTTAACAACCTGAAGGATATTCACCAGCGATTCAATATTGTTATGATAGTACAAGAGGGGGTTCTCCATTGATTCGGGTACCGATTTGAATGCCGCAAAATGAATTACTCCGTCAATATCAGTGTTCTCCTCAAACATCGTTTTCACCGCATTTGCATCGCACAGATTAATGCTGTAATTCTTCATCGCCTTTTCGGTAATGGATTTTATACGCGCAAATGTTTTAGGTGTTGAATTGGAATAGTTATCTGCTGAAATAACCTCTGCACCTGTATTTTCGACTAGCTCAATAATGGTGTGCGACCCTATGTATCCTGCTCCTCCGGTTACTAATATTTTTTTCATTTGAAATAAACTATTTTACTTTTACTATCCAAATATCCATGTCCTGATACCTGTTTTTTTCTTTATGGTGAAGAACATTGCCGCATTCCAGAATACCGTACAACTGGCCGAGGCAATGGCAGTACCAACAAAGCCCATGCGGGGTGTGAGTATCAGATTAAGAGCAATATTAAGCAATATACCTATTGACATATAAATGGTATTGTATTTTTCGTTTCCGGTCATTAGTGCAAAATTGCCTACCGGGCCAAAAGCAATATCAATCAGTAACCCGCAACAAATAATTACAAGGGCCGTTTTACCCGGCTCAAACCCCTCGCCGGAAAGATGCATAATTTGCCTGCTGAAAATAATTACAACTACAAACACAGGCAATGTAAACAGCATAACCCACCTTATAGTTCGTGTTATCATCCTTTGAAGATTATCTTTTCCTTCTGGTGTGTTTAAACTGGCTAATGAAGGTGCAATTATCATATTCATAACATACATGAAAAACAACAGGAAGCTTGCATATTTTTCGGCAGCAGAATAAATCCCCACCTGGGCCGAATCTTTTAAGGCACCCAGCAAAATGGAGTCCAGCTTATTACTCAGGCTGCTCACAAGGGTGAGTATAAAAAGCGATATTACAAAACGCCTCCACTCCGGTTTATCGTACCTGGCTACGATACCTTTCATGTTATTTACCTTGCGAAATAAAAGGAAAATAAAAATAAAGGCTACTCCAAACGAAACAATATTCAAACCTATGGCTATATGAAGGCTCAGGTGCTTTAAAACTATCTTCAGCACTACCAGAACTGTCAGAAAAAACACAGGCTTTACGATGTTATCGGGCAAAAAAGAAAGCAGCGACTTGCCTTGCCCTCTTAACAGGTTAGCATAAAAATTCATAAGGGCATAAATGGGGATAATGGAACAGGTAACCAGCACCGGAAGCGTGTATTCTGTTTTGGGAATAATATGTAACGCAAAAACAAACACCCAGATAAACAACATAGAGCCTAACGCCACTGCCGTTGCAATTATAATCAACAACTTCGATGACCAGTTATACAACCCTTTCCACAGCCCTGTCTCACCTCTCGAGAGATACGACGAGGTGTACTTTAATGCAATAACCTCGAATCCGTACGAGGAAAAGTTCATTAACGAAAAAATGATGGTGCCGGTTAGAGAGAATACTCCATAACGGCTCGGTCCAAGTGTACGTGTTAAAACGATGGCAATTAAAGCAGATATAATAAAGTAGCCGGATCTTACTATGAACGTTGGAATGATTACGGTTGATAGCCGTAACCTGTCCTCTTCATTTTTTATGAAGGGAACCAAAACTCTTTCAATTAACTTATTAATCATTACTTGTTTTATACCCTATTCTTTTACGCTTTTTTTGATCAACTTCCTCCTTATCCTTCTGCAAAAGATATCTTAATACTTCATATACATCTTTAAATTGCTTATTATATTTACTTTCCAGTTCCTTCAGTTTTTCCGTAAGGTCTTTATGGCTAAGCGCATAATTCCTTATGAATACAAATGCCTGCATAATTGCAATATTAACCTGCAACGCCTTTTTACTTTTCAGCACGCTTGATAACATTGCCACTCTTTGTTCGGTGAAAGCAAAGGGCAACTGCCTTGTCCCACCCCAGTTTGAACTTGATATCACAAATTGCGATGTCAGGTTTTTTAACTCCTCCCGTGTAAGTTCAAACATAAAGTCTTCCGGAAACCTATCCAGATTCCTTTTTACGACTTGTTTAAGCACTCTTGTTTCCACCTCATAAAGCTGGGCTAAATCAAAGTCGAGCATTACTTTGTAACCTCTTATCTGGTAAATTCTATTTTGTATCCCCTGTAATTGCATTTTCCCGGTTTTCCATTCTAAAACAGCTTGCAAAATAACTGATTTTTATGATTAATCTCAGCCCTCATAAAACATTCTGCCGCCTTTTCTGCCTTTTTTTTACCATTTGATAAATTTTAGTCAGACCTTTGCAAAGTAAATGTTAAAATTGTAAAAAATCCAATTGGATACCCCTAAATGTTAAAGCCGAATTTCTTTATTGTTGGTGCGCCTAAGTCCGGTACTACCTCGCTATATGACTATTTAAAACAGCATCCCTCTGTTTATCTCCCCAAAAAGGAACTGTACTACTTCTGCTACGACCTTACCTTCCGCACCCCGCCCCTGCGCGAAAGTGTTTATCTGAGTTATTTTAACGAAGCTAAAGACCAAAAAGCCATTGGAGACGCCTCCGTTTATTATTTGCTTTCACCTGGCGCCGCTGAGAAGATAAAGGAATTTAACCCGGAAGCGAAGATTATTATCATGCTCCGCAATCCTGTGCAAATGGTCTATTCTCTCCACAGCCAGCTGTTTTCAAATGGAGACGAAACCATTGAAACCTTTAAAGAGGCTATGGATGCGGAAAGGCAACGGAGAGAGGGTAAAATGATACCGCCTTACCACCGCTGTCCGCTAGAGGCCATGTATTATAGTTGCATTGCCAATTATACTGAACAGGTACTTCGCTACAAAACGGCTTTTGGTGAAGATAATGTACACATCATATTTTTTGAAGATTTCGCATTCAATCCGCAGAAGGAGTATCAAAAAGCGTTAAAATTCCTCGGGCTTGAAGAACTTATGCCAGAATCCTTTGAGGTTAAAAATTCCAATAAAGCCCCGCGTAGTATGGCGTTTCTGGGGTTTCTCGTCCATCCTCCAAACTATATTAAATCGATTGGGAAATTTCTATTCCCTCACCATACCAAACGGCGTGAATGGCTCATTGACAGGCTATGGAATTTAAATACCAAATATAAACCCCGCAACCCACTTACGTTAGAGATGAAACAGAGGCTTGTTGATTTATATAGGCCGGATATTGAAAAACTGGGTAAATTGCTCAACCGCGATTTAAGCCAATGGCTGAAAATTTAAGATGCAGCAAACGCCTAACATACTTTTTCTCTCTTCCTGGTATCCCAACAAATACCGCCCCCTGCTTGGAATTTTTGTAAAACGGCAGGCTGAGGCAGTTGCAAAATTATGCAATGTTTCTGTAATATATATTTCTTCAGGAGAAAAATCCGAACTGGTTGAAACCACCGAGAACGGTGTATATACTATCAAGGGATATTTTAAAAAAGTGCACAACCACATTCCCCTCATTTCACATTACCAAAGAACTTCAAGGTACTTTGCGGCATGGAGAAAAGCGCTCACATTATACAAAAACACCAAGGGAAAACCGGATTTAATTCATTCTAATATTGTTTATCCTGTATCCATTATCACAAGGAACCTGAGTAAAAAATGGAATGTTCCTTATGTCATTTCCGAGCATTGGTCTGGCTATTTTCCACAAGATGGAAGGTACCATGGCTTCATGCGCAGTTTAATAACCACACGAGCTGTTCAAGGAGCTTCCGCAATTATAACCGTATCGGAAGCATTAAAAGTAAGCATGCTTAATATTGGGCTCGCAAATACCTATTTTGTAATTTCAAATATTGTTGATACCAGCACATTCAATATACCTGAAACGTCTATCAGTAAGGAAGACTTCACATTTATCCATGTTTCATCATTAGTTGAAATGGAAAAGAATGTTTCAGGAATTATCAGGGCCTTCAACAATATTAATAAGCAGTTTCCCGAATCAAAACTTTTAATTGTTGGTGACGGCGATAATAAACCTGCCCTCGAAAAGCTTGTACAGGAGCGGAATGTAGGCAATGCAGTACATTTTGCAGGAGAAAAAAGAAATGAAGAAGTTGCACGCTTAATGCAGGATTCTGATGCCTTTATATTATTCAGTAATTTTGAAACGCAGGGGGTTGCCCTATTGGAAGCACTTTGCTGTGGTATCCCCGGAATTGCTACTACTACCGGAGGCCCCGCTGATTATATAAATGAGGTAAACGGAATACTTATTGAGCCCGGCAACGAAAGGCAACTGGAAGATGCGATGATAAAAATGATTGAAAACAGAAACTCTTACAAGCCTTTAATAGTAAGGAATTCTGTTGTTCAAATGGTAAATGAAAAGATTGTGGCCCAAAAAATTATGGATGTGTATAATTCCGTTTTAACTAAATAAGCTATGTGCGGAATTGCAGGAATAATAGGATTAAAGGACACAACCATTGATTTTGCAGGCACTGCCACATGCATGAATGAAACCCTGCGCCACCGCGGCCCAGACGGTGAAGGTTATCTGTTAATCCGTAACGATGATGAAATTCCTGCCTTTGGCGAAGACACTCCGCAGTCCATTATTCATTCCCAAATACTGCATAAGCCACTACGCATTGTCGAGAATATTCCGAATCTGAAAGGCATTCTTTCTCACCGCCGCCTGAGTATTATTGATATTACTGAAACAGGTCACCAGCCTATCTGCAATGCGCATAAAAACCTGTGGCTGGTATTTAACGGCGAGATATATAACTACATCGAATTACGCGATGAGTTAAGTAAGTTAGGCCATACTTTTCACACATCAACCGACACAGAAGTAATATTAGCCGCATACGCTGAATGGGGCTATGAATGCGTAAACCGCTTCAATGGTATGTGGGCATTTGTAATTTATGATAAAAGTAAAAAACAATTATTTGCAAGCCGAGACCGCTTTGGTGTAAAGCCCTTTTATTACGTAAAAGACGAAAACATTTTTGCATTTGCATCCGAACAAAAAGCCTTGCTCAGGTCAACTGTAGCAAGCTTCATGCCAAACGAAAAAGCCATATTCGATTACTGGATATTCGGCACAATGGAAGAGGAAGAAGAGGGTATGTTCAAAGGGATATTTGAATTGTTTCCTGCACATTCACTCACCCTTGATTTGAATTCAGGCGAACTGAAAAAATGGAAATATTACACACTCCCCTACTCCAACATTTCGGTTGATAAAAATTTTGATTTAGACGAGAGCACTGAAAAAATTCAATCGCTGTTTTTAGAATCGGTGAAGTTGCGGTTGCGTTCCGATGTAGAGGTTGCATCCTGCCTCAGTGGCGGGCTCGACAGTTCCTCCATCGTTGGAGCTATTGAAGTACTCACAGGTAAAGGATTGAACACATTCACCACTTCCTTCCGCGATGCAGGCATTGATGAAAGCCCCTGGGCGAAGATTGTTTCTGATTATACAAACTCCAACGCGCACTACACTTATCCTACTTCGCAGGAATTGCTGAAGGACCTCAGCAACCTCATCTATTGCCAGGATATACCCATCTGGAGCACCAGTACCTACGCACAGTTCCGGGTAATGAGGCTCATACAGGAGAATGGTATAAAAGTGGCACTGGACGGCCAAGGCGGCGATGAACTTTTTGCAGGATATGATAAGTATTACTACTATTATCTGAGGGAGATTGAAAAAAAACTTAAACGCACTGCACTACCTGAAATGTCACTAACAGGCAGGTCGTGGCAATTGCAAAAGCAATTTATGAAACAGGCTTTTTTAGGCAGGTTTATATATGCATTTCCATTATCGTTGCAATTGAAATTTCGTTTGAAAGCCCACCCTGAACTGAAATACCTGAACAAGGATTTTCTAAAGAGAAATTTGAAAAATCTTAAAAGAGAAAAAGACAACCTCACCCTGAACCAGGCTCTAAATAAGGATTTCACCAATACACTTTTAAAAACCTATTTAAAGTGCGAAGACCGCTGCTCCATGTGGCACTCGGTGGAATCACGCACTCCATTTTCCGACGATATTAATTTAATCGAGTATGTTTTTTCATTGCCATCAATTGTAAAAATGGAATTCGGCGAACTTAAATATCTTATGCGCATTGCTATGCGTGGCATTGCACCTGATGCCATACTGGATCGCAAGGATAAGAAAGGCTATATGACCCCCAATCGCCTATGGATTTCTGAAATCAGGAATGAGGTTAAACACTTATTCGAGAACCCGGGCTTAGCCGATTTTCTCGACACAAAAAAAATCCTACAGGATTACGACCTTCTCTTCAACCAGCCCGACAAGCCCGATGACGGCCGCATCTTCAAACTGATTGCATTTGCCAAGTGGTATGAAATATTTGGCGGCGGGTTAGGCAGTATGTTGCAATACCAAGAGAGGGAAAAAGTGTAATCCACCTAACAATGACGAACTTATCACTTCTCATTTAATTATTTCATTATATTTGAAGTATCAATATTTGATTCGTTAATGAAAAACCGCCTCTTATATTTCTCATTTTTCATATTCCACTTTTCATTTGGGCAGGCTAAGGATACCCTTGTGTATAACACCGGCATAAAGCGCGCGGTAAAGATTGTATTAGTTGGTAAGGAAATATCTTACACCATTACACCCGGAGAAAAAATTCAGTATGTTTCACCTTCCAAAGTGAATTACATAAAATATTCTGATGGTGTACTATATACAGTTTACCCGCCAAACCACAGTCCTGAACCTATAAAGGATACAACCTTCAAATTTTTTTCTGTTACTACAGATCTGCTTCAATATTTCCTTCTTCAACCTAATGTGGGTATTGAATTCAGGGTTTTACCCTTGTTTAATGTTGGGTCAAACTTTGGCCTGGTCTACCCTTCACCCCTTTTTACTGTCAATCCATTAGCAAACGGTCAATTTACTTATCCCGGCACAGTTTATAGCGGATATGCACTCCGCGTTTATGTTAAGTTATTTATATCCCGCAAGCAAAAAGGGTTTTTCAGTTTTCAAGGAGTTTACAAATCGCTGCACTTTAACAACCTTAGTTGTAGTGATATGTATGGCGATGCTTATGGTAACACCTATAATTTAAATGAACAAACAACAACAATCGGGCTGGATATTTTATATGGTACCCAACTAACCAAAATTGATAATACAGTTGATGTAAATATGTTCTTTGGTTGGGGTATTCATAACCGTAACAGGAATTATACAGTTACGAATCAAGCATTCGGGAATTTTGGACAGCCACCACCTTATGAATCGCAGGGCAGGCCCATAGCCTATAATGGTAATTATAGTGAATCGCTCGTACTTTTCACCCCGGTTTTAGGATTACGTTTTGGATTCAGTTATGTAAAGAAAAAGTAAAAACATTAATGAAAAAAATCCTCCTATATTTTTCATCCTGCTTTCTTACTTCTTCAAACTGCTTTGCACAGGACACCATAAAACCAAAATGCAGTCCATACCTAGCTGTTACCGGAGGATTAAGCCTGCCATTATTTGGGGGTTATGGCAAAAACTATTACAATCCTACTACATCCGACTACCAATATTCGGGCTATGCATCCGATGGTACAGCATTTTCGGCCACTGCAGGGGTAACGTTTCGTTCCGGATGGGAACTGGCAGGTATGTTCTCGTATATGCGGAATAAAATAGATGCCAATGGATACGTTAATGAAAATGATGCCCTGTTCTTTGGCAGTTCATTACAGAATTATAGTTTTAATACTATCGGTACTTATTACTACACCAACTACGGATGGCTTGTTGGCATCGGTAATAACATTGGAAATAACTACGTATCAACGGGCATTTCCCTAATGGCAGGAGAATTAATTACCCAACAGCCCGCTATTCTTGAAAATGTAAATAATGCATATCATATAAATTTAAGTTCGGAAACACATGCCGATTTTGTTGCTGAACTTGGCCTGCATCTCGATATAAAATTGGCAGGTAATTTATTTTTAAGAGGAATGGTTGATTGCCTGTTTTCCAGACTAACAACCGGAGGAGCTTACCAATACTTGAAAGTACCCACAGGTGATGTACTTTATTCAGGCACTTATGGAGGAACAAATTCTTACCCTACTTCATTTAATGTTGAGATTTTAAATACAACAATTGGTTTGGGTTATAAGTTTTAATATTGCATTTATGTTCAAAAAACCATTTTCTTACAACGGCCGCATTACAAGACGGGAATATATAATGAGTGTATTGCTCGGCCCCGTTATTTTCCTCCCAATTATTTTTGTTATAATTAATTGGAACAATTATTATATAACTCTCATATTGCCTTTTTATGGTTGGTTCATCAATATGCAAGCTATAAAACGCTGCCATGATTTAGGACAAAGCGGCTGGTGGCAATTCCAGCCACTTTCCTTTAACCGTATTAAATTGTTAACAATGTCTGGTGTTGAAGGCGATAACGAATATGGCCCGGATCCGAGGACGATGTGAACTTTATTGACGCGAAGACACACTGTGAGATTGTCATCCTGACGAAGGAATGATCTGTTTTATATTGTATTTTTGTTTGATGAGTAATCCCCAATTTTTATTTATATTCTCACAAACTCCACAAAAGCTGTCCTATATATTGGAGTCACAAATAATTTACCCCAAAGAATAGTTGAGCATTATCTTAATAGGGGTTCTCACAAAACATTTACAGGAAGATACCATTGTTATTATTTGGTTTATTTTGAGAAAACAAATTATGCAGATGTTGCAATTAAAAGGGAAAAACGAATAAAAGGCTGGACAAGAAAAAGGAAAGAAGACTTAATTAATAATACTAACCCGAATTGGAATTTTCTTAATAATGAAATTATGGAATGGCCTCCGGGGAGAGATATTTCTTCGAGAGAAGACATAGATTAAGTCCAAAACAGATCCTTCGTTCCTCAGGATGACAAAGTCATTAAGTTATATTAGTAGCCGTAAAATCATCGCGATGAGCCTGCCAAATTTCCTTACGAAACCTTCTCCTGCCCTTGCAGCAGCATATCAATAAGCATGGTTAGCTTTTGTTTCATCTCTTTGCGGTTTACAATCGCATCGAGGAAACCGTGTTCCAGCAGGAACTCCGAGGTCTGGAAACCTTTTGGCAAATCTTTTTTAATGGTTTCTTTCACCACACGTGGGCCTGCAAAGCCAATTAGAGCGCCCGGTTCAGCAATATTAAAATCGCCAAGCATAGCGTAAGAAGCCGTAACGCCGCCTGTGGTAGGGTCAGTAAGTAACGATATAAAAGGCAGTTTGGCATCCGCCAGCAAGGTAAGCTTAGCTGAGGTTTTAGCCATCTGCATAAGCGAGAATGCTGCCTCCATCATGCGCGCACCTCCTGATTTGGAGATAAGCATAAAAGGCAGTTTGTGTTCAATACTATAATCAATGGCACGTGCAATTTTTTCACCAACCACGGAACCCATCGAGCCGCCGATAAATTTAAAATCCATACAGGCAACCACAACCCCAAAGCCATTCATAGGGCCAACAGCAGTGCGTATGGCATCGGTAAGCCCGGTGCTGCCCTGGGTAGCTTTTAAGCGGTCTTTATAATTTTTTGTATCGACAAAATGCAGAGGGTCTGTCGGCATAATATCCGTGTTGAGCTCAAGGAATTTATTGTCGTCGAACAACAAATAAAAATATTCTACCGAGCCAATCCTTTCATGATAGTCGCAACTTGGGCAAACAAAACAATTTGTAACATGCTCCTCGGTAGGAATAATTTTTTTGCACGACGGGCACTTATACCACAACCCTTCAGGAGTTTCTTTCTTCTCCCTGGTTGAAGTAGTGATACCTTCTTTTATCCGCTGAAACCAACTATCGGCCATGTCTTTTTTAATTGTTAATGGTAAATGCTTAATTGTAAATGAATTTCATTAACCATTTACAATTCACAATTTACAATTATGCTAAATCTATTTCTTTTGCAAGATACACATCTTGTATCATATTCAATAATTCCACACCGTCTTTCATCGGTTTCTGGAATGCTTTTCTTCCGGAAATAAGCCCGTGTCCGCCGGCACGTTTGTTAACTACGGCAGTGGTAACGGCTTCTGCCATATCCGATGCACCTTTCGATTCTCCCCCGGAGTTAATCAAGCCAATGCGGCCCATGTAGCAGTTTGCAACCTGGTATCGGCAAAGGTCTATCGGGTGGTCGGTTGTAAGCTTTTCATAAACTAACGGACTTGTTTTTCCAAACTTAATAGCATTATATCCGCCATTGTTGGTAGGCAATTTTTGTTTGATAATATCTGCCTGAATGGTTACACCCATGTGGTTTGCCTGTCCTGTCAAGTCGGCTGCGGCTGAATAATCCACACCGTCTTTTTTGAAACCGTTGTTACGCAAATAGCACCATAAAATAGTGCCCATTCCGAGTTGGTGGGCCAGTTCAAATGCTTGTGCTACTTCTTGTATTTGGCGGGTAGCCTCATCCGAACCAAAATAAATAGTTGCTCCAACAGCGGCAGCACCCATTTCCCAGGCGCTTTCAATGGTTCCATACATCACCTGATCAGCTTTATTAGGATAGGTAAGCATTTCGCTGTGGTTAATCTTTACTATAAAAGGAATTTTGTGGGCATATTTGCGCGATACAGATGCCAGCACTCCAAAAGTAGAAGCAACTGCATTACAACCGCCTTCAATAGCCAGTTTTACAATATTTTCAGAATCAAAATAAATCGGGTTTGGTGCGAAAGACGCTCCGGCAGAATGCTCTATACCCTGATCGACTGGAAGTATAGAAACATAGCCCGTATTTGCCAATCTGCCATGTCCGTAAATAGACTGAAGGCTTCTCATAACCTGTGGGTTGCGATTACTTATGCCAAAGGTTTCAGTAACAAAATCAGGCCCGGCCTTATGCAACATATCTTTCGATATGGTTTTACTGGCATGGTTAAGGAGGCTATCAGCATCTTTACCAAGCAGTTCTGTAATTTTTAATAGAGACATCGTATTACGTATTTTTAATTTGAGGGAACAAAAATATAGTTTTTTTTGAAAGAGGAGGTGAGGCGGGACTTAAGGGCTAAGATTGAAGCGTGAAGAATCCTATTAAATACCTACTTTTAACTTCTAATATTTAAATGTATTATTCATGAAATCAAATTTGCTTTTTATTGCTGCCATTGCACTTATGGTAGGCTGTGCTAAAGATGGTGCCCAAGGGCCTGCAGGTGCTAACGGAAGTAACGGACTCAATGGCTCTGCAGGAGCAACGGGGGCTACAGGTGCAACGGGTGCTAATGGCACTGCGAACATTAAAACCAATATCTATCCTGTTACATCCTCAGGCTGGACAACTATTTCCGCAGGTGCAAGCTATAAAGTTGTTTTTGCCGATGCCAATATTTCTGATGCAGACTCAGATGCAGTTTCTGTTGCGGTAGGCTCGGCTGCTAATGGCCCATGGCTCGAAATTCCTACCATTAACATAGTAAACAGCGGCGACCAGATGGTGTTTGGCTACCAAAACAACCAGGCAAGCGTTATCTATTTATATACATCGGCACCTTCGAGTACCCTCTATTTCAAAGTGACTGTAATACCACCTGCACTTATTAAAAAGAGAAGTTTCGGCGGACAATTTTTGCAGAATTAAAGAATGCGCAAAATCCTCCTACTTTCCGACACACACGGCTATATTGATGAAGCCATACTCAAACATGCCTCCGAAGCTGATGAGGTGTGGCATGCAGGCGATATTGGCAGTGTGAATGTATACGATACACTTGCTGCAATTAAACCAGTAAAAGCCGTTTATGGCAATATCGACGGGCGTGAAATACGCAGCATCTGCCCCGAAAACCAGGTTTTCCATTGCGAGGGCAAAAAAATCTGGATAACCCATATAGGAGGCTATCCGCCAAACTACAACCCAACCTTAAAAAGATTATTACAAGAAATAAAACCTGATATTTTCATCTGCGGACATTCTCATATCCTGAAAGTTATTTTTGATAAAAATTTAAATTTACTACACATAAACCCTGGAGCAGCAGGCAAACACGGCCTTCATTCCGTCCGCACTATGGTTCGTTTCCGGATAGATGGAGATGATATAAAAAATATGGATGTGATACAGTTAGGGAAACGGGGAGAGCTATAGACGCATTGGAACGCGGATGACTCGGATTGTTTATGATGAACGCTGGTTTTAAATAGCATGAAACAAAAAAATCTTATTTAATCATAACCAATCCGCGTCATCCGCGTTCCATCATTTGTAAAATTCCCCCTTTTTATATCTTTGTATCTTACTGCCATAACGGCAAAGCCAAAACCTTACTTAAAAAATGAAATACCTCCTCCCTGTTCTCGCTTGCGCATTGCTTGTTTCCTGCACATCAACCCATAAGAAAAAAGAAAAGAATGACTTAGAGCGCTTGCATTACAATGGCAAAGTGAAATCGGTTGCTTATAAAATCTACCGTGCAAAGGGAGATTCCGGCACAAAAGGTGAAAAAGAAATGGTGGTTTCTAAAGTTATAACTATGTGCAACAACAATGGTTATTTTGTGGGCCAGGATAACTTTAAAAACGGCGAAAGGCTCAACTACCGCGTTATGCGCAAATACGATACCAACAACAACCTGGTTACTGAAACCCGCATGGAAACCGTGGTTGTAAACCTGTCGCAGGGCGATATGAAAGGCGACAGTATGAAAATGGAAAAGGACACGTTTGCCTATAAATTTGATAACAACGGAAACAAAATTGAGATGAAAGTTTCTCGCAATAAGAAGCCATCTTATAGGGATGTAAACACCTTTGATGCGAATGGAAACATTACCTATCAGGAAGAGTATGTGCCCTGGGACACCCTTTACAAAAAGGAAAGTTACAAATATGACAAGGACGGAAACGTAATTGAAAAAATAAGCCGCCACCCCGACACATCGAAGTATGTATCATATTCTTACAAGTATGATGCCAAAGGAAATATGATTGAATGCTTCAGCAAGGAAAGCAAGAGCGACAGGAGTTCTACCGAAACAATTAAATATGATGATAAAGGAAATATAATTGAAGACGTGAATAAAGATAACACCGGTTATGTGTTTTGGAACTGGCGTTACGAGTTCTCTGAATTCGATAAAAACGGCAACTGGACCAAAGAAACATCCTACAGTAACAACAAGCCACAGGCCATTACCGAGCGCCAGATAGACTATTATTAAGCCATGAAGTACCTTTTTGTTTTCCTTGTCCCGGTATTATTATTTTCCTGCAAGGGACACAAAAAGAGGGTTGAAAAAAACGATTGGGATAAACTTAATTATAAAAGCACTGTTAAAACAGTAATAACGGCTTCTTATTTTTCTGAAGCTGCGTCTAAAAATTTTCCTTCGGGCAACTATTACGATTGCGATACGGAAAGATTTGACACCAGCGGCTTTTTAACCGAGAAAGCCACCTATAAACGCGACGGAACATTAACCTATCAATGTACTTACAAATACGACTCGAAACATAATGTGATTGAAGAAAACAAGTATGACCATGACTTCACTGACACTACATTATCAGCTGATAGCCTTGTAAGAAAGCTTTATTCTTACATTTACTCATTCAACAAAAAAGGAATTATAATCGGCGACAGCGTTTACGTTAACCTAAAATTTCATCACCTTAAAATCTGGCAACACGATAGCACGGGGAACATTACAACTATAAAAAGTTACAATACAGCTAATAAATTAACTACCGTTGAAAATTGGAAATATGATGGTGACGGAAATATTACAGAATATAGTAAAAGCAATGCTAATGGCAGATTAATTAACAGAACAACTTATGCATTCAATAAACAAGGTAATATCTGGCAGAAAGAAAAATACTACGCAGACGGTGCTCTCGAAACGAAACATATTTACCGGTATAATACCAGTAATGATGTAACGGATGATATCGTTATAGATAATGGGAAACACAACAAATGGGAATATGACTATTCGGATACTGATCCGGACGGGAATTGGTTAAAAGTATCCTATTCTGAAAACGATAAAAAGCGCTGGGTTTTCAAACGCTCAATCGATTATTACTAAATAATGAAATATATTCCTGTCCTTTTTACATGCCTTATTCTGTTCTCCTGCAAAGGAAACAAGAACCATACCGGAATTAAAAACGTACATAACGATCTGGCAAAAGCCCATTTGTTCGGCCGTGTGAAATCTGTTTGCAAGGTTACTTATGCTGCTAATGTAATATCCGGTAACATTGTGAAAGGAGAACAATTTGGCATTGATTCCGAAAAATATAATCCGGCCGGATTTATGACAGAACAAGCTACCTACCAACAGGGTGTACTTTTAACCCGCGAAATCATCAGCAAATACGATGCGCATAATAATGTACTTGAAGAACATTCTTATTTCAATTACAATCTGGGACAAACAGATAGTATAGTAGATAAGGACTATACCTTCGAATGCACCACTAATCCGGAGGGAAAAATTCTGAAAAAAATCACCATGCTAAATGGCAAACTTGTCGAAACACAAGAAAACACACTGGATAACGACGGTAATATAATAGAAGATAAAAAATATAGTCCGGGAGATACATTAGTGGAAGATGCAAAATTCAAATACAACATACGGGGCAACATAATTGAAATAATCAGAGCCAATGCAGATGGGAAAGTTACAAGCAAGATTAAAAGCACCTACGATACAGCCGGAAATATGCTGGAAGATTTACGCTATAAATCGGATACCACTTGGGATACCAAAGACCTTATGACGTATGATGGCACGGGTAATGAATTAGAGCATACATGTCAGTATTATTGGGGCAATGGCAATTACATATTTGATTGGAAATATACCTATCCTTCTTTTGATAGGGAAGGAAATTGGGTGAAAAATTCGTTTTATGAGAAGGGCCAACTTATATCAGTAAAAGAACGCACCATCGAATATTACAAATAGTGAGATATTCTTTAATTATATTATTTCCATTTTTGATTTACGCCTGCCATGAACAGGGAACAAAAATTCCAGTAACCGGAATAAAGAAAAAAATAAAAATCGCCACTGATTTACGCATAATTGGGGTAAAGGGGAAAGTGAAATATATTCTTGACTGTAGATTAGTATTTAACGGCCGCAACAAGAAAAAGGAATTGCAACAGTCAACTTGCTACTGCGATACAGATAAATATAACGAGGATGGATATTTAATTGAAAATTCTACCTATGGCGATAGCACCAAATTATTATCACATGATATTAAGATGTACGATGCGGATGGTTATATTACCAACTATAACAATTTCACCGCCAAGGAATTTATTGCCGGGCTTGGGCCGGATTGTGACGTAAGAATAATAAACACCTATTTTTATTATTACGATTGGGCCAATGCATTAGTGCAGGTTGGTCTCGATTCGTGTATGGGGAAATGCTCGAAGGAAGTTAAAAAATTCGATGATAAAGGAAATGTAATTGAGGTGATGAGTTATTCTGATTCAGGAAAATTATGGCAAATAGAAACATCCATCTACGATACTTCCGGAAAATTAATGGAGCTTCGGAATTATTACGGTGATTCGTCTTTAAACTATAAATATGTTTACACATATAATTCCGAGGGTCAAAAGAAGCAAGAAATCCGCTACTATGGCGACGGAGTTATTTCAGCAAAAACTATTTATTCGTATGACAAAAAAGAAAATATGTATGCAGACACTTGTTATTACGATGCCACTTTTAAGCATTATTGGTGGGAGAATTTTAACAATTTTGATTCAGCAGGCAACTGGCATACGGAAGTTTATTCCGATCCACGTGGTGGCGGTTGGACTAAGGAACGGCCTATTATTTATTACTAAACAATGAAACAGGTTTTGTTATTAATTGCTTGTGCATTGCTTTTTATTTGCGGGAAAAGCGCCTTAATTAATCCCCCTGAAAAAAAGAAAGTAATGTGCCCGTTCATTACCGATTTAAAAAAAAACGGCCTTAAAGGAGAAGTGAAATCTGTAACTACTATACACGATACTATTAGCGAATCAATCCGTAATTGGCTTCGGCTTGACGAAGTGCCAAAGTCAACTCAATATTATAATGAAGATGGCTTCTTGACTTTTGATTGCATAGATAGCGTTAGAGATTGGACAAAATATTCTTATGATAACCAAACAAATTTTCTTTGGACAGTGATAAGTGTAAAGTCGTTATACATTCAGCCACACCACCTCAAGTTCTATTATGAATATTCCTACACCTACGAAACAGATTCAAAAGGCATTATAACCGGGCATGTACGATTCGATGATAAAACAACTATCAAAATAATATATAAAACCACATACGATCCGCAATCCAACACGTATATTGATTGGATACAATATAAGCAAACCCCCAGTTATACAGACACGGACCATGTCATTTATCGTTACGATACCAACAATCGCCTGCTCGAACATAGTTATTATGAAGGCTTTGATTCTACCATGAATGAATATAGAGACCTATATTCATATACCCCTGATGGGTTGCTTTCACATAAATTTCAAATCGAACAGCAGGATACTTTTGACCTTCTTCACTATTTTTACGACAAAAATAACAACCTGATAGGCGACAGTATTCGCAGCGAAGATGGTTCAGGGTATGAATTACATGAGCAATTCTCCGATTTCGATTCCGCAGGGAATTGGAGGAAAGCAGAACACTATTATGGTGATTGGGTTTATGCCCGCGAATTCCGTAAAATTGAATATTACAAATGATAAAATCCTTCGTTCTAATTACAATTTGCTGTTTGCTTTTTATCTGTGGTAAGCCGCCAGGCCCTAAACTTCCCGACAAACACCAACCACTGTATCACGTTCTTACCGATTGGCAAAAAAATGACCTTCATGGTAGAGTAAAATCGGTAAAAACTGCCTGGTACTGGCTGCGCGACGAGAACTCAAAATCCGATAAATACTATAAAGATGGAGTCGATATCCAAAAATTTAACAGTGATGGTTATCTTACCTATTATTGTGATATACTTGGGCGGGAAATAGAAAAATCGGAAAACTATACCTATGATTCTGCAACTCATTTTCTTATACAAAAGAAAGCCTTTTTCACAGGGGTTTATACTTCCATGTACGCAGGTAAATGGAATTATACCTATAACTATAAAACCCTTTTCGATTCCCTGGTTGGCATAACCCGCTATGAAAGCTCCAACGACTCCACTTCGCAAACATTAACACCCGTAATAAAATATAACCCTGACGGTACTGAAAGGGAAGAGATGATTGCGATTATGCACGGCGCCCCTCAGCTTTTTACGAATTACATACGTTATACTTATAATGATAAGCATCTACTGGTTGAAACCGGGGAATATACCGCCGATGGTATATTGTATGACAAGGAAACCTGTGTATACAATGATTCCGCCCTTGTTTCGAAAAGGACAAAGTACGATTACAGGGACGGGATTGATACTGATTATATCAATTATTATTATTATGACAATAAAAACAGATTGTTGCGGGACAGTGCAACTTACGGATCTGGCATCATTCCTGAATTGCGGGGCGTGTTTACAGACTATGATAATGCCGGTAACTGGCATCAACTTTTTTTATATAGTCAGGGCCGCTGCTTAGCTAAGCAAATCCGCAAAATTGAGTATTACAAATAATGAAAACGGTTTTGCTCATAATAGTTTGCTGTTTGCTTTTTATCTGTGGTAAGCCGCCAGGCCCTAAACTTCCCGACAAATACCAACCACTGTATCACGTTCTTACCGATTGGCATAAAAACAACCTATGCGGAAGGGTAAAATCAATTACAATAATCTGGCATTCACTTGAAAAACCTGACGATTCCTTACCTGCACATTGGGACACCAGCGAACCTGAGATTCAGCAATACAACACCGATGGATTTATAACATACGAAAGCAGGCAGTTTCAGGGTAAGACAGCCGAATCAAAAAGTTATACATACGACACTAATACCCATTTTCTTTTGAAATGCAAAATGTTTTTCACTTGGGGAACTGTAGGCTATAAATCAGTAGAAGGAGTGTGGAATTATACGAATACATACATATCCAGGATTAGTTCAAATGGGGTGATAACACATTATGAAAAGTCTTACGATTCCACATCGGATAAGATAAGGCCCGTTAGCAAATTTAATCCCGATGGAACCATTGCAGACGTGATGGTGTTGCTCCCACATCGAGACCCGGTAATTGATACCATTTATGAACGATATAACTATGACAAAAACCAACGGCTAATTGAATTTGGTGAATATGGCTCCAATACCGCCATGTGGGATAAAGAAACATACAAATACAATAGTGCAGGATTCATTTCTGAAATGACAAGGTATGAATCTGATGAAAGTATTGAATTTATCAAACATTACTATTATGACATCAACAACAGATTAACATGCGACAGCATAAATTTCCCTCTTAGAGATAGTATCCAAGAGATACGAACGGCTTACCAAGACTATGATTCAGTTGGTAATTGGACAAAAACATTATTTTATTACGGTGGCAGTTGCAATGCCATCCTTGAACGCAAAATTGATTACTACGAGGGCCCTCCCCCACCTTACCGGCAAACTATTACTGAATTTATGCGTTAAAATAAATTAGTATATTTTGCTTAATTGAATATTGCTTCCCTATTTTTAGTATACTTGTATTACAAAAACACAACCTCTCATGAAAAAGAAATTACTTTTTTTACTCGCTCCACTTGCACTTCTATCAGCGCTTAGTACACAAGCAAACACTTACACAGTAACCAGCGGGGTCAATGGCACCACAGTCGACGGGGTTTCTTTACGATGGGCTATTACACAAGCTAATTCTAATCCTGGCTCTATCATTGCATTTAATATTCCCGGCCGGGCACCGCAATATATAAACCTTACCGCATCACTTCCTGTTATAAACAACGCAGGTACCATTATCGATGGCTCCACACAACCTGCCAATGGCTTCACAGGTATAAGCCCTAAAATTATAATAGACGGAGGAGGTACTGTGAATAACGGACTCACCATTACAGCTGCCAACTGCGAACTTTACGGGGTTTGTATTACACACATGTCTAATTCCGGAAATGGAATTACCATTAATGCCACCGCCACAAATTTTATTATTGGCGCACCAAACAAAGGAAACGTAATTAATAATATCCCCGGCTACGGAAGCGGAATAAGCCTTGGTGGCATAAACGGTGGTACCATACAGGGAAATAAAATTGGTACCGACACCACCGGAACAGTTTCTTCATCGGTTTACAACGGCATTACAGCAGGGTCTTCCACAAAAAATATTTTAATTGGTGGTGGTGGCGCAGGGCAAGGTAACCTAATCTCAGGCCAGGCTGGCCCGAATAGTTGCAATATTATTCTGCAAAGCTCAACACACATCACCATACAGGGAAATATTATAGGGCCGGGAATTAATATGAATCATCTCCACGGTTCTACCATCAGCGATGGAATTTATCTGCTCGGCGCAGATTCCTGCATCATTGGCGGCGCTGGCCCGGGGCAAGGCAACATAATAGGATATGATATTGACACCACTTCCACTATTGGTGCAGGCATTCAAAATCAAGGCACCCATGCCGACCTTATCAGCCGCAACAGTATCTTCTGTTGTGGTAACTGGGGCGGGCTTCAATCTATTTCCGGAAACAATAATTTCCCGGTTCCTGTTATTACGTCGGCTTATACCAATATAATAAATGGTACAGCAACTGCGAAATCCACGGTTGAAGTATTTTACAACCAGAGCGGATGCACAACCACCATCTATGGCTGTAGTGGCGAGACCTATCTGGGTACTGTAGTGGCAAACTCCAGCGGTATGTGGAGCCTCAATGGTACCTTCACCGGAGGGCTGGATATTACAGCCACAGCAACCGACTCCGCTAACAACACATCGGCATTTGCTAACTGTTTCCCAATTTCACTTACAACCAATGTAATAAATTTATCTGACAATACTAATTTCAGATTATACCCGAATCCGGTAAGCACCTACACCAATCTCGAAGTGAGCGACAACCTCCTATCACAAGGCTGCGAATTCAGGCTGTATGATATATTCGGCCGCGAAGCAATAAAAATAACTCTCAGCCAAAATAATACAATTATTAATAAAAACAATTTGGCTAACGGAGTATATTTCTATCAACTCGTCAGCAATGGAACAGTTGCCGGACAAGGGAAGTTGGTGGTGAAGTAAAGTAGCATCGTCATTGCGAGGCTCTGCGAAGCAATCTTACCCAGAAAGAGATTCTTCGCTTCGCACAGAATGATAGTATCACTTTATTTGTATCTTGCGCAATTATGAATACCATTGCTCCAGCTTATTTCCCGGAAAAAAAACACTCCCACCCCATCGTGTACATGTTTCTTATGCTCCCTTTTGGCATCACCGGAGGATATGTAACTATAACACTCGCGTTCCTGTTTGGCAAAATCGGTGTTTCCATGTCGAACATTGCAGGGCTTGCAACCGCCATTTTATTAATCGGAATTTTTAAATTTTTATTTGGCCCACTTGTCGACGGATTCCTCACATTGAAAAAGTGGTGCCTTATTTCAGGCATTTTCACTGCAATTGGTATGTTGGCACTGGGAATTCTCCCATTGAAAGAATCAAGTCTTACGCCTTTATTTTGGATCATCCTGGCCGGAAATGTTGCTGTATCTATTTTAGGAATTGCGATAAACGGACTTGCCGCACATAATGTTCCTGAAGAAATGAAAGGCAGGGTGAGTGGATATATTAACACCGGAAACCTCGGTGGAACAGGCCTTGGCGGCGGTGTTGGCCTGTTGATTGCTGAACATACAAGCAACCCGTTACTGCCCGCTGCCATACTAGCAGTGGTATGTATGCTGTGCTCACTAGGGCTTTTGTTTGTAACTGAACCTGTAAACCTTGTGCGGCATCCTGATGTGGGCAAAAACATTGCAAATATGCTTACGGACCTTTGGGACACCTTAAAAACCAAGATGGGCGTGCTCGCCATGGTTTTGTGCTTTTTACCATTATGCACCGGTGCTTTACAAAATTTGTGGTCGGGTGCTGCCGGCAGCTGGAGCGCCGGCGCTACAACAATAAGTTTTGTTGAAGGTATATTTTCCGGACTTATAACAGCGGCAGGTTGTTTGCTGGGCGGATGGATTTGCGACCGCGTCGACCGTAAACGTGCATATCTCTTTTTCGGCCTCCTCCTTGCTATTTGTGCTGTTGGTATGGCTTACTGCCCGCATACCGAAATCATGTTTATCTACTGGACCTCCATTTACGCTTTCATACTTGGTCTATGCTATGCGGGTTTCAGTGCCTTTGTTTTTGAGGTGATTGGTCGCGGCGCAGCAGGAACTAAATATACCATGTATGCCTGCCTTTCCAACATTCCAATTTTATATATGACAAAAATTGAAGGTTGGGTTTTTGATAGCAAAGGAAAAACTGAAACCTTTCATGGTGCCACCGGAATGCTCAATATTGAAGCACTTTTAGGTGTGGTTGGTATTATTATATTTTTAGTTTTGATGCGTGTGCTCAAGGTTCAAAAAAGCGTTAAGTAGGTTTCTATCCTTTATAAAAATCATATTCTTTCATGAATATAATTTATGCACTCATAGCCTGTTTCATTGCCTGGATATGGATTGATTATTTCCGGCTGATTGAAGTATATGGCAAGGAAAAATTAGTTTATATCATAATTACTTTTATCCTGGGAGCCGCCTCCACACAGGCTGTTATACTTCTTCACACAAGCTATCTAATCGATATTATTCCCCTCGAGCTGAACGGAACAACAGTAAATGATTTTATCTATTGCTTCCTGAAAATAGGGCTGGTAGAGGAAACCGCCAAGATAATTCCCTTCCTTTTAGTATTGCTTGTTTTCCGAAAACAGTTTAAAGAACCCATCGATTTTATTGCCTTCGCTGCCATATCCGCACTTGGCTTTGCTGCAGCCGAAAACATGGAATATTTCACCCGGTCCGAGGGCGGTGCCATTAGCGCACGTGCCATGCTCACATCTGTTAGCCACATGTTTTTCTCCGCACTTATCGGTTATGGAATAGTTCTTGTAAAATACAGGCAGCTTAAACCCTCCTACAAATTATTCGCCATACCTGCATTTGCTTTTCTCGCCATCTTCTCCCATGCCTTCTACGATTTCTGGCTAATAACACAACCCAAAGGAGGCTGGGTATTAAGCCTGCTATTCTTTCTATTAACATTGTCATGGTACGCCACCATCCTGAATAATTCACTTAATAACTCCAGCACATTTTCTTATAAAAATACCATAAATCCTGATAAAGTATTTACACGGATAATTATTTATTATGCTATAGTATTTATAATTCAATTTGGAATTAATTCATATTTAAATAATATATCACATGCGACAGATTTTCTTCTCGGTTCACTCCAAAGTTCACTCATAATCATTATAAGTATTGCTGCAAGGCTAAGCCGGTTTGTTATGATTCAGGGCAAATGGGCGCCCATCAGGTTTGAGATGCCCTTCAATTTTGGCTTTGGAGGCTCACTTGGAGTAAGTGTGAGTATAAAAGGAAATTCTTACAGAGACAACATTCTCAATCAGTTTTATGAAGAAAACATCGCCATAAATGGCGTATCGCGACAGGCTAAAATAAATACACCGCGCCCCGCCTATATTGAAGGAAGGCTTTTTCTTAAAAACGATGAAAGCCTTCATACTACAAGGGTTTACGCCGATTACACACGCCAGGATTACGAACTCTTTTTCCTGAAACCCAAAACCAACGACACTGTTTTGGTGGATAATAAATACCCTATTGCATCACTTCTCAGGTATAAAGATTTAACAGGACTTGACCTGTCAACCCTCACTGCCGCTGACTTTGGTTTTGTTGAGTGGGTGTATGTAAAAAAGGAAACGAAAGAATAATTATCCGGTTATTTCTGAATAATCAGTTTTCCCTCACCTATAACACCACCATCGACTTCTAAAACCCTGTAGAAATAGACTCCGTTTGGTTGTCCGGATAAATCAACCACCCAGTCATGCTGAACTTGTTTCAGCATCCCAAAAGTGACTTTTTCTCCCATCACATTATATATCTCTACATTCTTCGCTTTTAGTTTTTCATTTTTCATTTCAATAGTGAAGACCCCATTGGATGGGTTTGGATAAGCTGATATTAAACCTTTATCTGCAGTTAAGTTATCTATACCCGATCCGAGTAAATTAAAACTGTAAATATTACCAAGGGTATGATCTCTTAATCCATTTGACATGCCATACAGGGTATTTCCGGAACAGATTAATGAACCACTAAACCCAACAACATTAACAGGAAAATTATAGTGGTTGGTAAATATGTTACCGGAAGTATCAATAGAAAAAATATAATCATTCGCAAGTCCGTACAACTCGCTTCCAATAAGAATTAAAGAAGAAGATGATGAGCCCGCATATAAAGGGAAATCATACATTTCCTTAAATCCATTTCCATTTGTATCTATTGAAAAAATATTCCCTTGGTTTGATATACCACCCCATGAAGTCATTCCATATAATTTGTTACCTTCCTGCAATAAAGAACCGTAAGGTTTACACCCGTTTATTCCGTTAAAATCATGGAGGTCTTTATAGGCAGTGCCATTTGTATCAATAGAAAAAACACACCCGCTATCATGCAGTGCACCGCCACTGATTGTCATTCCATACAATGTTTTGCCGGAAAGAATCAATGAACCGTTTGGCAAACTTCCATTTTTCCCTTTAAAATCAAGAAGGTCTTTGTAATTTGCACCATCCGTGTCTATGGAAAAAATATTTCCCCATCTGGCAACTCCGCCAAATAACGTCATTCCATATAGCACTTTTCCGGAAAGTATTAATGACCCTTGGGGCATTCTACCATTAGTACCTGAAAAATTTAAAATCACTTTATATCCCGAACCGTCAGTATCCAGTGAAAAAACACATCCACTATCCGCACTTCCGCCAAATTGCGTCATCCCATATAACTTATTTCCTGAAAAAAGCAATGACCCTTGAGGAGACCATCCGCCGGTACCATTGAAATTGTGTATTACTTTATATGCTTTGCCATTGGTATCAAGCGAGAAAACACAACCCAGTCCGCTTAAGCCTCCGGTGGAAGTCATACCATAAAGTTTTTGGCCTGCAAATGTTAAACTGCCATAAGGCCCTGCCCCCAATGTGTCGTTGAAATCATGGAGGTCCGTATATTGGGCGCTAGCAACAATTCCCAAGGAAAACAGAAACAATAAGGAAAGTAAATATTTGTACATTATTTCAGGTATTAAGAATTAGACAAACATTTGTAATTATTTCTTTAAACGAATTTGAATTATGAAACGTTGGGTACTTATTCAAACTAAAAATTTGTTGTCTTTATAAAAAGTCACTGACTCTTTATTTAAATTAACTATCCTGATTCTCAAGAGGTAATTTAACAGACATATTTACACTACGCAAAAGTGTAAGATAAGGTAAAATAAAAGAATCTATACTTCTTTCCTGAGTATATTACTAGTATTGGCCTGTGCCAGCGGGGTAACTACAATGTCAGCAATATTTACATTGGCAGGCCGTGATGCAACAAAATATATCACGTCTGCTATATCCTTTGCCGACAAGGGTTCCAGGCCATTATATACATTTTTAGCCCTGTCTGCATCGCCATGAAAGCGCACCAGCGAGAATTCTGTTTCCGCCATACCCGGGCACACACTTGTAACCCTTATCCCGTGCGGTAACATATCAATACGCATACTCTTGGTTAGTGCATCCACAGCGAACTTGGTAGCACAATAAACGTTTCCGTTCAGGTAGGCCTCCTTCCCGGCAGTAGAGCCGATATTAATGATATGACCTTTTTTATTTTTAATCATCATTGGGGCCACGCAACGGGTTACATATAATAACCCTTTAACATTGGTATCTATCATCTTTTCCCAATCTTCTGTATCTCCGTTTTGTATCGGCCCAAAGCCACTGGCAAGGCCTGCATTGTTAACTAACACGTCAATATTTTGCCATTTGGCTGGCAAACCATAAATGCTTTTCTGGGTTTCAATATTATTCCGAACATCAAAACTTAATGTGAATACTTCCGCACCATACTCCTTAGAAAGAGCCTCAGACAAGGCATTTAAACGGTCTACCCGCCTGCCGGTAATTATTAAATCATATCCGTTTTTTGCAAACTCGTGTGCAGTTGCTTCTCCAAACCCAGCAGTGGCCCCGGTAATCATTACTATCTTTTTCATATCACTTATTTGTCGCAAAATTAGAAATATCTTATTAAGAAATCACCAATTACGAATTCCAGACAATAAACTAATTGACCTAGTAAGCTTTACAATCTGTAATTTATACCTCATAATTCATAATTATTTTCGTAACTTTGTACTGTAAATATGAGGATGCGTTTTAAAATATTATTATTCTTTTTTATAGCAAGCTTTTCTGCTCAATCCCGTGCCGGAAACCCTACAGGATACTTGAACTTTGCAACTTTCAGCACCCCTGAAGGTCGGAACTATTTTGAGACCTACCTGAATATTGTAGGCAGCACAATGCATTTTGTAAAGAATAGCAATAATAAATTCGAAGCTAAAGCCCATATTACAATTTCCTTTAGAATGGGTGACAGCATAGTGGCATCAGCTAATTTTAACCTGCATAGCCCCGAAGTAACTGATACAATTAATAAGCCTGATTTCATTGATGTACACAGGTTTTGGTTAAAAAAAGGAAACTACACTCTGGCCTTTACGTTGGATGATGTAAACGATTTGTCACACAAAATGATTTCTGGCAAACAGCCTGTGCATACCGGATATTCAACGGACAGCGTAACTATTTCCGATGCCGAGTTCCTTTCAACTTATACAGCTTCAAACAACCCTGGGCCCTACAATAAATGCGGCTATAATATGATACCTTATGTGTTTCAGAATTATCCTGTAGAAATGAAAAAGCTCAGTTTCTATTGTGAAATATATAATGTTCAGAAGTTTTCCGGCCCGCATGATAAAGTGCTTGTTAAATATTCCATTGAAGACGGAGGAAATAATTATTTAGATCTAACAAATAATTTTGTAAGTTCGGTTACACTAGATGCGGATACTATTATTCCTTTTCTTGCGCAAATCCCTATTGATAAGCTTTCTACTGGTAATTATACTTTATCCATTTCTGTTATTGATAAAAATTACCATACACTTGCTAAACGGAATTTTGCATTTTCAAGGGACAACCCCAATGTTAAAGCCAATCATATCCCTAAAGGGTTTGCCCCATACTTTGCAAACCGTGATACATTGGCAGAATGCATCCGCTGCCTTGGCCCTATAAGTACAAGGCTGGAACATGCTGTAATTTCAAGTGATAGCCTCTCATGGATAAATATAACCGAATTAAAAAGATTTTTTTATTATTTCTGGGTAACGCGTGATTCCGTTTATCCACTGGCTGCATGGCTAAGCTACCTTGACAAAGTAATTGCAGTAAACCATTCCTTCAATGTACCAAATATAAAAGGTTATCAAACAGACCGAGGCCGGGTTTATTTGCAGTATGGCGCCCCCAACCAACGTATTGCCTCTTCAATGAATCCATCTTCACGGCCTTGGGAAATCTGGGAATATTACAAACTACCTAATGGCGAGGTTGACAGAAAATTTTTATTTTACAATACTGATCTGGTTACTAATAATTATACCTTGCTCCACTCCACTGCTACAGGCGAATTGCATAACCCGCAATGGCAAACCATGCTCTTCAGTGTAGAAGGCGTGCCTGGTTCCGTTGACCAGCAAACTATACAGCAGGATATGGGGGAGGACGTAATCGATGAATTTAATAATCCCCATTAAAATTAAACAGCCATAATATTGTGGAAGATAAACGCCGTGTTGCTGTAATAATTTTAAACTGGAACGGAAAAAAATTTCTTGAACAATTTTTACCAGCCGTCTGCGAATTCTCAAAAGGAATAGCTGAAGTATATGTTGCAGATAATGCATCCACAGATGATTCAGTTAGTTTTCTTAAAGCTAATTTTCAAGATGTTAAAATAATAATAAATCCAAAGAACGGAGGTTTTGCTTATGGGTACAATACTTCACTTGCTAAAATAGATGCTGAATATTACATATTACTTAACTCGGATGTTGAGGTTACTAAAAACTGGATAGGTCCTATTATAAGTTTATTGGACGGTGATAAAATCATTGGTGCAGTTCAGCCAAAAATAAAATCTTTTTCTAATCCGGGATATTTTGAATATGCAGGTGCTGCCGGCGGTTTCATTGACGTTTACGGATATCCTTTTTGCCGCGGAAGAATTTTCGATACTATAGAAAAGGACGAAAACCAGTACAATGACGTAAAGGAAATTTTCTGGGCTACAGGTGCTTGTTTGTTCATTCGTGCTGAATTATATCACTTGTTAGGAGGCTTTGATGAAGATCTTTTTTCTCACCAGGAAGAGATTGACCTCTGCTGGAGAATGAAACTGCTTGGTCATAAAGTAATGTATTGTCCCTCTTCGGAAGTGATGCATTATGGTGGCGGAATGTTGCCTAAATCGAACCCATTTAAAACTTACCTTAATTTTCGAAATAACCTTATCATACTTTGCAAGAACCACCCATCGGGTAACCTGTTGTGGAAAATAATTGTCCGTGTGGTGCTTGATGGTATTGCATCTTTCCGATACCTGCTTATGGGCAACAGGAAAGACGCTTCCGCCATTATTAAAGGACATTTTCATTTTTACAGAAGCCTGCCGAAAACGCTTAAGAAACGGAAAGCACTGAAGTCCCGCAACCTGAAACCGGCCACCTGCATCTATAAACGGAGTATTGTAAAAAAGTATTTTATCCAACATAAAACTTATTTTTCTCAACTAAATTCTTCCGATTTTTCCTGATTATGGACTGGCACTCTTCTATAAAAGGATTCAAAGGCTACCTGAGGCTCGAGAAATCCCTGTCGGAGAACAGCATTGAAGCCTATCTGCATGATATAACGAATTTGCAACATTTTTTTGAAACAACAAAAGTAACCGTAAGCCCTGAAAATGTTACATTCCACCAGTTGCAGGAATTCATCGGATTTATAATTGAGCTTGGCATTGGCCCGCGCAGCCAGGCAAGGATGATATCCGGTATAAGGGCTTTCTACAAGTACCTGCTTATGGAGGATGCCATAAAACAAAGCCCGGCGGACCTTCTGGAACTGCCGCGACTGCCTCAAAAACTGCCTGAGGTACTCAGCATTGAGGAAATTGACATATTGATAGGCGCAATAGATATGAGCAAACCTGAAGGACACCGGAATAAGGCAATGCTTGAAACGCTTTACTGTTGCGGCCTTCGGGTTTCGGAACTGGTTACACTTAAAATATCCGACATCTATTTTGAAGAGGAATTTGTGCGCGTAATTGGCAAAGGCAACAAACAGCGCATGGTACCACTTGGCGAATCTGCGGCGAAATACATTAAAATATATCTTGAAAGTATCCGCTCCCACCTTGACATTAAGCCGGATGCCGAAGACTTTGTTTTCCTGAACCACTACGGGAGGCCTCTTTCCAGAGTTATGGTATTTACCATTATCAAACAATTGAAGGAAAAAGCCGGTTTGAATAAACATATAAGCCCGCATACATTCCGCCATTCGTTTGCCACACACCTGGTGGAAGGTGGCGCCGACCTGCGCGCAGTGCAGGAAATGCTGGGGCATTCGAGCATTACTACTACTGAGATTTACACCCATATCGACAGGGAATATTTGCGTGATGCCATCCTCCGCTTCCATCCCAGAAAATAGATTTATATAAAATGTTTCCACTGGGTAAGATTATTCATTGATCTTATTTTAAGGGAAGTTCATGAGCCCTGCGGGGTTGCATCTTTCCTCGTTATGACGTACCTTTTACCACACGTTCTTATTAGGCCCTTTGCCATACACCGGCTTGAAATTTGATTTACCGTTCATGAAATAATTTAATTCAGAAGCAAATACATACGTAATAAAATAGTCAGCGCTATCGCTGGTATGGCCATACTTCTCGAACACAATTCCCGTTCTTGTATCTTTCACTTTCTCCTTTAACTTGGCTCCATTGGCATCCTGCTTCAGGTAAAGAAAATCCTCAATACTTTTTTTGCAGTTATTACCAACTTGTATTGAAATATTACTGTACTCATTTTGAAGGATTGAATTCATGAAATCACCCCTGCTCTTCACATTTGGCGCCTTATCTGCAACGCGCATAGTGGGGTGCATTTCGCTCAATTCATTTCTAATAATTGTAAAATCGTTATACCCTTTTTCACTTCGAGTATCCTCATGCCTGCCCGATGGATCGCCATAGACAAAGAGTCCGGCACTGTGCCCTTTCTCATTAAAGTACCTCCTTTTAAATTCTGCACACACAAGTTTTGTAGAGTTCATAGGGTGCGCAAGGCATAGTTCATCAATCTGAACAGCTTGTTTCAATTCTCCCGATTTATTACAATCGAGCTGCCATACGCAACATGTAAGGTAGGGGTTCACATTAAAATCAAATGTAATGTGGAGCGGTAATTCTGCATTATACTTCACCTCAGTTACATGTTTCGACCATGAAAAACCATGATAGAACTCGCCCCCGGTATAGGCCCTACCCCAATTACCTTCGATGTATATCCGGTGAAAATTTTCATTATGCTTAAACTGGCTGATAAGTTCATCCATATATTCCTTGTCGATAAAAACATTATCAAGGAAAGTAGTCCGTTTGGCAAAAAGATTGTCGGGTTGCCTGTCCATAAAGGTTTTCAGCCAATGGTTCTCATCCATCGGATTGAATGTACAAATAATTTGCTTATAGTATTGGGTTTCTCCGCGAAGCCGCAGATTTAGCTGGTCAAAATCCTTTTGCTCTAATTCGAAAGCCTCTTCCACCCATATCCCGGTTATGCCGGTTATAGATTTTATCTTTTCACTATTCTTTAATCCTGCCGCCATAATTTCACTTTCCGTTGAGTGGCACTTTATTTTCATTTCATGGTCCTTAAACGTGAACTCGCTGGACATATCATAGTGTTCAATAATGTCCTTCAGCAGCCTGTACATACTCTCGCGGACATGCACCTTTTCTTTGCGTACCAGCAAAAAGCGGTGATTGTTTTCTTTTAAGGTACGGTACAATATTTTCCGCGCGGCACATTCCGATTTACCGCTTCCTGCGCCACCATAAAGGAAAAGGAAGCGTTTGTTCCATTCTATTGCATCGCGGTAAACGTCGTTTACTTCAATATCATACTTTAGTTTCGCTATCTTGTTTGCTAACATATTTTATTCTGGTTATAATTTTCGGTTTCACTGGGCTGGCCTTCGCCATATTTTCGGCCCATTTTGAAAACACAGTGTTGAAACATCGGTTAATGACAGAGGCATTCCCTTCATTCAATTTCTTAATTACCGCTTCCAATACCATATCTTCAAACTCTTCGTAGGTTTCATATTTTATATTGTCGACACTGTTGCGGTATTCTTCATCGTGCCTGTACCAATGGTAATGCGTTTGCCTTGTAATATTTACAGCCTCCGCCGCTTTCGATATACGTCCGAAATTGGCACGGAGAGCGGTAAGCATAGCTTCTTTATTATTGAATGTGGTTTGATGTGAACTCTTGCTCATGATCGTTTAGTTATCAGTGGTCAGTTATCAGTGGTCAGTAGTCAGTGGTCAGTAGTCAGTAATCAGTAGTCAGTAATCAGTGTTGACTGATCACTGACTACTGATCACTGTTAACTTCCTTATGCAAAAATAAACTGACGGATGTTGCGTTTTGAAAAAGTCATTAGACATCTTTCCTAAATAAGTATTGATTTTTAAAATTGACTAATCGAGCAACGACATTCCAGGCCAGACCATAATTCTTGTGTTTACCTCTGTAGATGTGTTTAACAATGCGGAATATTTTGCATTCACGA
>CAIUPO010000005.1 GCA_903901055.1 uncultured Bacteroidota bacterium
CCTTAAATAGTTCCAAATTTACTGTTGTTTTGGTGAAATAATCGTATAATAAAAAGCTGCAAATTAACCCGAATCCCTTACCAATAAAGGAAGTTATTACACCATTATTTTACCTCAATTTCAGCGTTTTACTCCTGAACGCAGTGAAGAATCTATTTTAAAATCAGATCCTTCGTTCCTCAGGATGACAAAGGCATTTAGCAAGCTACTTCCACGCTTTCACAATCAATCCGGTGCCGGTTGTGTGATTACCATCCCTATCCATTGCGTTCAAAATTAACGCAAACGGGAAAGTAATAAGGTAATAGAAAGGTAAAATAATCAGCAATGCCTTGCTTGCAGAGAGCATCTTCATCGGGTATTTCATAGATAACACCCATGAAATATGTCCGGGTTTACCATAGGAGTATTTGGCTTCTATCTTAGTAAAACCTGCGGTTTTAAGTTTATCCTGAATCTCGTTAATGTTGTAACCATTGCGTACATGCTCACCAATAAAGGATTCTCCGCTGCCTTCTTCCACATCGGAACCACCCTGGTCAGATGGAGTAGAGATAAGCAGCATTCCACCTTTGTGGAGTGAAGCATAAATATTTTTGAAAACCTGAACATCTTCCAGAATATGCTCCATAACATCTACTGATAAAGCGAAGTCATAAGTATCAGGATGTGTGAAAGCAGTTAAGTCAGCATATTCAAACTTGGCGTTTTTTAATCCTACTTCTCCGAAGAATTTGGTACAATCTGCAATTTGTTCATGCTTTACATCCACTCCAAAAATGCTCCAGTTAGGGTGTTTGCTGGCCATCCAAAAAGAGTATTGCCCAAAACCCATACCGGCATCCAATATTTTGGCATCCTTTGGTGCTGTCTTCTCCCAAATGTTAATCTGTTTGTGGATATGCCAGGTACGTAGTAGCAGCAAGTCAAGCAGGCCATAAAAAGTCTTTCTTAAAAAAGGAGATTTATTAAAAAAACCTCCCAGCTTATTTTTAATCGGGTCGTATTCCAAGTGAGTCGAAAGTTAAAAGTTTGTAAAGTTCATAAAGTAATAATCACTATTTCTTTAAAAGTTCTTCAATTCGTGCAACGGCATCGTAAGAGTCGTCAATATGAAACCTTAAATCGGGAACTATGCGCATTTGGTGTTTCACTCTTTTTGAGAGTTCATTACGGATATGAGATTTGTTAGTCATTAGTATTTCCTGGGCTTCCGCAGGTTTTATCTTGCCTAAAACGGTAAAGAACACTTTAGCAATTGACAAATCAGGGCTTACTTCTGCACCTGTAACGGTAAGCAAGGTTCCGGGCAGCAAGTCCTTCATTTCTCTTCCG
This sequence comes from uncultured Bacteroidota bacterium, assembly GCA_903901055.1. Lineage (GTDB taxonomy): Bacteria > Bacteroidota > Bacteroidia > JABEUT01 > JABEUT01 > JABEUT01. The sequence goes on from CAIUPO010000005.1 coordinate 1,336, forward strand.
AAAATCTCGCCCATTTCTTTCTGGAGCAGGCGGGCAACTTTACTTTGTCGTATTGGTTTCATTTGGGCTGCAAAACTACAAATTAAATGCAAGTGGTCAGTGGTCAGTAGTCAGTTGTCAGGCGAATATGTCAATACTATGCAAATTTAACCTGACCACTGACTACTGATAACTGACCACTAATTCCCCTATCTTTGTCAGCCAAAACTATTGATAAATGTCTGACAGACCAGTACGAGTACGATTCGCCCCAAGCCCTACAGGCCCCTTACATATTGGGGGAGTCCGGACGGCTTTATATAACTACCTTTTTGCAAAAAAGCATAATGGAACTTTCATTTTACGGATTGAAGATACCGACCAGAACCGCTTTGTGCCAGGCGCCGAGGAATACATAGCCAATGCCCTTGAATGGCTTGGTATCAGTGCGACTGAAGGGGTAGTGAATGGCGGCCCTCATGCTCCTTACAGACAGTCTGAGCGTAAACTGATGTACCATGAGTTTGCTCAACGCCTTGTTGACAGCGGCAATGCCTACTATGCTTTCGATACCACGGAAGAATTGGAAGCTATGCGGAAACGTTTGGAAGCAGCCAAGGTAGCTGCACCGCAATACAACGCCATTTCGAGGGGTTCGATGAAGAACTCATTGACTCTTTCGGAAGACGAGACCAAAAAGAAACTGGAAGCCGGAGAGCCTTACGTAATAAGGATTAAGATACCGCGTAATGAGGAAGTCCGCTTTCATGATATAATAAGAGGTTGGGTGGTCGTCCACACCAGCTCGTTAGATGATAAAGTCCTTTTTAAATCGGATGGTATGCCTACTTACCACTTGGCCAATGTGGTGGATGACTACCTTATGAACATTAGCCATGTGATAAGAGGGGAGGAGTGGCTGCCCTCTGCACCTTTGCACGTGCTGCTTTATAGGTATTTGAACTGGGAAAGTGTGATGCCTCAATTTGCCCATTTGCCTTTATTGTTGCGCCCTGACGGCAACGGGAAACTAAGCAAACGTGATGGTGACCGCCTCGGATTCCCTGTGTTTCCGCTGGATTGGAAAGATCCTGCTACCGGTGAACAATCCTCGGGATATAGAGAGAGGGGATACTTCCCTGATGCGGTAGTAAACCTGCTTGCCTTACTCGGCTGGCATCCCGGCAATAATCAGGAGTTATTTACCAAAGAAGAATTGATTGAAGCGTTCTCCTTGGAGAAGGTAAATAAATCTGGTGCTAAGTTTGACCCGGACAAGGCTAAATGGTTCAACCAGCAATATTTGAGAAAGGCTGATAATAGCGAGTTAGCAAGGTTATTTAAAGCTGACATTGATAAAAGGAATATGAGCGGTTTGAGCCATATTGATAATATGAGCTATGTTGAGGGAGTCAGCCATTTAATTAAAGAAAAAGCCCATTTTGTGAGCGAGTTTTGGAGTATTGGGTCGTTCTTCTTTATTGCACCCGATATGTATGATGAGGCCGTTATACAAAAGCGCTGGAACCCCACAACCAAAGACTTTTTCGGGAAGTTGAATGCTGCTCTGACTAATTCTACTGACTTTAGCCACACAGTGATTGAAACTCTATTTAAATCAACTGCCGAAGCAAACGGTGTTGCTCCCGGTTCGGTAATGCAACTTTTCAGAGTTCTTATAACCGGTATGGCTGCCGGGCCTGCTTTATTCGAGACCTTAGAGCTGCTCGGAAAGGATGAAGTGGTAAAACGTATTTCCACGGCATTGGAAAAACTGAAATAATTTGCCGGTATTTTATTTTTAAAATAACTTAAATTATAATTTTCGTTATAAAACTAAATTTGCCAATTAACAAGGTATAACAAGACCTTAACAAGTTATAACAAGCGAAATAACAAGCGAAAATCGGGGTGTGTAAAAAGTTATTTCCCTGATATTCAATATTAATTTTCTTGAAAACGTTGTTAATAACAATCGAAAACAGTTTTTTATAGCAAAAATATATGTGCATTTTTTTATTTTCGTTATAAATATCACAACCGGCATTCATTTGTTTATCATTTAGCATATTCAAAAATACATCCTAGGATGTTGTTTTCTTGAAAAGTCAATGACCGGATATTTAATTAGGAATTAATGATTAGTAATTAGCAATCGAAATCCAAACGTCATTTTTCAAAATAACAGGGATAACAGTAGAGAAAAAGACACTAAGTAGTGGGACCGAAGTAGTGGTATTTTATTTTGGTTATCGGTAAATATCCCGAAAAAAATAATTTTTAGTTTTACCCCATCAAAAAAACTAACATGAAAAAGCTAGATGGATTAACTCCGGAAGAATTAAAGAAAATGTATGAAGAGAACAATTTTGGTTCTCATTCATTAGACGAGATATTTAACAGTTCAAAATATAATTATAACGCCCTTAAATCGGCACCGTTTTTTGGGGCGGAAACATTAGGCATTTATCTGAAGATATATGAAAGGCTCGGTGAGATGAAGTATTCTCCGGCATTCTATGAGCTTGGGTTGCTTTATTATAATGGTGAATGGTGGCTTGAACAAGATCTTGAAAAATCCTTAGAGTATCATAAAAAAGCAGCGGAACTTGGGAATGCAGATGCCATGTTTGAATTATATGTGTATTATTCTACGGGTCAGGGTGTGGAGCAGGATAATGAGGTTGCGTTGGAGTGGTGCCGGAAAGCAGCTGAACTTGGTCAATTCAGGGCTTGCTATAATATGGGTGGTTTTTATGCCACCGGTAATGGGGTGCCACAAGATATTAATCTGTGTGTGCAATGGTATGAAAAAGCATCGGAGCTGGGAAATGGAAAAGCCAGTGCCACATTAGGAGTAATGTATAAAATGGGCGAGGAACTTCCGCAAGATGATGATAAAGCAGAAGAATACTTTAATCTTTCGGAAGATCAGAATTTTGATGTAGACGAATTCATTTCACAATTTGGAATAGAAAGAGATAATGATGGTGGAACCCCTTGGTAATGCTAAGTTTTGTCTGAAGGATACCTTTTAATACACTTCAAAAAAACGGTAAATGCTGAATCCAATAATTCCGGCAATAACCACATAAGATAAAACTCTTGTAATCTTTTTGGCCTTTATCCTTATTAAAGCCCAGCGTTTGGCTTTCATGTACTTTTCGTAGCCTGTTTCAAGCGCACGTTCACCTTCTTCCTCAAGCTGAATCCAGGCTATTCCGGGGCGAATAAGCCGTTCGTCGCTCATTTTAAATAAAATAGTCCGCATCCTTTTTAAGTGGGTTTCCCTTTGCTCGGGGTTCAGTAAAAATTGGTAAGAAAGCCGTCCGCCGCGATCTTTCAAGTCGCATAAAATGCGGTCGATAACGTTTTGTTCAAGCATCCAATCAGGATAAACTCCTTTGTCTCCGTGAATCATGGTTGGTGTAGTTTTTATTATGTTAATAATTGGTGTTAGGGTTACATGGCAAATAACAAACTTAAATTTACCCTATCCAATGATGTGAGTCAGCCGCTCAAGGCGGTTGAAAGGCTGTTTTTAGCCTCAAAATAAAATAACTAATATAAAATGTAACCAATAATTAAGGTGTGCGTAGTAAGGGGCTTTTGATTTGGTCGGATGACTATCGTAATTGCGAAGCAGTATTGCACAAAAATATTTCCGAATTTAATGACACTGCTTCGCAAAGCCTCGCAGTGACGAACTTAAGCCATTTTTAGTGGTTTGGTGCGTGAATGAAGGTGCTGACTAACTTTACGAACTTTTTCCTTTTAACTTTTCCCTTTCGCCTTTCTACTGTTTCGGCATAAACTGCTTAAAGGTGTCGCCGCGTAAGCCCAGGCGTAAGGTTTCAAGAGGAATAACATCGTCGGTGGCAATATTGCCAAGGTTTACGTTTGCACCAAGCAGGCTGATAAACCATGCTTGTTGCGATTTTTTAGGAGCTTCCCAAAGAATGGAATCCTTCGGTACTTTATTCAATATTTTATTAATCAGGGTAACGTGGGCATTTCCGTTCGGGCGGTAAATACCAACCGTTCCGCTTTCGCGCGATTCGGCAATTACTTTCCATGCTCCAGCCTCCAGTTCCCTGTTCATCATCGAAATCCAAAGGTTAGGGTGGATAATTACGCCGGCCTCTTTTGATCCCACCTCAGAAAGTACTGTAAAGTTTTTTGCAAGTTCCTTAATATAATTGCATTTTACATCTTGCTCCATTTGCAACGATCCGTCAGAAACTTCCACATACTCAATTTTGTACTTATCAAGCAGTTTGCAGTAATCATCGAACATATTTCTAACAACAAATGCTTCGAAAAGGGTACCTCCAAAATAGGTTTTAATACCAGCATCGTTATACAGGCCCAGTTTTTTATTTAAATCTTTGGTTAAAAGGGAAGTTCCAAACCCAAGTTTTACTAAGTCGGTATAATCACCACATACGCTTACCAGGTCTAATGTCTGCCTGAGAGACAGCCCCTTATCCATTACCATGGTAATGCCGCTTTCTCTTGGTTTATCAGTACGTTCCGGCAAGCCCGGAAGTTTAAAATTCCTCATCTTTTACCTGTTAGTTCGCAACAAAGATAATAAATCGTGAACATAATGAGGTTTTAAAATGTTCCCCTTTTCAAAAACAATTGAATTAATAAACATGACAAATATCATATTGGTTTACAATAAAACAGAAACATTTCATTTAAAATATGCCGAATATCACTATTTTAAGTTTATATATGATAAATAATAGTATTTTTGCTTCCTCAATACAAAATCCCTAAACGCTAAATACATACTATGAAGAGAATTACATCGCTAACCTTGTTTGCATTCTTTTGTGTCGGAATTATCACTAATGCCGGTGCTCAGAATGTGGGTATTAATACGTCGGGCGCAAACCCAAGTGTAAATGCTATATTGGATTTGAATACCGGAAATGGTGCTCGTAATCTGGGGTTTATAGTTCCTAACGTAACATTAGGTGCTTCGCTTGCAACCTTTAATCCGCCAATTGCAAATGCAGCTACTGCAGGAGATAAAGGCATGCTGGTTTATAACAGCAATGCTGCTAACCAACCAATAGGATATTATTATTGGAACGGAGCAACCTGGGTAAGCGTTTCGGGTGCAGGAGCAGCTGTAACCGATGCTCAAAATGGATTAACCATGAACGGAACCTTGGTAGAATTGGGTGGTGCTAATCCACTACTCGGGAATACTTCTATTATATCAGGTGGTAATAATCTTGCATTTACAGGAACAGGGATATTTCAATTGGGGCAAGGAAGTAATTCGACAGGAACTTTACAATTTTTAAATTCGACCAATAACCGTAATATTTCAATTTCGGCCGGTGTAACTACAGGTTCTTATGCACTTACTCTACCTTTAGCACAGGGAGCCGCAAATACAGTACTAACCAATAATGGCGCCGGTGTTTTAAGTTGGGCTGCCGCAGCTGGTGCAACCGCAAACAACGGATTAACAGTGGTTGGTGGAAATGTGCAACTTGGAGGAGCAAA
>CAIUPO010000006.1 GCA_903901055.1 uncultured Bacteroidota bacterium
ATAGAATTCATATAGGTTTTTTACAAAAGTTTGCAAAGGTACGATTAATTATGGTGCAATCGGTATTATAACCATTAATTAACCGTAAAATCGGTGAAAATGTAGGGGTTGACCCGTGTGTCAACCCTAATATTGGGTTTTTTGGGTTAACATGTGGTGTATTAGGGTTGACACATGGGTCAACCCCTACGGTTGTTTTTCGGGTTGACACGCGGGTCAACCCCAACGGTCAACCCCTACGGATGGGGTATGGTGGCGGCACTCAATTTACCGGAACTTTCGGCAATTAATGCAAGGGCCTCTTTAATGGTAATACGGGTTTCATTTTTATAGGCTACTACAAAAGGGCCGGGTAAACCAACGTTTTTAATTCGTTCGCGGTAGCCTACTGCATCTTTTATATCGTTAAACTGGCCTACTGAAAACCTTGAGATGCCGTTATAGATATTTGTATAAACCTTGTCCCGAATATTCTTCATGATACAGAATCTACCGTAATGTGTTCTGCGGTGGCCATAATCTGCACCCTGAAACAAATAAGGTCATTGTTTATTTTAATAGGCGGTGCAGGAGGTGGTGCAGTGTTTGGAATGTTCGTTGTTTTAATCTGAGCAGCTACAGCAGGTTTTCCAGATATCAATGCATTGTTCGATTCAATAAGTTTTTGGAGCGCACTGTCACTTTTATTTAAAACAGGCGGCACCGGATTATTTTTCACACCTGTCGCTGTTGTTTTTGGCATTGTATCAATTACTGAAGCGGCTTTGACAACCTGAACACTATTGGTTACCTTAACAGGATTAACGATTGGGGTACTTTTTCCTTCTTTAACAACAATTTGTTTTGGTTTAGCTTCAATATTTTGAATGGAGATTGTATATGGGCTAAATACTCTTGTTGTAGTGCCACTGCGGGTAAGACAGGTAAACTGTGCCGAGAAGGAATAATTCTCCCCGGTTTTTGCAGGCACTGTTAAATGGTAAGAAACTGTAAAAGTTGGATCTTCCGGCATGGAAACCCATTCGAAATTTACCATTGTGTCAGCAGTAGTAAAATTCGCTCCATTATTATCACCCGCAATTGCCTTAAACCCATGCGGAATAAATTCTTCAAGTTTTGCATAGCCGCCTCTGTATCCCTTGTATAGCACTAATGTGACAGTTACCGTACTTCCCGGCGTAATTACTGCGGGGTATATATAACGGGTCAACTTAATTGTGTCATTGTCTGCCTGAGAATATATTTTACCAGGCAAAAGGATAATGCTAAATAACATTATAATTGCAGAAAAGAAAACAGTATTTTTTCTCATAGGCGAAATGCTAAAATTACTTTTTTACCGCTGAATATAAAGTCAAATATAATGTTTTTCCCTTTCGGAATTGTTTTCCTTAGAAATACTTTATCCTTTTTAAAATGCCAAGAATGGCCTTTAAATTTTCAATTCTCAACATTCAACTCTCAATTTCCTTTTACATTTGCCTTCCAATAAACAACCATCATGTCAAACGAATCATTTTATACCAGCCTCCAAACGGAGTTAAAAAATATTGAAGAGGCCGGACTTTACAAACGCGAGCGTATAATTACGAGTCCACAAGGAGCAGATATTAAAGTAAGCTCCGGACAGGAAGTAATTAACTTTTGTGCAAACAACTATCTTGGTTTGTCATCGCACCCGAAAGTAATTGCAGCAGCAAAAAATATTTTAGATACGCATGGGTATGGTATGTCTTCTGTACGGTTTATTTGCGGCACGCAGGACATTCACAAAACCCTAGAAGAAAAAATTTCCAAGTTCCTTGGCACCGAGGATACTATATTATATGCTGCTTGTTTTGATGCTAATGGCGGAGTTTTTGAACCACTTCTGGGAGAACAGGATGCCATCATTTCCGATGAACTGAACCATGCTTCAATTATTGACGGGGTGCGTTTGTGCAAAGCAAAACGCTATCGCTACAAAAACTCCGATATGGAGGATTTGGAAGCACAGTTGAAAGCCGCTTCTGGAGACCGATTTAAGATGATTGTAACTGACGGTGTTTTCTCTATGGATGGCTTTATTGCCAAACTAGATGAAATTGTAAAACTTGCCGAAAAATATAACGCCCTCGTAATGGTTGATGATAGCCATGCTGTTGGATTTGTAGGCAAAACAGGCAGAGGAACGCATGAATATAACAATGTAATTGGTAAGATTGATATTATCACCGGCACCCTCGGAAAGGCTTTAGGTGGTGCAATGGGCGGATACACCAGCGGTAAAAAAGAAGTAATTGATATGCTTCGCCAACGTTCTCGTCCATATTTATTTTCTAATTCGCTTTCCCCGGTAATTACTGGAGCAAGTATTGCAGTGCTTGATTTACTAAGCAGCACAACTGAATTGCAAGAACGGGTAATGAACAACGCGCTCTATTTCCGCGAAGGGATGACCAAAGCAGGATTTGATATTAGACCGGGTGTTCATCCAATTGTACCGGTTATGTTGTATGATGCCAAACTTGCACAATCAATGGCCAGCAAACTTCTTGATGAAGGCATTTATGTAATTGGATTCTTCTACCCTGTTGTGCCAAAAGATAAAGCCCGCATACGAGTACAGGTTTCGGCAGGACATAACAAAGCGCATTTAGATAAGGCCATTGCAGCATTTACCAAGGTTGGGAAGGAGTTGGGTGTGGTTAAATAAATTCTGAATTTATCATTTTTTATTAAACATATCCATATCCCATTTTGCCGGATTATTGATAATGTAATCAGCAATCGTCTGATAAGAAGATTCATCCCGGATGATATGTTCATAATAATTACGTTGCCACATTTTGCCATAGAACGGCCTCCAACCCGACGATTTTACGCCATGGATATATTCATTTGTGGTCATTGTTTTAAACCATTGCACCACGGCATGTAGGGGCGAACCCGTGTGTTCGCCCGATATTTGTTCGGGTGCATCGGTAGGGGCAGACCCATGTGTCTGCCCAAAATTCATATCGGATAATTCGTTTGAAACGGACGTTTCGTTTTCAGGGCGGACCCGCGGGTCCGCCCCAACCGATATTCCCGTATTAATTACAACGGCATGAAAATGATTGGGCATTATCTGATATTCGCCCAATTCAATATCGGGAAATTTTTCCTGAATCTTTTGCCACCATTTATCAATCATTATTCCGGCATCATTCAAAATCATTTTACCGTTTTGAATTTTTCCAAAGAAATGCAATTTGTCTTTTATACAAATAGTAATGAAATAGGCACCTGATTTTGAATAATCATATCCTTTTAAACGGATCGAATGGCGATTGTGTAGGGGTTTATTATTTTCCATGTTGTGCACTTTTAATGCATACAACATATATACACCTTACTTCTCTTAATATATGCATCCGGATATTTTGTTTTTACTTTTTTTAGTGTTTTTGCAACTTGCGGGTCCTTTTTAAATCCACTTCCTACCATAACCAAATAATATCCTTTTGAGAAATTATCATATCTATTAGAATATTCAATACTTATATATATCCCGTCGTCCCAACGTCCCCTTGGAACATAAACTGTATCATAGTCAAAAGGAGAGGCTTTTATTGAATCCTTTTCTGCTTTCGAAAGAGAGAGACCAATTAATGAATCCTTATCAGGAACCAAATATTTCAAATTAATTTTTATTCCTAATTTTTTTGACGCTTCTTTCACGGTAAATAAGGCAGCGGAATAATCTTTTGTTGATTGTATGATTAGAAAATCCTTTTCAACAAAACACGATGAGTCAATTTGCGCAAAAGAATCAAATGAAAAAGAAAACAATAATGCGAAGACGAAATACTTCATTTTTTTAGAACCACTCTTAGTTCTTAGCTCTTCACTCCATTAATGCCCCATCTCAGCAATAAACTTAATTCGCATCAGGCGTAAGTCTGTTTCGGAATAGTCATTTTCGCCGAGTTCTTGTAGCGCATCTTCAACTGAATCGGTTTGCGATTCGCGGAAATAATCAAATACTTCTTCCTGCCGTTCTCTATCGAGTACTTCATTCACGAAATAGCTGATGTCAACCTTAGTGCCTGAAGAAACAATGCTTTCAATTTCCTCTATAAGCGCAGGCAGCGTGAGCCCTTTGGCTCTTGCCATATTATCAAGGTTTACCTTACGATCTATACTTTGAATGATATATACTTTTAAGCCCGATTTATTTACAACCGATTTTACAATAATATCCTGAGGACGTTCAATTTCGTTTTCCTCAACATACTTTGCAATCAGCTCAACGAAAGGTTTACCGAATTTATCGGCTTTGTTTACACCAACACCCGTTATCTTGGACAGTTCATCCAGATTAATCGGGTAATGTGTTGCCATTTCCTCCAATGATGTCTCTTGAAAAATAACAAAGGGTGGCAATTTCAATTTCGCTGCGGTTGACTTAACGAGGTCCTTCAACAAGGTATACATGGTAGAGTCGAGTGCATTGCCGCCTTTTCCTCCTGCTCCTGCCATTACTATATCTTCTTCGTCATCATCTGCGCCGCCTGTATAATCATGGTCTTTAGTGAGCATTAGGGAATGAGGTTTTTTCAAAAACGCCCTGCCGCTATCGCTAATTTTAAGTACTCCATAGGTTTCAATATCTTTAATCAGGTAGTCAAGAACCAACGCCTGACGCACAATTGCATTCCAAAATTTTTCCTCCTTACCATTGTCATTTCCTTCGCCAAAGTTTTCCAGTTTATCATGCTTATATGCCTTAACTGATGAACTCAGGTTTCCGGTGATAATATCTACAATATGTTTAGCCTTAAATTTTTCTTTGGTTTCAACAACCACTTCCAGGAGAAGTTCCATATCATCTTGCCCTTCAAACTTGGTTTTCGGATTAAGGCAGTTATCGCAAGCTCCACAATTTGGTGTGTTATATGTTTCACCGAAATAGTGCAGGAGCATTTTTCTGCGGCATACCGAACTCTCAGCA
>CAIUPO010000007.1 GCA_903901055.1 uncultured Bacteroidota bacterium
ACTTATCGGGTTTAATGAATTGTAGGGATGCTACTACTCAATATTTTTGTGATATACTTCAACTCCGCAGTATTGTATAACGAGTGCAAAGATAAATCATATTTTGTTATCTCGTATCAGAAATTATTAACATCGTTTCTATTGTCCGAAAACATTCGTTGATGGACGGGCTTTAGGTGCTGTTCGCACGACATAAAAACTCTCTCTGCTGAAATGCTTGTCGGCATCTTTCACTATCTTAATATCGTGTACATAGAAGCTATTATCAACGTAGAAGGGCGTTTTCAAGTCTTCTGTTTTTGATAGTACGATGTAGTTCCTGAATGAATAGGGCGTTGTAGTTTGCGTGAAAACCTTTGTAGTATCTTCATAACTCGGATGGTAACCGTCTCTTATTATTCTGAAATGTCCGATGTCAATTTCTGTTTTCGGTGCGATTGAAAGAACACGGTCAGGCTTGTAAATCGTGCTACTGCTGAATGTTTCGCCTTGCGTTGCGGTCATTATCCGTGTTCCAGGGATATAGTAAATATCCGTGTTGGAAAACCCTGTTGTTTCTACTGTTTCTTGTCCCTCCCAATAGTGAATACCGATATTATTAACTACATATTCGGAATTCTTCCAATCCACATAAATCGGTTTGTCGGTATTGTTGTAAATGGAGAATTGCATTATTCCCCTATTCTCCCAAAAGAAATAAGACACTATCACGCTGTCGGTGGAGTAAATATACCTACCATCCTTTTTTTGCGTGTTAGTGGTCTCTGTTTTGAATAAACAGTAGGAGCATATAGGCTGCACGTTACAGGACAAGAAAACGACCAGCGCAGCAAACAAAACCTTTTTCATGGGGCTATTTTTGTTACCCACTATCCCCAAGAGTAGTTTTTAAAGTAATTGCGTGGGATTGTATGTAACTTGCTGCCCTTTGGTGTCTGAAACCATCATACGAACAAGCTACTCCAACGCAATGGCGGAGCATCAAGTTCTCGTATGACTAAATTTTCAGACTTTAAGGGCAAACGAGATTAACGCAAATATTTTACCGAGTACAAATGTAATAAATTCTTACATTTGTCTTATTATGGCAAAGAAAGTTAAGAAAAAGCCCAAGAAAGAAAAGCCGTTGAAGCTTACAGGCAAGATGGATGACCTCTTAAAAAAGATGGTCAAAAGCCCGAAGCCTAAGCAATAACAGGCGTTCCCAAATAAAATACGGTTAAAAACTATGAGTTACTGCTCAATAAGATATAATTGCCATTAATATTTGGGTATAAAGATAAAAATATAATTCAGTTTAGGTAGTATGGGATTAATCCCGTATTGTATATGGGGGAACTCCCGTATTTACTTTCAATAATTTTTATACTGGGCCCTGTCAAAATTTGTTCGCTTCCACAAAAGTCAATAACCTGTATTTATTAATTTATTAATATTTAGTAATATTAGTACGACCTTTTAATAATTTATTTTAACTATGTACTATGGTGTTAACTATTTGTATTTCAATTGATAATAAGCTATGGGGCCGTTTTGGAAATTTGCAAAAGTGTTGCATAACGTTGCATAACGCCTTTTCGAAATTTTGATGCAAAAAATAAATAAAAAACAGATTCGGGTTTTTTACTCTATATCTATTTCATAAATATTCCCGACCACATCCTTTGCCGGGAATGGTATCCGCTCCTGCTGGAAAGGCATACCAGGCCACCATTTTGAAAGGTGGTACTCTTGCGTAAATATGATCAGCATTTGGTTGTCAGGTATCGATGACACGGTATTATTGACATAACCAACCACTTTCATTTTATTCTTTTCAGGGCCAATGCTCCAGATAATCTCGGTAGGCTCCCAGTCAATTTCAAACCAATAATATGCCCCGTTGAAAAGCGAGTCATTGCTTTCAGCATCCTTTCCCGTAAGGGCCTTGTAGTAATCATCCCAGCGGTGGATTCCAAAGTATTTACCTGCATAATTAATAGAATCAGCGCCACGTGTATAGTGTGGAACATCCTTGCAAGCCATATCCCAATTAGTACACGTAACCATTATTTTATCCGAGTCAGAAGGCATCTCTTTTGGAATAACTTTAGTGCCCTCATGATAGGAAGTGGCGGGCCAGTAGTGGGCAGCTTTCAAAATTTCAAAATCAATTTCAGAATACGCCAGTTGATGCTTTCGTTCCGGACTTGTGCTGTTATCCGGTTTAGGAATATATCCGCCTGCCGAATAACGGCGATAGTTCCATGGAGCATCCTCCTGGTAAATAAGCCAGAGGGCATCCGTAAGCCCATTCCACAATTTTGATTTGTTGAGCAAAGAAGGCATTTTCACTTTAAAATAATATTTACCATAAGTAAATCCATTCCTCGAGCGGATGCCCACATCTTCTTTTCTCCATTGCCCTTGTGGAGTAGCAGGGCTTGTAAGTGTAATAAGGTGATTGGATGAATCTGAAACCACCGTTTTGCATGGACACTGGGCAACTGTTTGTGAGGTTGTCACAAGGCTCGACTCAGGAAAGTTTTGTTTGTTATAATCAGATACGGTGTAATTTCCTCCGCTGACATCAGCAGAAACAGGCACATTCGCCATTTTCACATTCGTATCAATTTCATTTAAGTATTGTGAAAAAGGAGCATCAGAGTAAAGTTTTGTATTGTTTCCACAATCATTCCTGAAAGTGGAGGTATTCATATTATCCCCGCCAAAATCTTTTTTCCGTACATAAAGCCCCTTACCTAAATCAGGTTTTGCAATCACTTTTAGTGTATCAGTAGAAGTAAGGACCTTAGCACCGTCAAGTTTTTTACCATCTCCGAACAGGAAGTAATAATATGGGTTACTGAATTTAGCGCCATTTTTTTTATTGATGTTGCTTACAAATTCAGGGATTTGTTTTTCGCCTTTCATTTTTTCAGGAGTAACCACCAGAATGAAGCTATACTTCCCCACCCTCGGGTTGCGCTGCCAGCGCTTATTTACAGTGATTTTGCTATTATCGTCCTTAACAGCCCAAATGGCATCAAGGCGCACCTGTTCATCCACTGGTCGGTTTTCCTTTTTTGCTTTTGCGGCAACAGCTTTCAACCAGTTTGAATCACTTCGTATGTTTTTTTCTTTGTCTGCTATTGCCTGTTCAGTTACTTGAATTCGTTCGTCGGGCCCGTAATATTTTTGCTCGTTACGCGGGTTCCCGACAATCTGGAATGAATCGCTAACTGTATGAAAGTTATTATCGCCGGGAATCTCAGATGTCTGCTTAAACCCTATAGTTGCATCTTCCCAGCTTCCATAAAAGTTTTCCTCAGCCAATGAATCTTCAACATCCTCTCTTTTAACTACGCAACTTTCCGGGAATTTGTAACTCTCATTTTGGTAATATATTTTGTACAAGAATTTTTGAGTTGTACCCGAATTATTTTTAAGCGAGAACTTGAAAATGAACTTCCCTCCTGAGGTCTGTCTTATGGACGGAATAACAAAACCATTATCAATGGCACCTGTGTAATCAAGATAAACAGTTTTAAGGCTTTGCCCATTAAACTCAGGATTGGCAATGGGTGTAAAATCCTTTATTTCAAAATCTGAATGATGGCATGATGTGAAAACGAATCCGCCAACAATAATCAATGCAAATAAAAACTTATTCCCGATTGTCATCGTTCACTTTTTGTTTTTGATTCTTCAATTATAAAGACCCAATCATCTTTGACGGCACAACCCATTGGTCGAACTGTTCACTTGTTAGCAGCCCTAACTCAATTGCTGCTTGCCTGAGAGACTTGTTCTCATGATGCGCTTTCTTCGCAATCTTGGCGGCATTCTCATATCCAATATGGGTGTTGAGTGCAGTAACCAACATAAGTGAGTTTTCTAAATTTTTTTCAATAGCGGGCATATTTGGTTCAATGCCAACTGCACAATGTTCGTTAAAGGAATTGCATGCATCCCCAATCAGGCGGGCTGAATTAAGGAGATTAAAAATAATGACAGGTTTAAAAACATTCAGTTCAAAGTGCCCATTCATTCCGCCAATGCTAATGGCAGTATCGTTACCTACCACTTGCGCGCAGACCATAGTCATTGCCTCGCATTGGGTTGGATTAACTTTGCCGGGCATAATAGACGAGCCGGGTTCATTTTCCGGAATAAGAATTTCACCAATGCCGCAACGTGGGCCTGATGCAAGCAATCTGACATCACTCGCAATTTTCATAAGTGAAACAGCAAGCTGCTTCAATGCTCCGGATGTTTCTACCATCGAGTCGTGTGATGCGAGTGATTCAAATTTATTTTCTGCAGTAATAAATGGCAGCCCGGAAATCTCGGCAATCTTTTTAGCGACTAAAACGGAATATCCTTTGGGAGTATTTAATCCTGTACCAACAGCAGAGCCACCCAGCGCAAGTTCTGAAAGATGGGCAAGTGTGTTTTTCAGTGCTTTAATTCCATGTTCAAGTTGAGAAACATACCCGGAGAATTCTTGCCCTAAGGTAAGAGGGGTTGCATCCATCAGGTGCGTACGGCCAATCTTTACAATATCTTTAAACGCTTTTGCTTTTTTATCTAATGTGTTTTTAAGCAGCTCAACAGTAGGAATTGTGTGTTCTACAATCATCTTGTAAGCGGCAATACTCATGGCAGTGGGGAAAGTATCGTTCGATGATTGTGATTTATTTACATCATCATTCGGATGAATTGATTTTTTTTCATCCATTAAATTTCCACCCAGAACAACATGGGCGCGGTTAGCCACCACTTCATTCACATTCATGTTTGATTGAGTGCCTGAACCGGTCTGCCAAACTACCAACGGGAATTCATTATCCAAAGCCCCTGTGAGTATTTCATCACAAACTTTGGAAATGATATCGCATTTTTCTTTTGGTAAAACACCAAGTTCATTATTTGCTTGTGCTGCTGCTTTTTTAAGGATAGCAAAAGCATAAATAACCTCTTTCGGCATCAGGTTTCCGCCTATTTTAAAATTGTTGCGTGAACGTTCCGTTTGAGCACCCCAGTATTTTTCGGCTGGAATTTCTACAGGACCCATCGTATCTTTTTCTATTCTGACTGACATAATTATGTTGTTTTGTTTACCCTACAAACGTATAAAAAAAACAAGTACCTGAATGTGATTTTGCAAATCAGGCTTTTAAAGAAATTAAATGCCTAGCCTAAAATTTCCACAACCCTTTCTACCGGCCTTCCAATTACAGCCTTGTTACCATAAAGAGCAACCGGCCTTTCAATAAGGATTGGGTTTTTTACCATCACTTTTAGCCATTGGCCATCAGTGAGTTTTTTATCTTTATACTTCTCGGCAAATAAAGGTTCTTTTTTACGCAGTAATTCCTGTGGTTTCAATCCCAGTTTTTTCAACACTGTTTTTAGTTCAGTCTCGTTAGGAGTGTCCTTCAAATATTCAATAATCTCTACTTCGCAACCTTGCCCGTTCAGAATATCGTATGCCTCTCTGCACTTGGAACAACGCGGATTATAAAAGAGGGTTACTTTTTTTGCCTTACTCATCTCTTTGGTTAACATTAACACTTGCCGCCTTTAACGGATTAGCAGTAGCTTCTTTATAGTTTCTGCGGGTGCGGACTAAATCACATGCAAGGTAAACCGCATTGCGGAATGATTCTTCATTCGCAACATTTTTTCCTGCAATGTCAAAGGCCGTCCCATGGTCGGGTGAGGTGCGGATAATTGGCAATCCTGCTGTAAAATTCACCCCGGAATCAAAGGCCATGTATTTAAAAGGTACAAGTCCCTGATCGTGATACATAGCCAGAACCGCATCGAATTGTTTAAACATCAGGGAACCAAAAAACCCATCGGCAGGGTAAGGTCCGTAAGCCAAAATTCCTTCCTGCATAGCCGCTTTTATTGCCGGGGCAATTATTTTTTCTTCCTCCTCGCCAATTGTACCTGAATCTCCTGCATGCGGATTAAGCCCGAGCACCGCAATCTTTGGTTTGTTAATACTGAAATCCTGCTTTAAGGAAAATGCCAGTGTTTTTAGTTTCTTCATTATCCTTTCGTGTGTGATTGTTGCGGCAACAGAAGCTACAGGGAGATGTTCGGTACACAATGCTACTTTCAGATTCTCGGATACCAGCATCATCATCGCACTTCCCTTACCGAATCTTTCATCTAAATAAGAGGTATGCCCTGCGTAGGGGAAAGTATCGGAGTGCGTGTTATGCTTATGAATTGGCGCGGTTACAAGTGCATCAATCGTATTTTTAGAAAGAGATTCACAGGCCGCCTGGAATGATTTGATGGCGTATAAACCTCCTGTTGATGTAAGTTTACCGAGTTCTATATTCACCTCTTCAGAATAGATATTAGCGAGGTTAAACTTACGTGGTGCGATTCCATCTGAACTTGTAATTGTATTGTAATTGAAGTTATCCAGTTTTAACGCCTTTTTGTGGTAGGATACTGTTTTGCCTGAACTGAAAAGAACGGGTGTACACATCTCTAGCATAGCGGGGTCTGCGAAAGCTTTTAGAATAACTTCCAGGCCAATACCATTAATGTCGCCCTGGGAAATACCTATTGTTATAGGCTTGTGTGAAGCGGCTGAAGTATTTTGCAGATTTGAATTCATTGATTTAGATTTGAATGTTACTTGTTAGATAAAATATGCCGGATTTATACTTAGGCATTTTTATCTGGTAAAGTCATACGTTGAACAGTTACGCCAAATTTTCTTAAAAAATCGACTCCTTCATCCGATGCAATCTTCTTGTATTCGCCATACGAATGCAGATAAAACACATGCTTTATTCCTGCGGTATAAATAATTCGTGCACAAGCAAGGCAAGGTGAAAGTGTTACATACATTGTGGAACCCTCCATCGAAGCTTTGTTTTTTGCCGCATATAAAATTGCATTTTGTTCGGCATGTATGGCCAATGAACAGCCTCCTTTACTATCGCGAGGGCAGCCGTGTTCAGCCCATTCTACATCGCAATTATGAGTTCCTGCAGGCGGGCCGTTATATCCTAAAGAAATAATCCGGGTATCCTTTGCAAGAACAGCGCCAACATGCATTTTCACGCAATGGGAGCGTTTTGCTAATTTGTCGGCGAGGTCCATATAGATTTCATCGAAACTGGGGCGCATAGTGTGAATTGAAAGTGAAAAACTAAAAACGAAAAATTATTACCCGCCAAAGGTAGGAAATAAAAGAAATTGCATCAGCACAATAAGGTTTACTTCAACTTATTGCTTATTCTGGGTATCGCTGAGAATCAATAGTGGCATGGTGGACTGGAAAGCCATCTTTTTAGTATGGTCGGTGCGAAAGAGGCTGGTCATAGTGCTTCTTTTATGGTTAACCACGGCAACCATTTCAATGTCACTTTTAACCTGAAGGTAATTATTAATCCCCCTTAGAATATTTCCAGCATTGATAATTTTGAATGTATGTTTCACTTCCTCGCCGAAAAAATTGTCCTCCTCAACGCTTTCGCTCATGTGCTCGCCAGAAGGGTGATCGCTTCCATTGGTGCGTATATGGCAAATTCTGACCTCTGAGTTGAAAAGTTGGGCTATTTCTTTAAGTGGGGCAAGTCGTTCAATGTTTTGATGGTTATTGAAATCGGAGCAGAATAAAATCCGTTTCATCCCCTGGAAAAATGTATTTCTAGGTACGGCAATTAACGGCAAATCTATTTTCTGGGCAAGGGTAAAAGTATTACTGCCAATAAAAACTTCTTTCAATCCACTGGCGCCTTTTGTCCCCATTACAATTAAATCCATTTCGGCAAGCATGCCCGAGGATAAAATGCCATTAACAAACTTTGAATTATTAATAACATGAAAGGAGTATTTAACGCTGAGTTTAAGATTGTCGTGCCTGCGTAATGCATGCATAGTAAATGAAAGCATTTTATCTTCAAGGATTGGGGCCATAACTTTTAAAGGCCGGGTACCAGAATATACATTAACTGCAAAAATTTCTGCACCGCTTTTAAGTGCTATTTCACCGGCAAACCGCAACGCATCAGATGAATTGTGAGAAAAATCAACAGGAACCAGAATTCGTTTCATACTATTTCGATGATTTGAAATTGAGCGCTAAAATACAATGAAAGTTAGTTCAAAATAAGGGTATTTATCACATTTGAAAAAATACAGATTAAATCGCCCTTTGGGCATATCATTAAAAGGCTCAATCAAATTAAGCGTCCGAATAGTAAGGCTATGTAATCTGTTTGCTTCGTTCACCTATTTAACCATGCACTTCAGGTTGAACCCATACATTACAATAAATGCAACCCCAAAAATGCTTACTCCTAAAGCCCCTAAAGCGCCAATGAATCCACCCATAATAAACTGCAGTCCGAGTAGAACAGCTATTCCAGCTATGTATAAAAAAAAGCCTGCTTTTTTTTGATTGAACATCAATAGTGCACCTAACAAAGTGAATAGGTTAGATACTAGTTCTAAAAGTGCTTTTTTTCGAATGTTTTCAGGAGTAATAGCATCTGATAATGAATTAACCAGGTTTTTAGCAAATTCAGGTGTATTCTGATTGTCCATTTTTTCCTGTGCCCTTTGAATCGCTTCAGAAGCTCTTACTGAAGCAGAATTGGCAGTTAAGTAGTTATAAGATGCACTTAGTAGTCCAAACCCACTACCTATGAATGTGAGTATACAAAGAACAAGGAGGAACGTGGTGCGTTTTACTGGTTCGGGGGTTTGAAAATCGGGAGTGGTTGTTTCCATGTTTTTTAGTTTATGGAACAAATATAGAACAATAATTCTGCTGCATTTAACTTTAGTGGGTGTATATTCAATAATGTGTACATTTTTATATTTTTGCATACATAAACAATTTTTTATAAATAAATGAAAACTGGGGCCATTCGACTTTTTGTTGGTTTCCTAATCATAGTTAACAGTTCCTGTTTTCAATCTTCCAATAAGGAGACTTCAATAAAAAATCGTGATCTTCATGATTCAAGCATAATGAAGGCCGATACTTTCAAGGTAAAACCTGGGATAGAAACTGATACAGGTGAAGGTTATGATGGTGTAGAAGCCCATTTAGATACTAAAGATTACGCAGTAGACCTGGTTGGGCTGTACGAAATACCCAAGGGGTTCGGAAATAAAAGTGCTTACCGCCGTAACGTGAATTATATATACTTTACAACTAAAAGCGATTCAGATACAATTGCCGTGCAATTTGTGCACGATCATGATTATATGAGTGGTTTAACAATTACGGATGAGACGGAAAATCTGGAATTCCACAATTTCGTATTTTGCATCACCTATCGTATTGAGGATGATTATCACATGTGTGAGTATTTTGAATTCAATGGAGATTCTTTAGTCGACCTATTTGGTTTTTTTCAACTAAGCGAGATTCACCGAAAAGATGAACATACCTTGGTTGGATCAGTTATAAACAGAGATGAAGTAGTATCGGAATTCTATAATTGTCCTTTTAAAATAAATCTTGTTGATAGCGCGCAATATGATAGTGTGCAATATGAAGAACCCGATACACTGGACATTCATTATGATTCTAAGGTCAGAGAAGCTTTAACAGGCTACAGTTTAGGAAAGCATGGAAACAAAATCAAACATTTTCTTGATACAGGAACGGCAATATATATTGATAAATTATACCGGTCGAAGAAACTGGTGAAACTAAGAATACGCGACACAATTGTTATATATGTGCCCTATACAGAATTTTTCAGACTTAAAGTTCAGGGTAATGATGCCGGATAATGGTTAATCTTCCCTGAGCCACGCAGGGGACTCGAACCCCCGACCTGCTGATTACGAATCAGCTGCTCTAGCCAGCTGAGCTAACGTGGCATTTATCAAATTACTTTTACCAGGTAGTAATTCTTTTTCCCTTTTTGAGCAAGTATGTATTTCTCCCTCATAAGGTTGTTTTTTCCTATCATCAAATTCATGTCTTCCACTTTTTCCTTATTGATAAAAATTCCGCCTCCCTGAAGCATTTTTTTTGCCTCGCCTTTAGATGGAAAAATATTCGTATTCGTACTCAGGAAATCAACTATTGGAATTCCTTTTTCAATTTCAGAAAGTGGAATACTAACTTGTGGTACACCTTCAAAAACTGCTTGTAAATCTTTTTCAGACAACTTTAATAAACTCTCGCTCGTTCCTCGCCCGAATAGCAATTCAGACGCTTCCACCGCCAAGTTATAATCCTGTTCAGCATGTACACGAATGGTTACATCCTTAGCGAGTGCTTTTTGCAATATGCGAAGATGAGGACCAGCGTTGTGTTCAGTTTCTAATCTTTCAATTTCCTCTTTATCAAACAGCGTAAATATCCGGATATATTTTTTGGCATCATCATCGGAAACATTTAGCCAGAACTGATAAAACTTATATGGTGAAGTTTTATTCGAGTCAAGCCATACATTACCTTCTTCAGTCTTACCAAACTTAGCTCCATCTGCTTTTGTAACAAGGTGGGTTGTAAGTGCTGATACTTCTCCATTACCCATCCTGCGAATCAATTCTGTGCCTGTAACAATATTGCCCCATTGGTCGGAACCGCCCATCTGCAATTTGCAATTGTTATTTTTCCATAGGTGGTAAAAATCATAGCCCTGAACTAACTGGTAACTGAACTCTGTAAATGAAATGCCGCTCTCCATACGGTTTTTAACAGAGTCTTTGGTTAGCATATAGTTTACCGTAATATGTTTTCCAACATCGCGGATGAAATCTAAAAAGTTGAAATTTTTAAACCAATCGTAATTGTTGACTATTTCTGCCGAATTGGCTCCGCAATCAAAATCGAGAAACTTTTCTAATTGTTTCCGTTGCGAAGAAAGATTATGTTCTAAAATATCCAAGGTTAGTAAATTCCTTTCCTGCGACTTGCCTGATGGGTCGCCCACCATGCCTGTTGCACCACCAACTAAGGCAATGGGTTTATGCCCGGATTTTTGAAAGTGGAGCAGGGTCATAATCTGTGCCAGATTGCCAACTCCTAATGAATCGGAAGTAGGATCGAACCCTATATAGCCGCTAACAGAACCACTATTCAGCAGTTCTTCAGTACCGGGGGTAATGTCGTGTAACATACCCCTCCAACGCAATTCTTCTATAAAACTTGGTTTCATAAGCGTGCAAAAATAGGAAGTTTATCCGAATGGATTCCTCCGGAATAAAGTTCCTAAAGTTTATAAAGGCGAAAGTTGTCTAACTTTATGAACTTTTTGTGCAGGAATTTTTCAAACATTGTATGATATTCGTAACCGGAGGAACAGGATTTTTAGGGGCTCATTTGCTAACTGAATTAGTAAATCAGAATGAACCAATAGCGGCATTGAAAAGACCAGGAAGCAGCACATTAAATACTGAAAAACTTTTTGCTTACAAGTTCGGGGAAGGGGGAAAGTTGTTATTTCAAAAAATAAAATGGGTTGAAGGTGATATTATGGACCCTTGGTCACTTTCAGAGGCTATGCAGGGTGCTACAGATGTTTACCACTGTGCGGCACAAGTAGACTTGGGTGATGATAACGCGGACTCCATTATTTCAACGGCAGAAAGAGGCACAGAAAACATGGTGAATGCCGCCCTGGCCCTGGGAATTGAAAAATTTTGCCATGTAAGTTCGGTGGCAGCTTTGGGAAATCCTCCAGAGGGAATGATTACTGAAGAGAGCTTTGAAGATTTTAACTTTAAAAATGCGCCATATTCTATTGGAAAGCATTTAGCTGAACAACAAGTATGGAGGGCTAATGCGGAAGGATTGAATGTTGTTGTGGTGTCACCATCTATTATCCTCGGGCCATGGAGCGATTTGACAAATGGGAGTATCAGTATGTTTCCATTTGTCGATAAAATTTCGAAGTTTTATACCGGAGGTACTATGGGTTTTGTTGATGTAGCTGATGTGGTAGAAATTATGCTTCGCCTGATGAGAAATGGGCCTTACAACGAACGTTTTAATGTATCATCGGAGAATTTAAGTTTTAAAGATTTTTTTACTTCCATTGCCTCAGGAATCAATAAACCCATTCCAAAATTAAAGCTTAATACTTTTACCCTTCAGATTTTCCGGTTTTTGAACAACCTTACAAGCAAACAAAAAATAAGCAGCACCATGGTGGAACATGCCACAGGAAGGCATATATTCAGTAATATTAAAGTGAGGGAAGCCTTAAAATATGAGTTTATTCCGGTACGCCAAAGTATTGCAGTAACCTCAAAATTTTATTTAAATGAGAGGGAGCGATAATAAAACTGATAAGGTAATATTAGGTATTGACCCCGGTACAACCATTATGGGGTATGGTTTAATTAAGATTACCGGTAAGGATGCAAGTCTCATTCACATGGATATTATCAGCATGGGAAAACTGCCCAATCACTTTATGAAACTAAAGAAAATATTTGAAGAAACCATACGGATTATCGAACAATACAAACCTGATGAAGTTGCACTGGAAGCTCCATTCTTTGCGAAGAATATCCAGAGTATGTTGAAATTGGGGCGGGCACAAGGTATTTCAATGGCAGCTGCATTGTATCATAATTTACCTGTATTTGAATACTCACCGCGTAAAGTAAAGCAATCCATCACAGGAAATGGTTCTTCTAGTAAGGAACAGGTTGCTATTATGTTGCAACGCATACTTACCATTAAATCTATGCCTGAAAAACTAGATGCAACCGATGCTTTGGCTGTGGCAATTTGCCATTTCTTCAATAATAAAGTTGGGGCAAGTTCCATGCCTGATAAGAAATTCAGTAGCTGGAAATCGTTTATAACTGATAACCCCGGAAAGATTAGCGGGTTATAAATTCCTGATAATATCTTCCTGAATTTGTTTAAACTCTTCCGGTGTCAATTTAAGTTTTTCATTTGCAAAAGCCATATCACTCACCTTATCAATTGGAACAAGATGGAAGTGTGTGTGTGCTACTTCAATTCCAATAAGGGTAAGACCTACCCTGCGGCAGGGAACAGACTTTTTTATGGCTCTGGCTACTTTTTTTGCAAGAAGCATTAACTCCGATAAAAGTTCATCGTCTACCTCATAAAAGCAATCGATTTCCTTTTTAGGAATTACTAAAGTGTGGCCTTTTTTTAAAGGGTTTATATCTAAAAAAACCAGGCAATTTTCTGTTTCAAGGATTTTGTAACAGGGAAGTTCGCCATTAATTATTTTGGTGAAGATGGAAGCCATAGAGAGTGAAGTTTGTAATGTTGAAAGTTTATAAAGGAAAGACAATGCAAAGGTAATGGAATTCACCTTCACAAACTTTATAAACTGTTATATGGAAACCTCCAAAATTTCCAACCCCATTTCTCCTGCCGGGGTTGCAACTTTTACCTTATCACCTACTTTTTTACCCAACAAACCTTTTGCAACGGGTGAGTTAACTGAAATTCTTCCTTCTTTAAGGTTAGCTTCATTCTCGGTAACAATAGTGTAATTAAGAATTGCACCTGTTTTCTGATTCTTGATTTTAACTTTCGATAAAATCAGGACTTTGGAATGGTCTAATGTCGATGGGTCGATAACTTTGGCATTGCTAACAATATCTTCCATTTTGGAAATCTTTAACTCAAGGAGCCCCTGGGCTTCTTTTGCTGCATGATATTCCGCATTTTCTGAAAGGTCCCCTTTATCGCGGGCTTCTGCAATTTGCCTGGAAATAGAAGGTCTTTCTACTGACTTGAGTTGATGAAGTTCCTTTAGGAGTTTATCCAACCCTTCCTGGGTAAAATAGGCGGCTTGTGACATGAAATGTATTTTTATTTATAAAGTCAACGGTTTTATTTATTGAAAAAGGAGAGAATACTGGTACTCTCTCCTTATGCAAATATATAAATATTTTATCAGGATTTACAAATCCATCTTAATTCCGATGGTGTGGCATCCCTGGTATGGATTGGTTGCCCTGTAAGCATAAGAAATACCAAATATGGTATGCTTTTTACCAACGGCATATTGCAAGGTTGCACCTGCGCAAAATCCGGTGAATACAGTTAAACGGCCTCCGTTAGTAGGGTCATTGCTCAGGCTATTGAAAATACCGGTCTGATAGTCATATCCGGCTCTCAGGCTGAAATAAGTTTTATAAGCATATTCCAATCCAATCATTTCTTCATCCTGGGTAAAAGAGTTTGAAGTAAAGTTAGCTGCAACAGTGATTCTGTGCATACTGGTTTTAGCACCTGTATCTTTAGCAAGGTAGAAATCATAAGCAGCCCCAATACTAACTAACGATGGAAGCTCATAAGCCTGGGAACGTTGTTGCGCTGTTTCTGTTGATCCGCCTGGGTTTTGGCCGGGTAATGGTGTGGTAAAAGCAAGTCCGTCTCCTGAATATGCCATTGAAGGACCAACGTTTCTTAATGCTATTCCAAAGTGGATATTATTTTGTTTTCCTGCTACATATTGAATTCCTGCATCAACGGCAGCACCAAACGCATGAACGCTGGATATTGCTTCAGAAATCAATTTTACATTAAGTCCACCGGAAATATTATCAGTAAAGCGTTTTGCATAAGATGCACCAATGTTAATGATAGACGGAGTAAAGTAACCGATTCCACCTTCGGGATAATCGTATGAAGTAACGTTAATGCTACCAACATTCATTGACATAAGGGATAATCCTAAGGCACCCGTTTCTCCAACAGGTTGGCAAAATCCAACGGTAGATACGTGTATTCCTGCACCGTCAAGATAATCTGTACTTGATAAAATTACCTCGGTCCGGTTTAATGTTGCAGTTCCCGCCACATTCAGGAATTGCGCTTCAATACCTGATACGCATGAAGAATTGGCTCCTGCAAAAGCTGAAGTTCCTGCCCAGGGGTCGAATAGCAATTCAGATGCACCTGCTTGTCCGGACCTGCCAGGGTTTCCTGCTTTCATTTCACTGCAATAGAAGCTTGCTGCAAAGCTTATCATAATTGCTGCTACAGTACTCTTGTTTTTCATATAAACGTTCATGTTTTAACTATTCCTTTTATTTACTCGAAAAACTACCTCTCCACAGGGGCGGAAAGGTAGTATATTCATTACTTTATTTATTTCTATTAATCAATATGATGTCAAATCTAAAGGCCTCATTACTCCAAACCATTTCAAGGTAACTTCTCCAACATTAGGAACAGCTATGTAAATAAGGTATAGTCCACTGGCAATTGGTACATTAAACTGGTTTTGCAGGTTCCAGTCAATAAATGTATCAGGATTGCTTTTATTAATAACCTTAACAAGTGTACCACTGATTGTAAATATTGAAATTGTACAGGTAGGTGGCAAATTGGTAATTCTTACCCTGGTGTCGAGCCTGTTGGTTTCATATTGGTTGAATGCGTAATATGGATTAGGAACAACATTGATAAGTGAAAGTGCATTTTTTGCAGCTGCGTCATTATTAGTTGCAACCTGTAAGCCATTTGTACTGAATGAATACATTGGGAAGTTCTTATTTACCGGTGTTGCACTTCTCCAGGTTGAACCCTTCCAGTTTTTAACACCTCCGCTATGTCCATTATTCAGGAAGGTTTCTCCATAAGCTGTGTCGTAAGGTTTTGCTACCCTTAATTTAACAGTTACATCAGTTTCTAATAATTGGTGACCTCTGTTAAGGATTGGAATATTTACCCACATAACATCATCCAGATACCTTTCCTTCCACCATGGGTTAGGGAATGGTTTGGTGTTATAGAAATTGGTGCGGATCGTTTTACCGGCATCATAAGAAGGTACACTATAATCTACACCGCCATTGGCAACGTTATGATTGTGTCCGAAAACATAAATATAATGTTTACCGCCCCAGATAGTGGTTTGTCCAAACCAGCTTCCGGCTCCTGAAGTACCACCGGAGGAATAAAGAATAGAATCAGGATTCCATTGCATATCTCTACCGTTGTGGCCATTTAACCAGGAATCTTCTCCATAAGCCATGTTAAGACGCTCACCGGTTTCAAGGTTAATTGCATAACCAGGGAACCAACCCATGCCTGTTGCTGAAATATAGTTAGGCTTGGATGGATCGGTGAATTCAGCTGTATCGCCTGCTTTTGCAAAGTTTCCATATTGGTCAACTGAGTAATAAGCCCTTAAGTCAAGTTTTGCGGCATTGCCCTGAGCAAGAACTTTTGAATCTTCTTCTTCAAGAACAATACATCTGGTCCATTTACTTCTGTCAGAAGTAAATACAATATCCACACTGGCTATGTTACCGATAGAGTCAGCCACATTTTGGTTTAACTGTGGTGAACCTGGTCCGCTATATGCCGGGCCGTTATCGCAATACATTTGTGCATCGGAAACTGCGCATAACCCATAAGGAGACCATGTACCACTGATAATTTGGTTGTAGTATTGTTCAGGATCGTAGTTACCATAAGAAGAATATGCTGCATCAGGATATGTATATGGAGGTCCGCTCGCAGCCTTAACACCTGACCTGATCCAGTAAGATAAACCAACACCCGGAGTGGTTGAAGCAACAGAGCTCAGCCAGTTTTTATGCGGATCTGCGAATGTCATTGAACAACTTGAGTCTAAAGCCTGTTGATTTTTTCCACCTGGGAAGTCCACATTTTGAATGGTAATTGAGATACCATACTGAGGGAATACCTGCTCATAATCATATCCGATTGTAGTATCGGAAGAGGTAGTATCATGTGTGTTCATGTTTATCAATTTCCATTTGGTAGAGGATGTTACACCTTTATAGGAAGTATCAAACTTAACAATGAAGTTAGCGTTCACAACATTTAGAGGGTCGACCACCTTCACATTTATCGGACCTTGTCCGGGCAGATAGGTTGGATGCGCCATAGTGTCATAAGCTACAATATGGTCTAAACTGTTTTGGTCTAACTCAATTGTATTAAATCCATTTCCGTGTCCTTCAAGCCTGGTAATAGCAACACCACTACCATAGTTCGCGTTTTGAACTGTTCCGTAGGTTTGTGCCTGCACCATGTGAGGATAAGCCGTATAAACCCTGATGTTCCTTCTGCCTTGTAAGAATGGCAACTTTTGGCCCCATCTTATGTTTGTGTCAGGTCCATTTGGATTGTAAGGGAAATAGTTGTTATAAGCATAAGCAATAACCATAAAATAATATGGCCTATCATTCACTAATGTAGATTGGTTGTCTTCTGAGAAAGCATCACTCTTGATATCAAAAGAGTGAACGATTCCTTTATTTGAACCACTAACTTCCAATGTAGGAACAACTGCATTTAAGCCACTGTTGAAGATATAGTTGATTACCTGAGAAACGTTGTCCTGAACATCGCATTGAGCAATCAAACGTGCTTTGGTGTTATCATTAAGCAATTCAGAAGCTGTAACTGTTGAGTCAATTAACTGGAAAATTTCATATCCCTGGAACACATAATCAGTATCTGTGAAAGGAGGGAGGATAGTAGGTGACTTTTCAGCGTAATGCTCTTTATAGTTATTGGATGTAGAGCTATTTGAAAGAGTTAAAATCAACTCCTTGTCAAGTTCCTGAACACCCAAATCCGGTGCATCGGGTCCGTTAACAACTTTAAAGCAGTTGTCAAACAGGCCTTGAGCTAAATCAGCATCTTGCTGAATAAGACATAACGGATAAATGTTTCCTTGTCCTGAGGTGCTTGGTTGATCCCAAACGCAACCTACAATAACATAGTTTACTGCACCTGGCTGTAAGGTAAACGGACCAGCAGATTGCAATAACCTTCTGTCGCCGGATACATCCTTAGCAGAAATTTCATCCCATTCAGCCGATTGTGGTACTAATCCAGTTCCATATCCAGTTGGGTCTGTATTTACAGCGGTTGAACTGCAACCCCCTGCCGGTGTCCATGGGAACATGTAGTTACAAGGAAGTGATCCTCCGTAACCATTTCCACCATAAGTCATCGGGGTTCCATCTTGCCATAAGCCTGTAAGATATTTGTAATAAGAAGTTTGGTTGGTAGGGTTTCCTGTTACAGTAAAGTCGTTGTTATAGTAAACAAACCTTGCCATACCAATGTATCCATTCTTTACATAGTGGTTTGTGTCGCCTTTATCAGCTTTCGGGCCTTGAAAGAAAACATCACCAACTGCAGCAGGATCATTGTGGTATCCATATTCTCCTGCAAACTGTCCGGTTCCATCAGCGTTAGATGGATGTCCGTCATATCCATAACCCATATTTCTTCCTACGTCGCAACCAACAAGGTTATCGCCGCCATTACCCAGATCAAAGTCATCCCAAAAACCAAAATAGGTTTTATAAAGGGCAAATGTTGAACGGTTAATAACCTGGTAGTGATAGAAAGTCATATTATTGATAGCGTCATTTGTTTGGAATGCGAAAGCCTGTTCGCGGATTTCCAGACCAATAGGAACACCACCGCTTTCAGTGTGAATGTTACCCACGTCGTTAATTACCCACCATAAGCAAGCATCGCCATAAAGTTCGTTTTGGCAATAACCGTTACCTGTAAGGTCAAAAGCAGGATAGTCACCCAATGTTGGGTCGTAGCTGCCGGTTTGGCCAACATCAATAAACGGAGCAAGGTGATTGGATTCTCCATAAGCTGGATTACCACTACCAGGCCAGTTTAAAATATCGGTTGGAATGTTAGCAGAAATAGTACCATTTGGATAATTAGTGTGGAAAGATTCTACTTCAGCACGGGTGCAATAAAACATCTTGTCCCAGTTCTGACATTCTGCAATGGAAATGCTACCTGTAAGGGTATCAATCGGGCCGGCCCAAAAGTCTTCTCCGTTTTGGCGGTAAGTCATAGCTGCAACTTTAAGCTGGTTACCGGCATCATATCCGCCAATCCATAAAGCAGCAGCAAACTGTGCACATACGTTTCCGTTTGCGGGTGCATAATAGCGGGGTAAGTTTGCTCCCGGATCCCACCACATATCACCTTCATCCATTATACGTGCCCGTATGTTATTCACTTGCAGATAGGAAGCTCCCAAATCCTGGGTACATCCACCGGACATTACCGAATGGGTGGATTTTGAATGCCCACTGCCAACATTAACTGTGGCATACGAATAGCCTGTCAGTAATGCACATAATGCGAGTGAAGTTAATAATTTACGCGAGTTGTTCATAATTCTTAGATTTATTGTTACAATATCAACTTATTATTTGTTTCATTCTTTGATTAGAAGTTAAACACCAACCCAAGACGAGCCTGGCGTGGCAACGAAAAATAAGTTGGTTGTTTTTCCTGTATAGTATATTGGTCGATAAAAGATTGAGGAGAAATCTGTCCGGCAATGGTTTGCTTTCCTTGAGCTGAAGAAAGGAATCCGTCGTCGGTAGGGCTTCCGGTAAAGTTATAAACGTTCAGGATATTTTCTGTATTAAGCACGTTAGTTGCTTCAATATATACGTTAACCTGGCATGGGTGATTCTTGATAGTAACTTTAAAAGTCTTGTCGGCTTTTACGTCAATACGGTTTTGCCATGGGAGGTAAACACCGTTAATGCTTCCAACCAAGCTGTATTTGCCGCCAATTCCTAGACCTTGTTGGGTTGAGTTACTCCAAGCAGTGTATGGAGTTCCGGATCCTGCAACAAAGTTAATGTTAACACCTGTATTTGAAAGAATATCTATCTTCTTGCCACTGTGGGTTGTAATAGATGGTCCATCGTAATCAGAACCTTCTGAGAAGTGATAGTCAAATGTTGCAGTAATAGTATGACGTTGATCAAAACTCAAAGCCTGAGGAATTTGCAGGTTTGGTGAACCGGATGCAGCAAGGTTGAAGCCGGATGTTGGACCAGAACCGGTTCCTGTTGCGAACTGAAGGTTATAGCTTGCCCTGAACTTAACATCGCCTGTTCTGCGAAGGTCATAAGCAATAGACAATCCTTTAATTGTTCCAAAGTCGAGGTTTGCATAAGCAATGTAACTGGTAGGGTATGCATCCAAATATCTGTAGGTTTGAATTTCATCTCTGAATTCACGATAGAATGCTGAGAAAGTTACAGCCATACTCTTTTCTTTGTTGAGCACCTGGGTAAATCCTAATTCATAATCGGTTGTTTGTTGAGGAACCAAAGCAGGGTTACTTAACACACCGCCAATTTTACTTTGAATAAACAAATAGTCGGTTGGTTGGAAGAGGTTAACACCGGCACTTGTATAACCTGCAGCACCCGGAGGCCTTTGGGTTAATACATCGTAGTGGGCGAAAAAGTTTGCCATGTCATTAATAGGGAAGGAGAACGCTAAACGTGGCAATACATTCCATTTAGGTGAGTATGTTGTAAATGCATTAGAGCTAAGTTGGGTTTGGGAAGGGTTTTCAAGATAAGGTTGAATACTTCCGCTTGTGGTTTGAGATGCAATTACGGTAGGATCTGCAACCAAATTACCCGTTGAATTATACCAGTTATTACCATTTCTGTAACCAACAATTGCAGTAGGGCTTTGTGAGTTGTTTACATAAACCACATAATTACTTCCCATGTTGTTAGGAATCTCTCCTGCAAATTGGGTTCCTGCTAATTCACCAACTGTTTTGGCAGGGAATAATAAATAAGGGTCTTTAAGTTCATACTCGTTAGCATTAAACTGATCTACACGTAAACCTACGTCGAAACGCAGGGACTTAACATCAAAGTGATCTTGGATATAACCGGCGATATAAATAGGGCGGTAAGCGCCTGTTGCGTAGGTTAAGTTTCCGTTAGCGTCGCGTTGATTGAAAAAGTCATTGATGGATGGGTTTGTGTTTAACAGGTTACCCTTATAATCATACCCTGTGAAGAAAACAGCCTGGGTACCGCCACCACCTTGTAACAGGTCGGATGCGCTGAACATACCTAAACCTCCCCAGCTTGCATACTGGCTAGGAGTATAGTTATCAGGTTGTATCCATTGGGTTGAACTTGCTCCAATCTTTTCACGGAGGCTCTTGTCAAATTGCGATTGAGCACCTGTGTTTGGAAGGTAGTTATAGTTGTAATAAGCAGTAGAACCTGATTTAACAAGAATAGGGTTATTGGTATCCAAAGCAGATAACTGGAAGTTTGCCAACTGGCGCATAATGGTCCATAAATTTGCTGCTACAACTTCATACTGGCTTATTGTATTTTGCTCATACTCGAAACCAACTTCAATAGAGTTGTTAGCTATTTCTGCTGAGAAGTCAGCGGAGAAACGGAAGTGATTGTTGTTTTCTGCAAAGAAGGCCGGCATTGCCCTTCCTACGTTATACCATAAGGAATAAACGTTACCCGGACGGTCGCCATTCATAAGGCCTAAGTTTGACTGAACTACGTTAGGGCTGGTTACTTGCCATGCTCCTAATCCTTTATAAACATCACTTGTATAGTTTGCTTCAATTGCGTTTTGGGAGCCAGGGGTGAAACTGAGAGATGAGTCAGAATAAGAATCCATGTAATAAGCATTGCCTTTTTTACCGTCCTTATAAGTATAATGAGGGGTTCTGTATTGGTAAAAATTACCTATGTAGCCATAGTCAAAATAGTTCTGGTTGAAATTTGTGTTTTCTACCTCATTATAGTGGTGAGAGTATTCTGCCATGATGCTATAAAAAGCATGACTGATTAATGGCTGTTTTTCTTTAGGATCTCTACTAACAGCGGTATTGAATTTTTGGGTAAGTCTTCCATAGAGCTTATAATCCGTAGTCTTGTCCAGTGGATCTTCAGCAGAGTTATACATTTGGTAAACATAATAACCGTTCCAATCATGCTGGGTTTGGAATTGGTATGAACCGCCAACTGTAAGTTTAACATTGTCGGTTACGTGGAAGTTCAATTTTCCGTTGATACCATATATAGACTGTGCATCATTATTATGGTATTTTTGGTTCACAATCTGGTTTGCAGTAACATACTCAGCCGAACGGGTGAAGCCTCCGCCCGGATTTAAGGTGAGTGGGTTAGCTTCCATGGTTGCCATGTCGGTAGGATTCAAAAAGTAGGTTCCGGTAAAGCTTGGGTCTTTATCTTTTTTATAGGTATAATCACCACCAAGGATAAAGTCTAAAACCGGTTTGGTGTGTTTATTACCATCATGGAATGAAGTATCGGGTTTCGACCAGATTGGTCCGCCAAGACTGAAGTTTACATCATTATATCCATAAGAATCGAAAAGGGAAGAAGTTAAGCCCTGAACACTTCCGAAGAAATGACTTGCACCTGACAAGGTGTTCACCTCAATGATACCACCTGTTACGTCACCATATTTTGCAGGTGTACCACCTGTGATTACGTTAATCTGGTCAATAATACCAATTGGAACCGAGCCTAAGCCCTGATCGGCAGTAACTTTTTGTCCATCTATAATATATTGTGTACCATCATCTCTTTGTCCGCGGATATTAGCGCTTCCACCAACGTCCTTTACATAAACACCGGGAACACTACCGGCAATATCCGTAATATTATTTGCAGCTGTTGCATGTATTTCAGTACTGTCGGCCTTTCCACCGGTTATTGGTCCTTCACCAACCATTTGCCTTTTCCAACCATGAACTGTTACGGCTTTAATGGTATCGGCAACGTTAATCATCACAATTTCCAAGTGAGTGATATTATCAGGAGATACAGCTACGCCTGTAATTATATAGTCCCTATAACCAGAATAAACAGCCTTTACATTATATTTTCCAGGGTCGAGTGGTTTTAACTCCGCATATCCATCCGGGTCTGTTGCCTGACCTGCAACTTGTTTATCTCCCAACTCCACTACTACGTTGGCAAAAGGCAATGCCTGTTTGGTTGTATTATCAGTCACGTGCACTTTTATACCTGTGTTCTGTGCTGCAAGTGTGCCTGTAATTAGCAGGACTACTGCTGAAATGCGTATCTTTCTGAACATAAAACTTAGTGTTTTGTTAATTTATGTTAATGCAAACGCACAAATGTAAAATTATTTTGTTCAGGCTGTAAAACATTTTGTCAGTCAGTATTTTCGATATGTGTGTTACTCTATTCATAATCAGTCGTTTAATTTTTTTATTGCAGTAAAAAAAAATCATTTTTTTTCAACCTGTTTCAAATCATTGTTTTTACCTGACAATTTTGCGATATGTTTTTCATCTCATCCCGGAATCCTTATCCAACGCACCGTTCAACATTTCTGACACAAAGATAGACAGAGAATATCTCCTGTCAAGCCACAATTATTATATGGTGGGTTTGACTTATTAAAATGCGGGTTTCACTTATTAAACGGCATATACTACTTAATTTTGAATGTTGAATTTTGGATGTTGAATTAGACTTCAATTCAAAATTCAGTATTCAAAATTTAATATTTCAATAATCTCCTCCGCCATTTGTAATCTTGGCTTTTTTCGCATCCTTTTTCATGCGCCGTCTTACTTTTCTTGTCTGATGCTTCATGTGGGCTTTCAATGCAGAATCACGGGCGCGTGAGGCTTTACGTTTCCTCCACCAATCCAGTTTTTTTCTGTCAGCCGCCGTTTTAGCAGAATTCTTGGTGTTATCAGGTTTATCCTGGGCAACGGTGCTTTCAAAGGCAGTTATGCCAACAATAGCAACGATGCATAAAATAACAAGTGTTCTTAATCTCTTCATACAATACAAAACTCAAAAATACGTTATATTTGCAAAATAAGCTATCCTCTGTTAGCTATAAGTGATAAAAAAATGCGTAAAAGAGTTTTCATTGCATCTCTGTTTCTTTTAGGAATTATTTGTGGTTGTTCAAAAAGCTCATCCACTACTACCAACACAGGAGTTCCGAATGTTGCAGTCAATTTTACCATTGATATTAATAACCCTCAATATGTAAACCTTACTGTTCCTAGCGGCTGGATGTATGTTACCGGAGGCTACCATGGCATAATTATTTACAGGGTAAGCCAGGATCAGTTTAATGCTTACGACAGAACCTGTACCTATAACAATGCAGGAATTGTTCAGGTAGAAAAAAGTTCATTAATCGCTATAGATTCCAGTTGCGGCTCAACGTTCACATTGCTCTCCGGAGCTGCCCAGCACGGACCTGCAACGCTCCCTTTAAAACAATACGTTACTTCTTTTGATGGTACCAACCTAACGGTATCAAATTAAAAAAGTGAAAAGAAAAAGAGATGAACAGTTTCCCGCTCATCTCTTATTTCTTATAACTTATCTCTACTTAGTATCTGTAATACTCCGGTTTGTACGGTCCGCTTACCGGAACACCAATGTATGCCGCCTGATCAGGAGTAAGTTCATCCAATTCAACACCAATTTTCTTGAGGTGTAAACGGGCAACTTTTTCATCCAAAATTTTAGGCAGTGTATACACTTCGTTCTTGTAAGCTTTATGGTTATTCCACAATTCAATTTGAGCCAACACTTGGTTGGTGAATGAAGTAGACATTACAAAGGAAGGATGTCCCATAGCGCAACCTAAGTTTACTAATCTGCCTTCGGCAAGAACAATGATGTCTTTACCGTTAACAGTGTACATATCAACCTGTGGTTTGATGGTGTTTTTGGTATGTCCCCAGTTTTCATTCAGCCATGCCATGTTAATTTCCACATCAAAGTGGCCGATGTTACAAACAATAGCTTTATCTTTCATAGCAAGGAAGTGCTTATCGGTTATGATATGGTGGTTACCTGTTGTGGTAACAATAATATCTGCCATCTTCACTGCATCTTCCATCTTGCGTACTTCGTAGCCCTCCATTGCGGCTTGTAATGCGCAGATTGGATCAACTTCGGTAACTATAACGCGGCATTGCGAATTCTTCAATGCTTGTGCCGAACCTTTGCCCACATCACCAAAACCTGCTACTACAGCCACTTTTCCGGCAAGCATAAGGTCGGTTGCACGGCGAATGGCATCTACTAACGATTCGCGGCAGCCGTATTTATTATCAAATTTCGATTTGGTAACCGAATCATTTACATTGAAAACAGGCATTGGAAGTGTTCCTTTTTTCATACGCTCATATAAGCGGTGAACACCCGTTGTGGTTTCTTCGCTGATACCTCTGATACCGGCAATTAATTCAGGATTTTTATCTAATACTATATTGGTAAGGTCTCCGCCATCATCTAAAATCATATTCAGTGGCTTGTTATCTGCACCAAAGAACAATGTTTGTTCTATACACCAGTCGTAATCCGCTTCGTTCAAGCCTTTCCATGCATAAACAGGGATTCCGGCAGCGGCAATAGCAGCAGCAGCGTGGTCTTGTGTAGAGAATATGTTGCATGATGACCATTGTACTTCAGCACCCAATGCTTTAAGGGTTTCAATTAACACCGCAGTCTGAATGGTCATGTGCAGGCAACCTGCAACACGAGCACCCGTAAGTGGTTTGCTTTTGCCATACTCTTCACGAAGTGCCATCAATCCCGGCATTTCGGCTTCAGCAAGGCCAATTTCTTTACGGCCCCATTCGGCCAGTTTAATATCAGCTACTTTGTAGGCTAATTTCTTTTGGGTGGTGGATGAGCTCATCTTTATTAATTTTTAAAATTAGAGGTTGAGTACGAATTATTGAAAAAGGCCTGCAAAGGTATGAAAAAGGGTATTAATATTGTAGCATTATGCCTGTAATTCTTAAAATAGAACGCCCCGACGGTCAGCGTACTGCGGTTTGGGAACTTAAAGAGGATGAATATTCCTTATTGGATTTAGCCTCTTTAAGTGAAGCAGACCGAGGTTCTTTTTCAAAAATATCCAATCCCGGCAGGAGATTGGAATGGCTTGCGGTAAGGGTTCTTTTAAAGGAGTTTTACCACCTTCAGCCTTCTATTGACTATAATGAGAATGGTAAGCCAATTCTTGTAAATCACAATGATAAAATATCAATCAGCCACTCAGGTAGAATGGTTGGAATTTCATTGCATTCATCTAAAAGCCCTGGAATAGATGTTGAAATGCTCAACCCTCGGATTTATAAAATTGCTAACCGCTTTTTAAGTGAAAAGGAAAAGGCGGGTTTAGGGGATACGCCCTCAGTAGAACAATTAACCGTTATTTGGGGAGCTAAGGAAGTTATGTTTAAAGTATATGAGCATGGCGGTATTACTTTTAAGGATGATTTTTATGTGGAACCCTTTGCTAAATCAACCAAAGGAAGCCTTATGGGTATTATAACGAAAGACAACCAGACCATCCATATCCCTATGGAATACATGCAGATTGGTGACTTTATGCTTGTTCAAACTGATTATTCGCAGCAGGATTCTGAAAAAAACTAATAACTTTGAGCACTATAAAGCACGACGAGATGCCTTCCTATATATATGATTCAATAATTGACGGGATTAAAAAGCAAAGGAAGAAGATTGCCTTGCTGATTGACCCTGACAAGTTTAAGTCTGCCGCAGCCCTTAAAAATGGGATTGCCGCAGGGGTCGACTTTATATTTGTTGGAGGAAGCCTGTTATCTGAAGGAAGTTTGCAACGTTGCGTTGAGACCATTAAAAAGACTACCGATATTCCGCTCGTGTTATTTCCCGGTTCAACTGACCAGATTGATCCGAATGCCGATGGCATACTTTTCCTGTCGCTTATTTCAGGCAGGAACCCGGACAACCTGATTGGTAAACATGTGGCTAGCGCCCCGATTTTAAAAAAGACATCGTTGGAAATAATTCCAACAGGGTATATGCTTATTGATGGTGGAAACATTACCTCCGCCTCCTATATGAGTAATACAATTCCTATTCCGTATAATAAGAATGATATTGCAGTTTGTACCGCAATGGCCGGAGAGATGCTGGGATTAAAACTTATTTACCTTGATACGGGAAGCGGTGCTCTTAAACATGTATCGGCTAAAATGGTGAAGGAAGTGAAAAAAAATATTGGTATTCCGCTTATTGCCGGGGGCGGAATAAGAACCCCTGAAAATGCCTACGAGCTTTGCACTGCCGGGGCTGATATTATTGTAATTGGGACAGTTGCAGAGAAATCTCCTGAACTCATTTCTGAAATTACAAGTGCTGTACATCAAAGTTCTGACTATATTGCGGCCGTTAAAAGTGAAGAGATAAGGACCAAGAGTTAAGAGTTTTAATGACGACAGACAAGAATGAAGTTAATTGTAATTACCTCCTCGAAAAACATTGAAAATGAACACCACATATTAGGCAAAATGCTTGATATGGGTCTTCCTACGCTTCACATCCGTAAGCCTAAACTTTCTGAAGCAAACTTAAAAAGCTACCTTAAAGAGTTTACTAAAAGCCAGCGGAAAAAGATTGTTATACATACCCACCTGAACCTTCTTATGGACTTTGATTTGAAAGGTATCCACGTTTCAAAACGGCACCGCAGGGCAAGGTTTAAGTTTTTTATGACCCGCACCAAACTCAGGTTACGCCGAGGGCACTTTCTTATGGGTACTGCCTGCAAAAGCCTTTCTTCACTGGATGAGACTTACAAAGATTTTGACTATGTAATGATTTCGCCTGTGTTTACAAACCCACACGGACACCGCCCCAGTTTTAACCCGGGTAC
This sequence comes from uncultured Bacteroidota bacterium, assembly GCA_903901055.1. Taxonomy (GTDB): domain Bacteria; phylum Bacteroidota; class Bacteroidia; order JABEUT01; family JABEUT01; genus JABEUT01. The sequence continues at coordinate 27,494 of CAIUPO010000007.1, forward strand.
CTTGAAAAGAATTATCCCCATTTATCCCGGTAAAGTAATTGCCCGCGGTGGCGCAACATTAGACAGTATTAATAAGGCCCAGGAAATTGGTTTCGCCGGAATTGCATTCCAGCGCTTTATCTGGGATAATCCCGAACCACTTGTAACCTTCCAGAAAATTCTGGACCGCTTTAAAGAGGCGGGAGTTACTATAGAGTAACCTGATTTATTTGTAATATTCTATTAAAACCTGGTAACAGAAGGTAGTGTATGCTGTGGTCATTTCAAGCACCCTGCTGTCTTTTCCATAACTGTTAATAGTTTTTCCATAAGTCCCTATTGACTTTATTTCCTGCTTTATTATTACTCCATCGGGATAATAAATAGTAAAGTCTGTGTGGTCAGGTTTATCGGAACATGAAGTATAATAATCAACTTCGAGCGGATTGTTCTTGTCGTTATATTTATAAATCTTTTTTGAACTTACCGCAAGGTTTTCACCGCCCATACTTACTTCCTCAAGGGTGTTGCCATTTGCATCGTATTTGTTCAAATTCACTTTCATGGTTTTAGCCGTATGCCATTTACTTTGCTCTTCATTTATTTCCGTATCCGAAATAATGCTTCCGTCTTTGGTGTATTGGTATTTATGCAATGTAGTAGTGGTGAACGATTCATTGCCCTTAACCCTTTTATCCACCTCAGATACTTCCTGATCGTACTTATCGTAAACGGTTGTTACAGTATGTTGGGTTTCGCAAGAACCATCTGTAGCGTTAGAAAAAAGGGAGTTGCTCACATTGCCGGCATTATTACTTTCTTCGGTTTCTGTGTGCCCTCCATCATTCGTATAAACAATTGTCTTTTTTGAATTTAGTTTACCGTTCGTATATCTGGTTGTGCTGGTAACCCTGTTTTTGTGGTCGTATATGTAATCAGTCTTTCCGGTATCTGCGGGGTATATAGTAATGTGTTCAATAATATTTGAACTGTCATCGTATTTTTTTATTTCCGAATTCCATTTTCCCCTTGTATAGTTGCGTGTGGCTATTTCCCTGTTTTTATTGTCGTAATCTGAAAACTCAATGGTAGTGTCGTCATCATTAATGGAGGTATACTTTGTGCAGTTACCTGCTTTATCATAGCTGCGGCGGATAATAGAAGCACTGTATCCTTTAGTATTGTCTCCGGAAGATTCATTCAGTTTTTTCCAGGTAGAATCTAAAACAATTTGTTGTTTGGTATTGCGTGCAATATATTCATCGGAACTTAATTCCAGTTGCCCTTCCGGATTTTTAGTATTGTAGGAAACTACCCGGGCTTTATTAAAATTATGATCGTAAAGAATACTCATACTGTCGGCCGCCTTTCCATTGCTGTCAATCGTTACAAGGCTGCTTGCTTCCCCATTTGCATTGAACCGTGCTATGCCTTTATTGGTTAGTCGTTTGTGGTCTAGAACGCTATCTTTGGATGTATATGAACTCATAACAACTTTACTAAAGCGGATATTGCTTTTTCCGGTAGTGTCTTTAAAAAGCGCAAGTATAGAAAAACGTTCATCCGGATTTGCAGGGCTTATGTGGGTGAAACTTCCGATGCGGTGTGTTTTATGATGGGTTTTATTTTGTGCATTTAAAAAGCACGTAGAAATTGAAAGGATAAATAAAGCAAAGTATAATTTAGTCGATTTCATTTTATGTAATAATCTAGTTTAACAAATATATATAACTCTTCGAAATGGCACTTGCCTAAATTAACCAATTAGAATATCGTTTAAACCTAAGCTGGCTATGCGAAACCTTTTTCCTTTTTCACGGATTCATAAGCCTCCTGAATCTTTTTGAATTTTTCTTCGGCTGACTTACGCACATCTTCGCCAAGATGGGTAACCCTATCCGGGTGATATTTCAGTGCCAGTTGCCGGTATGCTTTTTTTATTTCATCTTCAGTTGCACTGCGTTCAACACCAAGTATTTCATAAGCCTTACCCGTGTTAACTACTCTTCCTCTTCTACCGCCCCCTCCGAACATAGCACCAATGGTTTTATAATCGTTCTGTGTTATTTCCAGGTAAACAGAAATCTTGTAAAGCACCGATTGTTCAGGGTTTGATAAACTGCCATCGGCATGTGCTATTCCGAATAAATAGTGCAGCAGTTGCAGTTTGGTATGATAGGTTATTTTATCTTTGGCGGAATAGCAAATCCGCTCCAGCGGTATTTCGTTTTTAAGTGCTTCGCGCAGCATAAGCAAGTCCTGCCGGGCTTTTGCAACACCAAATTGCCGTACAAAAAAATTCCTTACATAGTCCAGTTCCGAGCGGGTAGTACGGCCATCACTGCGCATTACGGCAGCAGTAAGGGATACAAGTATGAAATTAAAATCACCGGTGTAATCTTCAAGGATACTGTCCAGCGAGCTTTTACGGGCATTACCATCTGTCGTTTTAGAATCCCCTTCTTTTGATTTGACAAATTCGTCAAAAATAGCACCCAGTAAAAACCCGGCAATAGCACCATCTAACCGCCCAAGCCACCACCCAATTATTGCCCCGAAAAACTTTCCTGTTATATTCACCATACCTTAAGAAGCGCAAAAATATATTGTTTTAAGTAGCCGATTGTTAATCTTTCTTCGAATAAGAGCGAAAAGGATTGAATACATATATTAATTTTGTTGGCGCACAATAAATATGTTTGCACTATTAAAAAAGGAAATATCGGGTTTTCTAGGGTCGTTAATCGGCTATATTGTTATTGGTGTATTCCTTTTAGCAACCGGGCTGCTGTTGTGGGTTGTACCCTCCGATTCCAATATTCTGAACAGCGGCTATGCAGGACTTGATCCGCTTTTTATTCTTGCCCCTTGGGTGTTCATGTTCCTTATTCCTGCAGTAACCATGCGTTCTTTTGCCGAGGAGAAAAAGACAGGTACCATAGAACTTTTGCTTACCCGCCCCTTAAGCGACCTTGAAATTATCCTTGCCAAATACTTTGCCTGCATAGTATTGGTAATACTTGCACTGCTGCCAACGCTGGTTTATTATTTCTCAGTTTCAATTATGGGCGACCCGCCCGGAAATATTGATAATGGCCGTACATGGGGCTCTTACCTAGGATTACTTTTCCTTACCAGCGGATTCGCTGCTATAGGTGTGTTTGCTTCCTGCATCAGCAACAACCAGGTTGTCTCATTTATTTTTGCGGTGTTACTATGTTTTATCTGCTATTTCGTTTTTGGTTTTCTCGGATTGCAGATTTCGTCCGGGGTAATTGGGAATTTTGTCCAATCAATTGGTATCAGTATTCATTATTCATCCATGAGCAGAGGCGTGATTGATACCCGCGATGTTATATATTTTGCAAGTCTTTCAATAGCCTTTATACTAATGACCAGAACCTCTTTGGAAAGCAGAAAATGGTGAGTGCAGAAAAAAATAGCAAGAAGAAATCTGCCAGGAAAGACTTGATAAAATTGGGTTTTAGCCTCGTTATTTTATTTCTGCTGAATTACGTAGGTTCTTTCGTTTTTCACCGTTTTGATTTGACTTCCGAAGGGCGTTATACACTTTCATCCCAATCAAAAAGTATAGCCCAAAATATGCAGGGCACAGCCTTATTCAGGGTGTATTTAGATGGTAAATTACCGGCAGGTTTGATTCACTTACGTGATGAAACCAAAGAAATGCTGGATGAATTCCGCGCTTATTCCGGTGGAAAAATACAATATGAGTTTATCGATCCTTCAGCCAACCCAAATGAGGGCGAACGGATGGCACTATACAAACAATTATATAAGCAGGGGCTTGCGCCTATTCCTTTGCAGGTGCAGGAATCATCGGGCAGTACCCAGCAAATTATTGTTCCCGGTGCAATACTTGCTTATAGAGGAAGAGAAATTCCAATGGAAATTCTCCAGCGTCAGGGCAATGAAAACCCGTTGGCTGCAATTAATTATTCCATTGAAGAGCTGGAGTATGATATAGACAATGCCATTCATAAACTTAATATTGATTATAAGCCAAGTGTTGCTTTTATTCATGGGCATGGGGAGCTTGATTCTATTCATACGGCCAGCGCCAGCAAGGCATTGGAAGAGTATTATAATGTGCGCAGCATTGCCATAAACCACCATTCCGGTTCATTACTTGATTCAGCATTTAACCCACGTTACAAAGCAATAATAATTGCTAAGCCCGATACCGTTTTCAGTGAGCCCGATAAGATTGCTCTTGACCAATATGTTATGCATGGCGGAAGGATTATGTGGCTAATCGATCCCGTTTATGTTCCGCAGGATTCGCTTACGAAAAATGGCTATACAATGGGATTCCCCAATGATATGAACCTTGAAGATTTACTCTTCAAATATGGTGTTAGGCTGAACAATAATTTAGTGCTCGATTTCCAATGCTCAGGGATACCAATCAATATGGGGCCTAGGGGAGGGCAACCTCAATGGGAAATAGCTCAATGGTTTTATGAACCCCTGATTGGTTCAAGCGGAAACAGCCCAATTGTAAAGAACCTTCGTCTGGTCGAGTTTAATATGGCTAGTACCATTGATACTATAAGGGTTCCCGGTGTGAAAAAGACAATCTTGCTCAGTACATCGAAGCACACAAAGCTCGAGATGGTACCACCGGGGCGGATTAGCACAGCCATTGCACACCTCCACCCACCACTTACCGAGGACCAGTTCAGAGAAAAGAACCAACCTGTGGCTGTTTTGCTGGAGGGTAAATTTACATCGCTCTATAAGGGACACATACCTCACCCGTACGATACGGCTAAGAAATTTAATTATAAACCGGAAAGCAAACCCACTGCAATGATTGTGGTTTCGGATGGAGATGTTATCAGGAATGAAACCCAATATGGTGGTACCAGCGCTTTGCCGCTTGGGCAGGACTTTTATACCAAACAGCAATATGGGAATAAAGATTTTGTGCTGAACTGCATGAACTACCTTTGTGGCGATACTAACCTGCTACCGGTGAGGGGTAGGGAATTGCAGTTGCGATTGCTGGATGACAGAAAAGCGAAAGAAGATAAAATGCAATGGCAGATTATTAATTTGGTTGTGCCTGTTCTGTTAATCATTCTTCTTGGGATTATTCTGGCTGCTATACGCAGAGCGAAATACGCACGATAAAAAACAAGTTATAAGTTAGGAGTTATAAGTTATGCCCTTTGGAGGTGGTTTGATTTTCTGTATAAAAAACATCAAAAAATAGCAACAAAAAAGCAATGAATTAGCAATGGAAAAGCAATGAGATTGCAATGATTTAGCAACGGAAACCGGGAAAGCGATTTTATGTAATTTATTGAAAAATAGAGTGTTGTGAAATTTCATTGTTGAAAATAACAATGATTTGCAATGAATAGCCAGACACAAAACAGCTAAATTTATTTGTAGGAGGGTCATATTTTTTTATTCTTAATGCAAAAATAGGCCATGAAAAAGTGTATTCTGAAGAAGTCAATGACTTTTTAGAAAATAAATTTGTTGCTTACATTTAACTATCTTTATTTCTTTTTAAAAATATAGGCAAAGTGATTGTTGAAGCGAAAATTTCATTTAAAGAATATCTTAAACTTAGTTACCAATTAGCTTATACTAATCCTGTAATGATTATGGCGAACTGCATCGGGCTGATAATAGTATTCGGGCCAATGATTTATTCCATTCCTTCAGAGTGGACAACCTTTTCCCAGGCTGTATGGGCGTTAGTGATATTTGTGATGTTACCCTTGCGTATTTATAGAACCTGTACAGTCAACTTCCGTTCGAATGAACGGATAAAAGAAAAGCGCAGCTATGAATTTACAAATGATAAAATTGTTGTAGCAGGTGAAAGCTTTAAATCGGAATACAATTGGGAGAAGACCTATATGGTACGTGAACTAAAAAACTGGATTTTAATTTACCAAAGTAAAACCCAAGCACACATTCTGCCGAAAGTAGCATTTGGAAAGCAGTTAGGTGAATTCAGAGCATTAGTAAAAAGCAAGCCTTTTATTAAGCAAAAGCTGGAGAGTGGGGCGAAGGAGTTATATCCGATGAGTTAAGAATTAGAAACCAAAAGTAATAAATGCTATGATAAATTAAATATTTCTAAGAACAACAGGGTTAAGCCAAAGCCAATTGACGTACTGCCAATCATGATAGCCGAAAAGGCAAGTAAATTATAGGTGTGAGGAAATAAGGCTTCGAATCCAAAAACGAGAAGAAGTCCACCCAAAAATAAAAGAAGTCCATACCACAAACGGGAATGGCTGTCCTTAGATGAATGTGCAGCGCTTGGGGAGTTTCTTTGATGGTTATCGCTGATGATTGTTACGATAGGTGAAGAATGAATTGAAGCAGATATAATTGCCTGTTTACTCAAAGAGGAACTTTGACGTACACCAGCACTGCCAATGGGTAATAAATTAGTTAGTTTAGTCGGCTGAACTTCTGAAATTTTTAGCACCCTTATGCTCCGCTTACTCGTTTTAGAAGAGGAAATAAAATAGAATTCTTTTTTGTCATTCTTAGCCTTATTCTTTATTGCAGATAAGGGAGAAGCAGGGCGGTTAAAAAAGAACCCCTTGGGATATTTTCTGACTGAGAAACTTGAGGTGCCGTGCTTGCAAATATTACAAGAGAGAAAAAAAATGATCAGCCAAGCAAATAAAAAGAGATTTAGCCATTTCAAAACTTTCATTACTTGTTAAATAAATTATGCACTCACTTTCTTAAGAATGCTCTTATAATCGGAAATTCTTTTTCGGGTTCTTCCACCATTGGGTTATGACCTGAATGTTCAAACATTTCAAATTGTGCCTGTGGGCAATATTGTTTATACATCACAGCCCATTTAGGAACTGATACCCTGTCGTAACGCCCGGCAACAACAAGTATGGGCATTTTCAGGTTTTTTAAATCATTGGTAACATCGAATTTTGCAATGTCATTTCCAACAACAAAGTCTCCGTCCGGTCCAACTAATTGGTAATAGAGCAGCAAATTAAAGCGGTGAGGATATTTTGGGTCCAGGCCATGCATGAAGTTTGTTGGGTTATAAGCATAAAGGAAACCATAAGGTACAAGCCCGTATTCAGAATAAAAAGCAGTATCGCTTGAGATTAATCCGCGCTTGCGCATACGCATCAATGAATCCCAAACTTCCGGATAGTTTTCCTGAATTTCATGATTGGAATTATCATCGTTTTCCTGCCACATTTTTCCGCTGAAAAAGCCATCAGCAATAATGAGGTGCTTAGTATGCTCAGGATATTTTATGGCATATAACTGAGCCATCACACTGCCATAGGAATGGCCAAGAATATTTATTTTATCATAGCCCAAAGCTTTGCGGATTCCTTCAATATCTTCTACGTCGCGGCTGATACTGTATTCTTTCACATTTTTTGCAGTATCGGATTTGCCACGTCCGAAATTATCGATAAAAACTAAAGTGCATGAATCTTGTAACTTATCAAAGTTGTGTAACCCAGTGTGGGCTCCACCCGGGCCGCCGGATATAAGGAACAACGGGTCACCTGCACCCGATGTTTCAACCCATAGTTTTGCACCGTTAACTTCCACATATTTTCCAGGAGGATGAACAAACGGTTGCGCCGTTTGAGCTAAGAGTGAAGAACTAAGAGATAAGAGTGAAAATGCGACAAGTAGTTTTTTCATTGTTGTAAAATTGAAATTCAAAGGTAAAGGAATAATTGAAGAGCATAAAAACCTGAAAAGCTTTTACAGAATTAATCAGTAAAAGCTTTTCTAAGTTGTTTATTAATTGCCAGTCGGGCTTCCGACTTAGTGGCTGCTGATATAGCTGTTTAATTCGGTTGTGGAAGAATCAAATTCAAATGCATCATCTACTTTATAGTAGTTGCTTTTATCGCAACAGTGGTCATAAGCAAATTTAGCGAATTCAAGTTTTGTATTTTCAAAACCGAAGAGTTTCATAATACCCCTAACTTGGCCTGCTGTAAGGTTATTCGAACCTGTTATGGTTTTAGCCATACTCAGTTTGGTATCTTCAAAATCTTTTGCTGAAATGCTGCTTTTTGCACTTTCATAATCATTCTCAGCCATTGGAACACAGCCCACCACAGGCGGCGGCGGCGGAGGGGCCTGTTGTACCGGAGGCGGAGGTTGGTTCATATCTGTTCCGGAAGAAGTGGTAGTGGTTGTAATAACAGTAGTTTGTTGAGCACCGCCTACATTCATATTAACACCTGCACCACCTACGTTCATATTAATACTTGTAACCTGATTAGGGTCGCCAGTAGTGGTAGTAGTTGTTGTTTGTTGCACAATTGTAGTGGAAGTTGCAGGTGGCGGTGGGGGAGGTGGTGGGGTAGTATTATAAGCTATTACTGTTTGGGTTGGTGGAGCTGGTGGTGGTGCTGATGGTATAGGGTCCATGGACTCAATACGCAATACTCTTTCACCATTTTTTTTGGTAATTACGTGATACGCTTCTTCGTACCCCATGTTCTGATAGTAAATAGTTTTATCAATAACAGGTAAAGTAGTATCCTGGAAGATAAGTCTTAATTTATACTGGGTGGAAGTGAGCCCGGTAATTTTAACATTGGTCTGGGCGGTGGCATTTTGCCTTACACCATCTAAAATAGCATAAAATGCATGCCCTTCCTGATCAAAAACTGTAAGGTTGTTGGTTTGTGCATTCATTTGCAATGCAGTTAGCAGAAGAACTGCTCCGAGGGTTAATCTTTTCATTTTTTTGTATTATTTAGTTTTAATGATGAATGCAAAACTAAAGTTGTACCATGAAGCAATTGTGAAGGAGGTACAAAATAAATTTTGCATTCAAAATGGGGAATTAATAAAAGCTTCAACAATTAATGGCTGCTTATATATGAATTCAATTCGGTTGTTGAGGAATCAAATTCAAACGCATCATCTACCTTATAGTAATTGCTTTTATCGCAGCAATGTGAATAAGCAAATTTTGCAAAATCGAGTTTTGAGTTTTCAAAACTAAAGAGTTTCATAATGCCTCTTATCTGTTCGGCAGTAAGGTTGTTAGAACCTGTAATGGTTTTAGCCATACTGAGTTTGGTATCTTCAAAATCTTTTCCGGAAATACTGCCTTTTGCACTCTCATAATCACCCTGACTCATTGGTACACATCCAACAGGTGCAGGGGCAGTTGATTGTGCTTGAGTTTGAGCGCCAGCATCCGTTGATGTGGTGGTGGTAGTGGTAGTAATGGTTGTTTGCTGAACAGTTGTTGCAGGCATTCCACCAATAGACATATTAATAGTAGCGCCACCAGGAGAAGTTGTTGTTTGTTGGGTAGTTGTTGTTGTTTGAGACATGGCTGCAAACGGAAATAAAAGGCAGGCAAAATAGACGATCTTTTTCATGATTTTTTAATTGGTTAGGGCAAATGTAAGATAAAAACTGAAAATAATGGGTGTTAATGGCTCATTCAGGCTGAATGATGTGTTTATCAGCTTTAATAATTGGGAGGTCTGTTTCCTGTAAGGCATTATTTTTTGGAGGAATTAATAAAAAACAGAGACTCACCAAGCAGGAATTTTTTGGAGGGACTTTGAATAACTATGGCACAAAACTATATGGTAAAAATTATTACCTTTGAGCCATAAAACAAAAAACATCATGAAAAAAAATACGCTTATGGTTGCATTATCTGTAATAGGTATTGCAGCAATTCAAACGAACACTTTAAAAGCTCAGATTGTTGTTAGTCAGGCTGACATGCCAGTGGCTGGCAATAAATTTGTAGTAGTGAATGATTCCAACGACGCATCATTATCTCCATCACCTATGGGGCCGAGTGTTACCTGGAACTATTCCGGAATAGGAACTACAACTGTAGATACTATCAAATGTGTTCTTCCGGGCTCCACTATATATGGTGCGTTTTTTCCTGCGGCCAATATTGCATTGACATACAGTTTGCCCGGAGGACTGCAGGATGCTTTTGCCAACTCTTCAGCAGGAGCTTTTTCAGTTAATGGTGTTGTTGAAGATTTTAATTCAAATACGGTAATTCTCCAGTTTAAACCTGTAGCTGAAAAGTTATTTGCATTCCCGATGAACTATTTAAGTGCATGGAGGAGTCTTTATACCTACAAATTTCAAGTTCCAATTACGAATCCTACTTATGATTCAATGCGTATAAAGAGTTTTGTGTTCGACACAAGCACCGTTGATTCATGGGGTAATTGCACAACTCCTTTTGGAACTTATGGGGTTTTAAGAGTAATGGAAGTTCAACGCACACTCGACAGTTTATCTTTTCAGAATACAACCACTAAGATATGGAAAGATAGCGGCAGATTTGTTCAAGCAGATACAATGTACCAATATCTCGCTAATGGTTTAGGTTTCCCATTGCTTACAATGCACATGAGAGGCGGAAAAGTAATGGTGGCAAGCTGGCTAAAAGGCAACGGAACAGGAATTAATGAAGTAACTGATAATGCGGGTTCATTGGTTTATCCTAACCCTGCCCAAACCGAATTGAACATTAAACTTGCTTCCTGCGAGGATGGATATGTGAATATTATCGATATTACAGGAAGACAAATTTCTTCAACTAAGTTCTCTGATAAGCTTGCCAATATTAATACATCTCATTTTGCAAATGGAATGTACTTCTACCAGGTGTTTGATAAATCAAGCAACTTAATCGACAGAGGTAAATTCTCAGTAGTAAAATAAGTCGGAGGCCAACTGGCAATAATTTAAACAAAAGCCTTGACCGAAAAAGTCAGGGCTTTTTTGTAATTTCGCAAACCAATTTAAAAACAGTGAAGAGAGATAAGAGATAGGAGATAAGCGAAAACTCAAGTTATTGCGAAAATCTCATCTCTTATATCTCATCTCTTATATCTATTTTGTATGGTTGACATAAAATTTCCCGACGGACGGGTAAAGCAATATCCCGAAGGCATAACTGCGATGGATATTGCCAAAGAAATAAGTAATTCGCTGGCGGCAAAAGTGTTGGCAGCAAAAGTAAACGGACAGGTTTGGGATGCAAACCGACCAATTCATACTGATGCGCAATTGGCTTTGCTTACATGGGATGATATGGATGGTAAATCTGCCTTCTGGCATTCGTCGGCTCACATTATGGCAGAGGCTTTGGAGGCTATTTATCCGGGAACTAAGTTCGGTATTGGCCCTCCTATTGAAACAGGTTTCTATTATGATATAGATACAGGGGATAAGACTCTTTCGTCAGAAGACTTCAAGAAGATTGAAGATAAGATGATGGAGTTGGCAAAGCAAAAGAACCAATTTATCAGGGAAGATGTTTCAAAAGCGGATGCTATAAAATATTTCACTGAAAAGAATGACGAATATAAATTAGAGCTTATTGATGGTCTTGCTGATGGAACTATAACCTTTTACAAACAAGGTAATTTTACCGACTTATGCCGCGGCCCTCATATTCCAAACACGGGCTTTATAAAAGCAGTAAAGTTGCTGAATGTTGCCGGAGCTTATTGGAGAGGAGACGAAAAACGCAAACAACTTACCCGAATTTATGCGGTTACTTATCCTGACCAGAAACAACTGACCGATTATTTAACACTATTAGAGGAAGCCAAAAAGCGCGATCATCGTAAATTGGGGAAAGAGTTAGAATTGTTCGCCTTCTCTGAAAAAGTGGGAATGGGTTTACCACTCTGGTTACCTAAAGGTGCTGCATTGCGCGAAAGGCTTGAGCGTTTTATGCGTCAGGCACAGGCTGAGTTGGGATATGTGCAAGTGGTAACCCCGCATATTGGGCACAAAGACCTTTACGTTACTTCAGGCCACTATGAAAAATATGGTAAGGATTCTTTCCAGCCAATAAAAACGCCTCAGGAAGGGGAGGAGTTCTTCTTAAAACCAATGAACTGCCCTCATCATTGTGAAATATACAAGACCAGTCAGCGTTCATACAGGGATTTACCTGTAAGGTTAGCTGAATTCGGAACGGTTTATCGTTATGAGCAAAGTGGTGAATTACATGGATTAACCCGTGTTCGTGGCTTTACGCAAGACGATGCCCACGTATTTTGCCGTCCCGACCAGGTTAAAGAAGAATTTAAGATTGTTATTGATTTGGTTTTGAAGGTATTAAAGACCCTGGATTTTCCGAATTTTACGGCCCAGATATCACTCAGGGATAAAGAAGACCGCAGTAAATATATTGGTTCTGACGAAAATTGGGAGAGAGCTGAAGCTGATATTATTGAAGCCGCCGCCGAAAAAGGTTTAAAGACCGTTGTTGCTTATGGTGAGGCCGCATTTTATGGCCCTAAGCTCGATTTTATGGTGAAGGACGCCTTGGGAAGAAGCTGGCAACTAGGTACTATTCAGGTAGATTATAACTTGCCAGAGCGTTTTGAACTGGAATATATAGGTTCTGATAATGCGAAACATAGACCTGTAATGATTCACCGGGCGCCTTTTGGGTCGCTGGAAAGATTTATTGGTGTAATCCTTGAACATTGTGCCGGAAACCTCCCGTTATGGTTGGCTCCGGAACAGGTCGCCATATTACCAATTGGAGAAAATCAGGTAGAATATGCAAAAAACGTGTTGCAATTACTAAAAAAGTGCGATATTCGCACCCTCTTTGACGAAAGGAGTGAGAAAATTGGCAAGAAAATTAGAGATGCCGAGCTTAAAAAA
>CAIUPO010000008.1 GCA_903901055.1 uncultured Bacteroidota bacterium
GCAAACCCTTTATTGGCAAATACTACCATAAACTCAGGCGGGTTCAACCTGGATTTTTCAGGGGCAGGTAAGTTTCAATTAGGGCTTAGCAATGCCAATATTGGAACAATCGAATTTTTAAATAATTCGAATGTGAATTCAGTTGATATCATATCAGGAGCAACAACAGGGTCGTATACAATGACCTTGCCTGTAGCACAGGGTGCAGCAAATACTGTTTTAACCGATAATGGTGCCGGAATATTAACCTGGGGAGTGCCGGCAGTTGGCGGAGCAAACAATGGATTAACCATGAATGGAACAAATGTTCAGCTTGGCGGGGCAAATCCATTATTAGGTAATACTACTATCAATTCAGCAGGGTTTAACCTAGCTTTTGCTGGAACAGGTAAATTTCTGTTAGGTGTTGCAACCGCTTCCACAGGAACAATAGAGTTTAATAATATTGCGAATGCAAATACAATTGATATAAAGGCGGGTGCCACAACGGGTTCTTATGGACTAACATTGCCTTTGGCCCAAGGTGCAGCCAATACTGTTTTGACAAATAACGGTGCAGGTGTATTATCATGGACCGCTGTAGGCGGCGGCGCTGCAAACAATGGACTTACATTAGTGGGTGGTAACACACAACTTGGCGGTGCAAATCCATTACTTGCAAATACAAACATACTTACAGGCGGATTTAGTCTGGGCATAACAGGAGGCGGTGCTTTGCAATTGGGGTCTTCATCAGCTTCTACCGGACTACTTCAATTCTATAATGTGGCAAGCCCAAACGCAGTTAGTATTCAAGCCGGAAATACTACCGCTGCATATACAATGACATTGCCACCTGCTGTTGGTGCAGCAGGTCAGGAGCTGCAAACCTCTAACACCGGAGTATTGAGTTGGGCAACCCCCACCGCTGGAGGCGGAGGTAAACTGAATGGAATTAAATTTGTAACTTCAACGGTAGCGAATGTTGATTTTGACCCTGGAACAACCAGTATTGTATTTAAACTTATTGGCGGCGGTGGTGCCGGAGGCGGTGGTGGTGCTGCTCCTTGTGCTATCGGAGGAGGTCAGGATGTATCAGGCGCAGGTGGAGGTTCCGGTGCATATTGCGAAGGATTTGCTACTGCTATTGTAGCGGGAACTACTAAATACAGTGTTACTATTGGTGCAGGAGGTATTGGAACAAACAATTGCGCAGTGAATAGTGGCGGTACTACCACACTAACACTTACAGGAGGCCCTCTCGGAATATATACCGCTCCTGGTGGAACGGGCGGTTCAAGTAATGTGGCAGCACCTGCAACCGGTGCAGTTTATGCTGGTGGAGCAGGAGGGGCAATAGCAACAGGAGGTTCTATTAATTTAACAGGAGCACAAGGTGGACAAGCTGTTATTTCAACAACTGGTACTGATGGTTGCCATAGCGGGTCGGGAGCATCTACTGTTTTTGGAAATGGAGGACTTGGAATATGGTCAAGGGATATTAATTGCAATGGTATGTCGGCCCCTGCCAATTCATTTGGAGCAGGTGGTGCAGGCGGAGTATCCCCAACCACCGGTGGGCATGGTGCTGTTGTGGGTGGTAATGGAGCCCCCGGAGTAGTTATTATTTACGAATATCAATAAGATAATTTTAAAAGAGTTTTAAAAAAGCCTTTAGTAAAGCTAAAGGCTTTTTTATTTATATACAATTCATGAAGTAAGAAAATATTTCCGAAAAAAATAGGAACCCACCATGCAAACTTCCCAAAGATGATTTAGCGCAAACTGTTTAATTGACGAGGGTCATATTAAAAACATTTTAAAAGTCACTGGTGAAATATGATATTTTACAGAAATGTAACTTTTTGTTTTTCCAATAGTAGAATGTCCCTGTAAAGGATAAAAATTTTACAAAATATGTAAACAAAATTTTAGTAAATATAAATTAATAAATCGTTAAAAGAAGCAATGAAAACAACATCTGTTATTACAGTAATTACATTTCTATGTGCCGGATTAGGCAATTCAGCCTTCAGTCAGAATATTGGTATAAATACTACGGGAGCTATACCAAGCACGAATGCCATTTTAGACTTAAACACAGGTAATTCAAACAACCTGGGGTTAATTATTCCTAACGTAAGCCTTACCGCGTTAAGTACATTTAAGCCACCGATTGCCAATGCAGCCACTGCCGGAGATAAAGGCATGATGGTGTATAATACAAATACCGCAGTGGGGAGTGGAGTTGGGTATTACTACTGGAGCGGAACCGCATGGGTGGCAGTTTCCGGAAGTGCATCTACAGTTACCGGTGCAAATAATGGATTGACTTTAAACAGTTCAAATGTTCAATTAGGGGGTATATTATTGGCAAATACAGCCATTGCATCAGGTGGGTTTAATCTTTCGTTTACCGGAAGCGGATTATTTCAATTGGGCGCGGCAAGTACTTCTACCGGAACATTGCAGTTTTATAACAGTGGCAGTGCCAACGCAATTGGTATATCAGCAGGAGCTACATCAGCAGCCTATAACTTAACTCTTCCAACAGCAGGACCAACCGTAAGCGGTCAAACACTGACAAGCACAACAGCGGGAGTGATGAGTTGGGCAACCCCACCAACCGTTTTAAAAGGAATTATTTATGATACGACCGCAGGAACATCAACTCCTACCTTAGCCGCAGGCACAACCTGGATACTTATAAAAGCAGTCGGAGGTGGTGGAGCCGGAGGAGGCCTTGGAAATTCTTGCTATAGTACCGATGAAGCCGGAAGCGGTGGAGGTGCAGGAGGATATTGCGAAGGATACCTTTTAAACGTTACCGGTTCTACAACAATATCTATAACCGTAGGTGCAGGAGGTGCAGGTGCTGCAGGGTGTAACAACAGTGTTGCCAATGCAGGTGGAAACACAACTGTGGTAACTACATTGCCAAGTGCAACCTTTACGGCTAATGGAGGCTCAGGTGGAAAAACAACTCAGGTTAGTGCTACTTCAGTTAATCTTTTAGGTGGAAAAGGCGGTTCTGCGAGCGGTGGAACTATCAATATGCCCGGTGCAAATGGTGGTAATGCCATAGTATCTCAAACCGGAACTGACGTGGTTTTTGCAGGAGAAGGCGGTTCTTCAATTTATGGGAACGGAGGTCCGCAGCAATATACCCGTGATAATGTAAACTATGCAGGTATTAATGCTTTATCGCCCGGTGCTGGTGGTGGAGGTGCAGTGGCTGTTCAGCAAACTAGCGCCATTGCAACAAAAGGCGGAAACGGTGGACATGGAATGGTAATTATCTACGAATACTAATTTAGGAGCAGGTTTATGAAATTGGGCTTAATAACATTCCTGAGCGTTTTATACCGGAAAGCTGCTTTATAACGATGATTATAGTGCATTAAATTATTGGGCAGATTACAATCATAATATACAATGAGTTCATCGTTAGTAAGGCTAAAAGTGGCAGTATAGTTACTCAGGAAATTACCCAGGCTGTTATTTAAAGCTTCAATTATTTCACCGTATTTTGGGTTGGTTCTATCCAATGAAAGCTCGAAAAGCCTAACACTATCGGTTATTTGAGGTATAACGCCCTGCCGGAAGGAGATGCTGTCGTTTTTAGTGTTTATTAAATCCCGCAAAAAAATCGGCATTCCTGTTCCAGGCATAAAGTTCAGGTAAATTGGTGGTTGGAGTTCATTCCCGGAACTTATTGAGGTAATAGTTATTGAAAGAAAACCATTCTTATTATAGGTGGTATTAAAATTCATCTTAAAGTCTTTATAATGATTGTAAAGATTATTCACCAAATGTTGGGGAGTTAGGGATGTATCTCCATTATTTGCTCCAAAAACAACCGCTTTAATATATTCATTCATTAACAAACAAGTAAAATCTGGTTTGCTGACTATAAGCGGATAGCAAATGGATTTTATTGTATCTACCTTGTGTTTGTGTTTAACAATCGGGTAAATATTCTTTATAATTGCATTTTGTGAGAATGCGAGATATGGGAAAAGAAGGAAAAGAAATAGGGACCTTGAGCGAATCATACAACAAAAGTACTGAATTTACTCCTGCGTCCTCTGCGGAAAAGCCCAAAGCCATATTTTGCTGGAGCGGAGGTAAGGATTCTGCTTTTGCTTTGTACAAAGTTTTGAATGAAAAAGAATTTGAAGTTACCTGCCTTTTTACAACGGTTAATGAAAACTTCAAACGAGTTTCAATGCATGGGGTAAAAGAAGAGCTAATTGAGGAGCAGACGAAAAGTATCGGCATCCCACTTTTGAAGATGTATGTT
The DNA here is from genome assembly GCA_903901055.1 of uncultured Bacteroidota bacterium. Taxonomy (GTDB): domain Bacteria; phylum Bacteroidota; class Bacteroidia; order JABEUT01; family JABEUT01; genus JABEUT01. The sequence continues at coordinate 4,283 of CAIUPO010000008.1, forward strand.
AAAGAAGGGAGTAATGAAGAGTATGAAAAAAACATGGAAACTTTTCTTTTGGAACAAAAGAGTAAAGGGGTGGAATATGTAATTTTCGGGGATATATTTCTGGAAGATTTAAGGGCTTACAGGGATGCCAATTTAGCGAAGGTCGGAATGAAAGGAGTATACCCTCTTTGGAAGCAAAGTACGGCTCGGCTTGCGACTGAGTTTATCACCTCTGGTTTTAAAACAATTACCTGTTGTATTAATGATGCTTATCTTTCTGAAAAAGAAGTTGGTAAAGTATTTGACTTGAACTTTTTAAAGAATCTTCCGGAAGAGGTTGACCCCTGTGGGGAAAATGGGGAGTTCCATACCTTTTGTTACGATGGGCCAATCTTTAAAAAACCAATAAAAATAGTGGCGAAAGAAAAGGTTTATAAGCCGCTTGAAATTAAGACAGATTCAGGGCATCAAACAAAACCAAAAACACAGGGTTTTTGGTTTTGTGAGTTAAGTCATGAATAGGTGAACTTTATATAATAACTTTGCATGGTGAAGTTGAATAAATACACTTTGCCAAATATTCAAGACTTGCTATGAATGATAATTTGAAAAAGGCCCTTTTTGATTACCTCCTTTGGATGGGCGACACAACTTTGGTGCTTGGTCACCGTATTTCGGAATGGTGCGGACATGGCCCCATTCTTGAAGAAGATATTGCATTAACTAATATTGCGCTTGATTTACTTGGTGAGGCAAGGTTATACCTTACTTATGCCGGAGAAATAGAAGGCAAAGGCCGTTCAGAAGATGATTTGGCCTATTTGCGTGATGTTATGGATTACCATAATTCGCTTATTGCAGAACAACCCAATGGAGATTTTGCTTTTACCGTGATGAGGCAGTTTTTATTTACAGTATTCAATTACCATTTACAGGAAGCCTTATTAACCAGTTCTGACGAGAGGATCCGCTCAATAGCTGAAAAGGCAATAAAGGAAGTTACCTACCATTTACGTCATTCTAAAGACTGGGTATTGCGTTTGGGTGACGGTACGGAAGAAAGCCATAATAAGATTCAGGATGCGTTAAATAACATCTGGATGTATGTTGATGACATGTTCCTTACCCTTCCCGGTGATAAGGTTCTGGTTGATGAGAAGATTGTTCCTGAAATGGCAACTATAAAGAGCAAATGGCTTGAAACGGTAAAGAATATATTGGATGAAGCAACCTTAAAACTTCCTGCCGATGGATTTATGATGAAAGGTGGCAGGCAAGGTAAGCATGGCGAACATTTAGGTTTTATACTTGCTGAATTGCAGTATTTGCCCAGGGCATATCCGGGTACGAAGTGGTAAGTAAATAGAAAGTGTAAAGTGAAAGAGGCATCGTTATTGCAATAACGGAAAGTTAATGAATAGCAAAGAAGAGATATTAGGCTTTTTAGAAGAGGTTCCTGACCCGGAAATTCCGGTTGTGAATGTTCTCGATTTGGGGATTGTAAGGAGTGTTGAAGTTAATGCTGATGGCACGTTAGTAACCATAACCCCAACTTATACCGGATGCCCTGCTACACATATTATTGAAGACGATATTCGGAGCAAACTAACCGAAAAAGGGGTTGTTAATTTTAATATTAAAACGATTTTGTCTCCAGCCTGGACAACTGACTGGATTAGCGAAGAGGGTAGGAGGAAGCTGAAAGAGTACGGCATAGCCCCTCCGGAAGAATCTACTTCCGATAAAAGCCGGTTAAGTGAAAACCCCAAGGTGGTTCATTGCCCAAGGTGTAAATCTACAAATACGGAAATGGTTAGCTTTTTTGGCTCTACACCTTGCAAAGCCCTTTACACTTGCAGTGATTGCAAAGAGCCTTTTGATTATTTTAAGTGCCTATAGGGGTTTTAAAAGTACTCTCTTTGGCTTCTAATTCAATTGTAAATTTCGTTCCGTTATTCACTTCGCTGGTTAAGTTAATTGTTCCTCCAAGCGATTCAACTTGTAGTTTAAACCATATACAGCCCAACACCTTTGCCATTGATATGCGGATGAAAACGCTTATACAGGCCGAATAATTCTTCGCTTCTTCTGGGGATATCCATACCAAGCCCATTATCCTGAAAGGTAATTTGTATTTTGCCATCAACAAGTTTACTTTTAATATTAATGTGGGGAGTTAATGTGGCACGGCGGTATTTAATGCTGTTAAGCACCAGATTGTAAAAGATACTTGAAATATAACTTTTTACGGTAAACAATTCATTAATTTCAGAAAAATCGGATTCTATTAAAGCGTTTTCCTTTCTGATAATAGACCCTAAATTTATCTGGGTATCAAACAAAATACCAGACAATTCTAACATTTGCTTATGTTCATTGTCTTTAGTTCTAACGTCCAATATTTTATTCAAATCCATTACCACATCATCCAGTTTTCGTGCAGAAATGTGAATTGCCGACATTGCATCCTTCTTCTCTTCACCCTGAAAATTATTCAGGGTAAGGTTATCAACTAACCCGATAATATTAGCAATTGGCAAACGAAGGTTATGGGATATAATATAAGAAAATTGTTCTAAATCTTTATTACGTTCTAATAAATCGGTGGTTATTTTTTCCTTTTCAATTTCAACTATTTTTCTTTTCGTTATGTCGCTTAAGTATACAATCATGTGGTTTATTTTACCTGCATTCACTTTAACCGGCAGTAATTGCATTTCATACCACAATACCTTGCCATCTTTGAGGGTGTAATAGTCTTCCAGTTTAAATTTCTCGCCTTCAAAAACCCGTTTATACATATCAAGGGTTCTCTGTTTTTTATGCTCATCAATAATACCAATCATTTCCTTGCCAATTTCAAGGGTTTGACCTAATTCCTTGCTTAGTCCGTCAAGAGCACCTTTATTAAATGAAACAATCTTTAAATCGCTGTCTACAAGAATAAATACGGTGGTGGTGTTATCAAAAACAGTTCGTAAATTAGCTTCCGATTCTCTTAATGCTTCCTCTTCAATTGCACGGTCAGTAATATCCTGAATAGTACCGATCATTTTTAACGGATTACCCAGCTTATCCTTAATAACCTCTCCACGTTCATGCACTATTCTTTCAATGCCATCAGGCCGTATTATCCTGTGGTCGAAATTATATAGTCTTTTATACAGAATGGCATCATTAAATTTTTTAATCAATAAATCACGGTCGTCAGGGTGAATAGTTTGTAATAAGTTAGTTCCATTCGGCTCAACTAATTCAGGGTCTAACCCTAAAATCCTGTATTTTTCCAACGACCAAAATTCATGTTTCCCCAGAAAGGAATCATTACCTGACAACAGGACTTCCCAACAACCAATGTGAGCGATTTGCTGCGAGGCAAGCAAACGGGCCTCACTTTGTTTCAGCTTCTCTTCTGTAAGTTTTCTGGATGTTACATCAAAATTAAATCCCATGGCATGAAGTGGCTCTCCATTATCATCTTTGTCAATTACCAATTCAGTTTCAAGATACCGGACCTGCTTTGTTGCATGATTAATAATCCTGTGGTTAATCTTTTGGCTCGAAAGATTGTTGGTTCTAACTTCTTCTACAGCTTTCTTTACATATTCTAGATCATCCGGATGAACTTGTTTCAGCATACTTTCAAATAAAGGAGGAACCTCACCCGGATTATAACCAATCATCCTGAAAGTTTCATCAGACCATTTCCCTTCTCCTGTTTTTAAATCCATTTGCCAGCTTCCTATATGGGCAAGCCTTTCCGTTACTTTTAACATAGCCTCATCGGGTGTAAGGTCTTTATTGTGAAAGATTTTCAGAGATTCTTCCATTATTATTTTATTAAAGTATTATTATTATTTACCTATATAAGTTTATGTAAAATACCTTATTATTAAATCATATTGTGTTATATAATTCTTAAAAATTACTGCATAATTCACACATTTTGATTTCGGAAATTTGCAGCAAATTAATAAGGCTCAGCCAATAAACATACGGGAGAAAGCCCCTTTCTTATATGGGAGTTTTACGGTACAAGAAAGGGTTTTCTCCCCTTAAATTTAAGTAATGTGGTGGACAAAAGGATATTTAGTATAGTGCAAATATCTTATGATTCAAATTCAATGGTAACTGTTGTACCCTTGTTAATGTTGCTTTTAGCTGTTATCTTGCCACCCATGGCTTCAACCTGGGTTTTTACAATAAACAAACCTGCACCTTTACCATTAGTTTTAGGATGGAAACGTTTGTATAACCCGAATAAATCTTTGCCATTTTTGTCCAGATCAATACCAAGTCCGTTATCACTAAATGATAGTTGAGATTTATTTCCAATCTTTTTACTTTCGATTATGATATGAGGTGTTAAAGAAGGCTGACGGAATTTTATGCTATTTGAAATAAGGTTGTAAAAAATACTCGACATAAAACTTTTAACCGCGAACAATTCATCAATTTCAGAAAAATCAGCATCAATTATTGCATTGTCTTTTTTTATTGCAAAACCCAGCTTTACCTTCGAATCGAAAAGAATATCCCATAATTTAACTTGCTGTTTACTTTCCATTTCCTTCGTTCTTAAGTCGAGGATTTTATTCAGGTCAATAACTACATCATCTAAGGCCCGCACAGAAACGTACAAAGCAGAAATTACATCACCAAGTTCCTCTTTCGGAAGCTGGGCAATGTTGAAATTCTCGATTAACCCCATAATGTTGGCAACAGGCAAACGCAGGTTGTGAGAAACAATATAAGAGAACTGTTCCAGGTCTTTATTACGCTGAATAAGGTCGGCTGTTATTTTTTCTCGTTCAATTTCTGCCAACTTCCTTTCTGTTATATCCCTTAAATAAAATAGCATATTTAATACTTGGTTATTCTCGCCATAAACAGGCAGAAGCTGCATATAATACCAGTAAATTGAACCATTTTTTAATAGTATGCTATCCTCCAGCTTAAATTGCTCCCCCTCAAAAACCCTTTTATACATGCCTATTGCCCTGGATTTCCTATCTTCCATAATGTAGTCAAGAATATTGCTGCCCATTAGCAAGTTTTTACCTGCAAGTTTTTCAAAACTATCAACTGCAGCCTTATTAAATAAAGCCACTTCTAATTCTTTATTTACAAGTATAAAACTGGTAGTTGTATTATCAAAAATAGTGCGCAAATTGGCCTCCGATTTTCGAAAAACTTCCTCTTCCTCCTTTCTTGCTGTAATATCTTGTGTAGTACCAATTATTTTTAAAACCTTGTTGGTTTTTTTGTCCGTAATAAGTTCTCCACGGGTGTGTACAATTTTTTTTGTTTTATTGGGAAGTATAACCCTGTAATCCAAATTGAACAATTTTACTTTTTCAATGGACTCCATAAATCTTTCCATTAGCAGTTGCCGGTCTTGCGGATGAACCAATTCCATAAATTCGGGCCATTGTAGGGGTTTAGTTATTGAATCTAATCCGAAAATCTTGTAAAGTTCATCCGACCAATAGGTGGGATTTCCAGCCTCATTCATGCCATCGGTAAAATCAATTTCCCAACTACCAATGCCTGCAAGTTTTTGAGAGGCGAGAAGGTGCCTTTTTTTTAGTATAATTTTCTCTTGTGCTAGTTTTTCAGCTGTAATATCATGATGGAAACCTGATACTTTAATTGGGTTCCCATTTTCATTATGCTCATACATCACCACAGTTTGCATGTACTTTATCTCGTGTGTTTTATCGTCAATTATCCGGGCTTCAAATTTTCTTGAATGGGGTTCAAATTGTTTAGCATCCTGAATGTTTTTTTTAACCCTTTCAAGGTCATCCGGGTGAACGCACTTTAAAAAGTTTTGTAATCCGGGTTCAATTTCGCCCGGTGTATAACCAAGCATACGGAAAGTTTCATTTGACCAGTTGGCTTTGCCTTTTATAAAATCAAATTGCCAGCCACCCACATGGGCAAATGTTTCTGTTTGTTGTAAAAGCTGCTCCCTTTTCTTATGCGTTAATTTATTGCGGTCACTCCGTGACCGATAAAGCGCATTTGTCAATAATATAGGCAAGTGCTGCAGGTGGTCTTTTAGCAGGTAATCATAACCACCTTCCTTTATCACCTCTAATGCTAAATCTTCCGACTTATTATTGGTTAGGATGATAAAGGGTCGTTTTGTAGCATGGGCTTTTACGATAGCTAATGCTTCCTTAGCATCGAGGGAGGGCAGACAGTATTCTGAAATTATAATATCAGGCTTGAAATTAATAAGGTTCAATTTGAAATCCTCCTTATTAGAAACTACTTTTAAATTGAATTTTATTGTACTTTTTTGTAATTCATTCTCTATTAATTGGATATCTAATGGATTATCTTCGAGCAATAGAATTTTAGTTGTTTGATTTTGCATTTTGCGATTGATAGATGTTCATTTTATACATATAGTATTATGTTTGTTAGAGTTAATTATCTTATTTAATCTTTAAATTACACAGTGCAAAGGGAATACGATTAAAGCTGCATTTCCATGATTCACATCAACTTAATATGTGAGTATTGTCATGTTTTTCAGCACAGGTTCTTGAATCCCTTTATTAGATTCGTTTATAAGGAATTATATTAAATAAATAATACTATTTAGATATTCATTTTTTATTTAAAAATCTACTGAAAAAATGATCTGGATCAGCATTTTAATAGTATTTAATTTTAAACCTTTATCTTTGAGAATTATGAGTAACATACTTTTTTCAATAAATAACGGTGTAGGCAAAATTGTGCTTAACCGCCCTGATGTACTGAATAGTTTCAATCTGGCTATGGCTAAAGAAATGCAGGCAGCCCTTGATGATTGTGCTGCAAGCCCTAATGTGCGAAGCGTATTGATAACAGGGGAGGGGAGGGCCTTTTCGGCTGGGCAAGATTTGGCAGCAGCTAATGAACCGGGAGTTGAAATACTTGAGATTGTTAAAGAGCAATACAATCCAATTATTCTAAAACTAAGACAACTGGAAAAGCCTGTTGTTTGTGCAGTTAACGGCGTTGCTGCCGGCGCTGGCGCCAATATTGCATTTGCCTGTGATATTGTTTTGGCGGCTTCATCGGCCAGTTTTATACAAGCATTCAGTAAAATAGGATTGATACCGGATAGCGGAGGAACATTCTTTTTACCTCGATTGATTGGCCTGCAACGCGCAACTGCATTAATGATGCTGGGTGATAGAGTTACAGCCCAGCAAGCTATGGAGTATGGAATGATTTATAAAGTGCATCCGGATGAAAGCCTGATGGCAGAAGCTGAGAAAATGGCTTTGCAACTGGCATCTATGCCTACGAAAGGCTTAGGTTATACTAAAAGATTACTGAATGCATCGCTATCGCATAATTTGAATGAACAACTGCTAATGGAAGGTGAAATGCAGGCGGCAGCTGCTAAAACTTATGACCACAAAGAAGGTGTGAACGCCTTTCTGGAAAAAAGAAAACCTGTTTTTAAAGGTGAGTAAACAAGGTAGAACTAAGATAAAGTAAACTATGAAGTGCAGAATAGTAGTTATTATCTTAATATTTTTTGCTTCTGATTTTTTTGTCTCCTGCGGAGGCGTAATTATGCCCGACGTAGATGAAAGCCGCCAGTATGTGCAAGCTCATCCCGATTGTATTTTGGGTTTGTATAGTAATTATTATACAGATGGAATTGTAAATACTCTTCAATTAAATTCCGACAGTACGTACGTGCATAAGTATAAAAAGGGCGATAATTGGGTTTTAAGCAAAGGTGAATGGGGCATCACCGGATATGATCACAGTGGATTTGTTAAGATTGAATTGAGAGATTGGGGAAGTTCTGTTAGTGAGGGAGGTGAAGAGGGAATAGGTGCTTTTGGAACAATAATATTGGACTGTAATGAGATTGATATAAATGACTAGGAACGAAAGAAAAATTTCTTCAAAAGTAAACCGGGCGAATTTTAATATTGCGGGAGAACCTTGTTTTATGTGATATTAAAAAGAGAAGGTAAACAAGAATTATAACTACAAGTCAAATGTAATATCTTTGCCGCATTAAAGATAAAAGATAACGTGTGCGGAATTTGTGGAATTATAGGGTTAAAGGATAAAGAGATTGCTGAAAAAAGCATCTCCCTTATGAATGCTGCCATTGCACACAGGGGGCCGGATGATGAAGGCTCATTTATTGATAATGGAATTGGTCTTGGGCATCGTCGGCTCTCTATTATTGACCTTTCGGCTAATGGCCATGAGCCTATGTTTTCCAATGATGGAAGGTTTGCTTTAGTTTATAACGGCGAACTCTATAATTTTAAAACGCTCCGCCTTGAACTTCAGCGGTCGAAGGTGGGCGATACTGAACCTGCTTATTCTTTCCGCACACAAAGCGATGCGGAGGTTATCATTGCGGCGTATCAGCGCTGGGGGGCTGAATGCCTGAAGTATTTTAACGGCATGTATGCTTTCGCTATTTGGGATAAGCAAGAAGAAGAATTATTTATTGCTAGGGACAGATTAGGTATTAAGCCACTCTATTACTGGCAAGGCGACGATAAAATTGTTTTTGCATCGGAAATAAGGGCATTACTTAAAAGTAACCTTGTACCACGAAAGCTTGATAAAAGCGCGCTTTGCGATTATATTACTTTCCAAACAGTGCATGCGCCTGCAACAATAGTTGAGGATGTTGAAATGCTGTTACCGGGCCATTATCTGCTAATTAAAAGGAGTGAAGCAAATGTTCCGGTCAAACAACAAAAATATTGGGCTTTGCAGGATATTGCTTTGCAATCGCCTGTTAAGCCATACGAGCAAATTTGTAAAGATGTAAAAGAGTTGTTTTTTGCATCGGTAGAGCGCAGGCTGGTTTCAGATGTTCCTTTCGGAGCATTTTTGTCCGGTGGAATAGATTCAAGTTTGGTTGTGGCCGCTATGTCGCAACTAATGCGGGAAAAGGTTAGGACTTTTTCGGTAAGCTTTGAAGAGTCGGAATTCAGTGAAGCTCCTTATGCAGCGCAAGTAGCCAAGCAATACAATGCAGAACATCATGAAATAAAATTGTCGCTGAAGTTGTTTCTTGAAAAACTACCCGAAGCCATGAGCGCGCTGGACCATCCAAGCGGCGACGGAATGAACAGTTACATAGTTTCGGAAGCAACTAAAAATGCCGGAATTACTATGGCTTTATCGGGGCTTGGCAGTGATGAATTATTTGCAGGATATCCATTATTCAAGCGATTATATAAGTTAGAGAAATGGAAATGGGTATCGGGATTTCCCTTTATCTCATTACCATTTTATGCAATGAATTTAGTGAAGCATTCCGCAACTTCGGCCAAGTTATTGGAAATGGCAAAACTGCCCAATTGGGAACTGAAGAATACGTATCCGTTAACCCGTAGGAATATGATGGTTAATGAAGCAATGCAGTTGTTAACGCCGGGTGCATCATTTGATAAAGTTTTAAATATCAATCCTAAACACGGCATTTTATCTAAAATAACTGTTGCTGAACTTAGTAATTACCTACCTGATATTTTATTGAGAGATACAGACCAAATGAGTATGGCCCATGCTTTGGAGGTGAGGGTGCCATTTTTAGATTACACCCTGGTAGAATATATCATTGGCTTACCCGATAATGTTAAATATCCGCATACAACAAAGAAATTGCTTACTGATTCAATGAAAGGGTTGTTGCCCGAGAACATTATCAACCGCAAAAAAATGGGATTCACATTTCCATGGAGTGTATGGATGAGGAATGATTTGAAGCCCTTTTGTGAAAGCAATATATATAGTCTTTCGGAACGTGAATATTTCAATAAAAATAATTTGCAATCTTTGTGGCAACGTTTTTTACAAGGAAATCCCCGAACTCCGTGGTATAAGTTATGGCATTTGGTGGCGCTTGAGAATTGGATAAAAGAGAATAAGATAGATGCCTAAGAAAAAAATACTTCTATTTAGTGATTGGTTTTACCCCGGGTTTATGGCCGGTGGGCCTATTCAGTCGTCATATAACCTGATTAACCACCTGAAAGATTATTATGATTTTTCGGTTATTACAAGAGATACCGATTATACAGACAGTGTTCCATACAGGGATGTGAAAAGCGATAGCTGGAACATTTTACCTAATGGAATGAGGGTGTATTATTTTTCTGAGAAAAATCTGAGTTATCCCAATATGAGCAAGCTTATCAATAGCGAAGAGTTTGATATTGCATATCTGAACAGTATGTATTCGCCAAGGTTTACCATAATGCCGTTATTTATGCTTCATAAATTGGGTAAGCAGGTTATTCTTGCCCCTCGCGGGATGCTTGCCCCAACCGCAATAGCAATTAAAAGCTGGAAAAAAAAGCCCTTTTTATTGTGGATTAAGAATAGCAAGATGATTAAAAATATGAAGTTTCATGCAGCATCGGAGCATGAAGCGGAGCATATAAGGGCTGTGTTTGGAAAAAAAGTGGAAATACGTCTTGCGCCTAATCTTCCCGGTAAAATGGAGTTGCCTGTTTCCGTTGAAAAAAGAAAAGAAATTGGTTCCGTTAACCTGATAAATGTAGCACGTGTTTCACCTGAAAAAAACCTGGATTATGCATTGGAGTCGCTACTTAATGTGAAAGGTAAAGTGAAATTTGATATTTATGGCCCCGTTTACGATTATCCATATTGGGAAAAGTGTAAAGAAATATTGGCGAAACTCCCGGCAAACATAGAATGTGAATATTTTGGGCCAATAAGCAAGGAAAGTATCCCACAGGCAATGAAGGACGTACATTTTCTTTTTATGCCTACACAAGGTGAGAACTTTGGGCATACAATATTGGAAGCAATGATTTGTGGCTGTCCTCCCATAATAAGCGACATGACTCCCTGGATAGGGCTGGAGGCACTGAAAGCCGGATTTGATGTGCCATTAACAGAACAAAAAAGGTTTGAAGAAGTTTTGAATAAAGTAATTGGAATGGATGCGGATGAATTTAAAACCTGGTCAGAAGGAACAAGGGCTTTTGCATCAGGCTTTATCAACAATCCGGAATTGATGAAGCAAAGTATTCATATTTTTGCGTAAAAAAATCACTTTTGTTAAAAGTAAGTATAATAACGGTTTGCCTCAATAACATCAATACGCTGGAAAGCACGTTGCAGTCTGTGCAATCGCAAACCTATCCGAATATTGAATATATCATAATTGATGGCGCATCAACCGATGGAACACTGGGTATTATAGAGAAATACAAAAACACGGTTTCAAAACTTATCTCTGAAAAAGATGAAGGTATTTATTTCGCCATAAATAAAGGTATAAAAATGGCTACAGGTGATATAATTGCACTCCTTCATGGGGATGACTTTTATATTGATAAGGATGTAATTGCTAAAGTTGCCGAAGCCTTTGAAAAGTCGGGAGCTGATTGTGTGTATGGAGATTTGCAATATGTAGATAGAATTAATCCGGAACGTTTAATTCGTAACTGGCAGGCCGGGGAATATAAAACTGGCCTCTTTCTTAAAGGGTGGATGCCTCCGCACCCTGCATTCTTTATTAAAAAGGAAAGCATTGAAAAATATGGATATTATAACACTTCCCTTTTTCTTGCATCCGATTATGAATTTATGCTACGTATGATTCATAAACATGCTATTAAAGTACAATACTTGCCGGAAGTGCTTGTAAAAATGAGAACTGGGGGAGTTAGTAATAAATCATTGCTTAACAGAATAAAGACAAATTTGGAAGACAGAAAAGCATGGAGAATTAATAAAATTTCTCCTACTCTTTTAACTTTGTATATCAAGCCACTTAGCAAAATAGGGCAGTATTTCAATAAATAAACAATTAGCTTATTCCATTACATTTGTCCTGCCCAAAAACAATTTGAAGAGCAGGAAATGTTAAAAATAGTTCAGTGTATTACTTTAAAAAAACTGGTGATTTTAAGCTTAATACTTAAGGTTACAATGTTTTGCTTTATTGGGTCCTGGAACAATGGGGGCATTGCAGATGACCGTTCAATGTCTTACGAACATTATGCGCAAAATATTTTAAAGCACCATTCTTTTATTCCGGTTCAACCTATTTCAATAAATAATCTAAAACCGGATGACAGATGGAAATATATCTCCTTTCAGTATGATACCTACAGAATGCCGGGGTATCCCATATTTCTTGCTATAGTTTATCTCTTTGGTGGAATAAACCCGTGGGCTGCTATTGCAGTTCAGATTTTAATAAGCTTAATTTCAGTAATACTAGTCTACAAAATTGCAATTCAGTTAACCTTAAATGAGAGCATTGCTAAAATTGCAACATTGTTATTTTGTATTGATATCCACTCCATATTTATTGCTAATCTTCTTTATAGTGATACTTTATTTGTTTTACTTTTCCTGACATCCTTATACTACTTTTTTGATGGTTATAAACGAAAAAAGGTGATGCAAATTGCAATCAGTTCATTATTCATGGTGTTTGCTTCATTTACTCGGCCTGTATCATTAATGTTTCCTGTAATCCTTATAGCGATTTTGTTTTTTTTCAATAAGGGTGCAATAAAGTGGGGTATTAAGGCATCTGCAATTTTCGGTGTGTTATATTTAACCTTAATAGGGGGCTGGGTTTTGCGTAATCACAATGTATATGACCGATGGAAAATCAGTTCTACGGGTGGCTTCAACCTGTTAATGTATTACGCCATGTCAACTGAGTCGCAAATTACCGGCAAAGCTCCGGAGGCTATAAAAATTGCATTTCAAAAACAGGCGGATTCATTAGGTTTTATGAAAATGAACAATGTTTTCGACCAATCTGATTTATACACTAAAATAGGTTGGGATTATATAAAGGTTCATAAAATGCAATACCTTAAAACGAACGTTGAAGGCTGGATTCACATGATGCTTTCATTGGGTAACCCTGACCTTGTGAGAATGATGGGCTGGGAAGATTGCAAAGGCAGTGAAATTGTGAGTTTAAAGTTATCGAATATTGCCAATAACTTTTCAACCAAAACCAAGGCGGCCACAGGCATTTTTATCGCATTTGTTTTACTATTGCAATATTTGGGGGCAGTGTGCGGGTTATGCTTTTTATTGGTCAGGAAAAACTACCTGGTTTTGTTTTTCGTTTTAGCAACTATTGCTTATTATCTTGTTATCACCGGTCCTATTGGAACCTACCGTTATAAATTGCCGATTGTTTTTATAATCTGTATTGTATCAGGCTACGGTTATTATAATTTGCTTAATAAAAGGCTGGAATCTCAGGCTAAATAGTGCTCTTGACGTTTTGTTATTTTTCATTCCAGAACATATTTCATCCCGTCCCTAAGCATTTTTATCTGGCATTCAAAAGGGAAATAAACAACCTCAAAATCAAGGGGTACAAAAATCTATTCTAAAAAACAATTTTATTGTCGGCTTTTGAGTTAAATAATAATATATTTGTCTGTTCAAATTATTGTAAGAAGACTTCTATGAAACAAAAATATCCCCTTTCTGTTTGTGCCTTATCGTTATTGTTACTTACAAATGGAAGCACGCTGTTTGCTCAGGATGCGAATCCACTGGTTCACTCAGTCCAATATACCACCCCGGAGCCTGATAAAGCAAAGGATCTATTGAAGGATGCAACGGAAGATGTTTCTAAAAGAACAGAATTCAGTTCTACCTGGACAACCAAAACAGGAAAAACTATTTCTCATTACAGTAAAATGCCCTTAAATTTTCCGGATGCAAACGGGAAATTACAACCTATTGACCTTACTTTGCACAGCGACGCCAAAGGCTGGGCCGCAGATAAACAACCTAATCCATGTTATCTGCATTCTGACCGAAGTACTTCGATTGATTTAGGAGGAAATTTACAAATTACTTTTAACAAGAACTGTACGGTTAATGGGATGCCACTTGACCAGCATATTACCTATTTACAGAACAGTGAAGTGAAAATGGACCTTTCTGAAGGAGTGCATAAAAATCTGACTTTTTTAACGGGGGGTATTAAAACCGACTACATTTTTGACAAAGCATTGGACGGTGGGGCAACTGTTGGAGAAGAAATTGATTTACCAGCCGGTAGTACTTTACAAAAAGATGAATCGAGTGGTATTAACCAACCAGGCGGATGGAGTGGCGACTACCAATTAGTATCTGCCGAAGGCAAAATACTAGCTATCTTTATGGCTCCGGAATGTTACGATTCCAAAAAACATTGGTGTTTTGCAAATTACACTGTTGAAAATAAAGATGGTAAAAGTATACTTGTTACATCAATCCCGAATGAATGGTTGAAGACTGCAGTTTACCCTGTTACCCTCGACCCGAAAGTTGTAAGCGCTACAAGTTACTGGTTGGGCGGAAGCACCGTTTCATGTTTATACCCCAGTTTTCATAAAGACAGCATTTTGATTACCATTCCCTCAAGGATGACTATTTATTGGTTTACAATCGACTATGCATATGTTACCAATGTAAATGGACAAGGAATTCCAATACATGATGGTTTATTTTACCTGAGTACCCCTTGTGCGAGGACAGACACCCTCCGTTGCAAACCCGGAGACACGGCTGGCATTTGTTATCTTTTACCATTTGAAGACTTTCATAGAGACATGACATGTTGTTATAGCCCTTCTTGCTCATCACAGTCTTTTTGGCTTGCTTCTCACTTATCAAGATTTCAGGGAGGTTCAGGCTGCGATAGCAATTTTGTATGGTATTCTGCCGGAAAATACACAGGGTTTCAGTATTACTTTTCAGCATGGTTATATGGATATACTGATTCGGTTATTAACTTATCATACAATCCGGGTAGCCAATGTTCAAACTCATGTACTTTGAACATGAATGCTGTTATCGGATTTGGCGTACCTCCTTATACTGTTAGCCATCCTTGGGCTGCACGAGATACTATTGTAGGAAAATATGCGTCCTGCGCTTCACTAGGCACACTGAATATGAAACTCACTATTCCGGGTGTGAATTGCCCTTTTGTTTGTTTAAGCCCCGATACAACAATCATGGTTCCTCCACCTCTTGTGGTTGATGCTTGTGGAGATACTGTTAAAAATTTGAAATCTCAGGCGGTAACCTTGAAACCTATTCCGGTTTTGACTGTAAGCCCCGATACGAACAAAGTTTGTAGTGGTTTGCCAGTTACACTTAATGTTACTTCTTGTGTGCCGGGAACTGTTTTTACCTGGAAAGGTAGCGACAGCGCATCGGGTACAGGTAGCTCTATTATTGATAATACCACAGACACAAGTTTTAAAAATCCAATGGTAGTTAAGTATATCATCACAGGTTCTGCTAATGGTTGTAATTCAAATCCGGATACTGCCTACGGTATTATTAACCCATTTCCAATTGTAACAATAAAAGGGGTGGATACCTTAAGTGCAGGCCATTCAGAAACGTTAACAGCAACTGGTGGCGGCACCTATTTCTGGAGCCCTCCGACAGGATTAAGCTGTACCAATTGCCCTAATCCTACAGCTTCACCAACAATCACCACAACCTATACCCTTGATGTAATAGATTCGGAAGGATGTGAAGTTGTGAAATCATTTACCATACTTATACTGGATAATGAAATTATTATTCCGAACATTATTACCCCAAACAGCGATAACATAAATGATATGTTCGTTATTCACGGATTGCAATTTTACCCTAATTCGCAATTAGAAATATACGATCGCTGGGGTAAAAAAATATATACCTCCTCGAATTACCAGAACAACTGGGACGGAGGCGGACAAAGTGATGGCGTATATTATTACGTATTCACCTTGCCTACAGGAAAGAAATATGACGGCTATGTTCAACTCATTAAATAAAAAATAACCCACCATGAAGATAAAATACTTACCACTCATTATTACAGCCTTGTTTTTTGCTGTAAAAGCTAATTGCCAGCATCAGCTCTATTTTGAGAATTTTGAAGGCTCAACTCCAACATTTAATATGAATGACAATACCTATGGTAAAAACATGGGTAATAATAAGTGGATAATTAATAATGTGTATACAGGAGCAATTGGTCACCCAAGCACAAAAAGTGAGGATAGCACTTATGGGGGAAGTATTTCGTATGCACCTTTTGGGCATTATATGCATATTTATGACAGTGCATCAGCTTTTAAAAATGATAATTACAATCCGGGGGATTCTTCTTACCGCTTTGCTTATATGAATGTAGGTATTTGTACAAAAGCCCTTACAAATATTAATTTCAACTTTTTCTACTTGTGCCAGGGTTCAAATACTGCATTCGGAAGAGTAGTTTATAGTATTGACGGAGGCCCTTGGACACCAACAAGCTGGACGCTGAACGGAGATACCGTTAACAACCGATATAAATGGCAATACGCTACCATTACCAATGCCGCTTTTTCGAATGTTGAAGACGTAAGATTCGGATTCCTATGGAAGAATAACAAAGCTGCCGGAACTGATACTACTGCTTTTGGAATAGATGATGTTTCAATATATGGAACCTATGATAGCATTAATCACCCGATAAATTGCAAGTTTAGTACCGTATTTTCCGATAGTTGTCTGGGGGGGAATGCCTATATTTATGTAAGTGCAGCATTCAGCGACAGCACTTGCGATGCAAGTTGGGACTTTGACGTATCAAACAAGAGTGGAGGTTTTTCTCCACCAATTGTGGCATATACTTATTATATAGGCCCTTCTTATGGAAATGACTTAAATGCATATTTATTTGCTTCCATTCCGACTGCTTATGTAATCCCGGGGCAATGTTATAAGGTTAGGGTTAACCGTTTATCATACCCTTATTTATCATTTACCGATTCAGTTTGTTTTCCCCTGGATACCTGCCCGGGTACAATTCAAACATTACAACCACCTGCGACTTTAGATACCAATGCAGTTTGCGCTGGTAGTGTTATAGATGTTCCCTTCTTTTCGAATGGTATTTACAGTATTTACAACATCTATTATTGCCAGTTAATTGATTCCATTGGAAATACTGCTGTGATTGATACGATAGGCCAATTAGCCAGCAATGTTGCATATCCTTATCCTCCGGGAGATGTTGTGAGCACGATTCCTTTTAAAGTTCCGGCCGGATGTCATTACTATGTGCGCGTTGTTTGTAACACAGGTAACCGCCCTTCTACCATGTGGGGGCCATTCTGTATACAACATTGCGATATTGTAACTGACTCTAATACCAGCCAGGATTTACATGCTTGCCTTGCATCTTGTTCAAAACAGCCAAATGGGTGGACTGATTCTATAATTTATGACATACATAAATATGATTCACTGGCATATTATAATCCGGGAAATAAATTTAAAGTTCAGTTAATTCAATTTGTTAATTATCCACCTAGTTTCGCAGTAATAAACACTGGCTTACTTGGTGTTAAAGTTGACACCACCAGTGGTAAGATGTATATTCATGTTCCATGTCCAACTACTTTGTTCGCAAATGGAATTAACCCCGGTGTATACTATATAAGGGTTGTTGCAGATAGTTCAAACTTTACCGATAGTGCATTTGGTACTTTGGTACATCTAACAATAGGTGAACCTGCAGATAACTTAACGCTCACATTAGGTACAGCGGGACCATATTGTACAGGAACAACAATTACAGTTTATACAAATCCTGATCAGGAATATTCTCCCTATTACTCAACCTATCAATGGTGGGTAACCGACAGGAAGGGTACATATCCGTTTAATAACTACCCTTATGGAACACTTAACTTTTACAATACAACAGGAGACACACTGATTGTAACTTGCCAGGAAACTAATAATGGCTGTAAAGGAAATGTTGCTAAACTGGCTGATACTATCGTAATTTTAGGATTACCGAGTGTATATCCAAAAGGACCTCAATATTTGTGTGTTGGGGATACAGGCTTGTACTACGTTCCGTTCGCCAATAACACAAGTTATATCTGGACATTGCCAGCCAAGGTACATGCTGATACAGCCAACAATGAATTAAAAATCAGGTTTGATTCTGTCGGAACATTTAAGTTTACTGTGTTGGCCACCAATGCATGTTATTCCAATACCTATACTTGGACGGTACATGTAATAGCCCAGCCAACACCTGCAATAACAGCGGTGCCAAGTGGTGCTTTCTGTGCCGGAACATCCGTAGTATTATCCGTTACAGGAGCAACAACCTATAAATGGAGTACCGGGTCCACAAAAACAACAATTAATGTAGCACCAACCAAGGACAGTTCATTTTGGGTTGGGGCATCTAATAAGGGTTGTACAATAAAGGATACCATCAAGTTAGTAGTTTATCCGTCACCTTTAGTTGCCGCAACACCTTCTGTTACCACAATATGTATTGGTGATACTGCCAAGCTTACAGCAACAGGTGGAAAAACATACAACTGGATGCCTGATGGTGGTTTGAACAGCAATACGGATTCTGTTATCCATACGATTGTAACTACAACGGAAACGTATACAGTAATGGGGTATTCCGTTCATGGTTGTAAAGATAGTGCAACTGTTATGGTGTCTCCTTTACCTGTTTCAGGAACATTAATAAGCACCAATACTTCCATTAATGAAGGAACAAGTGTTACCCTTTCGGCAACAGGTGGCGGAACCTATTTGTGGATTCCTTCTACCGGGTTGAGTTGCGATAATTGCCCTGATCCGGTTGCATCACCTTCAGTAACCACAACATATACCCTTGTTATTACCGATTCCAACAAGTGTTCTGTAAGAGAGAGCCTTACAATTGATGTAATAGAAGCATGCGGAATCATATTTGTACCTGAAGCTTTCTCTCCAAATGCGGATGGTCATAACGACAGGTTGTATGTTAGAGCGAACTGCGTTTCATCATGTGACTTTATTGTGTACGACCGTTGGGGTAATAAAGTGTGGGAAACTACCGACATTAACCTCGGATGGAATGGCACTTACAAAGGCCAACCTATGAATACCGGAACCTACGTTTACTATGCCAAAATAGTGAATAATTTAGGCAAAACAATAACTGCAAAAGGAAACGTTGCACTGGTAAGATAATGAAATCGGCTAACGTCTGAGAGCAATAGCTATTAGCCGTTAGCCGATTTTTTGCTAATTTTGCAAAGATTAATAATCTAATAACCCTAAACTGATAAGAATTTTATGAATTCATCTGTAAATCAAATTTTGATTCCAATTGATTTTTCTGATCAGGCATTAATAGCGCTTGACCAATCGTATAACCTGGCCCGGTTTTATAATGCTGAACTTACCTTGCTTTATGTAATTGATGAAGGAAGCACCATGAACAGGATGTTTCACAAGCCAATTGATGAAGAGGCAATGAAAAAGGAAATTGATGCAAAGTTAAATGAACTTGCTACAGATGTGAATAAAAAGCATAATGTTAAAGTTAATACAGTAATTGCTAAAGGCCATATCTACGACAAAATACTGGAAGTAGGGGATATGATAAATGCTAAAATGATTATCATGGGAACCCATGGTTCAGTAGGTTTGAAGAAAAGATTCATTGGCTCGAATGCACTTAGGGTTGTAAAAGAAGCTAAATGCCCTGTTGTTACTATTAAAGGCCAGCATCCGCGTGAGGGTTGTAAGAATATTGTATTGCCAATTGATTTGACAAAGGAGTCGCGTGAAAAGGTTAATTATGCAATTGAATTAGGAAAGCTATATGGAGCTACAATACGTGTAGTTTCAGTATTGTTCACATTGGATGAGTTTGTGGTAAACCGCCTTACAAGGCAAATGGACCAGGTTAAAACATTCATCAAAAAGGCGGATGTTAAGTGCACAGCGGAAATGGTAAAAGCCATTAAGGGGCATGAATCACTTTCTCATGCCATTGTTGACTATGCAAGCAAAGTAGATGGAGATTTAATAATGATTATGACCCAGCAGGAAGGAGAAATCACGCCGCTGTTTATTGGCTCTACAGCCCAGGGTATTATCAATAATTCAGATATTCCTGTTATGAGTATAGTACCTGTTGTTAAACGCGATATTGAGTTTACACCATATTGATATTCATTAGTCATATAAGTTACCATTCCTTTGGGCATGGTAATTGCAGTTAATAAAGGATATACTTGTTCATCTAACATACCAAACCAAACCAAATGAAACCAAGCCTTATTCTATCGATTTTAAGTGTGTGTACCCCAATAGTCCTATTGGGACAAAGCTTAAAACCGGAAGCCAATTCTTCAACTTATATTCATTGCACAAAATTCTACGAAACAAAACCTTTGCGTGAATTGTCGAAGCTTTATCCTGCCAAAACGAACACACAAAATGCTGAATCTTCCGACAGGAACAGAAAAAATGCACGACCAAAATTCAGTACATTTCATCCTACTAATGATTACTCCGATCCTGTTCGTCAAACAACTCCGGGATCCGTTCTTGGTTCGATAGCCCCTATTGTTAATTTTCAAGGAATGACATCTACTTCCGATCCGGGAGACCCAAACGGTGCTGTTGGTGACAGTGATTATGTTGAAGTTATTAATGTGAATTATGCAATTTATTCTAAAACGGGTGCAACCATTCTGCCTTCCTCCAACTTAGGTGGTTTATGGCCCGGTAATCCTCAGGATGGCGACCCTGTAGCATTGTTTGATAAGTTTGCTGACAGATGGTTCATATCGGAATTCCAGATTACCAATACACCTTACCAATTTGATGTGGCAGTTTCTAAAACGAGTGATCCTACAGGGGCGTATTACGTTTGGGAATTCAGCATGGGAAATACAGACCCCGATTATCCTAAATATTCTATCTGGAGTGATGGCTATTATATAACCTTTCAGGGGTTCGGTGGATTTAATCCTAACGTGCCCCAACAAATAGCGGTGCTTGAAAGAAACCGAATGCTAAAAGGTGATCCTAATGCCGGAATGGTAATTGGTAATCTACCATCCAATCCTAACTTTACTGGCGGAAACAACAGTTTATTTGCATCGCCAAAAGCGTTGGATTGTGATGCCAGTGCGCTCCCACCATTCGGAACTCCTGAATACATTGTTTATTTTGAAAATATTGCTTCTGGAGGATTTGATGACAAAATAGTGATGGATAAAGTTGCATTTGATACAACTGCAAAAACATTAACAATTACCCGTGCTGATTCCTTTGCTGTGGCAACTTTTAATGCCTACTTCAGCGGTGGAAACATGACTGATATTTCCCAACCGGGCCTCTTGCATAATGTTGATGCACTCGATGGAACATTTAATTACCGTACACCTTATTCTGTTTTTACCGGTTATAATTCAGTTGTGCTTAGTAATACCGTAAATTTAGGTAGTTTGGTTGCAGGTATCAGATGGTATGAACTGAGACAGGATAATACGACCAAAGTGTGGACTTTGCATCAGACAGGAACATACGGGCCAAATGATGGTGTTAGCCGCTGGAATGGCGCTATCTGCCAGGATTATAATGGAGATATAGCTCTTGCCTATTGCGTAGCAGACAGTGTTAACCTGTATCCCGGTATCCGCTACACAGGCAGGCTTTCTTCAGATCCTGTAGGCCAAATGACATTTGCCGAACAAACCGCAATTGCAGGAACATCTACATTATCCGGTACGTTCGGGCGTTGGGGTGATTATTCCCAACTTGACATTGACCCTGCTGACGGCTATACATTCTGGTGTACCAACCAATATGGTGGTGGTTCTAGTTCGAGTCAAGACAACAGGATTTTCTCATTTAAGCTTGCCGGAAGTTTAGGAATTAATGAAGTGCAAAATAAAACTGAACTGAAAGTTTATCAGTCGGGTAATTTCCTGAATGTAAAAGCTTCAGGCTTACCGGGCAATGATGAGTTGCTTGTTGATTTATTCGATATGTCAGGCAGGCAATTATCTACTCAAGCTGTGAAGCCTTCATCGAATATGCTTGAGACCCAAATCAACGTTAGCGCAATTGCGAAGGGAGTTTACTTTGTAAGGATAGGAAAAGCAAACTTCCAAAGGGTTGTAAAAACTACTGTTAATTAGCATTAAGTATACCACAAATAAAAAATCCCGATGATTACTCACCGGGATTTTTTGTTTTATATAATTATTGGAAAAAATTATTCAGCCGCCTTCTCTTCAGTTGCAGATTCAGCTTCTCCTTCCGCTTTTTTCTTAGGTTTTGCAGGTGCTTTTTTCTCTCCTTCAACTTTTGGTTTTTTAGGAGCTGCTGCTTTTTTAGGTTTTGCAGCCTTTACTTCAGCACCTTCTGCTACAGGCAGTTCAAATAATGTTTCTTCAACAGGTGCTGTTACTACCTTTTTAGGTTTTGCTTTAGGCACAAATGCAGGAATACCACTCTTTTGAGGGCGCGCCTTTCCAAATGAACCTCTCCATATCTTTCCTTTACGTGACCTTTTGTCTCCTTTTCCCATGATTTTTTATTTTTAAGAGTGCCAAAGGTAATAAGAATTATGAATAGTGGGTTATGAATTGTAATTACAATGTAATATATCCTTAGATATGAATATTCGTTTATAGTTTACTTATAAAATCCTTTTCAAGCAACTCAACTTTCGGGATGGTATTCCTAAGCCATTGCAGGCGCAGGTCTTCCTTGTCTGAATCACTAAGTTGCCAGGATATGTTCTCTTTTCTTAACCTTGATGAAAGGGCGTACATACTTAAAGCAGCAGCAACTGAAATATTAAAACTTTCAGTAAAACCCAGCATTGGTATTTTAACGAACATATCTGCTTTCGCCTCTAGTTCTGCTGTTGCGCCTCGCATTTCCGTTCCGAAGAACAAGGCGAGCTTATTGGTTAATGGTACGTTTTCGATATTGTAACTATCCTTATGAAGTGAAGTTACCGCAATTGTGTAGCCGCTTGCCTTTAATGCGCTGACACAGTTATTAAGACTTTCTTTCCCATCATTGTATCTATTTAATGTCAGCCATTTTTCTGAACCTAGCGAGACATCCGGATTATAGGTGTATTTATTGGTGTTTTCAATAATATGCACATCTTGTATTCCGAAACAATCACAGGAACGCAGCACTGCACTTGCATTATGAGGCTGGTAAATATTTTCAAGACCAATTGCAATATGCCGGGTGCGGTTAACAAGCACTTCCTCGAAACGCTTCAAACGGGCTTCGGTTACAAAGCCTGAAAGGTATTTAACAAGTTCAGTATTCATTAAAAATTACGCAAACCTCGGCGCAGACCTCAATAATTCCTCTGGCGATAAGGCTTTGAAATAATCATAGGTAATCTTCAACCCTTCGGCCCGTGATATTTTTGGTTCCCATCCTAATAGTTTTCTGGCAAGTGTAATATCGGGCTGGCGTTGCTTAGGGTCGTCTTTTGGCAAGGCGGTGTGAATTATCTTTTGATCGCTTCCTGTCAGCTTTAATATTTCCTCAGCAAATTCATTAATGGTTATTTCGGCAGGATTGCCAATATTGACAGGTGAGGAGTAGTCACTCAATAATAGGCGATAAATTCCTTCCACTAAATCGGATACATAACAGAATGACCTAGTCTGGCTACCATCACCAAAAGCGGTGAGAGGTTCGCCACGTAATGCCTGACCAATAAAGGTTGGCAGTACCCGTCCGTCGTTCAGGCGCATTCTTGGGCCATAAGTATTAAAGATACGGACAATTCTTGTTTCAACTTTATGAAAAGTATGGTATGCCATGGTAATTGCTTCCTGAAAGCGCTTGGCCTCATCGTACACACCACGAGGGCCTACTGGGTTCACGTTGCCCCAATATTCTTCGGTTTGAGGGTGTACTAAAGGGTCACCGTAAACTTCGGAAGTTGAGGCAACAAGAATCCTTGCATTTTTAGCCTTTGCAAGTCCTAATAAGTTGTGGGTTCCAAGCGAGCCAACTTTAAGGGTTTGAATGGGTATTTTCAAGTAATCAATCGGGCTGGCCGGAGAGGCAAAGTGAAGTATGTAATCCAATTCACCGGGTACATGCACAAATTTGGAAACATCATGGTGGTAGAACTCAAAATGTTCAAGGGAAAAGAGGTGTTGAATATTGCGCAAATCACCTGTAATTAGGTTATCCATGCCAATAACATGGTAACCTTCTTTAATAAATCTATCACAAAGATGTGAGCCTAAGAACCCCGCTGCGCCTGTAATTAATACTCTTTTCATTTGTTTTGTTATTGGATTAAATCCTTTCTGCCAATGCTAAAGTAGGAAAATCCCTCTTGCTGCATTTGTTCAATAGAATATAAGTTCCTACCGTCAAAAACAACGGGTTTATTTAAGTGTTTTTTCATAATAGCAAAATCCGGTGTACGGAATTCGCTCCACTCAGTGGCTATTACAAGGGCATCCGCACCCTGCAATGCCTCATATTCATTGGAAGCAAAATAAACTTTGCTGCCATAAATTCGGTTTACGTTTTCCATTGCAGCAGGGTCGTAAGCGCTTACAGTTGCTCCTTGTTTTAACAATTCATCAATAATAACTAATGCCGGAGCTTCACGAATATCATCGGTATCGGGCTTAAATGCCAATCCCCATAAGGCTATTTTTAATCCTTTCAAGTCTTTGAAATGGCCCTTTAATTTTGAGATAAGAGAATGTTTCTGGGTTTCATTAACCTGCATAACTGACTTCAGAATACTAAAATCGTAGTTGTATTCGCCTGAAGATTGCACCAATGCTTTTACATCTTTTGGAAAACAGCTACCTCCGTATCCGATACCCGGAAATAAAAATCGTTTGCCAATACGTTGGTCGGCGCCAATACCAATACGAACCATATCAACATCGGCACCCATCTTTTCGCAAATGTTGGCTATCTCATTCATAAATGAAATTTTTGTGGCAAGGAATGAGTTAGCTGCGTATTTGGTAAGCTCGGCAGAGCGTTCGTCCATAATATAAACGGGATTGCCTTGTCTTACGAAAGGTTTGTAAAGATCTTCCATTACTTTTTTAGCACGGGCAGATGAAGTTCCAATAACGACTCTGTCCGGTTTCATGAAATCATCTACCGCAAATCCTTCCCTCAGGAATTCCGGATTTGATACCACATCAAAATCAACTTTGCAGTTTGCTGCAATTGCTGCCTTCACCTTTTCTGAAGTGCCAATAGGAACTGTACTTTTATCAACAATAACCTTATAAGATGTAAGGATTTTTCCAAGTTCAGTTGCCACGCTCAACACGTAAGATAAGTCGGCTGAGCCATCTTCATTCGGTGGAGTGGGGAGGGCAAGAAAAATAATATCTGTCTTTTCAACTGCATCTGCCAGATTGGTGGTAAAGCTAAGCCTCTTAGCCCTAAGATTGCGCTCAAAAAGCGTATCAAGGTCGGGTTCATAAATTGGCATTATACCATTTTGCATAGCCTCTACTTTGGCTTTATCAATATCTACACAAATTACATGGTTGCCGGTTTCTGCAAAGCAGGTTCCTGTTACCAGACCAACGTATCCCGTTCCTACAATACTTATATTCATACTTTTACTTATAGCATATAGCTGATGGCTAATGGCTGTTTGGGCGGCAAAGATAGAAAGTTAACTAGAAACTATGTAGGATGAGTTCTTCAGATATGCTATTTCTTTTGTTAGTTGCATTCTTGAGGCGAATAAGCAAGGAAAATTGATTGCAATAACTTCAATATTCAACTGTTAATAAAATGTACTTTAAGAATAGTGGGTTGCTTATTTATTGCATTAATTTTGTACAAAACACCGGAAACCAAAAAAGATGAATAGAATCGTTACTATTTTAATCGGGATTATACTTTTTTCTGCATCTTCAGTTAAAGTAAAGGCCCAGTCCGGTTGCAGTTGCTGGCAACAAAGAGACACCAGTTTTCATTACGTGCCCTTTGCATGGGATAGTGATGGCAGTTATATTCCGAATCCTCCTTATTACCGTTGTGACGATGGAGCTACATTAGCCATACATCTGCCGTTTAATTTTTGTTTTTGGGGCACTGCGATGGATTCAGTTTTCATAAATACAAATGGCAATATCTCTTTTTACCAGCACATTTATGCATTTAGTCCAGATACGTTTCCTGTTTCGGATTACCGCATGATAGCCCCTTTTTGGGGAGATGTTGATTTACGGAGGTCTCCTTCAGCTGGAACTGATGTGGTTTTATATAAAATTACTTCACATTACATGATAGTGCAATGGGATAGCGTTCGCTTTTTTGATGCTACTGTAGAGCCTTTTGGAAAATACAATTCTTTTCAATTAATAATAAGCGACGGCACTGATCCAATTTTACCGAAGGGGAACAATGTAGAGTTTTGTTATCATACCATGCAATGGACAACAGGAGATGCTTCAGGCGGAAGTAAGGGGTTTGGTGGAGACCCTGCTACAGTTGGAGCTAACTATGGAGACGGCACTAAATTTATTCAAATGGGTTTGTTTGATACTGCTGGTAATAAGTACTTGGGCCAGTTTCCACCGGGACCTTCGTATGATGGCGTAAGCTGGCTTAATAACAGGTCATTCCTGTTTAATCTCTGCTCCGGTTCAATTGCTCCGTTAACTTCCGGAATTTCGCCCTGCGATACCTTTAAAATTTGTGTAGGTGATTCAATGTTGATTCCACTTTACTTCTTTTCACCGGTTCAAAATGACTCGGTCTGGTCTAATTTATCGCCTCCTGTTCCACCCGGGGTAAGTGTCTATTCAAGCAAACCCGGACATACCGATAGTTTGACTATTAAAGTAGTTGGTAATTCATTCAATTTAGGATACCATACCATCAATGTTTATGCGTATGATAATGAACACCCTCCTGATACCACATATACCTCATTTGTAATTGAAATTGATTCGTTGCCTAAAGTGAAAGTTAAGGCTGTAATGGATACCATTTGTGCAGGGGATACTTCAGTACTTACTGCTTCTGGTTCGCAACTATATTTATGGAGTACAGGGGCCACAACTTCAATAATAAAAGTTAGCCCTCCATCCACCCAAACTTACACTGTAGGAGCATCGAATGGAGGATGCAATCATGATACTACAATTCAGGTTGTAGTATTGCCTAATCCGGCTCCAACTATTATTGCAAAACCAGATACCATTTGCCCTAAGGATAGTGTATTACTAATTGCAGGAGGTGGCGGAACTTACAAATGGAGTACAGGACAGACGAAAGATAGTATTTGGGTGAATCCTTTAACAACAAAGGTTTATTACCTGACTGCGACAAATGGAAAATGTTCTGACTCAGCGAAAATTTCAATTTTCGTCACAACTCCGGGCGCGTCAACTATTGCGTTGAATAAAGACAGTATTTGTCCTTATGACACAGTAATATTAACAGCAAGCGGCGGGGTAAAATATAAATGGAGTAATGGCGCAACAACAAGTTCAATAACTGTTACTCCGGGAAGTACCACAACTTACACCGTTTATTCGAATGTTACCTGTGCCATTGATACATTAAAGCAAAAGGTGATCGTAATACCTCTTCCCGTGGCAACAATTACCGGGCGAACTGCCGTATGTAAAGGTCAGGGGGATACCATAACTGTTTCAGGCGGAATATCTTACCAATGGAGTAACGGGAGTACAAAAAGCCAATATATTTTAAAAAATATTGGTGCTGATTCCACCATAAGTGTAAGGTTATTTAATGGCAAGTGTTATGTGGATACAACCATAAAAATTACGATTGCCTCTCCGCCGATTATTAGTGTTATTGCGCCCGCAGTTGCTTGTTCAGGAACAATGGTTGTAATTAAGTCAAGTGTTTCGGGCAGCGGCCCTTTTAAGTATTTATGGAAACCGGGCAATCAAACAACAGATAGTATAGTTGTTGATGATACATCAAAAGTAACATACACGCTTGAAGTTTCAAATGGTTGTATTTCTACAACTAAAACCACCATAACACCGGATAACCCGCCTCTTAAAGCATGTTGCGACAAGGTAATTATATTAGGAGATGATACAGTCATAACAGCAAGCGGTAGTACGATTATTAAATATCAATGGATAGACTCCAATTTGGTAATATGCCAAAACCCACCGCTTTGCAGTGAAGTAAAAGTAACACCTACTGTTACTACAACGTATACTGTTATTGGAACGGATACCTTAGGTTGTCAAAAAGAAATGGTAATAACTATAATAGTTGAGGTGCCCTGTTTCAATATTACCGTGCCCAATGTAATTACACCAAACTTTGGCGCAGGCCATGTTGGGGTTAATGGAGGAACAAACAATGTGTTCTATATCCAAACCCAAAATATGGATGGATGGTCAGTTCTAATTTATGACCGTTGGGGCAAGGAAATGTTCAAAACAACCAACCCGAATACTTACTGGAATTGCACTACGGAAGGCGGTGCCGAAGCACCCGATGGTGTTTATTATTACATCATTACAGGGTCATGCCAGGGGAAAACTTACAACCAACACGGATTTGTTCAAGTAATCAGATAATATTTCTACCATTCCGTCGTTAGTAATTATGTGCATTAATTAATTGATAGGTGCTATAATTAATTAAATTTGTACGTTATTCATAACATACCTTTTCTTTACCGATGAAAAAAATTACAAGGCTTTCATTATTTCTTCTCAGTTTATTGCCTTTTCGGGGCTTTTCACAGTTGCCCAATATGGGTACAAACCCTAAGGGTGGCGGAAGCTGGATAGCTACTAAACCATTTCAACGGGATGTTTTTATTGAAAACAATGGCCAATTTTCTGCGGCAGAGAAAAAATTTGTCGGCAGTAAAATAAACTATTTTACCCATAAGGGAAGTGTGTATTTATACTTTACTCCAAACGGATTAGCGCTTCGTAAAGATACTGTCTATAAAGTGAAAGGGGAAGATAAGATAGGCATTGAACAGGAAGACGGGATGCGTGATTTGAGGATAAAACACATGCTCACTAAAATGCAGTTTGTAGGCGCAAACCCGAATGCAAAAATTGTAGTCGAAAATGAAACCCCTGATTACTTTACTTATCCTAATCATCAGGATAAGAGTGGAAAGTCAAGTGTATTAGCCCATGCATGGACTAAGCTTATCTACAAAAATATTTATAAAGGAATCGATATTGAATTCTATTATCCTGAAGATAAAGGAGGGATTGAATACAATATCATTGTTCATCCGGGTGGAGATCCATCCGTTGTTAAGTTTTCATATTCCGGTTCAAACTGTTCCTTAAATGGAAATAACCTTGAAGTTGCTACAGGATGGGATAAAATTATTGACCATGCTCCAACGGCAAAGGATGCAAATGGGCATACCGTTAGTGCTGCATTTGGCGTGAATGGAAACACTGTTTCTTTCCATGTTGGAAATTATGACAAATCCCAAACATTGGTAATTGATCCCTGGATGACCCTGACTACGTTGGGTGGCTCAAACCTTGGGTACGACATTGGTTATGATTACCTCGGAAACGTTTATGTTTATGGTGGCGGGGTTAGCGGCTATTATGAATTACAGAAATATAACAGTGGCGGCGGATTGGTTTGGACATACACCAATAATGCCTTCACCTACTTGTATGTTACCGGTTATTTCTACGGTGGAATGGTAACAGACCATAAAACAGGAACATCCTATATGTGTGAAGGATTTGATCCGTCACCTGGTTGTATGGTTGTAAAGGTTAATTACAACGGTACTCAGGCTGCATTATTTAACGGTAACAGTGGTACCGATGAAATGTGGCACATGGAATATGATTATTGTAACGATCAGTTATTGATTGTTACCGGTGGTTCACCTACTGGCCAACAATGTTGCCACATGGATACAAACTGCACCACCGAATCGCAGGTGAATATGTTATCGCTGGTTGGAGTATATTCTGACCAAACCCTTATTGGTACAGATAATGCCGGACAATGTTATGTGGCTACATCGCAGATGGTGTTCCCTTCAGGCTATAGTAACTTGCTTTGCAAAATGCCTTTACCATCTATGACACCTACGGCGTATAATGTTTACGATAAACACAACTTTATTGAAATAACGAATATTAGCTACTATCCCGTTTTAAGTGGGTATGTAGTCGGTAATGGGTTTAACGGACTTGTAGCAACCCCAACATTTGTGGTTACGTATGATGGTGGAAAAATGAGGCAGTGGAAGGCATCCAATGGTGCGCTTTTTGATTCAGCCACTGTTAGTGGTACATCGTATGCCTGGGGCGGACTGGATATAGATTGTCAGGGACATATTTATTGCGGGAACAACAATGCTATTAGTATTTACGATTCGAATATGAACCCTGTTGGGAATATCCCGTTAAGCAACACGGTGTATGACCTTTTGGTGGCACCTAACGGCAATATTTATGCATGTGGAAATGGCTATGTTCAATGCGTTTCAGGTGCACCCAAACTAGTTACTGCAACTTACACTCCTGCAGGTTGTGCCTGCACTGGTTCAGCTACAGCGCATCCATGCGGTCCCGGCCCTTTCAGCTATTTATGGAGTAATGGTGCAACCACCTCATCAATTACGAATATGTGTAGCGGAACCTATACTGTTACAGTATGGGAAGGCACATGCCCAAAACCTTTTGATACTGCTATTGTAAATTTAGGCGCTGGAGGCGGTTTTGCTGCAACAGTGACAACCGTCAATGCAAGTTGCTCTTTGAATGGTTCTGCAACCGCAGTTCCAACTGGAGGACACCCACCATACACCTACAAATGGAGCGATAATACTACCAATGTAAAAGATACCGGGTTAATTGCTGGCAATTATTATGTTTTAATATGGGATAGTACTGGTTGTAAAGATTCAATTGCATTTACTATAACAAGTTCCGGAGCTCCAACAATTAAGGTTACACCTACAAATGACTCAATTTGTAATGGTGGAAGTGATTCACTGGTGGCTAGCGGTGGTCAAACCTATTCCTGGTTGCCAACTACAGGGCTTTCCTGCACCACATGCGCTAATCCAATTGCCTCACCCACAATAACCACGATTTATACCGTTACCGGTGATTCAAATGGTTGTAAGGCGACGGCAACTGCCACTGTAACTGTATTGCCTCCTCCAACAATAAAAGTGTCTGCTTCTCCGGATACTGTTTGTAGTGGAAATCCAACAACAGTAACAGCTTCAGGAGGTGTTACCTACAAATGGAGTGATGGTTCTACAACAAGTTCAATAACGGTTAAACCAATCGTAATGACAACCTATACTGTTATCGGGTTTGATGCCCATGGATGTTCAAACGCGGCTACTGTTACAATTTATGTTGCTTCGGCACCTAATCTGACCGTATCGGTAAATAAGAGTATATGCCCTGGCCAAAGTGTAACATTATCGGCATCGGGTGTAGGTTCAGGATATAACTGGCAACCCGGAAACAATACAAGCCAAACCATTACGGTGTCTCCAACATCAACAACAACCTACACAGTTACGTTAAGCGATGGATGCGGAATTGCAACGGGAAATGTTACAGTAAACGTAAACCCTATGCCGAATACCAAAATCACCGCAGATGTTATGGCAGGTTGTGCTCCTTTATGTATTCAATTCAGAAATACAACAACTATATCTTCAGGAACTATTACCCAGTATAACTGGGCTTTTGGAAACGGGGATACTTTGAATGAAAAGAATCCCGTTTATTGTTATCCGAATCCGGGAAGTTATAATATCACTATGACTGCTGTTTCCGATAGCGGTTGCAGTGCTACCTTGAAGGTGCTTAACATGATAAATGTTTACAGTCATCCGAATGCGAACTTTACAGTAAACCCGCAGCCAACAACTATTATGCAGCCAACTATTGAATTTGGAGATAAGTCAACTGATGCCTACGGAATAACCTACTGGAACTGGACGTTTGGCGATGCATTGGATTCCGTTCAATATACCCAGAATGCAAGCCACACTTATGGGGATACAGGTACATATTGTGCTACATTGACAATTGTAAACCAACACGGCTGCGCTGATACAATGACCAATTGCCTGATAATTTCACCTATTTATTGCTTATATATACCAGATGCATTTTCTCCCAATGGGGATGGTAAAAATGAATTTTTTACCGCGAAAGGAAATGATGTTATTTCATTTGAAATGTACATTTTCGACCGATGGGGAATGCAGTTATTCCATAGTACGGACATAAATGATGGCTGGAATGGTAGGGTAAGAGGCGGCAGTGTAATTTGCCAGGAAGATACTTATGTGTATTTAATTAATGTTTACGACAGTAAGAAAGCTAAGCATTCGTACACAGGAACTGTTAATCTTTTAAAATAAATTTCTATCGGAAGGCATCTGATGATAGGGTGGTAAGGGTGGAGGAAGTAACCAAAATGGAGCAAAATGCGTTTAAAGTATTACAAAATAGTGTAACTTTGTTCCGGAAATACAATAGGCTAATGAATAAAAAGATTATAATATCTTTTTTATCGCTTTTAAATTTACTAGCATTTACTTTTAATGTCCGGGCTGAAAAGCATAGCAAAACTTGTTCCAATAATCCTTTATATTCTGCTACAATAGTCCCTGTTGCAAACTTCACTGCAAACAGAACTATAGTTTGTGTAGGAGATACTATTGCATTCACGGATTTATCTGCTAATGGCCCTACCGCCTGGAAGTGGACATTTAACGGTGGAACACCACCAACCTCAATCACGCAAAACGAAAAGGTTGTTTACAACATTGCTGGTACATATACTGTAAAACTGGTTGTTAGCAATATTGCAGGCTCTGATAGTATGACGAAGGTTAATTACATTGTTGTAAATCCGTTACCTAATGTTAAAGTGAATCCTTCGGCTCCATTTATTTGCAAAGGAGATAGTGTTATGCTAACGGCATCCGGCGCGGCAACTTATACCTGGCATCCAACGACAGGATTAAGTTGTACAACTTGCCCAAATCCTTATTCAAAAGTAAATGCAAACATAACTTATACCGTTGTTGGGAAAAATGCCTCGGGGTGTATCGATTCTACCAGTGTAACCGTAACTGTAGGGAGTATTGTTGTTTCCATAAGTGCATCAGATACTAATATTTGCCAGGGTAATTCAGATACACTGACCGCAATGGGTGCCAATTCATATTTGTGGAGTAATGGTGCCACAACAAGTCAAATAATAGTTTCACCATCCTCTTCAACTACATATACTGTAATTGGTACAAGCCTTACTTGTATTGATACTGCTACTTTTAAAGTGAATGTATTTCCTGCACCTAATATTGTAATTTTAGGTACGGATAGTGTTTGTATTGGTGGCTCAACAATACTTACTGCTACAGGTGCTGTGAATTATTTCTGGGCACCTTCTTCAGGACTTAGCTGTACATCGTGCCCAAGCCCCATGGTTAGCCCTACAATCACAACTACTTATACAGTTATAGGAACCGATAATAACGGATGCAGCAATGCTACTACAGTTACTGTTTATGTCGAACAATTGCCTACGGTTGTTGCCCACACCGGCTTACCTGCAATATGCTCCGGTTCAGGAATGGCAACAAGTTTATCTGCCAATGGCAACCCGTCAGGTGGAACTTATGTATGGCAGCCTTGTAATAAGACTGGGCAAGCAGTAATCGATACACCAACTGTCACTACTGTCTACACGGTTTACTATACCAACTCCTGCGGAACAGCAACAGATACGGTAAGGGTGAATGTGTACCCTCAGCCCAAGGTTGTGTTTTTTGCAAGTTCGAAATCCGGGTGTGCCCAATTTTGTGTTCAATTTACAGGGATAAACCTTACACCCGGAGTTAAAATACTTACATGGACCTGGGACTTTGGAGATGGCGGCACTTCTAATTTACAAAGCCCTCCTTATTGTTATAAAACTCCCGGAACATATACCGTTACTTTATCAGCTTATACAGCTAACTGTAGTACGCAGACGCAAATTGCAGATTATATCACTGTTCATGCATTGCCAAAGGCTGATTTCTCATATTCTCCCGACCCTGCAACTATACTCGATCCTGTAGTAGCATTTGAGGATAAAACTACCGGGACTGCTCCAATTACAAGTTGGGCCTGGAATTTTGGTGATACAAACTATTTTTCAAACTATAACCGTTATCCTACCCATACTTATCTTGATACCGGGTACTATTGTGTTCAACTTGCTGTTAGCGATAAGAATGGATGTGTTGATACCAATAAACAATGTTTTGATATTAATTCCCAATATAGCTTTTATGTTCCCAGTTCATTCTCTCCAAACGGTGATAACATAAATGATATTTTTATACCAAAGGGAACGTATATAAGCAATTTCGAAATGTACATTTATGACCGTTGGGGTATGCAATTATACCACACTACGGATATAACGGATGGATGGAATGGCAAAGTAAAAAACACCGGTAAAATTTGCCAGGAAGATGTGTATGTTTACGTGATAAGCGTAAATGATAAGAAAGGGTTGCCACACCATTATACAGGCTCGATTTATCTGCTGAAGTAGATTTACTTCACGCCCATTTTTCCATAGTAAAATACAAGTATCCAGGCAATGAGGATGTATATAATGTAACTAACTGTTGGCAGGAATGGCGCCATTATGATAGCTGCAAGATAAGAACCATTTACAAAAATATAAATGGGGAATTGCTTACGGAAGTCCTTTAATAGAAAAGGTTCTGTTAGAAGTTCGGGATGATAGCATGTGTACCATGTCATTAGGAACGCAACAAGGTTTGCTGCCATCAGGTTTATGCCATAAATCATTAGCGGAACCGGCTCTGTAGGATATTTACCTAATAACGAAGCAGGGAAAGGCATAAAGCTTACAAACAAAAGCAATAACATATTCAGCCATAAAAGCACCCCGTTCACTTTGTGAATATGATGAAAGGAAGTATGATGCGCAATCCAATAGAGGCCGATTAATATAAAGCTGGTTACATAGGCAAGTATATCCGGAAATAATGCCTTCAAGGCCTCTCCCAAGTGTTGGGTGCTTGTATTTTCGGGAAGGTGGATGTTTAGAATAAGAATGGTGATTACAATGGCAAAAACACCATCAGAGAACATTTCAAGCCTGTGTTTTGTCATGCAACTTGTTTTTTATGAAAATAACGAATTATCTTAAATATAATCAGAAACCCTATTAACAGGATACTTAAGTAAGAAGCAAATAAACCCGGGTAATCTCCATAGCGGGCGTAAAATGTTACTACATCCGATGGTTGCATTCTGGCTTTAATTACTGCGGGTTCCCACCATTTCGTTTGTTGGGAAATAGAGCCAAATTCATTAATTATTCCTGAGAAGCCTGTGTTCGCGCATTGCACAACTTGCTTCCGAGTTTCTGCTGCCAGCATTGCTCCGTAGCATAGGTGCTGCCTGTAACCGGGGGTATCTTTCCACCAGCCGTCGTTTGTTATTACGAATATAAGCTGAGCACCTTTTTTTATGTATTCACCAATATATTCCCCATAAATGGATTCGTAACAAATAGCCGGTGCAATGGTGGTTTTGGAGTATGAGGAATAGAATACGGTAGGCTCAATTTGAGTTCCTAATGTTCCGCTTGTTCCACCAAGGTCAAAAGCCAGTTTACCCAATGGTGCTAACAGTTTGTTGAAAGGCATAAATTCCACACCAGGGACAAGCTTACTTTTGTGGTAAACCTGAATGCTTTTTGATGTGTCTAATTGGAAAGCAGTGTTAAAGGAACTATCAATTTCATCAACTTTTTCGCCACTGAAATAGGCCTTAGATGACTCAGCCCCTGTAACCAATCTAAGGTTAGGGTGTTTGTGGAGGTACCTCCAAACCATTCGGATACTTGAATCTTTCTTAAAGTTATTTTCCCATAAATTGGGGTCGGCGATGGCGGTTTCTGGGAATACCAGATAGGCTGTGTTGCTATCTACCTTTTTGTCGGCAAGGTCGAACATCTTATTTAACTGATCTTGGAAGTTGCCGTTGAACTTCTCATTGTAGGGGTCTATGTTGGGTTGGACAACTACAACACTTACCGTTATTGGTTTGCAGGGAGAAGGGTAAGTGATGAAGGTTATTAATGATATAAGAATAGGCACGATGATTATGGCAAGTGCAGGGCCGAGTATCTTAAAGGAAAGCTTGTGTGTGTTGTCAATCCAGCGCTTTTTAATGATGTTGTAGACTGCCAGATTGCACAGCAGTATCCAAAGGGTGCCACCCAATGGGCCTGTGTATTCATACCATTGAAGAAGGGATACATAATTGGAAAACCCAAAGCCCAAGGTAAGCCAAGGCCAACTTAGTTGCCAGTTAAGGTGTATGTATTCGAAGGATAGCCACAGGACAATAAGAGCGCCATATCCAAAAACATTGCCATGCTTGCGCTTTATGCTATGAAATAAGGTTAGCACTAATGCCATGAACAGCGAGTTGCAGAGAATGGCGATAGCACCACCAACATAAGTAGAGTTACATACCCACCATGTGGTTAGCCCGTTCCAGAGGAGCATTGCAAGGTAGGCATGACCAAAAAAGGTACGCGATTTACGTTTCTTGCCTGATGGGGGAGTGGTGCCGGATAGTTGATGCTCAACAATAAGCAAAGGACAGAAAGCTACCAATAGCAACAATGGAAAGCCGTATGCGGGCCAGCCTGCCCAAAGCAATACGCCAGTTAGGCATGATAGTAAAAGTAATTGTTTGCGGGTAAGGGCTTTCACGATTGCAAAGTAATTAAATATGAGATATAAGATATGAGATATAAGAGATAAGATATGAGCGTTGCGAGTTAATTTCTACAAAAAGTGTAGTAAAAAGGGGGATTAAAAAGTACAATTATTGACTTGAAATGGATAGGGCTTTTATGCAACGTTATGCAACACTTTTGAAAATTCACGTTTAGCTAAAGTAATAAAAAATCTTTAAGAATAAGCATATAAACAAGCACTTAACTGAAAAAGACATATTTGAAATAAATTATAAGAAGATTGTACTAATATATATTATAAAATTAACAATATAATATATTTTTGTAGCCTAATCTTAAAAATACGGGAGAAATCCCGTATTGCGCCCCGGGAAAACTCCCGTATACGATTTTCATAAAATCCCATTGACAAACCCTTTTTCAGGTTGTAAGTTTACCACGGCTTAAAATTCCTTTTTCCCATGCTCCGCTCATTTTTTATATCGTTAATTTTTTTAATATTGTGGTAGAATTAAAACTACCAGCTATGAACAACCTGAAACAATTAATTACTGCACTGTTACTACTTATTTTGCCAATTATTTCAAAATCTCAAAATATATACACCATTGCCGGAAACGGCAATCAAGGCTATAGTGGAGATGGGTTATCTGCAACATCTATGTACTGTGAGTTAAATACTCCATCGTGTTTATTTATTGATTCTATTGGAAATATTTATTTTACAGATACTGACAATGACGTAGTTCGTAAAATAAATTCTTCAGGAATTATCTCCACATTTGCCGGGAGTCATATACTTGGCGCAGGATTTAGTGGTGATAACGGACAAGCTACTAATGCGCAGTTAAATATACCGTACGGTCTTACTATAGACAAAGTAGGTAATATTTATATTGCAGATTATGGTAATAATGCCATTCGTAAAATTAATACCACAGGTGTAATTACGACTGTGGCCGGAATTGGAGTAGGTGGTTTTAGCGGGGATAATAACCTTGCAACTTTGGCCGAACTAAATCATCCAACATCTGTGTTTGTTGATATTCCTGGCAATATCTATATTGGAGATTGCGGTAATCATAGGATACGTAAAATAAATATTTCTGGTATAATTACTTCCATTGCAGGAAATGGGAAAGGTGGGTATTATGCTGATGGTGGCCTCGCTGATACTTCTGAAATTAATTCTCCCTTTGACATTTCTATGGATAAATCAGGGAGCCTCTATTTTTGTGACCCTGCTTATGATGTTGAAAGAATACGCAAAATAAACTCTTCTGGTTTTATTTCTACAATAGCCGGAAATGGTATACAGGGATATAGCGGGAATGGAGGACCAGCCACATCAGCAGAACTATATGCTCCTACATCTTTTTCTATTGATAATTCTGGTAATATTTATTTTACCGACCAGGGAAATCAACGAATTCGCAAAATTGACACTTTGGGCAATATTACCGCTATTGCTGGAATTGGTATTAGTGGTTTTAGCGGAGAAGGAGGACCTGCAAGTGCCGCAGAATTTAATTTTCCAGTTGGTATAGCATTGGACAACTCTGATAATATTTATTTAGTTGACCAACTTAACCAGAGGATACGAAAGATATCCAATTTGACAGGAATAAAAGATACTCAAGCAAATACAAACATAGCAATTTACCCAAACCCAACAAATCAATTATTAACTATAAACTTTTATGGGCAATTTGTGGGGCCTGCCACCCTTTCAATTATTGATATAAGAGGAAGGGAAGTTTTTAATTCTCAATTGAAAATTGAAAATTCTCAATTGCTAGTAAATGTTGCATGTCTTTCTGCTGGCATGTATTTTATGGAAATAGTAAGTTATGATAAAAAAAGTGTCATTAAAAAGTTCATTAAACAATAGATTTAACAATTAAACCAATAACATTATGAAAACTATAATTTTTAATAAGCCGCTCACACTAACTTTTCTTATAATATTAGTTAATGCTTTTTTTACTTTAGGTCAAATATCAACCCCCACAAATACAATAACATCATCTGGAAATTATGTTGGAACAGACGCGTCCTCTATTACATAGCCCGACTTGTCATTCCAAACTTTAGGGAAGCAATATATGGATTTAACAACAGCGGGGTATTTGGGTATATGGGATAACACCACTTACGGTGCTTACACGCCCACTCATTTAATAGATGTTTGGAATGGGGATATAAATGTTACTTCAACTTCTGGAACAAATGGATTTATGATTAGTGGAAATCCAGTACTAAATAATGGAGGAGATGTTACATGTATATTTGTTGGGCAACAAGCCAGTGCGACCTCTTATTCATTCAATCATCTTACTTGCGTCGGTAGTGGCGCAGGAACCGACTTAACCGCAGGCATTTATGATTCATACCTGGGATTTTCAGCAGGAGGATTAGATGCAGATGGCTCATTTAATACTTTTATAGGTGCCTTTGCAGGGGCATCTACAAATGGGGGTGGATGGCCCGCTGGAAGTTATAATACTTTTACAGGATACGAGTGTGGCTTAGAAAATATTAGTGGGAAATCAAATTGCTTTTATGGAAAAGCGGCAGGATATTATAATGATGGCGCTTATAATTGCATGTATGGCGGGCATTCTGGAAACGGAACAGTTTTATATGGTGCTGATAGTAATTGTTTTTATGGAGAATATAGTGCCAATAAAATACACTATGGCAATGATAATATAGTAATGGGATTTGGGTCAGGGGAAAATACTGGCGAGTTAGCCCCAAGTGATTGGAATGTATTCATAGGAGGGAATGGCAGAGTTTTAGGGCAGTCAAATCCTTCAGGAATTTATAATGTTACCCTAGGTTTTGGTGCTGATGCCTATACAAGTTCATCTGCAACACCAGGAACAATTAATAACTCCGTTGCAATCGGTGCGGATGCAATTGTAAGCCATGATAATCAATTTATACTTGGCAATAATTCGCAATTTTTAGGTATCGGCATGGTTGGAGACTCTTATGGGCTTGGGCCAATGGCTAATCTTGAAATTATGACAGACCAAAATACGGTTCCACCTTATGGTAGTTTTGGGTTTATTGGAAATGGATATTATAATTCTCTAAATTTTTATGCAGGTACAAGCGCAAGTCCCGGAACTGGCTTTAGTGGGTTAAAGTTTCGTGATTTAACATCTAATTCTAACCCTGTCGACCCCACCAGCGCAAATTTTAATCCATCCGAAGGAAACCCTTATCCGGCAGGTGTTTTAAGCATCGATGGATTCGGAAATGTGATCTATATTCCTGCTCCGGCTGCTTCATTAGGTACGTGTGGAAGTCCGACATTGTTACCAGCCGGAGGAACTGGGGCAATAGATTTGAATGGGGGCAATTTTTATTTCTCAGGAAATGGTACAGGTGCTGCCGGGGTTGATAATGTTGCAATAGGACTGAATTGTTCCGTAACTCCAAACGCAAAATTAGAAGTGATTCAAGCTTCGGGCGATAATAATACGATTGGAACATACATAACCAATTCAGATGGCAACACCGGTGCATTTGGCACCCCAACCCCAACTATAGGAATGGTAGCCTTTATGCCACAACCTTCAAATACTACCAATACTTTTTACAATGTTGCAGGCTGGTTTCAAGCCGATGGCGGCCCCAACATTGATATTTCAAGTTCTCTTATGCAGTATGCTATTTTTGTTCCAAGTACAATAAATCCTGTTGACGGAACTACCCTTCCGGGCGGAACTGTTGATATTGGCTATCAATTCGCCCTGGATGTTCCCGACTACCTGTTAGACGTGAACGATTATGCTAGAATTGACGGCACTGTAGTTCCCTCCGATTCAAACTTAAAAAAGAGTATCACTCCGTTCAAATATGGCTTGAAAGCTATACGCAACCTGAGTCCTATTAACTACAAATATAATGGCATAGGCGGTTTCGATTCCACCAAAAGCTTCATTGGTCTTATAGCTCAAAACCTTCAACGAAACGTGCCAAGCGGTGTGAAGAAATCTCATATAATAAAAGACACTATTAACCGTGATACAGCAACTATTCTCAATATATACGAAGAGGCTGTAATGTATACGGCAGTTAATGCCATCAAAGAATTGGATTCTACTGTTACAAGTAAAAATAAAACAATAGATAGTTTACGTACCACACTTGACAGTTTGCGCAGTGCATTCAAAGGCTTTCAGGATTGCCTGAACAGGCTTTGTAATACGCATGGGCATATAGGAGGTGGCAATTCAGGAAATGATAATAACAATGAGAATACTTCTAATATTCAAGATGTAGCTTTATCTAATGCAAATGCTCCTTTGCTTTATCAAAACATTCCGAACCCATTTAGCAGTAATACCAAAATAAATTATTACTTGCCTGTGGGTACTATTGGGGCTACTATCGTGTTTTATGATAGCTATGGCAATCAAATGAAGGAAGTTCAATTGAGCCAAACAGGCAATGGCACATTAAACATCAACCCTGAAAATTTAAGTAATGGTATTTACTCATACAGCCTTGTTGTAAACGGCAAGGTTGTTGATACCAAAAGAATGATTTTGCAGAAATAGCCGAAAACCTGCTACTGATTCCACATGGAAGCATGAGGGATTGAAGTGGAAAGCCCACAGCCCCTAAAGCAAGCAAAGTGTGCTTTAGGGGCGAGGACTTGCAACGTAAAGCCCGACCCCTTGCAAAGCTTGGGGACATGCCCAACCCACGAAGTGAAACATCGATAGTACAAAAGACGAACCCCTAACGCTAAAGGTAGGACAAGCCAAATTGTTAATAACTCGTTAATAAATCTATGTGTCTAAAAGCCTAAACGGGTCATTAATGGGGTTTAAATGCATTAATAACCAATAGGATGTATAAAAATCTTGCTTATTTGAAAAAAAAGCTAACTTTGCACACTTACTAACCCACAAAACCTATGGCAAAGACAATTCAGGAAGATGCCCACGTTGTAAACCAGATTAAGTCGGGCACGCATATTGAAGGTATAATTAAGGCATCGGGAGATATCCGTATCGACGGTACGTTGAAGGGTACTTTACAAACTGAGGGAAAGCTGGTAATTGGCACATCGGGACAGATTGACGGTGAGATTACTTGCCAGAACGCCGAAGTGCATGGTACGGTGAACGGTAAAATTACTGTAAACGAACTGTTGTCGCTGAAATCGAGCTGTAAATTATTGGGAGATATAGTAGTAGGAAGGTTATCAATTGAACCGGGTGCCCAATTCAGCGGTTCCTGTGTAATGGGAAATGCTGTAAAAGGCTTATATAATGGACAGGAATCAACCAAAGAAAGAAGCGAAAGAAAGCCGCAGACAGTCTCTTAACGCCCTTGCCCGTTATTCGGGAATGGGGTTTCAGATAGCAGCCTCTATTATTATTTGTTTGTTACTGGGTAAGTGGCTGGATGCTAAGTTCCCCATGAAGTTTCCGGTATTTACAACAGCACTTACAATTCTGGGAGTTTTTCTGGGGGTATTTTTTGTAATCAGAGATTTATTAAAAAAGAAATGAAAGCATTGCACCGCAAGTTTATTTTGCAATTATTAGTTATTTCGGTGGTTTTATACGGAATCCTGTACTTTGTTTTTACGAAGTATAAGCCGGCCTCCTTGCCTTTAATAGTAATGATAGCACTGCTATTTGCTGTTAACTCGCTTGCGTTTATTATGATTTCAAATACGAAGGAAAAGAAGCCAAGAAGTTTTGTCTATTCTTTCATGACCATAAGTTTCGGAAGGTTAATTGTTTGCAGCATATTTGTGTTTTCGTATGCACTAACTCATCGTCCCGATGCACGCACATTTGCGCTCACCTTTTTCGTGCTGTACTTTATTTATGCAGCAGTAGAAGTGAAGGCGATGTATTCGTTTTTCAAAAACTAAGCAGATTTATACCACTTTAAGAAAGTGGAGCAGGAGGTAAGCCAGGTATCCAAGCAGGATAAGAAGTGTAAACAGAATTAGCATTAATGAAACCCTGTTGACTTTAAAGAAATGAAACCCCCACCTTTTTATCCTTTTATATTTCCTATAACCTACTTTTGCAGCGCGGCTTCCGTCTACATCCATTTCAATAAACTCTTCAGTGGTAACAGGAATATGTATTAACCGTTCCTTTTTCATTTTTTCAATTATATGTTTCATTCTGTGCTGAACTTCAATACTGTGGCTTGGATTGACAACATAGGAGTAAGGTAAACGGCCACCTTCCTTTATAATTTCATTTAAAACCTGGTTGATGATTTCGTTTTCATCAACCCAGTTGGGGTAAATACCTTTTGATTTAGAATCCATAGGCGAAATGGTTAAACAAAAATATACAGATACTGTATTCAGATTGTTAACTACGTATGAATAAAAAAGGTTTAAACAGGAATGCCAAATTGATGGCAATTTTTATTGACTATATCATAAACCAGACGGCTGCAATGAGAATAAGCAGAATGGCTAAAATGGATCTCAAAGGAACCGTTTGTTCAACTACCTCACCTTGTTCTTTTTTTCTGCCGGAAATCTTATAACCACCTTCACACAGAACATTTTTGCCGCGTTGCCTAAGGTAAACACGCGCATTTCCCTGGTTTAATTGGGGCAGGGCAGTGTTTTGCAAATTATTTAATACATTAATTCCGTCATCCTCATAGCGGTCGCGCAAAAGAATAAGATTTTCTTTTTGCATCAGATCAAGAATCGCTTTCATTTTTTTTTGTTGGCGTTCGGGCTGGAATTCATTTACAAAATTGGTGTAGAAAGAAGTTTCATTGTAAAATTCTTTACCGAATAGCAGGGAAAGGATACTATTAACAATCTCTTGCTTAGTTCCCTTAAAGTTATAAAATCGGTAATTATTATCCACCTTTAAATTGTATTGTACCAAATATAAAATAATAGTGATGCGAAGAACTTGATTTGAATCATCAAAATGGCTTGGGTTACATTTTAGGTTGATTATCAGGCTATAAATTGCGATTAAATATGGACCGACATATTAAAGAGTTCAAAAGGGTTATTTTTTGATAAGCGAACTAATAAGCTGCAAGTAATAGGATTGCTATTATCTTTGTCCCGAATGAAGTAACATGGATAAACTGCCTGAAAATACAACAACCAGTTCGAAAAAGAAGTGGTTTTACGCGGTTTTTATTGTTATAAACCTACTGCTTTCCTGCTATTATGTAGATGTATGGATAACCCCAAACACTGCATGCAGAGCCATTCCTGTATTAACCTTGTTCGAGGATAAAACAATAGTGGTAGACAAATACAAAGACTTTGCGGGCGATGTGAGCAGAATTGTAAAAAACAAAGACACCAATTACTATTCCAACAAGGCGCCGCTTTCTACTTTCCTGGTTTATCCTTTCTATTCAGCATATAAGTCTATGGGTTTACCCGAGCTAAAAGATACTACCCTTAAAAAGTATCCGATTTATGATTATGATGCCTTTAAAACCCCTGACGGTACTGCTCCAACCCCTGATGCAAGGGCATTTTTACTACCAAAATCTGCTACCGTTTTTATGTTTGGCGATATTTTGTGCGGGGCTATTCCTTTTGTAATTACACTTCTGTTGTCATTATTAGCAATAAAAAGAACCGCCACCAAAATATCACCGGTTGTAATTGTAATGCTTTCTTTCTATGCGTCCTACATTTTTGGATACGCCGGGGTATATATGGGACATATATTAAGCGGTTTTTTCGCACTGCTCGGATATATTTTCCTGAAAAAGAAAAGTTATATTTTGTCAGGGCTACTGCTGGGATTGGGTATGGCAACAGAGTTTACTGTGGGGATACTTGTGCCTGTTTGGGCTGTACTTATATATATGAATGAAAACCCAAAAGATTCTTTATGGAATAAATTCGTAAAGCTCTTATTTTTTGGCGGGGGATTAATTCCGGGAATGGTTATTGTTTTAGCCTATAACTATCATCTTACGGGCTCCGTTTTTAAAACCCCTTACAATTATGAGATTCATCAAAGCAAAGAGAATGCTAATGAGTTGGGTTTTAATTTTCCAACATTGTCAGC
This sequence comes from uncultured Bacteroidota bacterium, assembly GCA_903901055.1. Taxonomy (GTDB): domain Bacteria; phylum Bacteroidota; class Bacteroidia; order JABEUT01; family JABEUT01; genus JABEUT01. Next base: position 48,952 of record CAIUPO010000008.1, read on the forward strand.
CTTTTGGGGTTTGGTCTTCTCAACCTACAGGGGGGTATTATATTATACTCCTGTTCTCATTTTTATGCTTTGGTATGTAGCTAAAAATGGATATCAGAACATATTAATAAATGTAAAAAGTAAACTGGGGTTGGTTGTTGCCGGAATGAAAAATTATTTACTCCTAACTGTTGTTGCATTCCTGCTTTTAATATCCGCATATTACCAATGGCCCGGAGGTTGGGCATTAGGGCCGCGTTATTTAATACCGATAGTAATGATTGTGCTTTATGAAGGAGTTATTTACCTTTCCTCAAAACCTGTTTCTGCCTATGTTTTTTATTCACTTACAGGTATTGGTATGGTATTCATCTGGATGGATAAATCCACCAAAATATTCATGTTTCCCGATTATCCCCAAAATTATGAAACCTTTCATTTAAATGCTGCACAAATGGAGATAATTCACTCCTACCAGAATCCTATATGGAATATTGTTGTTCCTGATTTTATGAAACACCACTTTAATACTAATTTATTACCTGTTTTCCTGTTTGATATGAGCCCAATGGCAGCTATATATTTGTGGCCTGTATTGTTTATTGCTGCATTGATATTCCTTACACAATGGTATTCAAAATTATTTCCTGTTGCAGTGCAAATTCCCGTTGTGAAAGTTAAACCGGTAGCAAAAAAAATGAAACGCAAATGAAACCTGTTCCACCGAAAAAGCCCCCGGTAAAGCCTGTTCAGAAGAAGCAGGCAGGTAATACTCCGCAAATGAAAATGCCGGCAAAACTTGAATTGCCGCTTGCACGTAAATGGATGATAATAATGGGGCTTATCCTGTTTACGTTTGTTATTTATGGAAATAGTATTTGGAATAGTTATTCGGGAGACGATGCCATTATTACCACGCAAAACCATTTTGTTCAGGAAGGAGCTAAAGGGATAGGACAAATATTTGCGAAAGGGTTTTTGTATGGCTTTAACCAGCGTAACGACCAGTCATATCGCCCCATCACCCTTACATTTATGGCTGTTGAAAAGCAAATGTTCGGCGAATCTCCGCTTGTGCATCATTTTTTTAATGTGTTCTGGTATGCTATTACTGCTGTTTTTCTTTTTTTAACATTGCTGAAAGTTTTTCGAAAGTATAATTATATTGTACCCTTATTAATAACGGTTCTTTTTATAGCCCATCCTATTCATACCGAAGTGGTTGCAAACATTAAAAGCAGAGATGAAATACTAAGCTTTTTGTTTTGCATCATTGCTGTGTACTGCTCAATGAAATATTATATTTATGACGAAGCTCCAACGTATGTTGTTTTGAGCTGGGTGTTTTTCTTCCTTTCAATTTTAAGTAAGGAAACAGTACTTACTTATGCATTTGTAATTCCAATGGTATATTATTATTTCACCGATTTCAAACCTTGGAAATTAATTGTAATTGGTATGCCATTTGTGGGAGTGGTGTTGCTTTATATGATAATTCGATTGAAAGTACTTACCTTTTTTACGTTTGACGAACAGATGATTGTAATAAACAATTCGCTGATGGCTGCCCACAACTGGCCTGACAGACTTGCAACAACTATTTTTATTTTAGGTAAATATATTTATCTGTTGTTTGTTCCTTATTCATTAACATGGGATTATTCGTACAATCAAATTCCCGTTGTTTCGCTTTTAAGCCCTCAAGCATTGATATCCATTGCAGTTTATGCAGGTTTAATTGTATACGCAATTATGGGCTTGAAGAAAAAAGACCCTATATCATTCGGGATATTTTATTTCATAATAACCATGTCGGTTGTATCAAATCTTTTTATAAAAATAGGTTCAACAATGGGTGAGCGGTTTTTATATACTTCTTCGCTTGGTTTTTGCATTGCAATTGCATTTATAATTGTGCGCCTGCTAAAGATTCAAACGGATGCGCCAAGGCCAAAAGTTACAAGTTTGTATATAGTTGCAGGTGTCATTCTTGTTCCATATAGTATTCGTACAATTACCAGGAATCCGGATTGGAAAAACAACTTCGCACTATTTTCGTCGGCTGCCAATATTTCAACCAACAGTGCCCGGGCCCACCAGGCAATTGCGTTTACCTATACAGACTCTGCACTTAAGGTAACCAACGCCAATGACAGGACTGCCTTGTTTAATAAAGCCATCCCTGAATACTATGCTGCTTTAAAAATTCTGCCCGACTACTCCGAAGCACTATATAATCTGGGTTGGAACTATTATTCGATGGGCGATTTAACAAAGAATAATGCTTCACCTTATTTTGATTCGGCAAAAGTGAGTTTTGAGAAATGTATAAAAGCCGATCCTGTATATATTAATGCATACAATAATTTGGGGGTAATTTATTTCAATCGTAAAGATTATGGGAATGCCATTTTCACTTTTGAAAAGGGCCTTCAGGCAAACCCTAACAATGCCGGAATGTATGAAAACCTAGGAGCTGCGTTTTATAATCTGAACCGTTTTGATTCCTGTATTTATTATTACCAGAAAGCCCTGCTTATTGACCCTGGATTAAACGCTGCACGTGAAAACATGTCAAAAGCCCAGAATGCTTTACTTGCCGGACAGAAACATTAAGATTGTTTTAGGTTTTGCAAGTAGACACGTTTAGCTTAAAATTCGTAACTTTGTTTATTAATTGAATAATTATGAAATTTTTTTCAACCCTGCTTTTGTTTTGTTCAATAGCAATTACAACTGTTTCTGCGCAAAATAATTCAACTAAAAAAGCACCTCCATTTACTGTAGATAAGGTAAGCCCTCCCAATCATCAAACGGGAAGGACCAATTATGTGCTTTCTAATTCTGAAAAGGATTTAAAGAACAGGGATTTTATTTTCTGCACCGATTCAAATTCTACAGTGGCCTATTTAACAATTAATGGGTTTACGATACGATTAGCAGGCGGCCCTAATCCCGAGAATATCCTGGCATATAACGGATCGGGCTATGCTGTTACATTCAGCATAACCAAAACAAGTTCAAATACAACAATAAACGATAAGGATGATTATACGGGAGTAAAAGTGGACGGAATACTTTCCATATATAATAGTAAGGGGCAAGTGATAGGTAAAAAAGTTACCGGTGTAGAAATTAATGCGGTAAAAAATTAGTTAACGGTAGCAGGTAGTTTTTAATAGAGTTGTATGTTTCGGAATTATTTTAAATATATTGGATGAAGCATAATTATACACTGTTAATTTTATTTTGTTTTTTTATCAGTCAATGTGCTGTTAAAGCCCAGTCGAAGCAAAAGCATTCAGCTCATAAATCTTCAATGCCTCAACAATTCTTTACGGCTTTTGGCAGCAAAGTGAAATTCGCTGTATACAATACAGATACTGCTCATGTAGATAGTGTAGGCACTTATGTTACCCATACAGCCGAATATATATGGGACACAATTAATTCAGGATATATTTTCGCTATTAAAGAACAACGGTTGTTCTGCGATAGCATTAAACCCGAAATTTTAAAAAGAGATTTGCAGAATATAATAAGTGTAATACCACAAAATGGTTTTAGGTTGCTTGATAAAAGCGGTGGAGAGTTTTCAATTAATATAGAAGAAGCACTATATGATGGGGGAGAGGATTCGGTTTTTGTTTCTGTTGATATAAGTGGCTTTATTGGCGGCAGTGCTGAATTTGAAGAAACAGGAGTGGTGGGACTAAAGTATTCTGAACTAAAACAATATAACGACAGTATATATAAGCGGCCCGATCATTACCCTATGAACAGGTTTGGCAAACAGCTTCAGCTTAGATAGGGTGATTAGGCAGAGGGATTATCCTTGGGGAGTTTCCGGAAGAATTTAATCATCCCTGTACTATCAATGGTAAATTCTAAAAGTTTATAGTGTAATTGAATATTTTTCTTAATATCAGATTTCTTCTTGTCGCGTTCAAAAGTTTGATTGGAGTCGATTAGAATAATATGGAGGTCTTTTGTGATTTTTGCAATAGATAAACCCGTACAAGCTTCATTTTCGCCACAACAATTACCTATCAGTAATTTCTGGGTTGAAATTGGTTCTCCATTCTTATTAAAGGTGCGCAATACGGGAAGCTGAACATCCCCAGTAAGGGAATAAAGGATGGCAATATATTTATCTGTCTCATTCACTTTACCAATTACACGTCCATATTTTTTAAACTTAGAAAGGGTATCCGGGATACTTACTGCTTGTGTTGCCACCGTATCATAACATGTATCGATAAAAGGAAGGGACACAGAACGCATAGAAGATGTATAGGTCTTCATTGGGCTTTCAATAGAACTTGCTATGGTGTTGCTTTTTTCAGGATTGGTATGACATCCGACTATCGAAATGAAGATTCCGGAGAGAAGTAAAACGTTAAATTTGTAAAGCGTACCCAACCTATAATTCAAAAAATTCATCATACCATGTAATATTACTGCAAAGGTAGCGTTAATGATGTAAGTAATGGTTCAATTTTAAAGAAGTGTAACAAAGGATAAAAAACATTCGTTAAGAACCATAGTTGTTAATAAAAAGTGAATAAGTTGATTCAATCATGTTGTAGTTATAATTTTTTTTACTATATTTGCCTTGTAATGCCCCAAAAAGAGATTTAAATAAATAGAAATATGAATAAATTTTTACCCTTAGTAGGCTTGTTGGTAGCGCCTTTAGTTGGTTTTTCACAAGCCAGAATTGTAATAAACGGAACCTCGCTTGTTACTATTGTTGAGAATGGTGGCATTAAAGCAAAACCTATTTATATAGATGTTAATAATTCTGCGACCAACGCAATTACTACTGTTGGAACAAAAGGATGGATTGTTTCTGAAAGTGAATTTAATATGGTAAAGTGGGACATTAGTACCACTACCGGTGCTTATACAGTGCCATTCGGATATAGCAGCCTTTATTCAATTCCATTAACGCTAACACTTGGTGCAGGTGCAAGTGCAGGTGGTAGTATTTTATTTTCTACCTACCATACACCAAACCTGAATTCAGCGTCTCAACCTTCGGATGTTAATAATATGGGACCAATTATTCCTGCTAACAGCCAACCTACACCTATAGATGACTCTTACCAGGTAGTTGACCGTTTTTGGATTATGGATGCATCGAGCTATGGAACAAAACCAGCCATTACACAAACTGTATTTACATTTTTAAGCACTGCCAGTACTGCCAGTGAAGTTGGCGGATTGAATGTTGCAGGTATTGAACCTTTATTATTAGCACAACGTTATAATACAACCATTCCTACTAAAGGTAGCTGGGGAGATTGGTTAGGTTTAGCCGGACAGGCTGGCCCAACCGGTGTAACTAACACTGACAAGAGCGGACCTCTTACTGCTGCTAACTTTTATAGATCATGGACATTATCCAGTTCAAATTCTCCATTGCCAATTGAAATAAGTTCTTTCACCGATATTTGTAATAATGGTGCAGCACTTGTTCAATGGACATCACAATCTGAACTTAACAATGACTATTACACATTGAAAAAGACAACCGATAATGTTCATTTTGAAACTGTAGGAACTTTGAAGGGAGCAGGTACTACAAGTATGCCAACCAATTATTCAATTACTGATAATAATCCATTCCCTGGTGTGTCTTACTACTTATTGTATCAAACTGATATTGACCAAACCACTACCCTTGTAAAAACTATTCCATTCCAAGGATGCGGTGGTCCTGCAGCTACAACTATTACTGCATTCAATACTTCAAATTATATAGAAGTTCAAATCAATTCAATTGCTGCTGATGAGTATGACATGACTTTGACCAATATGCTTGGCCAAACATTATTAAATGAACATCACTCAGTTGTAGTTGGAAGTAACGAAATTCAGTTGAGCAATACTCTTAGCCCAGGTATATATATCCTTAACCTGAAAGGCAATATGGGTTCCCTTACCAAAAAGCTTGCAATAGGAGTAAAGTAAAACCTTTACCCTTTATACGCTGCTCATAAATATCATTGATTGATAATAGTCACATTCAATATGTTTATGTGCGATGTTTTGCATTTTAATGCTTGCATTAGCGTATATTTGTACCCTTTGTAAAATTAATGCCGATGAGAAACAAAAATTACATGCGAATAATAGGATTACTTAGTGTATGTCTTCTGACTTCCTTTCAAATTACTACAGCTCAAAATTCCGTACTTGTTTTAAAAGGAAATGTATTAACCCCAGTTCCTGCTTCAAAAGCCACCTCACAAACGCCGGTTAAAAAAAATCCACATGCAGATTCGATAGCTGCGGCAAAAAAGGCTGCATCAAAACAAGCGCCGGTTGTAAAGGCACCTGCACCTAAGCCAGCTCCTGTTGTTAAAGCTCCGGCACCAAAGCCAGCTCCTGTAGTTGTTAAGGCACCAGCCCCGAAACCCGCTCCAGTAGTAAAAGCACCTGCTCCAAAACCAGCTCCGGTTGTTGTGAAAGCACCAGCCCCGAAACCTGCTCCAGTTGTAAAAGCTCCGGCTCCAAAGCCAGCTCCGGTTGTTGTAAAAACACCGACAAAAGTTGTGCCTGTAAAAACTCCTGTTTTAGCTCAGGTAGATTATATTAAAAGAGTTCAATTCGTTCATAACCTAGTGTCAAGAAAGATACCACAAACTGTTATTGATTCAATTGGAGAAATAAACCACGACCTCCTGGATTCAATACGCAGGGAAATTACCAAGCATAAAGACAAGGACAGTATTAACTTCCTGAAAGCTGCCTTGGCAAATGGAGTGAATGACAGTATTACCCTTTTTAATATTGATAACCTTGTGAACTCTACGGCTGTGAATACTCCGGCAGACGGTACAGGATCATTAAATACATCATGTATTGATATTTCAACCCAGGCTCCGATTGATTCTGTAAAGGTGGAAATATTCAGCCATGATTCTTTAATTTTAACTACGTTTACTGATAACCAAGGGTCTTCGAAAATACCGAACATGAAACCAGGTGAGTATAATCTGAATTTTTCAAAGAATAATTATACCCCGTTTTCTGAAAGGTGGATAAAAGTAACAGCAGGTAATCCTACCTACGTTCAAATGCCACTAACAGAAATACCAAGGTTTTATCTGCCTAAATTCTCTGCACAGATTTGGGCAATGATTGCAGTTGGCTTAATTTCAGTATTCGTGCTGATTTATTCCATCATCCGCAGATTGGGCAGGGTTGCCTGATTTGAATCATTCCGATTATTCCCAAAAAGCAAGTCTGCGTTAAAAATTAATGTAGAAATCCTGAAAACTATTTTTCGTTGGAAAAATTCGGTTAAATTTGTGCCACACTGAATATTACTTTATGAAAAAAATAGCTGTTTCACTTATCGGAGTTACATTATGCCTGCAAGGCTTTGCCCAAAGCGGTAAAATTTCAAGCGCTGCAACTCATCTTGATTATTACCGGAGTCACCGCGATGACACCACAGAACTGGCTTCCGGCAGAGCTGCAATTGATGAAGCCGCCATAAATGAAAAGACAAAAGATGAACCTAAAATGCATCTTTACAGAGGGGAGATATATCTGGAATGGTTTAACATGCATTTGAATAAATTAGAATCGAAATTATTACCGGCAGGGGCTACAGATAACAAGTCAAAAAATAAAGCTTATGCGGATGCATTCACCCAAATGGATACAAGTTCAATTTGTATTGCAACCAACTCATTCATTAAGGTAATACAATTAGTACCTAAAGATTATTATGCCAAGGAAGCCTTAAGCAATGAAAACCTTCCAAAGTGCTTGTTAATTCTTGAAAACAAAGCTTTGGTTGAGTTTAACAACAAACATTATCCTTCTGCACTGGCATTATATAAAAAGGCCATTTCAGTTTGCCCTGTTTTAAATATTACTGACACCGCAAAGACATACAAAGAAAATATTGAAATGGCTGCCTTTTCAGCTGACAGAGCCGGAAATAATGCTGAGGCAATTATCTATTACCAAAAAACAATGGATTTGAAATATGACAAATCAACTCCATACCGTTTATTATCTGCTTTGTACCTTAAGCAGAATGACAGCACAAAAGCCTGGGGTGTTATAGAAAAAGGCCGTACTGATTATCCGGATGATGAACAGATTATAATTCTGGAAACAAACTATTTTATAAACAGGCACGACTTTGCAAAAGCAGAAAGCAACCTTAAACTAACTATAAGCAAAGTAGAAGCAAGCCCAAATAAAGATTCAAAAGTTTTAACAAGTTTGTACACCAACCTGGGTAATATATACGACAGAAGGGCAAATCCTAAGGGCGTTACAGGGGATGATACAACTAAGCCTGCAGACTATGAAACCTTATTTGGAAATGCTGAGACCTACTACAAAAAGGCGCTTGAACTTGACCCGGCTAATTTTGATGTATTGTTTGTAACAGGTGCTTTATATTACAACAGAGCTGTAAGTATTGCTAAAGATGCAGATAAACTCCCTTTGAATGCTACCGAAAAGTACAATAAATTAATTGCAGATTCTAAAGGATATTTTGCAAAAGCACAACCTTATTTTGAAAGCGCCCATAAAGTGAAACCGGATGATGTTTCAAACACCAATGCGTTGAAGCAGGTTTATTCCAGCACAGGGCAAAATGATAAGGCGGAAGGTTTAAAGTAAAAAATTAGCGCTGTCCCATCTCGGCTTTAGCCAATCTTAATGTTTTAAGTAAAGCAGGGATATCGGCTTGTGCAAAATCGGTTTCAGTAGAAGGGTTTTGGCTGTCGGTGCGGAAAAAGAGTGTCCAGCCATTGTTGGGTTGCCAGAAACATCCAATTTCAATATTATACTTGCTGGTAAAGGATATTTCTGTATTCGGGTCAACGGGAGGATGCGTAATTACATTGGAGGAAATATATTTCATGAAACTGATAAGTTCATTCACCTCATTTGAATCGAGCAGGGCAGAGGGGCCGCTTGCATTATTAGGCATTTGAATATCGAAGCGGATGCATTGAAGCTTGTCGTTTACTGTAAGATCGGTAATATATTCTACCTGAATATTCATGTTACCAACTTTACCCACTTCATCAAAGCGTTTTTCAATTATAGTTGACTTACGGGCGGCAAATTTTTCGGCAGGGCTTGTTTCTGCTGAAGCAGTTCCCTGTGCAAAACCTGCAATTGATGATGCAAGTAAAGTCAATGTGAAAACGGTTTTTTTCATATTGTTTGTATTGTTGGTATATAGCTGAAAGCAAAGATATAAAATAAAACATGATTGTTTTTCCGGAAGCACACTGTTTTGTAAATCATTTATTTATATACTTGTACTTTGCCAATTGTATGAAAAACTTTTTTTTCTGCAAAAAACATTTTCTAAAAGCAGGTTCTTTTTATCTGGCGAGTTTAATGCTGTTCTCTTCCTGCAACTCCGGCAACAAAGTTGTTTCCTCGTTTGGTAAAAGGAAATATACAAAGGGTTTTTTCTTTAATGTTCCATCTATAGCTAAAAAACAAACCAGCGCGAAGCCCGAAGAACTTGTAAATATTGCAAAAACGGGTAATGCAAAGACCCTGATAAAAGCAAAAAACGATGGGAGGGAAGCTACCTCTTTAATAGTTGGACTAACCGCAAAAGCGCAGAACACTAATGGAAGCAGGGAATTGACTAAATCAAATGGGCAAAAAGCAATAAAGGTTGAAAAGTTCATAATTGAAAGGGGGGTAGAGAGCTTTAGTCAAAAATATGCCCCTGCAATTGATACCGCTAAAGTATCGACCCAACAGGCGTTGAATCCTCAAAAGCATCATTGGGTTGCTAAAATTATTTTGTCTGTAATTGGGCTGTCGGCCTTAATTTTTGGGATAATTACCGGGCAGGGGTATGTGATAAATGGGTATACAATTGACGAACCGACACCCATATTTATTTCTTTGCTTGGCTTATTGGTTATAGTTATTGCATTCACCTTAATAGGGAAGGGTGGTTCACCCAATAATCAAAATCAGTATTCACAGGCTCGATATACGGATGTTCCTTTTCATCCGAATGCCGATATGGGCAGGAGCTATGATGCTCCAGCACATAATTACGAATCGGGTGGAAACCCAACCCAAAATCATACGAACGGATTGAAAACAGCCGGAGGTGTTATTTTGGTTATACTGGGAATCTTAGGGTTAATATTCTTCGGTTCGGCTGCCATAGCATTTCCTAGTTTATGGCCCTTTGCGGTACTTGCACTTGGCGTCCTAATAGGTGGAATATTAATGTCATCTTACCATTAGGTTATTTCCCCGACTTTTTAAGCGCTAATTGAACTGCTTTATACGCATTAATAGTGCCACCGCTTATACATAAATCAGTGTAAGAAACCAAAACAGGTGTTTTGGTGCCACGAGGTGCAGGTTTGGGAACCAAAGCGGTAATCTTAGTAACCGATTCCATTAATATTTCTCTCACTTGTTTTGCCGAAAGTTTCGGGAAATACTCACGGATAAGGGCAGCTACACCGGCCACGCATGGAGAGGCCATACTTGTTCCGTTGAAATAGGCATATCCGCTATCAGGAATTGAGCTATAAATTTTAACACCCGGCGCAAAAAGGTCAACAGAGTTTTTACCATAATTACTGAAAGAACCCGGTTTACCGTTTACATCTGATGCACCAACTTCAATCCAGTTTTTGGCTTGTTTATGCGAATTTTCATATCGACGGGTCGGGAAATTGTCCACAGAATCATTGTTTTGGTTGTCGTTTCCGGCAGCATGAACTAAAAGTACGTCATGTTTCTCGGCATACTTTACAGCTTCATCAACGGCTTTCTTGTTATAAGACCATCCTTTACCGAAACTCATATTGATAACCTTAGCGCCATTATCAACAGCATAACGGATTCCATTGGCAACATCCTTATCGCGCTCATCACCATCAGGTACAACCCTTACACCCATAATTTTAACATTATCGGCAATACCTTCCTGGGTACTGGCAACGCCTGTGCGGTTTCCGCTTATAATTCCACTAACGTGGGTTCCATGCCCGGCGGTTTTGCCATTCAAATCATTATTACCATAATACTTTTGAGTTATATCAGCATAATTGTCGCCAACGGTTGGGCGAGGGTCAAAATTTACATTGTATTGATAAAGCAAAAAGGTATTTAAATAATCCAATCCACCCTTAATCTGTTTCTTTATGCTATCGGCCGTAACTCCCTTCATAAAAGATGATAACATTCCGAAATTACGTCCTAAACGTTCCTTGGTTTTAATCATTACACTGTCGGTTGGTTTGTATGCATCCATGTCTTCCTGGTTGAAGTCGTTTTTACCTATAACCACTTTAATCTTATCAATATTGTCCATGAAATCTTTCAGTCCGTCATATTGCTTTTGATAGGCACCTTGTTTGGATTCGAACGCCTTTTTAACCTTTTGGTATTTGGCGTATTCCAACTTGTCTTTTTTAGAAAGCTTGTCAGCATTGCTAGTCGTAGCATATTTTTTACCCAATTCCCTGTAAAGACGGGTTAATTCAATGTTATCCTTATCAACAGAACTGTCTTTTCCGCCAATAAAATCCCAGCCATTAACATCGTCAATGTAACCATTGTGGTCATCGTCAGCCTTGTTACCGGCAATTTCTTTCGGGTTTACCCAAATATGATTCTTTAACGCAGGATGGTTTACACATACACCATTATCAATTACCGCCACAATTACCGTAGTAGATTGTACACCTTTAGATTTTAAGAGTTCTATGGCCTTGTCCGAGCCGGTTCCATAAACGCTGTCTTGTTCAATGCTTTTGTTTTGCCAGTTTTTAGCCGGGTTTTGTGCATTGGCATTGATTGAGAGGATTCCTAATGCTAAAAGGGCGCTTAATTGACGTAGATGTTTGATCATACAATATATTTTTTGCAAACTTAGGAATAACTTTTAGTGGGAGATGTTAATGAAATGCTAAATGCCTATACTTGTAAATAAAATTAAATAGTATGCCATGTAAATTCAAACCCGGAGATACAGTTTGTAAAACTACTGCAAGGGATATCAAGATGATTGTTGAGAAATGTACAATAGTAGATGGGGAATTGAATACTACCTGGCGTATTACCTGCAAGAGATACGATGCCGTTAGCGAGGGATGGCTGCAGGCAGGAGTTTACAGGCAAGATGAACTGGAATTAATACCAAACCCGAATCTGGGTTAGCTTCATTTTACACTTTCAAATGTTTATTCTGCTTGAATCTGCGCTATGCGCTATAAATAACCCTGTTTCAAATTTATATTTGACACTTTTTTACACTTTTACAGGATGTAAGTGTAGGGTATACAGTATACCCTACAGCGGCTTTTCTATAAGTTCCCTAAGCTTGTTGTTTATGGCAATGCTGGTTTCGTCTTCCTTGAGATTAGCAACCGTTTTGGTGGTCAAACGGATATTGATTGCCAAAGCTTCGTGAGGCATTTTATAGGTTTCCTCGGTAAAAGCATATAGTTTCTTTAAGCGTTCTTTCATTTCGGGTAACGCCATTATGGCATCTTTTAATTTCTTGTCCATGGTTTGATTATTGGATTGCAAACTTAAGCCTTTTATGAACAGTTTAGTTTCTTTCGTTTCATCGGCTTAGTTACGAACTTAATATATCGCCTGGCAATACGGAGGGTTTTCTTATAATCTTTGCAACTAACTCTATGAGCCAATTTAAGGCAATCAAGCCGGATTTGGATTTCTTTAAGCATGGCGATTGATTTACAAGGTGCCTGTAAAGATACAAATTTATTCAATCCAATAGTCTTATAATAAACATTATGTTAAATAGATTAATAAAATGGTATTCAATTACTTAGTATGTGTATTATAAGTAGATTGATTTATAACTCAATTATTTTTGGTATACTTAATATTGCAACAATATTTTAAGGTAACCCCCTACCTGCCGGCATGTTTATCCCAATAAAGAAAATAACCGGAATCTTTTTCGAGTAACTTAATATCCCATTCAAAGTTTCCGCTTTCAACCATCTCCACTCCGGTTCCACAATACGTGTGTCTGGCGGAATCCCTAAATTTCTTTTTGTTCTTAATTATTCCGCCGGGTTGGATTATAAACGGAAACTCATCCTGCATTTCAATTCCCTGAATGCTTAAAACTAACTTTGAACTGTCTTTTGGAATCTTTCCAATGTAATTCTTACTAATAGTAACAGAGTCGAGATCAAAGCCCGTTTTATTATACACCCTTATTTTAAGGCTTTGAGCATTTCCTTTAAGTGAAACCAATGCAATTAAACATATTATTAAAAGCCCCTTCATTTCCCATGCATCTCCCAAGCCAGTTTTAACCCCTCCGGCCGTTCGATTATTTTAATGTCAAATTCATAAGCTCCTGAGGTAATCTCGGTAGTTCCTGTATTGCAAACAGGGCTGTACACTCCCCCTTTCAGCCAATGGTAACCTTTCTTAGCCCAATTGTTCATCCGGATACTACCCCAGGGCGCTAACATAGATGGAAATCCATTTAATAACTGGACTGACTTCAAATTGGAGATTGTATAAGTGCTATCATTCTGCAGTTTCCCCACATATATATCTCCTAAATACAAGGAATCTAAAAGATAGCCCGTTTTATTATACACCTTAATCCGAAGGAATTGAGCAGAACAATTCATGAAGAGGATAACAAATAAAGAGAGTATCAGTTTTTTTTTCATGTAAGTCCCCTATTCAAGAAGCTAATGCGTTTAACCAAAGCACCAGATAAACGATAAACATAATTAAGAAAACGAAACTTAATACAGCAAAAATGCAACCAAATTCCCCTTGGGTGGTGGTGGCTGTGGCCCAGTCAGTCGTTCCAAATAATGCGCCGCAAATGAAAAATAAGCCAAGCAAAACAATCCACAGCGTTAAGTATTTCCCTTTTTTAGAATCGTCGTGCTTGTAAATATGGTCATTATGACCTGCATAAGGGTCGTTTAAGGAGTTCTCTTTTTGAGAAATAGTTGTAGTTGTAAATGTATTTGTGCTTTTTGCAATGGCTGTTGCCTGTTGTACTCCTTTTTTATCAGTGGTTTCATTCGCCCCCGCAGTTGATGTCATTTCTTTAAAAAGGGCTTTACCCAACCTTGCTGTTCGCTTAATAAATGAAAGGGTTTCTCCCGTCTCCTTTGCCATGTTGGATTCAGTATTTACAGTAATATCAGGGCCTCCGCTAGTATAGGCTGTATTCACTTTGGGAACAGGTTCAAAAAAATGGCCCTTGGTATATTTCCTTTTTCCAAATGAAGTGACAGTATTATAGGTTGTGCAATATGAAAACAACACAACTGTTAATAATAAGCAAAGGAGTTTAAAATAAGTCCCCGGCTTAATAAAGTGGTTGGAATCCATTGTTTAATGAAATTTTAGTACAACGAACTAATAATGGTTTCTTACCCTTTCCTAGGAGGATAATGACACCACCCAAAGTATAAAGAATACTATTGTACCAATAAGCGAAAGCAGCAGTAAAAGCCCGAAAATACAACCTGTACCGGCGGTAGAGTTGTTATTTACATTGGCTGTATCGGCCCAGTTTACAAACAAAAGAACCAACAGAAGCGAAAGGGCAAGGCAAATAAGCCATCCGGCTAAAAAAGTTCCCTGCTTTGAATCGTCGTGCTTATAAACATGGTTATTCTGCCCTACATAAGGGTCGTTGGAGGAGCTCTCTTTCTTCGAAACGTTTTCTGTTGCAACAGGGCTAGTACTTTTTGCAATGGTTGCGGCCTCCTCTATTGCTTTTTTATGGGTACTTTCCTTTACAGTAGCAGTAGTTGCCGGAGCGGTAAAAATGGCTTTCACCGCATTTGTGGTGTTCGTAATCAGGCTTTTATTAAAGCTAACTTCATTCTGAGGGTTGGCTTCCGATTTTACGGTTGTATTCTGGCTGCCTGCATTGTATGCAGTATTAATTTTAGGTACCGATTCGAAAAAATGGCCTTTGGTGTATTTCCTCTTTCCAAAGGAAGAAGCCACATTATTATAGGTTGTACAATATGAAAACAGTACAACTGTAAGGGATAAACAAAGGAATTTTGCAAAATTCCCGGCCTTGAAAAAATGGTTTGAACTCATTAATTAGTAGTGTTTAAGTGGCTAAAGTACAAAACTTATTTAATCTGCAATAAATTTTTATTTGAATAGCAAGCCAATCTTAATTCCCTTAGCCTCAAATAAAAAAGGGCTTTGAGTTTTTATACCCAAAGCCCCTTTTAATAGTGCTATTATGAATCCTTACTTGGAAATATCAACCAACCAAAGGATGAAGAACACAATAGATACAATAAAGCATATCCATCCGATTAGGCCAAAAAGTACCGCTAATCCGAAACTGCCCGCACTACCGGTAGTAGCAGTTCCAACTGCAAAAACAATTTCCAGCAAAATACATATCAGCCAAATAGCAAGGAAAAGCAAACACATTTTTAAATAGTGGTTCATGCCAGAATCACTACTGCTGCTGCCATGCTCATTATATCCTGCTTGCGAATTAGTGGAGTTTTCTTTCAAGGAAACATTGTTACTGCTTAGTGAAAGTGTAGTTGAACCGGATGAGATTGAAAGCCCGCTTGATTTAGACAAGTTAATATTCAACAAACCATGCTTTGCTTTGGTAACTGAATTGGTTGCAGCCACTGGAGCGGTTGCTTTGTTATCAGAAGTTGCAACGGTTGTGGTATTAGAATTAAATTTTTGAACAGCAGGGGTGTTTTTAGTATCCACACCTTTAGGTTGTGCAATTGCTAAAGCAGGGCCGGCAGGTTTATAATTGGTTTTAACTTTCGCAACCGGGTCAGAGAAATGCCCATGGGTATATTTCCTCTTTCCAAAGGAAGAGGCTACTTTATTGGAGGATGTGCAGGATGCTAAAAACCCTACAGTTACAAAGACAAGCGCTGCAGGGACAAGGTTTCTCAACTTCGAAGAGATGGATGTTTTCATTCTGGGTGTTTTAATATTTTATTGGGAGGCTAAAGTACAATTTTTTTGAAATGGAATACAAATGGCAACGGTTACTGTTTTATTAAATTGAAACAAGCCACAAAATAAGGTATATCACTCCTACTACGCCAAATAGGATTGCTCCCCATAACATAAGGCAGCCCAAGCAACCGCTGCCACCTAAATTTGCCAAGAGCAGCAGCAGGTAAAACGTCATGGCTAAAAGTAAGCAAGAAAGCGCATAAATAAAGCGAGTACCGGATCTTGCTGATTTCCCTTCATCATAGCTTGAACCGCTAATTTCATTTGAATTATCTTGTTTGGCATTAATTGTTTCAGTAAAGGAACTCCTTGCTTTATCCAGAAATGGAGGTTTGCTTAAAAATAAAGCTCCTGAAGATATGGCTGCAATAATTGGTGTGATCTTATGTGTAAAGGCAACTTTGTTTTCTGTTGGCATTTTTAACAGGGTATAGTTTGAATCAAAAGTGGAACCAACTCTTCTATCAGTTGCAATCTTGATGGCCTCCCCCCCTTTTGTTTCATTGGAAATAGAAATGGGTGTACTTCCAGGATTAAATTTCGTCCTGACTTTTCCGATAGGGTCGGAAAAATGGCCCTTGGTATACTTTCTCTTTCCAAAAGAAGCTGTTTTTATTGAAGAGGTACAAAAGGATAACAGGTTAACCACACAAAACAACAAGAGTAGGTAAAATACTTTTTTACTGTTGTCCAAATAGTGAGATTTCATAAAGGGTATTATTTATCAAAATTAAGATGACAATGTACAATTATTATTAAATGACCAATTGAACCGATAAAAAGAATGTTTCAACAGCACATTCCCTCTGTTCATCTATTTTTCTTTTGAATGCGTTGATTCAGTTGGTAATTTAAGGTTAGTAAAAACCTATTCTATACCAATATGTGAATAATGGAAAATTACCATGAGATTATATAAGAGCCATGGTTTTAAGGGAAGCTAACTTGCAAACTAAAATCAAATAAATCACTTTAACACCTACCATTATGAAACCTTCACACCGTACTTTCGCACTTTACACGGCATTTATGCTTTGTATTACCCCTGCGGTCTTTAGTCAGAGTGGTTCCGATGAGACCATATTTGGTAAAGGCTCAAATGTAATAAGCCTTGGCGTTGGAATTGGTGGAGCCTATACCTATTATGGCGATGGCTATACTTCTACCCCTAATTTTGTAATCTCTTATGATAATGGCACATTTGGCAATGTTGGGCCTGGCACAATTAGCCTAGGTGCACTATTCGCATACAAGGGAATAGCCTATAGCTATACCGATTTTTATTCCCGTTATAATTACGACCAAAAATGGAACTACTATATCCTCGGTGTTCGTAGCGCTTATCATTTAAGTATTCCAAGTGTACCAAGGTTCGATCCATACATTGGCATTATGCTGGCTTATTATGATATAAGCTATAAAGAGACTAGCACCGACCCGTTTTTTAATGTACCCGGAAGTCCCTATTATTATTACTATTCCAATAGCTACGCAAGTTACATGGCTTTCAGTCTTTATATAGGTGCCAGGTATTTTGTAAGCGACCATATAGGCTTCTGGCTCGAGCTTGGATATGGCTATTCAAATGCAGCACTCGGCATAAGTTTCAAGCTATAATCAGAAGGTTTTATGAAATCATTCAGGTTTTTTCTGGTTTTAGTAACAGCGCTTTTAAGCGGAAACAAAGGGATAGCACAAACAGAGATTAATGATGATTATTATAAACCGGCAAAGAGTCGACCTGTTTATTCAGAAAGCTCAAACCTGATTTATGCCGGAATTGGAGAGGGCGGATATTACCCCTATTCCGGATTAAGATATACCCAGAAACCCAATATCACTTTAATTTACGAACGTGTTATATTCAAACACTTAGGCCCTGGAACATTAAATGCAGGGCCCTTACTTTCATTTAAAAATATTGCAAGCCAGTATTTAGATTATAATACAGGATTTAAATATGAACAGCGTTGGAATTATTATCACATAGGGGCCCGACTGGCCTACAATTTACATATTTTTCCGGGTAATTCAATTGTGCCTTATGCAGGTGCTATGATAGGCTACTATATCACCGATTTTAAATTTAGCAGTAATGACCCTAATTATTCCGATCCAACTGACCCCGCTTACTATCTGACAACGAATAGATACCCCGATTTTTTTGCCATGAGTATTTTAGCCGGCATTCGCTCTACAATGGGTTACCATACAAGTGTTTGGCTGGAACTTGCTTATGGTTATTCTTCAGTTTCATTTGGTGTTTGTTATAGCCTGTAAACGGCCTTTCTAAAAATATTTTCTGTTGTTAATAAAATCTAACAACTTTGAACCTTGAAATGTGGTGCAAAATTTATAAATTTGCGCACAAATCCAAAACCCACCCAAGCCATGAGTTCAATTCGCTTTAAAGCCTTGCAGGAAGCCATTTCCAGGCAACCAATCAATGTTGACCTTCCATCGAATAAAGTATCCGATTTTTTCGGTGAGAATGTATTCAGTCACCAGGTAATGCAAAAATACCTCTCCGAAGGGGTTTTAAAGACTTTAAAAGTAGCGATAGATACCAATACCTCCATTGACCGTGCAACCGCTGACGAAGTGGCCATTGCCATGAAGACATGGGCGTTGGAAAATGGTGTTACACACTATACCCACTGGTTTCAGCCACTTACAGGTGCTACAGCCGAAAAACATGATGTGTTTCTGGATGTATCCCCGGAGGGTAAAGCCATGGAAAAATTCGGAGGCGGACAATTGGTTCAACAGGAACCTGATGCTTCCAGTTTTCCAAGCGGTGGAATAAGGAGTACTTTTGAAGCAAGAGGATACACAGGTTGGGATCCATCTTCCCCAGCTTTTATTTTTGGAAAAACACTTTGTATACCCACAATTTACATTTCATATACCGGTGAGGCTCTGGATTATAAGACCCCGTTACTTAAAGCAGTGAATGCACTCAATAATGCAGCCATTCCGGTATGTAATTACTTCGATAAAAATGTAAAAAAAGTAGTGGCCACCCTGGGTTGGGAACAGGAATATTTCCTGGTAGATGAAGCCCTTTTTAATGCCCGCCCCGACCTTGTTCATGCAGGCAGAGCATTATTTGGAGCTAACCCGGCAAAAGGCCAGCAATTGGAAGACCATTATTTTGGTTCGATTCCGGAAAGGGTAAATGAATATATGCGCGATTTTGAAACCGAATCCTATAAATTAGGTATCCCGTTAAAAACAAGGCATAACGAGGTTGCCCCAAACCAATACGAGGTTGCCCCTATTTTCGAAGAAGTAAATATTGCTGTTGACCACAATCAGCTCCTCATGGACCTGATGGAAAAGGTAGCCCGCAGGCATAAACTAAGGTGCTTGTTTTATGAAAAACCTTTTGCCGGAGTAAACGGTTCTGGTAAGCATAATAACTGGAGTATGGCCACTGACACAGGTGTTAACCTGCTCAGCCCCGGCAAAACCCCGGATTCAAACCTGCAGTTCCTTACCTTCTTTGTTAACACTATAAAGGCAGTTCATGATTATTCTGATATTTTAAGAGCAAGCATAGCCTCGGCAGGAAATGAACACAGACTTGGCGCAAATGAAGCCCCACCTGCTATTATTTCTGTATTTATCGGACAACAGCTTACCAAAGTGCTCGACAATTTTGAAAAGAAAGTTAAAGTAGAAAAATCATCCGGAAAGAAGTCACTTAAGCTTGATATTGGCCACATTCCGGAATTAATGCTTGATAATACCGACCGTAACCGTACTTCTCCATTTGCTTTCACAGGTAATAAATTTGAATTCCGTGCAGTAGGTTCTTCAGCTAACTGTGCCCAATCAATGTTAGTGCTTAATACTATTGTGGCTGAACAGTTAACTCAGTTTAAAGCAGATGTAGATGCATTGGTAAGCAAGTCAACATCTACCGAAGATGCAATTATTCAAACACTTCGTAAGTATATTACCGAATCAGCAAATATTCGTTTTGAAGGTAACAACTATAGTAAAGAATGGGTGAAAGAAGCTGAAAAGCGCGGATTGCCTAATGTTCAAACTACTCCTGAAGCGTTGGAAGCCTTTGTAACCGAAAAAGCGATTAACCTATTCGAAAAACAAGGCATATTCACGAAGCGCGAACAGGAAGCCCGCCATGAGATTCAGGCTGAAATATATACCAAGAAAATACAGATTGAATCGCGTATTATGGCTGATATGGCACTTACCCAAATCATTCCAACAGCCTTAAAGTACCAGAATATGCTCATTACAAACGTAAAAGGTATAAAGGAAATCTTCACTACATCGCATTCTTATGCCGGGGTTGAGTTAAAGTCAGAAACTAGCCATGACGGCGGCCGTTATGAAGATATTGCCGATTCGCAAATTGCCATGATAAAGGAAATCAGCGAACGGGTATCCATCATAAGAAACCGAACCGACCAAATGATTGAGGAGCGCAAAAAGGCTAATAAAATTGAAGAGGCAACTGCTAAAGCATTTGCTTACTGCGAAAATGTGAAGCCTTGCTTTGATGAAATAAGATACCATGCCGATAAGCTGGAACTACTGATAGATGACTCGATTTGGCCATTCCCGAAATACAGGGAATTGTTATTTATCAAATAAATTTTATTTTCAATTTTAAGCTTGGTTACTAATTTCTTTATATATTAGCAGCCGAAAAAACAAACGCTATTACCTTATGAGAAGATTAAAATCTACCTTCAATTGCATTTTATTAGTATCAATCTTTGCCTTGTCTGCTTCTGCACAGAAGAGCTTTATTAAGGCCGGAGACAATGCTTTTAAAAGCAAAGAGTATTACAATGCTATCGACATTTATAAGAAAGCATTAGCCCAAAACCCTAAAAAAGAGGAGAAAGCCCGCCTGATATTTCAGATTGCGGAATGCTACCGTATGGTGGGTGATGTAAAACACCAGGAGTCGGAATATGCACAGGCTATTAAGGCCAATTATGATGATGCTTCTGCTGTGCTTCACCTTGCCGATGCACAAATGATGCAAGGCAAATATGACGATGCTATGGCTAATTACCAGAGCTATATGGCAAAGGTTCCATCTGATCCAAGAGGACAGAATGGCGTTAATTCATGCAAAAAAGCCCAGGATTTAAAGAATAACCCTACCCGTTATGTGGTTACCAATATGCAACAGTTAAATACCAAGTTTGCAGATTTCGCACCAACTTACTCAGACAGAAGAATGGATGAGTTGATCTTTACTTCTACCCGTCAGGGAACTATGGGTGATAAAGTGGATGATGGTATCGGACAAAACTATTCCGACTTGTTTATTACTAAGTTAGATAAGAACGGTAAGTTCAGCGCTCCGCTCCCACTTCCTGCTCCTATAAATACCCCTAATAACGAAGGTTCTGCAGTGTTTGATAAAGCTTTCCGTACCATGTATTTTACCCGTTGCGCAGTTGTTAAGAACAAAGGCGAAAAGTGTAAGATATTCTCTACCGAACGCAGAGGAAACAACTGGACAGATCCGGTTATGTTAAACTTCCAGATTGATACAGTAACTTATGGACATCCTGCAGTTGCAGGTGATAATACCGAAATTATTTTCTCTTCGGATTTACCGGGAGGACAAGGTGGCCACGATTTATGGATCAGCCATTTTGAAAGAAAAACAAAAACCTGGGGACAACCTGTTAACTTAGGCTCAGGTATCAATACCGCCGGCGATGAAATGTATCCTTATATACATACAGTTTCCGGAGACCTTTACTACTCATCAAACGGATTACAAGGTATGGGCGGACTTGATATTTACCATGCTAAAAAATTAGGCGCTGACAAATGGGATGTTCCTGTAAACATGGGTTCTCCTATTAACTCAGAAGGCGATGATTTTGCAATCGTTTATGAAGGTGCTAAAGACAGAGGATACTTCTCATCTAACCGCGCAGGCGGCCGTGGTGGTGATGATATTTATTCATTCTACCTCCCTCCTATCCTGTTCGTTATTGAAGGAACAGTTTACGACCAAACAACTCACTTAGGAATACCCGGAGCAACCGTTCGTATGGTTGGTTCTGATGGTACCGATGTTACCCAGAAAACCGACACGGGTGGACACTATATGTATGGTGTAACCGGAAATGGTAACCGTTATGTTAATGTTAACAGTTCGTATATCCTCTCTGCCAGTGCAACCGAGCTTCACTACCTTGCCAGCGATGAAAAAGCAAACGAAACCACCGTTGGAAAAACTGAATCGGAAACCTTTATCCATGATTTCCAATTATTGAAACCAGTTGAAAGAGGCGGAATCCGTTTCCCTGAAGTAGTATATGACCTTGATAAAGCGACACTTAAGGACAATTCAAAGGATTCATTGAATTACCTGGTTAAGTTGTTGAATAACAACCCTACCCTTGCAATTCAGTTGGATGCACATACTGACCAACAAGGTAGCGCACAACACAATTTGCCGCTTTCGCAAGCAAGGGCAAAATCATGCGTTGTTTATCTTATTTCCCAGGGTATTGATTCAGCTCGTTTAACTTCAAAAGGCTGGGGCTTTACAAGGCTTAAAATCCAGACTGCCCAAATAATGAAGGAGAAAAGTAAAGTTAAAAGAGATTCTTTATACCAGATTAACCGTCGTACAGAGTTTGAAATTACAAGCTGGAGTTATGTTCCAAAAGGACATATCATGACCAAAGAAGACAGTTTGAAAATGAAATCGGGTATGCAATTGAAAGTAGAAGGCCAGGTTATCCAGGCTGATACTGCCGAAGCTGCTCCTGTTCCTGAGGAAGAAAGAAACCAAGCGGTTCCTCCTACCAAGCAACCTGCTGCACCTCAAAAACAGACTCCTGCTCCATCAGCACCTAAGTCAACACCTGCAGCCCCAAAGACAACAACTCCAAGTGCTGCTCCTAAGAACAATGCTACCAAGCCAAAGAATAACTAACAGATTTTATATATGATATAGAAACATCCCCTGACGTTTACAGTCAGGGGATGTTTTGTTTAGAAAAGCCCCTATGAGCGAGAACACACTATACAACAAACGCGGAGTATCATCAGGCAAAGAAGATGTACATAAAGCCATTTCCAAATTAGATAAAGGACTATTTCCAAAAGCCTTTTGCAAGGTTATACCCGATTACCTGTCGAACGATAATGATTATTGTTTAATAATGCACGCAGATGGTGCCGGAACAAAGAGCTCATTGGCTTATTTATATTGGAAAGAAACCGGAGATGATTCGGTTTGGGCAGGGATAGCCCAGGATTCCATTGTAATGAATACGGATGACCTGCTTTGTGCGGGTGCGGTGGATAATATGCTGCTGTCCTCCTCTATCGGACGCAATAAACAACTGATACCCGGTGAAGTTATTTCAGGCATTATAAACGGCACGGAAGAGTTTTTAGAGAAGCTTAGAAAGTACGGAGTAAACATAATATCTACCGGAGGCGAAACGGCTGATGTAGGTGATTTAGTAAGAACAATCATAGTTGATTCGTCTATCGTTTGCAGGGTAAGGCGTAGTGGCATTATTTCAAACGATAAAATAACTGCCGGAGATGTGATTGTTGGTTTGGCATCTTTCGGTCAGGCAACCTACGAGGAAACATATAACAGTGGTATTGCCAGCAATGGGCTCACATCTGCAAGACACGATGCCCTTGAACATTATTACACTAAATATTCAGAATCATATAATCCCTTAATTCCGGATGAACTGGTGTATGCCGGAAAAAGCAAGTTGACCGACCGTATGGAAATTAGCTGGAACGGTAAAAAATACAGCACCAACGTAGGAAAATTGCTCCTCTCCCCTACCCGCACTTACTTTCCTGTGATGCAGGAGATTTTAAGAGGGTATAGAAACCATATTCACGGGGTAATACATTGCACAGGCGGAGGACAAACTAAAGTACTGCACTTTGTAGATGACCTTCACATTATTAAAGACAACCTGTTTGAAGTGCCTCCGGTATTTCAACTAATACAGGAAAACTCAGGAGTTGATTACTCTGAAATGTACCGTGTATTCAACATGGGCCACCGTATTGAATTATATGTAAACCCTGAAGCTGCCAAGAACATTATCGATGTTGCAGCCAAGTATAACATCGCTGCAAAAGTAGTTGGTAAAGTTGCCAAACACGATGGTAAAAAGCTTACTATTTCAAGCGATAAAGGGACATTTTCGTATTAGATCGGAGCCCGACTGGCAATTAAATGAATGAGGAATAGTCTTTTAAAATATTGTTCCATTCTATTAATAGGCTTGTTGATGGAATATTGGATTCATTTCCCGCCCTTAAGCATTCCATTCAAGGTTTTTCATAACCAGATTAGCATAGTTGGAATACTTATTAGCGGAATCATAATTACAACTTTAATTTTTGCTCAAAAAAAAATCTTAAAACTGAATCCTGATTCAAGTATTTTGAAACTTACAATGCTTGGTGCCTTGATCTGCTTTATTTCTGAATTTGTTTTTCAAATCATAAGGCAAGCCACTTACCATGAAGATACAATTGGTGAACGCATACTGGACATTGCCCATGGAACATTTGGAGTTACTTTAGTTGCAACAGTTTTCTCTTTTTTTATCGCCTTTCAATTAAAGACAAAGAAAACAATTCAATTAATTATTTTAATTGTTGTGGTTATGTCATTACTTGCTATAAGCACATTTTCGCAAGTTTTTACAAGTATCTGATAAAACCAACAAAAATAACGGCACAAAATGGCCGCCCGTGACGTTCGGAAGGGGCTTAGTTCCTCTCATCAACTAGTGCATTGTTGAAATTGCTTTGCCATTCAGATATTTTGTTTCTTCCTTTACATCTCCACTGTCCAGATAGTCTTTCGCTAACCCGTTTTCCTTCCCATTGGTATAAGGATATTCACGATGAAGGGCTCCGGTTGGGTAGTATTCCTTATAAACTCCATTTATTTTGCCTTCGGAATAAGGTATTTCCCGAAACAAAATTTCTTCTCCGTCAGAGTATTTGTAATAATACCTTACTATCCCAAAGTGTTTACCTGCCTTATAAATTGTGAGGCGGTAATACTTTGCCACAATACCTGTATCCGTAATTTTCGTGGTGTCAGTAATAACGGTTTCAGTTTCATCTAGGTATTCCAGCCACTTGCCTTCCTTCAATCCGTTAACAATTTTGTTTTTTGCTTCCGATTTATGGGTGAAGCCGCTATCAGCCTGTGCAAATGCTGGAATGGCAAAGCAAAGGGATAATATGAGAAGAAGGAAAGGTTTCATGGGTTATTTAATCTCTGTCATCGTTGACGTTTTAATTTGTGATTGCGGACAATTCACGTAATAAAAATAAACTGTGGGATTCTTATCTTTTTTTTCACTTATACCTATAAAAACAACATTTGCACCAGCCCTAACAGCTTCTTTCTTGATCTTTTTTAATTCATGTTTATTCAGGTCTTTTGCGGAGTGGAGTCCTTTTCTTTTGTTTATTTCACCCATGCCATAATCACGGCAATGTATAATTTGCTTACTATATTCATTAATGTCATATGCAACAACATCTTTCCATCTAACAACCGTAGCTTTAGCAGGTGTAGTAGACTTCCCAAGTTTATTATCCTGCTGGGCAAAGGCAGTAATAGTGAAGGAAAGGGATAATATTAAAACAAGAAAATTCTTCATTCAACAAATATAAATCATTATTCAAATAGCGTTAATAACTCGTTCATACGTCATTGTTCATACCCATAGCAATTACCCGTTTTTGCCTATCTTTGCGCCATGTTAGATAAATTAGAAGCCATAGAAGAACGTTATATTGAGATTGAAAGGCAGCTTTCTGAACCCGATGCTTTGTCGGATATCAAGAAGTTTGCCAAGCTCAATAAAGAATATAAAGAGTTGACCAAGGTTCATAATGCCTATATTGAATACCGTAATCTTACCTCCAACATACAGAATGCCAAAGACATGATGTATAAGGAAAAGGATGAGGAGATAAAAGAAATGGCGAAGGCAGAAATGGAAGAACTTCAGCCTAAACTTGATAAGCTGGACGAAGAAATCCGCATTATGTTAGTGCCGAAAGACCCTGAAGATTCTAAGGATGTAGTAGTGGAAATTCGTGCCGGAACAGGTGGCGATGAAGCCTCGCTTTTTGCAGGTGAATTATTCAATATGTATCTGCGTTATTGCGAGACCAAAGGCTGGAAGACCGAAATGCTCGACCACTCCGAAGGCACTATGGGTGGCTATAAAGAGGTTGTTTTTGAAATTCATGGTGAGCGGGTTTATGGCACCTTGAAATATGAATCGGGTGTACACCGTGTGCAAAGGGTGCCTGCAACCGAAACCCAGGGCCGTGTGCATACTTCCGCTGCTACTATAATTGTTATGCCGGAGGCCGATGAACTTGATGTGGAAATAAGAGAAACTGACTTACGAAAAGATACATTCTGTTCTGGCGGTAAAGGCGGACAATCGGTAAACACAACCAAGTCAGCTGTACGTATTACACACATTCCAACCGGATTGGTGGTGCAATGCCAGGATGAGCGCTCACAGATAAAAAACATGGATAAGGCAATGACTGTATTGCGTACCCGTATGTATGAAATGCAAATGGAAAAACGTAACAGTGCCAATGCAGCCAAACGTAAAACCCTTGTTTCGGGTGGAGATAGGTCTGAAAAAATCAGGACATATAACTTCCCTCAAAGCAGAATTACTGACCACCGTATTGGTTTTACAGCACACAACCTGCCAACCTTTATGGAAGGCGATATTCAGGAAGTGCTCGATGCACTTCAATTAGCCGAAAATGCTCAACGCCTCCAGGAGGGATATTCCACAGCAGTTTAATGAGCAGAGTACTTTCCCTGAAAGAAATAGATGCCCAGGTAAAAAAGAAAAGAACTTTTCTATGTGTAGGGCTTGATACCGATATAAACAAGTTGCCTACACACTTTGCCAAGACCCCTGTTGCAGTTTTAAGTTTTAACCGCCAGATTATTGAAGCTACCCACGACCTTTGTGTGGCATTTAAGTTAAACATTGCCTTCTATGAAGCTATGGGAGCCAAAGGCTGGGATATTCTGCACGAAACCATTGCACTCATCCCTAAAGATATTCTGATAATTGCTGACGCCAAACGCGGCGACATAGGCAACACATCAGCCATGTATGCCAAAGCTTTTTTTGAGGATTTAGATGTACACGCAATCACCCTCTCGCCTTATATGGGCAAGGATTCCGTAACACCATACTTAGAACACAAAGGCAAGTGGTCAATATTGCTCGGACTTACTTCCAACGAAGGTGCAAAAGACTTTCAACTGCAAAAGATGAAAGACGGAAAAGCGCTCTATGAGCATGTTTTGGATACATCAAAAGATTGGGGAAATAAAGAAAATACCATGTATGTGGTGGGCGCTACCAAAGCCGAAGCTTTAACTGGCATACGAAAAATAATTCCTAACCACTTTTTACTGGTACCCGGTGTAGGTTCGCAAGGCGGAGATATGGAAGAAGTAATTAAAGCCGGTGCAACCAAAGAAGGACGTTTGTTGATAAATGCCTCCAGAAGCATACTATACGCAGGAAACGAAAAGGATTTTGCAGCCAAAGCCCGCGAAGAAGCCATGAACCTCAAATTGAGCATGGATATTGGGTTTGCAAAGTAATTGTTAAGAAAATAGTCCTTTATCAATATGAAAACTTGTTTTTATATTTTGGGAGTTTGTTTGGTTTTGTTAATGAACTCATGTTCTATTTTTCAACATGAACAAACATCCAATTATCCAGATAAGATAATTATTTATTCACTTGGAGTATCGCCACTATATTTTGGTGTACTTCGATGTGGAGATGCTAGTAAAATGGATTCAGCTCAACGTGATACAATTACTCAAAAGGAAGAAATTTCAAAAATATTTCAAATATTTCATGATTCAACAAATTATATTTCTTCTTCATGGCCCTGTGAAGCAAGAATTGAATTTGATTTTATGAATAAAGGCAATATTACTGAGGAAATATGTTTATATCAATTTATGAGTAAAGTCGATGATCCGGGGCTAATGATAAAATCAGGTAAGGTATATCGTTTTGAAAATGATGGCAAAATAAAGAGTCTCTTGAATAAGTATCATTTGGCTAGATGGTAGATTCCATAAGGAACATATCACCAGGTCAAACTCCCGGTCAACTGTTATGTGCCTTTTACAAGGAACATGATTTGCCACCTGATGGCGGGGTTAATGAGTCTCATGTTACCGTTAAAATGGCAAAGGGTATTACATTCTATCTGCCTAACTTAAAGTCGAGGAAGAAAGCAGTTTTAAAGCACGACATCCACCACATGTTAACGGGGTATTCGACCCTCTTTAAAGGAGAAACTGAAATAAGCGCATGGGAAATAGGTTCCGGTTGCCGCCACTATTGGATGGCTTGGATGCTGGATATTGGCGGAGTTATGTTTGGCCTCGTTTTTAATTTTGGAGGAGTATTCAGAGCATTTGTAAGAGGACGACATTCTATCAATCTTTACAGCGACCTGATTGACAACAAAACGATTTTAGATATGCCCATTTCAGAAATATTGAAAGTGATTAAAGTTCCTCCACAGAATGAAAAGATAAAACCAACATTTGGTGATGTTGTTGCCTTCCTTTGGACACTCTTTACAGGTGGGGTTTATTCAATAGCTTCAATTATACTAGTGCCGTTTTTGGTGTTGTATAATTTGGTAATGTGGGGTAAATTAAAATCAGTCGCCCACTGACTTTGTCATCTTGAATGTGACTTTGTCATTCTGAGTGAAACGAAGAATCTGTATTAAAACAGATGCTTCCTTCGTCAGCATGACAAAGTCACGTTATTACATTACTCCACAGCCAATTTCCCGCAAGTAAGCAGATTCCCATTTTGGAATATACGGTAATAATATATCCCGCTACTGAGGTGGTCTCTGCCAATAGTTACTTTGTTATCAATACCAAAAGAGGTTGTAATCACCTCGTGTCCTAATACATCAAAAATTGCAAGCTTTGTGTTATTTAATTTTTGGTTGGTTTCAAACTCAATAGTGGTTTGAGTTGTAAACGGATTGGGGGAAATTTTTACTGTATTCATAGCTTCTAGGGTATTAATTGAACTTGTACTACTGCAATGGCCTGCATTTCCTGTTGGGTTACGCAGATAATATATATGTGGGGCATTAATGCAAATGATGTGTAAAGCACAGCCTGTGTAGGCTACAAAGGTTGAACCTCCGGTAAATTTAAAAGCCGGATCCCAGGTTTTGCCGCCATTGCCGGAGTGTAGATATTCAGCACCAATACTTGAACCAAACACTACATGTAAATCGGAATCATTACGAACCATATCCGGATAGTAATATGAATTGGCTGTATCGTTATTAGTTAAATCCATGTCCGATGCCCAGGTAGCTCCTGTATCAGCAGATTGAACCAATAATACCTGATAATGATTGCTGGTAGGATGTCCTGTTGCAATAACATCGGTATGTGCCCCATCAGTGTAGACCATAGTACCGTAGTCGGTCTTCGGCATAACTACTACATCCGAATCCCACGTAACTCCATAGTCTTTAGATTCTTTGTATAAAATCTGGAACTGTCCACTTCTATTGTCATTCCATGACATGTGAACGTGAGAACCCTGTGCAAAGATTGCTTCATCTTCAGAACGGCCTAAAGCAAATGTAAGTTGCTTACGAGGGCTCCATGTTAAACCGTTATCGGTTGAACGCATGAAAAATATTTCTGAGTTAAATGGAGAGATAGACGTTACAACATCATTTGCCATATAAACATTTGCACCGGAAACAGTTACTGCTGGCCAATCGGCGGTTGAGTCGAGAAAAACATTAGGCCCCCAAGTATTGCCGCCATCAATCGAATGTTTGTACCAAGAAGTACGTTTGTTTGTAACCGTATCTATTACCCTCCAAACCACATGCACATTTCTTCCGTTAACTGCTATTGCAGGATTATATATATAACCCGTAGGACTTGTAATTGCAATAGGATTGCTCCAGGTAAGCCCGGTATCAATAGAACGGGTATAGTAGACTATTACATTTTTGGTGCTATGCTTATCTGCATAAACCACATGAACAGTATCTCCACTTACTCCGATGCATGTACCCATACTCTCATTCAATCCTGCAGAAATTGCACTTGGAGAAATATCCACAGGTGAACTCCATTGAGCCTTTAGGATAGTAGGTATAAGAAAACCGGCAATCATTATTAGAGTGATAGTAAAACGTAAACTTTTTCTCATAGGGTTGATTTAGTTTAATTTAATTCCTTTCAAGTACTATAACGAGCATAGTACCCTAAACGTTGGGTTTATAAAAAAGTTGCAGTGTTTGCTTTACTTCTGACGGAAGAAAATTTCTATCGGAGTACCCGATAAATCAAAGTTTTCCCTTAGTTTATTCTCGAGGAAACGCTTGTATGATTCGGCTACATATTGAGGATGGTTGCAGAAAAACGCAAACGCAGGGAATGGTGTAGGCAATTGGGTTATGTATTTTATTTTAACGTATTTGCTCTTTAAAGCAGGAGGCGGAAACTGTTCAATGATTGGCAGCATCAGGTCATTTAGCTTTGATGTAGCTATTTTTTGGCTGCGGTTTTTATTGACGATCATAGCGGTTTCAAGCACTTTCAGTACTCTTTGCCTTTCATGAACTGAGGTAAACACAATTGGAACATCACTAAAAGGTGCTAATTTTAATTGAATAAAATCGGTAAAATAGCCAGTAGTTTGGTTGGTTTTTTCTACCAAATCCCATTTATTTACAACAATAACAACTCCTTTATGATTGGCCACAGCAAGGCTGAATATGGACATATCTTGAGCTTCGAAACCTTGAACGGCATCTAAAATTAAGATACATATATCTGCACTTTCAATTGCTCTTACACTTCGCAAAACCGAATAAAATTCTACATCTTCTTTCTCCTTGCTTTTCTTGCGGAGTCCTGCCGTATCAACCAAAACTATATCATATCCGAATTTTGTAAAGCGTAAGTCAATGGCATCGCGGGTAGTACCGGCGATGTCTGTAACTATGGTTCGTTCTTCTTCAGTCAAGGCATTGATAAATGAGGACTTGCCAACATTTGGCCTGCCTACAATAGCTATGCGTGGCAATCCCGGAGGATAGTGTTCGTCTTTTTCCGTTTTGAATATCGTAATAAGTTCATCCAATAACTCTCCCGTACCACCACCACTGACAGCAGAAATGGGGTAAACCTCTCCCAATCCAAGGGAATAAAATTCAGAAGTCATGTGAGCACGTTCATGGGTATCGGCTTTGTTTCCAACAACCAATATTTTTCTGTTTTTTAATTGCTTTTTTGACTTACGCAGCATCTCAGCAACCATCTCATCAGGCCCGGTAATACCTTCTGTAGCATCGAGCACAAAAATGATAATGTCGGCTTCATCAATAGCTAATTGAACCTGTTTGCGAATGCTGGCTTCAAATACATCATCGCTACCGTGAACATATCCGCCCGTATCAATCAATGTAAAATTCTCACCGTTCCATTCCACACGGCCATAGTGGCGGTCGCGGGTAACTCCGCTTGTTGGGTCTTCTATTGCTTCACGGGTTTCCGTAAGCCTGTTAAACAAGGTCGATTTACCTACATTGGGCCTTCCTACTATTGCTGCTATTCTTGACATTTCATTTTAATTAGAAATTAGTAATTAATAATTGGTAATTAAAGGCAACCGATTGCTAATTACTAATTATTAATTACTAATTATTTACAAGTATCCGAAATTTTTTAAGTGCATATCATTATCCCGCCAGTCCTTTTTTACTTTTACATCCACTTCTAAAAACACTTTTGCTGCTAACCATTTTTCTAAATCATGGCGTGCTGCTGTCGCTGTTCTCTTTAAGGCTGCACCAGCCTTACCGATTATTATTGCTTTCTGAGTATGCCTGTTTACAAATATCTCGCAACGTATTCTTATCAGTTTTTCAGTTTCCACAAAATCGGTAGTTACTACTTCAACAGAATAAGGAATCTCCTGTTGGTAATACATCAATATTTTTTCACGTAGTATTTCAGCCACAAAAAACTTCTCAGGCAAATCTGAAATCTGGTCTTTCGGATAGTAGGGTTCTCCTTCCGGAAGCTGCTTTATGAGCAATTCCTTTAACTCCCTTATATTAAAGTTGTGCAACGCTGACGTTGCAATAATCGCTGTCGGATTAATCTGTTCTTTCAATAGTTCAAGTTTGCGGGCAGTTGTTTCCTGGTCTCCGAGGTCAATCTTATTCAAAACAACAATGGTCGGGAGTTTAGTATGTTTCAATTTTTGAAAAAGCTCCTGTGGGAAATATTTCTCACTGATATCAATAACAGCCATAATAACATCCGCATCTTCCAAGGCTTCCCCTACCCTTTTCATCATGGCTTCCTGCATCTTGTAGGTCGGCCTGAGTACACCGGGAGTATCTGAAAACACCATCTGGAAATCATCTCCATTACATATAGCTGTTATACGATGGCGGGTTGTCTGAGGCTTATTAGACACAATGGACAGCTTCTCCCCCATCAACGCATTAACAAGCGTTGACTTGCCAACATTAGGGCTTCCAACCACACTTACCCATCCGGATTTATGTTTTTCAGTACTCATTAGGGCTACAAAAGTAAGATATAAGTTTTATTTCCATGAATTGAACCCAGAGTTAAATGAAAAAGGTGGTCAAAAAACCACCTTTTCTTCGTAGCGGGGGCTGGATTCGAACCAACGACTTTTGGGTTATGAGCCCAACGAGCTACCTCTGCTCTACCCCGCAATATTTTTTTAAGGGTTGCAAATATACGATTAATTAAGGAACCAAGTAATTTTGAGTGGGATTATTTAAATTCTTTTCAATTGCAATGTCTCAAAAGAATTTCCGGCCTGCTTGTTAGAAAGAGGTCAATAGAAAAACAGCTAACATAGAAAGACGTTTGAAATTTTAAAATATTTTCATAAACAATTGTTTTTTTGGGCATTCATTCAATTATATTTTTACATTTTTGCCATAATTTATAAAAATTTAACCATCATGAAAACAAAAACAATCTTGTCTTCTCTGGGTTTAGGAGCCCTTCTCCTTACTGCTAATTTAGCAAGTGCACAGTTCAAATCACATGGTAGCGGCGGCAGCAGCAGCAGCAGCAGCAGCGGCAGTGGTGATAATGCTTTTACAGCAGGTGCAGATCTTGGCTATAATAGCTTTTTTCAAAGTGTAGGGGGTGCCCTGAGTATTGGCGTTAATGCTGAATACGACATGTCAAAATTCTCTTACAGGTTTAATTTTAATTATTGGTTCCCAATAAGCCATGATTATGCTACCGAAGCAATAAACATGAATTATCCTTTTGATTTTGTAAACGTTACCGAGACTGATAAAATTACCGTAATGGATTTTGGTCTGGATGTTAAAAAAACATTTGGTTCTGCAGGCCCAGCTCAAGGTGGCTTTTATCTTTTTGCAGGTGTTGGATTAATGGCTAGTGAATCTTTAACATATTCAAGCTATCCTGCTAACTATGTTGGTCCTTCAGGAAGTTCATCCGGAAGTTACAGCCAACTTTATATCAGACTTGGATTAGGCTATGATTACAAACTAAGTGATAAAGGGCTTATTTTTGGTGAATTCGGCCTTCCTTTAGCTGCTAACAGTGCAAATGGTGTATATGTTGGTGTAGCTATCCCTTCTTATTACTATCTTCATGCAGGTTACAGAATCGTATTCGGAAAATAATCTGATATTGAAATACTTCAGGATTTAACCTGCAAACAAAAATCCGCTCCAAAAGGGCGGATTTTTTTATTTTTATAAGAAAAAGATAATTGCAAAAAACTAATACTTTTACACAAAAATTCACCCTTTTCCGCTTAAAATTAAACATGAACCCGCTAGTTAAACTTTCCCTTCCGGTATTTGTTTTTATCAATGCCCTCGCGTATTCACAAGATTATGTTAACCCGAACAGTGCTTCAAATGCAGGTGGATTAAATTCAGGGGTTGATTACTTCAATAAAAAGGATTATAAAAACGCCATGCTTCAGTTGGAGCCCTTGGCAAATACAGGAGATGTGGAGGCAGAAGATTATTTGGGCCGTTGTTATTATGAAGTGAAGTCTTACAACAAAGCTTTAAAATGGTTTGAAAAGGCTGCCAACAAAAACAACCCGGATGCCCAATTTAATTTAGGATGTTTTTATGAGGCTGGTTTCGGAGTAAAAATGGATCTTCCCAGAGCGGTATTATATTACAGGCAGGCAGCAGAGCAAGGGAATATGTATGCACAATATAATTTAGGTTTATGTTTTGATTACGGTAATGGTGTGGATGCGGATAGCTATATGGCTGTGGCATGGTATAAAAAAGCGGCTGAACAAGGGTATATATTGGCAGCCCGCACCCTTGGAGAGTACTATATGAATGGAAATAATGATGTGAAAAGAGACTCAGAGGAATCCGTAAAATGGTATCGGATTGGTGCTGAAAAAGGAGATATGGAATCGGAGTTTTATCTTGCCGTGGCTTATGATTTGGGAGATGGTGTTAAACAGAACAATAATGAAGCTATTAGTTGGTATGAAAAAGCGGCATTACAAGGCGATACAGGTTCAGCCTATAATATAGGATGTATTTATTTATTAGGGTCTGCTGAAATAAGAGATACACAAAAGGCAATTCAATGGTTTCAAAAAGCGGCAGATAAAGGATGGCCCGATGCAGAATATAATCTGGGAGTTGCCTATGCAAATGGAGCCGGAGTTGAGCGGGATAGTGCGAAGGCTCTTAATTGGTTTGGCAGGGCAGCCAGGCATGGCAGTTCCGATGCCCAATATAATCTGGCTACGGCTTATTATTTAGGGCAAGGCTTGAAGAAAGATCTGAAGGAAGCTTTTTATTGGTACAAAGAGGCAGCAGAGCAAGGTGATACTGATGCAGCGTTCGATTTAGGGGGATGCTATGCAAAAGGTGAAGGAACTTCTGTTAATGTAGATAAAGCTTACGACTGGTACCAGGTAGCTGCCAATTTGGGTATGCCCGATGCTGAATGTGCTGTTGCCGATTGTTTTATTAACGGAACAGGCGTATATAAAAACACCCCGGAAGGATTCAGATGGTATAAGAAAGCGGCAGACCAGAATGATGCAGAAGGAGAAGCCGGAGTTGCCTATTGCTATTTGCAAGGCTTAGGCGTGGTAAAGGACGAAAAAGAAGCTTTTACCTGGTATCAAAAAGCAGCTGAACAAGGCAATGCTGAGGGTGAATGTGGACTTGGTTATTGTTATTGGTATGGTACCGGTGTTGATAAGAACATTTTGCTTTCTAAAAGCTGGTATGAAAAGGCCGCTGCGCTTGGTAATAAAGATGCAAAAGATGCATTACAGAATTTGATAAAATAGATTCTACGTTTATTGGAGCTGGTTTAAGCCCCATTCCTATAAATTTCTATATTTGTACTAATAAATTTTATCCTAATGAAAAAGTTTGCCGCAATAACCGCTTTTACTGCATTATCTTTCGGGATGTTCGCCCAGAATACATGGCGCTGGGGCCTGACTATCGGCTCTGTAGATAACCCATCCCGTTATTCAGGTGGTATGTCGAATGCTGCTGCCATATTCAACCATAACAGGTTTGAAGGAGGTTATCTTGGTGTAATTGCACGTAAAACTTATTGTCCTCATTTTTCTGCCGAGATAGGTTTGGAAGCTGTTACCTATGGTTTCAGATATGAGATTGCCCAGGATTATTCTTTAAACCAGAAGGGCGGCAGCGGAACAATTAACCAGGTTAAATTCGGTATATTAAATATTCCGATTACGGGAATCTTCAATTCCAATTACAATTGTTCAAACTGGAGGTGGTATGCAGGACTTGGCCTGTCTTTCGCTATGGGTGGACAACCAAAAGACATAACATCGTCATCAAATCCTTCAGATGCTGTTACCGGAAACACAACTATTTCAAGTTATATTAATCAGGATGTTCACTTTGCGCCGGTTATTTCTCCTCAGGGTCATATTGTAGTGGGCATTGAAAAGCTTTTGCGCAGCGGAAGAATGCTTAGTGCAGGATTCACCTTTAACAAGGGCTTCACCCCTCTTGCCACAAGCACTGTTAATTATACTGCCAATAACCAAGGCTATCAGCACTCTTTTACAAATTATGGCACCTATACCGGGGTAACAATCAAGTATTACTTTAAATCGCATGGTGGTGCAAAGACTTTGCAAGCCACGGCTGGAAAATAGGTTAATACGTCTTAGCAATTTTGTATAAATTTGCTGTGTGAAAACCCTAAAGATTTTTATTCTAGTTTTTATTAGTTCATGGCTGCTTTCGTGTAGCGGTAGCAATAGTGCCACCACACCAAGTTCTGCTATGAGTGCTAGTGTTAACGGTAGCGGCTCTATAAATTTCACTGCCAGTTTCAGCAACAGCAATGGAATGATAATTATGACCGGCAGTGGTAATACTTATACCGTTCAACTTTTCATGAGGCTATCCGGTAGCGGAGGTACATATACACTTGGCGACCCATCAGGGAGTTACTATGCAACGGTTAGTGATAACTTCGGCAATAAATACAGTACAAATGCATCGAGTGTTGGGCAGGCAGTGGTAAATTCAAGCGGTTCTTCAGGCCTTTATAACGGAACTTTCTATTTCACTGCAACCGAAACAAGCCCTACCGTTGGCGGAAATACAATATCTGTAAGTAACGGTCAGTTCACAAACATGTGAATTCATCCCGTTAATCCAGGGCTTGAATACGCTATTAAATATTACCTGTTAATGTTGGAATGCTCCTTACGGTTGTGTACCGGTTGCTTTTTCAACGTTACCTTTTCGGCATGATACATGGCCGGCTTAATACTCATCACAGGAATTTCCGAGTGATTGATAATATGCCTTGCAAAAACACCTGCCAACACACTGCCAATACGCGACTCGCGCTCGGTTAGTACCATAATCAGGTTAGCTTTTATTTCCTGGGCATATTCAAGGGTTTCTTTTGCCACATTTTCACTTGCAATGATTTTTCTCACCGAAGGTATATTGTGTTCTTTTAAATATGATTCAGCTTCGTTAAGTAAGGTTAAAACCTTTCTCATATCAGCCCGTTTGCGGCTTTCAATAATACCTAGCAAATGCACATTGGCTTTGTAGTTTCTTGCAAAAGAAGTAACGTAATCCAATTTTTCAATGGAGTTATTCCAACTTTCCATTGGTAAAACTACATTGCTCATATCAAAATTAACCGGCGAGTTCTTGAGGGTAATTACAGGACATGCCGAACCATTTACAATTTTTTGTGCATTGCTGCCAATAAGCACTTCCCTTATTCCGCTTGCTCCCCTGGTTCCCATAACAATCAGGTCAATTTTATTCTCCTTAACCGCATCATCAATAACCTCCACCACCTTGGCTTCACCAAGCAATGTATTTACGGTAATATGATATTGTTCTGTAATACGTTGGGTAATTCCTTCAAGCTTATCCATAACATACTTCTGCAAAACAACCTTTTCTTTTGATTTCGGGTCGTCTGTTTTAATAAGCTTATAAGGGGAAGATTCCATTACATGGATTATATAAAGCTCAGCCCCGAATAACGAAGCAATACGGGATGCTTTATCAATGGCATGATTACTTGTTTCTGAAAAATCTGTAGGCACAAGTATTCGTCTGATGTTAATTACCATATAATTTAAAGTTTGATAAAGTAATGTTTATCGGTTAGGAGTTAATACTAAAAATATTTTTTCTAAAATCTTTAACGATTAGGCTATATCTCAATACAATGGCGTAAACGGCGTAATAAATCACGTGCAAATGTACTAAAAAAATCACTTCCCGCATATATAATCACTAATGGTGTAAAAATCTGTGATTTATCGGTAGGTTAATTATATATTATTTTCTGATTAGATTTGTGATATGAAAACTGTCCATTACAGGGTTTTGACCCTGATTTACCTGAGTTTGGCTACCTTGAGCAGTTGCCAGGAGAATCCTCCTCATCAGGCTACAACACAGTTTCCTGTAGGATACCCCACTTTAGAAGGAACGGCCCTTCAGCAATTGAAAACCTATCCGATTCCTCGTTATTTGCCGGGTAACCACCTGCAGCGTTTATTTAACTGGATGGATCCGGAATATATGGGCGGACAGGGACAAGGTTTACCCAAGAAAGTGTATCATCAAAACGCAGTTATGCTTGTGGATGAATTAGCACATAACTGGAATTATGGTATTATATCTTCCATCGTTAATGGTACCCTCGATGGTATAGCAATAAATGACACAATTTGTCCTGAAATGATAAAGCTGGCAAATGAAAACCCGCAAATACCATTCGATGTTATTACTTATTGGTTACAACCCAAACCTTCGGATATGGGGTATAAAGACCGGACGGCTGAGGTTAGAAAAAGCAATTATGATTCTGTTTATTACCGCACATTTGATTTTTACGGCAAGCAAAAACGTGAAATCAGTTTCAACTTTCCCGATTCTTTAATCCGGATTGATGGAGAAGCCAAAGCATTCACATTCCGGAAAATGGTGAAGTTTTTAAAACGTCCCATAAACAGAATTAATGAAAATGGAGAAGAGCCACCGGGGGCCTACCAAATAAGAACGATAGCCGGGGATCCAGTGATGAAGAAAATGAAAGATTCCATGAAAATTGATTCATGGGATGATTTTATGGCCATTCGCAAACTTGATATGCGAAATACCTATTCATCCGCATTCTTAAAGGATATTCCGGAACTCAACAGCACTTTTTTTAATTTTTATACCGTAGAAGGTGGGCCAATTGACCGTTTTAAATGGAGCATTATGAAAAAGTCCATGACTCCTTTGAATGGCATTTATTATTCAACACCTGATTTTTATCCGCGTTGGCCAAAGAATTGGAAGGACTGGACAGGTGCATGGCACGGCTGGAGATGGATTGAAACAGGAAGAAAAACGGAAATTAAAGAAGGTGATTACCTGTTCAGCCCTTATGTAGCTGCAGGATGGTCTAATAATTATACAGATAATATTTCTCCCGGACAATGGTTGGGCTTATTAAAATGTTTGTCAGTAGTTGGTGCTGAATTTTATTACGTTGGCTATTTTAACGAGAAGAAGCCTTTCTCTAATCCATCTGATTATGCCTGGCAGGCTGCAATTCCGGCTTATGCCCAAGCGGTAACAAGTCGTTTTGAAGATGTACTTAAAGATGGAAATGTACTTTTCGAAGCAAACAAGCAACCTATAATAAGTTATCCAACCGATGATAAACACGTTTTAATAACAGCCCGGGAATCCAACAACAAAGAGAAGTATGTAATATGTGGCACTTACCAGCCTTTCTCTAATGATTCAGATGAAATACCTGAAAGCAAAATTGTGAATACTACTATCAACGGACACAATCTTACATTTGAAGCTAGACGACAAGGCAGTGTTTACATTTATGAAAAAACACCTGATAACCGCACTATCTTCTATCAACTTGATAAGTGGCATCAAAATGCCCATCCTGACAAGTGGAGCAAAGACTTTTACTTTGAGGCTGAGGTTGCAGATTCAGGAGTTACTTCATTCGATATATATACCGACAAAACGGGCTATGATGGAGATTATACCAATTATACCTCCTACATTCATTTAGATAAAAACAAAAAAGCAGTTTATGCTTTTTGTGATAGAGATACCCTTAAACATAATTTATTCATTTGGGTGCGTTATAAAGGCAATGGAAAGATTCTTATTTATTTGAAAAATGAAACCAGTTTAGGTTCCATAAACAATTATAATACACCGCCTAAAACATGGGCCTGGATTAAGATTCCAGTTACCTCTCCATATCTTTCAACAGGAAATACGTTAGTAAGAATTTCAACAAGTAATGGAGAAATTGACCTGGATAAATTTGTAATTACAACTAATGGAGAAAAGCCTCCAACCTATTAATATTGTGCCCCAAACCCCCATAGGGGCTTTAAAAATTGCCAGTCGGGCTCCGACTTAATTCCCCCTCCCTAGCATCTCCACCCACTTCTCTTTATAAGCAGAATTTAATATTCCATCGGTATGGGCTGTATTATCACCATTAACTTCTTTATTAAACCCATAAATATGTCCCTCGGGTATTCCCAATGCTCTATATTCCTTTTGCAATACTTCCCAACCTAACTCCTTTGTATTATAAGTTCCATACCAACTATCCACACCTGTCGCATTTACACCACGGGTATACCAACTTGCAATGCCGCCATCAACAGCCCAATCCCAGCCACCCGAAAATGAAATAATTTTATAAACAGATTTGTGCTTTCCAATATACTCTGCCATACCTCCACCTTGGGATTGCCCGCTAAAAGCAATCTCTTTCCAACGCAAGACAGTATCCTTGTCTTTCAAATAATAACCCCAATTCCCTGCGCTGTCATGCACCTCCAAATAGCGCAACAAATGCACTAGCCGTGTCACAATCCCATCCTGTGGCCCATCCGTAATAATATTAAAATTACCTTCCCCGAAAATCCGCTTACGGTGAAACTCCTCCGCACAGGTCGAGTCCGCCGCCAATGTAGCCCCATTGCAAATCTCCGCCACACTGGGTTCGTTCAAATAACTCAGCGAAATCAGCCTATACCCCTGCCCTACCACAGTATTAAAATAATCCTCCGGCCCTTCTGCTGCAATACCACCTGTCCCGTCCAAATACACCATAAGTTTGCCCTGTTTTATATTCATGTCATACATCACCAAATGCGGCCCATCACCCTTTATAATTCGTTTGTCTGTTTCCGATGGTTTAATTTCAATCCGTTTATAGCTCTTTCCACAGCCCATCCCAAACATAAGTATGATAAAAGCAGTTGACAGCCTCATGTTTTCTTTTTTCTTTCCTTCCATTCTAAGTTCGCTAGTTCTTTATTTGAATGTGTCCAGATATTAACGCTCGCAGCAAGATACCAACCACCCATATTAAACGTTGGATACCACCCACTTCCTTTCAATAATCTTTCTTGCTGCAATGGAATATCGTATCCAACCTTTATTCCGAAAGTAAAGTAATTCTCAAATGCTTTATGTTTTTTATTAATAGTATAAAAACCCTTTGGGAATTCAATAATCAACTGGGAGCGAATTAGTAGGTTGCCAAGTGTATATTCTGCATTAGTTACTGCAAGATTCTGAACAAAATCTGATACATTATAAGCTAAGCCTGCCGAAATCAATGGTTTCAAAAATCGATGTTTCCACTTTGTAAAGAATTTATGTCCACCCATAATTCCAAAACAACCGTAATTCTTTAATTCCATTGAATAGATATTCGATGCTAAAGGATAGCTCGCATTGTCAGGATAACCGAAAACAACAAATTCAGAAAGATAAAACTTCGAAGGATTACCAAGAATAAACTCCATATTAAATTCAAAGAATGGAGTATTTTGAGGTATATTAAAATTCCATGGTAATTTATAAAGTGATTTAAAATTAAAAAACTTTAGTTCATCACCAATAAGCCATCCCATAACCTGCTCCCTCTTTATAGACGTATCTGACTTTGTTGACCAAGATGCACCGAGAAAATCTCTTTGCCTATTAGTTTGTTGTGAGTATGTGTTTAGTGAAACCCCACAAAGAAAACTTACTATAAAAGCTGCAATACTAAAGTGCTTCATCCAATCAATATAGGGGATTTGTAATGACAAATATAAAATATTAATCAATTCATTTCTAGCTTCCTACGCGACATAATTCGTCACTCCATACAAATTCACTACTTTTGTTGTGTGAATCAAATTTCATTCAACTTTCAACATCCAACCTTCAAAATCTAATAAGATGCCTTGCCTTATTGCCCCTTCTATTTTATCTGCTGATTTCAGCGACCTTAGATCCGCTATTGACATGATTAACGAAAGTGAAGCAGATTACTTTCATGTAGATATAATGGATGGTGTTTTTGTTCCTAACATTTCCTTTGGCTTCCCGGTTATGAAAGCTTTGCAGAAACATGCAAAAAAGACATTGGATGTCCACCTGATGATTGTTGACCCCGATCGGTATATTGAAGAATTCAAAAAAGCCGGAGCCGGAATTCTCACAGTGCATATTGAAGCTTGCAAGCATCTTCACCGTTCCATTCAATCTATTAAGCATAATGGAATGAAAGCAGGAGTTGCCATTAATCCGCATACCCCTGTTAATGCGTTGGAAGATATTATTCAGGATGTTGATGTGGTTCTTGTAATGTCTGTAAATCCTGGTTTCGGCGGACAAAAGTTTATTCAGCATACATTCGATAAAGTGCTTCGATTAAAACAACTCATCATCGAAAGCAGCTCAAAGGCTAAAATTGAAATTGATGGTGGTGTTGATTTAGATAACGCCCTTCCCCTTATTCGTGCAGGAGCAGATATCTTGGTAGCTGGAAATACAGTCTTCTCCTCCCCTAACCCTAAAGAAGCAATTAAGTTTTTAAAAGACCCGTTATAGTAGATATAAGATATGAACTATAAGATATAACGTCATTGCGAGGCTTTGTGAAGCAATCTCTTAAATTATAGAGACTGCTTCGTTCCTCGCAGTGACGAACGGTATTTAACTAAAAAAATCAAAACCATGAACCTCGAAGAAAAAATAAACACAGAAATTAAAACCGCTATGCTGGCTAAGGACAGTAAGCGATTAGAAGCATTACGTGCGATTAAGGCAGAAATCCTTTTGCTTAAATCTTCGGAAAAAGGCAGTAGCGAAGAAGCTGAAAACAAAGCCATGCTAAAGATGGTAAAACAACGTAAAGAGACGGCTGAAATTTATGCTTCTCAAAACCGTCCTGAATTGCAGGAAACAGAACTTTTTCAAGCTAGTGTTATTGAAAGTTTCTTACCGAAACAAATGAGTTCTGATGAACTTCAGGCTGCGGTTAAGGAGATTTTGGCTACTGTAGGAGCTACATCTATGGCTGATATGGGAAAAGCGATGGGTGCTGCAACGAAACAACTTGCCGGTAAAGCTGAAGGAAAAGCTATTTCTGAAATGGTAAAGAAATTGCTAAGCGGAGGGCAATAAATCCTGTAAGATCAGTTTTTTTTAGCTCTGAGGCCTGATTTGTGCCGCAACTTCCAGTGTAAGGTCTTTTCCACCGGTAAAATTAGTTCCCACGGCTGTAATAGTCCATATAGGCCCCCAAGGAATTCCCCACCAGCCAAATACCAGTGAAATCAAGGTAAAAGGAATACCTTTCTTGATTGTTTTTTCACCGGGCATGATGAAATAAATATTGGAATACCGTTTGAAGGACATAAATACAATTGAAACACAATACATATAAGCTACAAACTTAGCTCCACCTTGCAATTGAACATCAATATCTTTTACCGACATACCTTCAATTCCTTTAATTTTCGTTCCCATAGTTTACATAAATTAAAGAACGAAGATAGGGATTAACTAAAGGTAATTATTCACCTTTAACTAAATTATATTCACGCTCCTTTTGTATCAGTTTGAATTAGCAAGTCCCCGATTATTTATACATTTGAATCATTAAAACAATCTACCTATGAAAAACATTAAAACTTTATTACTCGGAACAATTATCGGGCTCACAAGCCTTAACGCATATTCACAAAGCCCATCCATGCCTGCACCAAGCCCTGCTGCAAGCGTTAGCCAAACCTTCGGATTGACAAAAATTGATATTAATTATTCTTCGCCTGGTGTAAAAGGAAGGCAAGTTTTTGGCGGACTTGTACCCTATGATTCTGTATGGCGTACCGGAGCAAATGCTTGCACTACAATTAGTTTTAGTACCGATGT
Source organism: uncultured Bacteroidota bacterium (assembly GCA_903901055.1). Taxonomy (GTDB): domain Bacteria; phylum Bacteroidota; class Bacteroidia; order JABEUT01; family JABEUT01; genus JABEUT01. Next base: position 92,857 of record CAIUPO010000008.1, read on the forward strand.
GATGATTGGTGGCACAACTATTAAGAAAGGAAAGTATTCTCTGTTCACCATTCCCGGCAAAATGAGTTGGACAATTATTATCAACTCCGATGCTGACCAATGGGGTGCTTATGATTACAAAAAATCGTTGGATGTAGTTCGAATAACAGTTTCACCACAAGCTTGTGATATGAAAGAAAGAATGGCCTTTATGATTGATGCATCAGCAGATAATATGGCAACCGTAAGCCTTTGTTGGGAAAGGACAAAAGTAAGTTTTGAAATAACTGCCGATACCAAAGGATTGGTAACAAAAAGCATTGATGATTTTGCCGCAGGTACACAGAATTTATGGCGTTCCTATGCCAATTCAGCCAACTATTATGTAGATAACCAACTTGACTTGAAAAAGGCACATGAATGGGCACAAATGTCAATAAACATGAAGGAAAATTATTACAACCGTTTTGTAATGGCAAAGGTTTTACAAGCTGAGGGCGATATGAAAGATGCTTTGAAATACGCTATGGAGGCAAAAGCTATTGGCGACAAAGCTAACGACGAGCCTTACCTGAATAACAAAGACAAAGTTGCAAAACTGATTGCTGATATACAGGCTACCAATCCTGGAGCAAAGAAGAAATAATTGTTTCTCTTTTGCCCCAAACCCCTAAAGGGGCTTTGAGTCGGAGCCCGACCGGCAATCATTCAAAGCCCCTTTAGGGATTTGAGACAGAAACGTAAAATGAAATTATATGTCAAATTTTGCTAAGCGAAATTCTCTATTTCTTATAGCTTTTATTTGGGTTTATATTCCAATAATAACAGCCCAAAAAGCCCCGGATAAAACCTGGAATTCTTCGCGTATTCTGCATGAAATACAAAAGTTAAAACATGTTGGGCGTGTACTTTATATTGCCGCTCACCCTGATGATGAGAACACACAACTGATTGCATATTTAGCAAATGTAAAAGGGGTTGATGTGGCATATATGTCGCTTACGCGTGGCGATGGCGGACAAGATTTGATTGGCCCGGAAGTGCGGGAAGAATTAGGCGTAATCCGTACACAGGAGTTACTGATGGCTCGTTCAGTTGATGGAGGGCAACAGTTTTTCAGCCGTGCAAATGATTTCGGGTTTTCAAAAACTGCTAAAGAAACCTTTCGCATGTGGGATAGTTTGCAGGTGTTATCAGATATTGTTTGGAAGATACGCCAATTCAAACCGGATATAATTATTACCCGCTTCTCCCCAACTTATACCAAGACTCACGGGCATCATCAGGCATCGGCCATTCTGGCTCAGGAAGCCTTTTATGATGCAGCTAATCCTAAAAAATTTCCGGAGCAGTTAAAACATGTAGATACTTGGCAAGCCAAATCCATTTTCTGGAACACCTCCTATTTCTTCTTTCAGGATAATAAGTTTGATACATCGGGGCTTTACCAAACCAACATTGGTATTTATATGCCATTGCTTGGTAAATCAATCGGTGAAATGGCTGCTGAAAGCCGCACTATGCATAAATCTCAAGGCTTTGGAGTGCCAGCAAAAAGAGGCGATATTTTAGATTACTATGTTTACCTGAAAGGTGAAAAACCAACAGGTAAGAACATTTTCAGCGTAACTGACTGGGATTGGAATCGGATTAAAGGTTGTGAAGATGTACCTTCAATGATTGAGGATGCAGAAAAGAATTTCTCGGCACAAGACCCATCGACAGCCATTAATAGTCTTGAGAAGGTTTACAGATTACTCTTGCAGGACACTGATAATTACCTGGTAACTTCCAAATGTGCCGAACTTCAGGAAATAATAACCCAATGCACAGGTTTGTATTTTGAAGCACTCAGTTCAAAACAATACGTTTCTGTAAATGACAGTATTAATGTAACTCTTGGACTAATCACCCCTAAACAGGTGAAACTTGCTGTTATTGCGACCCTGATGATTGATGGAAAACAGGTGGGAAATACAAATCGGGCTATGCATTTTAACCCGAACGAGATTAAGACTCTTACCCTAAATGGATTTATTCCGGAAAACACCAACATAACAGGCCCGTATTGGTTAGAGAATGACCCAACCGTTGGAATGTATAAAGTAGAAGACCAACAGATGCGAGGAATTCCACAGAACCCTCATCAGGTTTATGTTCACCTTTCCTATACTATGGGAGGCCCTCCACTAAGTAATATTTACCCTATAACCTTTGAAAAAGACATCCCGGTTTTTTATAAAAATACCGACCCTGTGAAAGGTGAAATGTATTCACTTGCAAGGATAGTGCCACCGGCGGTTGTAATACCACAGGAGAAGTTGTTAGTGTTTGCTGATGATAAACCAAAAGAGATTCATATTAAAGTGAAATCATTCAAAAAAGGGAAAGCAACTTTAAGTTTAAATTATCCCAAAAGTTGGAAAATTAGTTTTGTAATTAAACACGAAGGAGTAGACAATTCAATCTTCGAAGACAGCCTTTCTCCTACACGGTACTTTATAGCAGAAGATGTAGATCTAAAAGGGGACGGCACAGAACAAACTTTTAGTTTTAATATAGATGCATCTGAAAAAGCAGAGGCTTCTGATATTAATATCTCAATTAATACTAGCGGATCCCTTTACAATCGATCATTTGAAGATATAAACTACGATCACATTCCAGAGCAACTTCTCCTCCCGAAAAGCAAAATAAAAGTGGTTAGAATGGATATTGTAACCCACCCTAAACTAATAGGCTATATAAACGGTGCCGGAGATGATATACCTGCATCCTTGGTGCAGATTGGGTATAAAGTTGAAATGATTTCTCCTTCTCAGATTGCTACAATCAACTTAAGTAAATATGATTGCATTATTGCGGGAGTACGTGCTTACAATACCATTGACAGGCTTAAGTACGATAATGCCAAATTGATGGAATTTGTGAAGAATGGCGGTAATTATATAGTGCAATACAACAACAATTTCCGATTGGTGACGGATAGCATAGGGCCATATTACCTGCATCCTGCCAATTTACGGACTACTGAGGAAAATTGCAAAGTAACTTTCTTGAAAAACCATTCACCTGTGTTATTTTATCCGAATGAAATAAGGCAAAGTGATTTTGATGGCTGGGTTCAGGAGCGTGGTTTATATTACCCTGATAAATGGGATACTGCACACTATACACCGATTTTAGAAATGAATGATGCAGGTGAAGCACCTACTAAAGGTGCGCTTTTAATAGCCCAATATGGGAAAGGTAACTTTGTTTATACTGGCATATCTTTCTTCCGTGAGTTACCTGCCGGAGTTGTGGGAGCATATCGTTTAATGGCTAACCTTGTTGAACTTGAGAAGCACTGAGGATATTACTAATGCCAGAAAGTGGCGACCATACTACATCACACTTGCAGTGTGGTTTGCAGTGTTAATATCTGTTCTTTATTGGCTAAGTATTCATTTCAGCTAATACAATCTTCCTTTTATGCACCCGCTTGACCTCATAGTATTATTAGGAACGCTTGGGTTCATAGTAATCTATGGTGCTGTTAAAACTCGCGAGCATAAAGATATTCATGGTTATCTCCGCGGCGGCGGTGTTAAAAAATCATGGGCTATAGGGTTGTCGATTATTGCAACACAGGCAAGTGCCATTACATTTATGTCAACACCCGGGCAGGCTTACGAATCCGGTATGGGTTTTATACAAATTTATTTTGGCTTGCCCCTTGCCATGATTGTAATTGCTGCGGTATTTATACCTGTCTTTTACAAACAGAATGTCTATACGGCTTATGAATATCTCGAAGGCCGCTTTAATCTGCAAACACGGCAGTTTGTTGCATTCCTGTTTCTTTTTTCAAGAGCGTTGGGAAGCGGGCTTACATTATTTGCTCCCGCCATAATTCTGAGTACTATTATGGGCTGGAACCTAAACGTGCTTTGCTTATTAATCGGGCTTGCGGTAATACTCTACATATACGTAGGCGGTGAAAGGGCCGTGAGTCAAACCCAAACGTTACAGATGATTGTAATACTTTCCGGAATGGCAATGGCATTGGTAATGCTTATTTATTACCTCCCATCGGGAGTTTCATTGACAGATGCCACCTACCTGGCAGGCAAGATGGGTAAAATGAAAGCGGTAAAAACTCAATTTGCATGGAGTGATAAGTATAATATCTGGTCTGGAATATTGGGTGGATTCTTTCTATCCCTCTCCTACTTTGGCACTGACCAAAGCCAGGTTTCACGGTACTTAGGCGGCTCTCATGTAAATGAAAGCAAGCTGGGATTATTCTTTAACGGCCTTGTGAAAATACCTATGCAGTTCGGCATACTTTTCATAGGCGTAATGACCTATGTATTTTTTATGTTCCACTCCTCCCCCGTTTTCTTTAATAACAAAGCTCTTGAAAAGGCAACATTATCAACCGAAGTAAAGCAGCAACTGGCGGATAAAGAAAAGCAACACAATCTGATAGAAATCCAACGGAACAAAGCAGCTATTGAATTGATACACGCACAAAATACTTCCGGTGAAGCTGCATGCATGGATACGTTGAAAAAATATGAACAGCAGGATACCGCTGTCAGGGCGGATGTAAAGCGCATTATAAAGAAAAATGCACCGGATGTTGAAACAAGGGATACCGATTATGTATTCCTGACATTTGTATTAAAACATATGCCCATAGGATTAGTTGGGTTACTACTGGCGGTTATGTTTTGCGCTGCTATGTCATCAACAGCAGGACAAATAAGCTCAATGGCATCTACAACTGTAGTGGATTATTATAAACGCTCAATTCATAAAACAGGCTCACCAAAGCATTATGTACATGCCAGCAAAGCAGCCACCCTTATGTGGGGAATAATCAGTATTGTATTTGCCATGTATTTACGTTTATTTGATAATCTAATACAAGCTGTAAATGAGCTAGGGTCGCTATTTTATGGAACTATACTGGGCGTATTTATAGTAGCCTTCTTTTTCAAGTTTGTGAGAGGAAGAGCCGTATTTCTTGCTGCCATACTATCTGAACTAATTATCCTGTTGATTTATACTTCTTCCAAAAACTTCCACCTATTAACTTCTGTTTTTGAAAAACTGCATCTCAGCTTTTTCTTTAAACTGGCTTATCTTTGGTATAACCCAATCGGGGTTATCCTGGTGGTTGGGTTTTCCTTCCTGTTTGCGGCTATTCTTCCCGAGAAAAAAATAAGCGAGAGTTAACGGATATCTACACCTGCAATTTTTAGTTTCACTTTGGTTGGAGTTGAACTTATAATCTTGCACATAAGTATTTTATCATTAAGAATGATTTTCAAATTTTCACCATCAATTATCCATTTCCCCCTATTATACCAATGATAATCGAGCATCATTTTATGGCTGTTTTTATTCGTGCTTACACAATGATGTTGGGCCTGGCATTGCCTTAATATGCTATCCTGCTCAAACTCTAGCCAACCTTGATTTTGACCGGATTTTTTCTCTATGGTTAATGTATCTGAAGTATTTAAACCATCAATCGGCATGGAAGTAGCCCAACTGCCAATGGCTATAAGTTCTTTCAATGATTGGGCTTGCCCTGATTTACCAAAAGAAATCGAAAAGAAAATAATTGCTGTAATAGAAATGTTTTTCATCTGCCCTGCAAAATGGCTTTGCAAGATGAAATTAGGATGAACGAAATATTACTTCTTGCTAATATGCAGCACTTGAAAAGCCACATAAGCGATATGATAATGCACGCCAATCCTCCATTTCACACTAATGAATGTATTTTTCATTTCCTCCGGATATACATTGTTCAGGTCGGTAAAATGAATTTCTACAACATGTTGATTAAAAACACCAATGTCATCGTGAGTAACCTGATTACAATTTGTACAAACAGTATTGGTTATGCAACCAAGTATCTTATTCAATACGTTATTGAATCGCCTTACAGTAAAAGCAGAATCTTTAAAATTAGGAGATTGCCATTGATAGTAAAAAGGAATAGTATCGTTATCGCGATATATTCCTTGTTCGTAGGCGCCACTAAAAGTTACTTTACTTGTGTAATAGGGCTCATCATTAGCATTATAAGCAGTAGAATCCATGATAAAACTAAAGTTGTTAAGAGAGGCATTCAGCAGCTTTTCAAAAGTAATACAGAAGTTGCTTTTTGGTTCCGATGTGGAATTTGAAGTTGAATTTGAACTGGAATTTGAATTCTCAAGTGGGGGTGCTTCAACAGGCATAGCTTTTCTCACAACATTCATCATGTAATCCTTATCATCTGTCGCCCTGTGAATCCTGATTAAAATACGGCTGTCTAAGGGCCCCCGAATTAAATGGACTAAATGCATTAAGTTTGTGCCGACGCAATTTTCACCATTTACCTCCACAATACGATCTCCTGGTAGCATTCCGGCTAAATCTGCGCCCATTTCCTGAAAAACTTCCATTACTTCCCCCTCTTGCGAGCGTTGATCCATAGCTAATCGGGCCCCTATTCCTGCCATCGTATCACCGGGGTTTTGCTCTAATGCATTCCGGTCATAGGTTCGGTTTTGTTCGGCTAATGCAGTATAATCAACTGATTGGGCTTTGCTACTCAAAGACCAAATAGAAAAAATGAAAATTAAAAGTGCTGATATGCTAATGGATAAGGGTTTTATCATAATTCTCTTTTTTTCGTAAAGATAATGAAAAAGGAATTCGTTGATGTAATATACCTTACATGGTTTAAGCCCTTTATTCGTAACTTTGCGGCACTTTATTATAGTACTATGGCAGTCTCGGGAAAAACAGTAACAATAAACATTGTATTATTTGCATTAGCAGTTACAGCACTTGGAATTGCGCTTTTAAGAATGAGCAGTAAAAAGCCACTAAGAACCTTGCCTTATATAGGAAACTGGACTTTAGATTCAACAAAAGTGGATGTAAAATATAAAGTGGATACGGTTTATCATAAGGTACTTGATTTTAAACTTACCGATCAGTTCGGACAAACTGTAACCCTGGACACCTTTAAGAACAAGGTTTTTATTGCTAATTTCTTTTTTGCTCGTTGCCCTGGTATTTGTAAAAGAATGAATAACCTTTTGGAAACGGCCACCGTGAAATTTAAAGGCAACACTGCGGTAAAGTTTGTTTCCTATACAGTAGACCCCATTCATGATACAGTATCCGTGTTGCTTGATTATGCTAAGATGCACGATGCTGTTCCGTATCAATGGTACTTCCTAACCGGGGATAAAAATGCTATTTATACCTTAGCGCGTAAATCATATTATGCAGCCGTTGATGACAGTGCAGGCGGCAACTTTGTGCATACTCAAAATATGGCTTTGGTAGATATGAAAGGACATATAAGAGGTATTTATAGTGGTACCGATTCTGTTGAGGTGAATAAAATGGTAATAGATATTAATCTGCTCCTTCAGGAGGAAGTACAACCAAAATAATACATTCCTCATGAATATTCAAGGGGAATTGCATGCACTATTTACACTTTCCGGACTTGCGAGCCTGTTAACCCTTTCATTGCTTGAATTGATTCTTGGGGTTGATAATATCATCTTCATTTCGTTGCTTGTTATTAAGCTGCCTGAGTCGCAACGGTTTAAAGCCCGGGTAACGGGGCTCTCACTTGCTTTTGTAATGAGGATTATAATGTTGTTCTGCTTAGTATGGCTTGCCCGTATCACTACTACCCTATTTTCAGTTTCTGAGTTTAGGGTTACAATCCGTGATATTTTATTTCTGATTGGAGGGTCTTACCTTATATTTAATACGGTAGAAGAACTTACTGAACACTTGAAGAGAAAAGGCCATGAGAAAAGCGAACAAGGCAAGAAGCAGAGGTCTTATAAATCAATAATAATGCAAATAGTATTGATTGATTTTTTATTTTCCTTCGATTCCATATTCACTGCAATCGGGCTTAATCCAAATCTTGTAATTATGGCTCTGGCAGTAGGAATCGGGATGGTGTTTATGATTTACCTTGCCGGGCATACAAGTAAATTTATCGAGAAAAATCCTGCTGTTAAAACCCTTGCTCTATCGTTTATTATTGCTGTTGGTTCAATGTTGGTAGCAGAGGCTTTTCACCTTGAAATTCCTAAAGTCTATTTATATGCAGCATTGGCTGTAGGCCTTATTGCTGTTGGGCTTAACATGGCATTGAAATCTAAAACCAGGCGCAGATAATGCTATTCAGAGAGGCCACCGTAAATGACATTCTGCAAATTCAGGTTGTACGGCATTTGGTAAAAGAAAATACATTATCAAATCCTGCTTTGGTTACGGATGCTGATTGTGTGGAATACCTTACTGTACGTGGCAAAGGATGGGTTTGTGAAATTGATAAAACAATTGTTGGCTTTGCAATTGCCGATTTAAAAGATAAAAACATTTGGGCGCTGTTCGTCAATCCTCAATTTGAAAAAATGGGAATTGGCAAAAGACTGCAAGACCTAATGCTGGATTGGTATTTCAGTAAACAAGATTATGTTTGGCTAAGTACTGCACAAAACACAAGAGCTGAGTGGTTTTACACATACACTGGATGGAAAAGGGTTGGGGTTCTTCCGAGTGGTGAAGTAAAATTTGAGATGAAAACATATTATAAAAGATAAAAACGACCAACTAGGTTTAGGACGAATGGATAACTTTCAATGCATGGATTGAAAGTTTACTTATTATCCATGACTTTCTTAAGGACTTTAATGTCCCTCTCAACTTGATGAACCATTGCCGTATCCTTGATGTCTGAGTATAGGCTCTGTGCCGTTTGAAAGTCAGCAAGGGCATTATTGTTTTTGGTTAACTTGGTATAAGCCAATGCTCTGTTGTAATAACTATCCGGCTCCTTGGGATTTAATTCTATTGCCTTATCATAATCCGCAATAGCTTCATTCTGTTTGTTCAGCATTGATTCGGCGATGCCTCTATTGCAATAAACTTTATAGGAATTTGGAAAATATTTAACGGCTTTATTCAGATCGAGCATAGCCTCTGTCAACTTACCAATCTTCCCAAATGATACACCCCTGTCGCAGTATATAATTCCGCTGTCAGGTTGCAGTTTAAGTGCTTTATTAAAATCCTTGATAGCCTCTGCATCTTTACCCATATGGCTTTTAACAACTCCACGGGCATAATAAGCAGTCCCGAATTTGGGGTTTAATTTTACAACACTGTCGAAATCTATCAGTGCCCCTTCCTCCCTATCAATTTTGTCTTTATCAATTCCTCTGAGATAATAGGCCATAAATTTATTTGCATCGACATATTTAGACGTATCCATCATAATTAAGGTATCAAAGTCTCTGATGGATTCTCTGTATCTTTTTAAATCCTTATTTAAATAACCAAGCCCCATATAACCCAACCTGCTTCGGGAACTACTTTTGATAATGGTATTATAGTGATGTCTTGCATAATCATATTCACCTATCCGGCTTTCAGCCAATCCTAAATTATAATAAGCATCATAATCATCTGGTACTAGTATTATCAACCTTCTGTTATCATTAATAACCCGTTTATAATCCTTTAACGAATCCGCAATATTGGCATCATGGGAATAGTACCACAAAGAGTCGGTCTGGGGCAAGACCCTTAACGGCAAAAGCAAAATCAACAGAACTAAACTTTTGAACAGCATTGAACCGATTTTATCGATCAAAAATAATACTTTATAAGTAGCTAAACCTGCTAGAAAAATATTTGCCTGTCGGGCTCCGATCAAAAAACAACCCCCGTGGTTTAGTACGGGGGTTCAACACATGACAACAAGTATTACCTTGTTATCCCAAATAAGCCTTTAGTAATTTGCTGCGGGAAGTATGGCGAAGCCTGCGGATGGCTTTTTCCTTGATTTGCCTTACTCGCTCGCGGGTAAGAGCAAACTTGGCTCCAATTTCTTCTAGTGTTAAAGGGTGTGGAACATCCAGTCCGAAGAAGAGTTTTACCACTTCTTTTTCCCTTTCATTTAAGGTAGAAAGTGAACGTTCTATTTCCCTTTTGAGTGATTCCTTAATAAGCATGCTGTCGGCACGTGGTGAATCATGGTTCACCAATACGTCGAGCAGGCTGTTGTTATCGTCCCCATTGGCAAATGGTGCATCCACAGAAACGTGTTTGCCTGAGAGTTGCATAGTATCTTTTACCTTGTCCATTGGGAGTTCCAGTATTTCGGAGAGTTCCTCAGGAAGCGGTTCTCTTTCGAACTGTTGTTCCAGACGGGAGAAGGTTTTATTCAATTTGTTTAATGAACCAACCTGGTTCAATGGCAGACGCACAATACGTGATTGTTCAGCCAAAGCCTGAAGAATAGATTGACGAATCCACCACACTGCATAAGAGATAAATTTAAACCCACGTGTAGGGTCGAAACGCTTGGCAGCCTTAATAAGCCCGAGGTTACCTTCATTAATCAAGTCAGGTAAACTTAAGCCCTGATTTTGGTATTGCTTAGCAACAGATACCACAAAACGCAAGTTGGCACGGGTTAATTTTTCAAGAGATCTTTCGTCTCCATCCTGAATTTTTTTGGCGAGAATTACCTCTTCTTCTGCAGTAATAAGCTCTTCACGACCAATTTCCTGTAAGTACTTGTCTAACGAAGCGCTTTCGCGGTTCGTAATGGATTTAGTAATTTTTAGTTGTCTCATCTATAGTGTAGAGGTTGATTCTATGAGGGGATTATTTGGTGTTTTGCAAATATATTACAAATATTCCCTTTTCCATCCAGTTTGGGTAAAAAAACATATAAGTAACTAAATAACAGGTATATATGCTGTAATTTAAAAGTGAATTTTGAAGCATTTATGGAAATAAAACATACCATAAGTGCCTCATTCGTAAAAGAAGATATGCCACAGATTACACAGATTGATAAATTTAAATATTTATTAAATATATTTCTTATTTTGTTATAAACGTAAACTTGTAAATTAACAGGAACAAACAGAACCGGAACAGAGGCAAAACAGGAAAAATAACAGGACAAACCTCGAACCATGAAAAACTTATTGACTGATAATCAATACTTATATTTTTAAATTCCCTGTTATTAACAGGCCGGAACAGGTTCTTATTACATAAATACATATACACTTATTTATTTTTGATATAAACTATTTGTGGGATTATATGTATTTTGGGATTTCTCATACTTCAAAGATACAACACAGAAAAGTGTTTATTAATAAAGTCAATGACCTCCATTTAAAATCAAATTGTCATTGCGAGGCTCTGCGAAGCAATCCCATAAAATTCGGACATTGCATTGGGTAAGATTGCTTCGCAGAGCCTCGCAATGACGAAATTCAAATAACAGGGATAACAGAGAGCAAAAAGACACTAAATAGTGGGACCTAATTAGTGTCTTTTTTATATCTAAAATTGAAACAGATGAATGGTGAGGCTTTGTTAGTAGGCTTTTTCCTTAAATGCCTGAACTCAATAATTCGAGGATTCTACTTTTAATAAGTTGTTGATTATCTTAAATTTATCCGCAGTGAAATTTTATTCATATTCATTATTACTATTTCTCTTTCTTACCGGGGTACCATTTTCACTTTCTATCAAGTTATACATACCGAAAAAATCGCAAGGAAGCATCTCTACGTTATAGTAACCATCAATAGTTAGATCACCTAAAGGTGCACCAGGCGAAAAATTAAACAAAAGGTTATTGCGATTAGTACTTTTACATGTAGCCGTATACGAAGTACTGTCATATTTTGCTATACCAATAATAGAGTCCTCTTTCATTCCATTGCAAGCAATCCTAAAATCAAAAGTGAAGAGGGAATCATTCAACCAATGTATCCGCACAGTTACTTTTCTATTCACCTTGTTAATAGCGTTGTCATATTTATAGATATATGTCCCGTTTAATGATTTTCTAACTGAATCTGACAAATGACCGGAGTGGTACGTTTCAATATAATCATCATCTTCCTGTTTCCCGTGGCAGGAAACTAAACACAAAAGACAAAACAAATAGATTACAACTCTCATTTTCCAAATAATATTTTTGGGATTGTCCACACTTCTCCATTTATTCAACAAAATTAAAAAATATAGTCATTCAAAAAACTAAAGTGGTACAAAGGTATGATGGCTTCAACAAAAAACCTCCACCCATTTGGGCGGAGGTTTACACACATCAACCTAACCTATCTTAATAGTTTTCAGTAGTCAGTTGTCAGGCAGTGATTTGGTTTATTGTTAAATCTGACCACTGATTACTGCCAACTGACAACTTATTATCACATTCCAAAGGCATAATAAGCCCGCATACCATTGGGGTAAATACCTTCCACCAATACACCACCCGTTTTTTCATCGAGGATACTCTTAATATCATCGGGTGAGTTTACTTGCTGGCGGTCTAATTTCGTGATGATAAATCCTTTCTTTATTCCAATTTCTTTGAAAGTGCCCTCACCTAGTTCTTCAACTTTAGCACCGCCTTCCAACTTTAATGTCTTTTTTTCATCGTCGGATAACGGAACGAGTGAAGCACCTAATGCTGAAACCGCTTCGGTGGAATTTGAAGCATTGGTAACTACAGCCGTTGTGCCGTCAATGTTACGCAAGGTTACGGGCAGTTCAATAAGTTTTCCATCGCGGCTAACTGTTACAGTAATTTTATCGCCCGGCCTGTGTCCGCCAATATTTTCCTCAAGGCTCGAAACATCCGCTACATCCTGGTCTCCGATTTTTACAATAATATCACCTTGTTTAATTCCGGCAGCCTCACCGGCACCAGAAGGAAGCAGCGATTGCACATACGTGCCATTAATGGTGTTAAGCCCTGCAGTTTTTGCCATATCTTCATCCACATTCTTAATACTTACCCCGATAAAAGCCCGTTGTACTTTGCCGTATTCCAGCAAATCGCCAACTACTTTACGAACAAGATTTACCGGAATAGCAAACGAATACCCGGTATAAGAGCCTGTATTAGATGCAATGGCTGAGTTGATACCTATTAGTTGTCCGGAATTATTTACAAGTGCCCCTCCACTATTACCCGGGTTAACGGCTGCATCTGTTTGTATAAAGGATTCTATCGGATTAATTTTTCGTTCTGCAAATTCCCTTGGCAATATATCCATACTACGGCCTTTGGCGCTAACAATACCTGCGGTAACGGTGGATGTGAGGTTATAAGGGTTTCCAACTGCCAGTACCCATTGCCCTACCAGCACGTCATCGGAATTTCCATATTCAATAGGAATAAGGTTTTTGGCATCTATTTTAAGTAAAGCTAAATCGGTTTCAGGGTCTTTTCCTATTACTTTGGCAGTGTATTTTTTCTTGTCGCTCATAGTAACCTGAATCTCTCCGGCCTCGGAAACCACGTGGTTATTGGTAACAATGTATCCATCGGCAGAAACAATAACGCCTGAGCCGCTTACTTGGCCTTCCATCATGCCTTGAGGGGCTTGTCCGTTGAAGAAATCCCATAACGGATTGTTGGAACGTTGCCTTTCCATTTCAACCTTAGCCTGAATATATACAACAGCCGGAACTGTCTTTTGCGCGGCGGCAACAAAATCGGTGTTCATTTCAGGCATAGCAGTTGTCAGCGATGCCAGTTTTATAGGGATAGCAGAGGAGTTATTAGCCGCAAATTGATTGCTATTGGCTTTTTGAAAATAGTAATGATCGAATGTTAAAGCTGTTCCGCCACCAATAAGGGCGATTGCAAATACGGATAAAAATTTTCTGATTGTCTTCATATAATAAAATTTTTAGTGGTTATTTCTGATGCAAATATCGTGGGAAGCCCTGTAAATAGTGAATTCTTTAACATTTATTAACTGTGAAAAATTGTTAACTTTGCGCTCCTGTTTTTACTGACAGGGATTCAAAGAATGAAAAATAAAATACTGATTTTTGTTGGCGGCCTTTTTGTTGGTGTAACTGTTGGTGTTTTATTCAGCGTTGCCATTAAGACATTGATTGGACAGTTTAAGGAACTTCATATTAGCCTTAACAAAATCAACTTGAAGCAAAGCCAGCTATCGCAACGGCTGGATAGTATACAAGGCAAATTGGTTCCGGATGCTAAAAAGGTTACTTCCATTCCAGTTGTTGGAAATTCAAAATCAACGCCGGTAGCGGCAGCAAGAACCGCAGCTAACCTAGATAATTCAAAACAGATAAATGGGCAAGGCGGGAATACGGCAAGACTAAACTCCACCCAAGACAGTGATGTTGTTGTTATGACGAACCAGCTTGTGTCTGTTATTTCTGCACCGATGAAGAATAAAGATACTGCATCAAGGAATATAAAAACAGAAGAAACCGACTCAACGCTTGCATCCATGAGCGATGTAGGCGACCCGAAAGAACCTGTATATTTCAGGATTGAATTCTGGAAATCGCCATTAAATTATAAAGGATATAAAATGTCGAAAGGAAAAATAGTGCTGTATGGCTTAAATCCTGTGGCCGCCGCCAACCTTGTTAAACAGGACGGGAGCTATTACTTCTTAATGGCCCAAAACGCTTTTAAAGTAGAATATACCGACGAGTACAAACCTTTTGAACGGGTTACAGATAAAGCAATGCTAAAAAAAATGGGACTATGAAAATTGAATTTTATAAATACGAAGGAACCGGAAATGATTTCATTATAATTGATAATCGGGATAAAGCTTTAAAGGCAAAAAATCCTGATTTATGGAAGAAGCTTTGCGACCGCCACTTTGGCATTGGTGCTGACGGTTTGATGCTGATTCAAAAAAAGAAAGGCTACGATTTTGAAATGGTTTATTTCAATGCCGATGGCAACGAAAGCAGCATGTGTGGCAATGGCGGCAGGTGCATTACCCATCTTGCAAAAGAACTTGGAGTATTCAAAGGTAAGACAGCAAAGTTTGTAGCGATAGATGGGGCTCATGAGGCTGTATTTACAGATAAGGATACAGTTAAACTTAAGATGAAGGACGTTGCAATAATTCATGACCATAAAACATTTTACACCTTGAATACAGGCTCGCCGCATTATGTAACCTTTGTAAAAAACGCGATGAGAATACCTGTAAATATTGATGGACGCACAATCCGAAACCGTGAGCCTTTTAAAAAGGAAGGTATCAACGTAAATTTTGTAGAAGTATCTGCAGGAAACCCGCCATTACTTAGGACTTATGAGCGTGGTGTGGAAGATGAAACACTCTCCTGTGGAACAGGAACAGTGGCAACTGCGCTGGTAGTATCAAGTAAAGGACTTGCAACTGCTATAGACTATTGCGATATTCAAACCATGGGCGGAATGCTGAAAGTTTGGTTTGTAAAAGATAAAACAGGATTTAAAAATATTTGGCTGGAAGGCCCGGCAACAATGGTGTTCAAAGGAAGCTATAAAGTATGATTTTTACAGAAAACGAAAATACTTTTTCATTTGAAGTTTCTTCGGTTAAATCTGAAAAAGAATTTAATACCGGACTTTGGCTGGTACTGATAGGGATTAATGAAACACCACCACACATAGCTTTAGTTTATTGGGGTAAATACTATTCCCTTTCAACAGGCAAAGTTGATTGTGGAACGCATGTTGATAGGATTATCAATACTATAATGCGTAAAAATATTCCTTCTGTTTTTGTTCGGGTAAGTGAGAATACGATGCCAATAGCAGGAAATGAAGCAGCTTCCCCTAACATATTGCTCAATACAATTTTTAAGGATTTACAACCCTTAACCGGGACAGAAATGACCTGCCTCTCCCCTGTCAGGGAGTTTTTCACTGCCTGCTTTTCGAGTGAATTTATTGGAGTAAATTATGTCTTTGAGCTCCTTGCTTTAGCCGAAAGCAAAGGATTACTGAAAGATTGTTTTTCGCTTTTCCCATTAGTTGCTGCGTCAAACGTTATAACTTTGCCCAAATACACTATGGCACAAATCAGGAATACGATAAACGAAATTTCAACCCAACGAACTACCATACAATAATGCACATACTCCTTTTCCCTCCTATTTCATACATGTTCCTGTTCCTTTTTGCACCCATTGCATTGCTTGTGTTTATTGGGGTATTCGGCCTTATCAGGTTAATCATTAAAGAATATTCAAAGAAAGACGAAGAAAAAAAACCGGAGTGAAGAGCAAAGTTGCCAGAATAAGAATCATCATTTTTATTTGCCTCTCCGGATTGGTAACGCTTTCAGTTATTCAATGCCATACACCTGCAAAAACAACAAAAGCTTCTCTACTTTCCATCCTTGATACAGCCCGTCATTATTTAAATATAAATGACACGGTAAAGTATGTCGGAGCTAGTACTTGCATGCTTTGCCACCAGGAAATACATAGTTCCTTTATGCATACAGGTATGGGCAAATCCTTTGATATTGCCAGCAAAACCAAGAGTTCTGCTAAGTTCGGACCTCATGAGGTGGTATATGATTCAGCTAAAAATTTCTATTATCATCCATTCTGGAAAAAAGACAGCCTTTATGTTTTGGAATTCCGGTTGAAATATACTCCGTATGAGTTGCGTAATATAGAGTTAAGTTTTAATGATACTATTTATAAGCGGGAGCAACAAATCAATTATATCATTGGCTCAGGTCAGCACACCAATTCTCATATCTATAGGGTAAATGGTTATTTATACCAGGCACCGATTACATTTTACACCCAAGAAGGTAAATGGGATTTAGCACCCGGTTTTTCGGATGGATTCAATTCACGTTTCTCACGCGAAGTTGGTTTGGAGTGTATGAATTGCCATAATTCATTTCCACAATTTGTTCAGGGTTCAACCAATAAGTTCTCCGGTGTGCCCAATGGAATAGCCTGTGAGCGCTGCCATGGGGCGGGAAGTTTGCATGTACAGGCTGTTCAACTCGGGCATAAAGTTGATACAACAAAAGAGATAGATTATACTATTGTAAACCCTGCCAAACTGTCTTTAGACTTGCAGGTAGATGTTTGCCAACGCTGCCACCTGCAAGGGAATGCCGTTTTGAAACCAGGGAAATCATTTTATGATTTCAGGCCTGGAATGAAACTTTCCGATGTGGAAGATGTGTTTATGCCAAAATATGAAGGTATGGAAGATGAATACATTATGGCATCGCACATTGCACGGTTGAAGATGAGTAAATGCTATTTGCAAAGCCTAAGTAATGGAGAAAAATCTAAATCTTTAAAACCCTATAAAGAAGGGTTAACCTGCTTAACCTGCCATAATCCGCATGAGGATGTACGTTCTGCAAAAGATAGTTCTTTCAATACTATATGCCAAAGTTGCCATAGCGAAAAGAAAAATAATTTTTGCAAAGAAATTATAAACCGCAGAGTTTATCTGAGAACGGCAGAAACGACTGAAAAACTCAATACCAACTGCATAGAATGCCACATGCCTAAAGGCAATACCATTGATATCCCCCATGTGGTTACAACTGACCATTACATTCGTATTCCCAATAAAAATGTTGATAAACGGAAGATAAAGAAATTCATAACCCTATATGATGTAAACAATCCTAATCCTTCACAAGCTACAATTGGCAGGGCATTCATTCAGCAGTTTGCAAGTTTTGAGTCTGACAGGCCATTGTTACTTGACTCTGCCAAGCACTATTTCTCTGATGCATCTCCTGTGGATATAAAGAAGAATTTTTCACCTCTTATAGATATTAGTTTTTACAAACTCGATTATCAAAAACTCCTTTATTATGTTGGAGTTGAAACTCCACGCTATTTGCTGGATAGTATTTTAAAACATCAGGACTACAGCAATTCAGATGCGTGGACTTCCTACCGGATTGGGGAGGCTTATTTTCAAATGAAAGATTTTTCAAATGCGTATTCATTCTATAAACGTGCAACAGAATTAGCACCTTATATTTTAGATTTCCAAAATAAATTGGGCGTTAGCGCAGGATTATTAGGCAGAAATGATGAGTCTGAAAAGATTTATAAATACATCCTCAGTCAAAACCCAGAATATGTTTCTGCCTACACCAATAAAGGTTTTTTGGAGTTACAAAAAGGACATAGCCAACAAGCAAAAGAAGACTACGATAAAGCGCTCTCTTATGACCCTGACGACCGCCAAGCGCTAATGAATACTGCCGGATGGTACATTTTCCAAAAGCAATATTATAAAGCACGCGATTACCTTGAAATAGTAATTAAAAAATACCCTGACGATAAACAAGCGTTTGATTTGTTGCAGAAGATACTTGCCACAGTGGGGCCGCAATAAAAAAGGCTCTTCGTTGATGAAGAGCCTTTCTTATAAAAGAAGAAGTTTTTTCCTTACTTAATTATAGCTACAAAGTACTTAGATTTGCTCCAGAATGCTTGAGCATCCTTGATGGTAATTTCATCTGATTTAGCTCCCATAGTAACTTTATAAGAACTTGCAGGGTGGTTAGTAACAACCTTATCCAGTTTACCTCCCAGGGAGATCGATGTTAACGTTGTCATATCAGCTTCTGTAAACTTAGTATTGTCAATGCTTGAGTTAAGAACAGCAGTTTTTCCAAGTCCGATAAAACCACCCTGTTTGGTGATAATTCCTTTTGTCTGCAGGTCTTTATTCTTACCGAAAGTATAATAAACAGTATGCATTTCGGTAGTCATATTTCCGATTTGAGTACGTTGAGACATTGCCACTCTGATGGTATCATTCAACTTCTTGATTTCACCCTGCAAAGCGGTGTTTGTTTCAGCAAGGTTCTTTTGGAGGTCGGCAATTTGCTGGTCTTTATCAGCAATATCCTTTTTTAAACGAACAATGATTCCCTGTAAATCGCCATTTTTTGCGTTGCTGTTACGGAGTTTCCTCTCTAAAGCGGCCATATCACGGCTATTTTGCACAATAAGATCGCTAATCGCATTTAAATCAGACATAATAGCTGCAGTATCCCTCTTGGATTCACCGGCAGATGAAAGAATCTTACCTCTTTGCTTGATTGTGTCAAGGTTAATTTCAATACGGTTAATAGTTTTAATGAAAAAGGATAAAGAAGAATCTTTCGCTTCAATCTGCCTTAAACGGATTGAATCTTCTTTCTTTAAACCTGAAATCTGGCTTTGTTGTTGAGCCAATTGGTCGCGGTTACATGCAACCATTACGACAGAAGCAACTGAAATTGAGAAAATAAATAACCTTTTCATAGACGTATTTTTTTTAATGGGCTGCGAAAATACAAATTATTTAGCATTTGACAATGATAACTATCATCAAACTATAAAAAACGCAAACAAAAAAGATAAAAA
>CAIUPO010000009.1 GCA_903901055.1 uncultured Bacteroidota bacterium
TATACAACGGATGGCAAGTTGGAAATAGATAATAACCTGGTAGAAAACGTGATACGCCCTGTTGCACTGGGCAGGAAGAATTACCTTTTTGCGGGGAGCCATGAGGCGGCACAGCGTTCTGCTATGCTCTATTCCTTCATGGGTACGTGCAAACTCAGAGGTGTAGAACCCCTGCAATGGCTGAAAACCACGCTCACTAAACTTCCTGACCACAAAGCCAACAAGCTAATTGAGCTACTTCCCAGTTAAAAAAGTACTTTGGAATCAAATTATTATGTAAGTTTGTGGAATTATTAACCGATTGCATACGTTTATTCCAATACGCACACCGGAAATTCCACAATCGCAGTTTATGATATTTTTGGCGAAAAACTATTTACCAAAACCCTCGCCAATATTAATTCCGACAATACCATTGATATGCATACGTATTCAAACGGAGTTTACCTATATAAAGTTTATTCGAAGGACGGCACCATGCTTGGAACAGGAAAATTGGTAATTCAGAGATAACAAGAAATCCTATTTATTTAAATCCTGCATTCGGAAACGGTGCAGGATTTTTTTTTACAGTTCGGGATACTACTCCCCCTTCTCTTTCTTCTTTCTCGCCTTTTTATGTGCCGCTTCCACACTTGCCTTCATCATATCTGAAAAGGAAGCGCTTTGGATAAGTTTCTCCTGGTATTTCGCGGCACGGATCCGCCGCCGTGCGGCTTTAGGTTTTTTCATTATTCAAAGATACGCCTATTTTATTTCATTTAACTCAAATACAAAACCCTCCAACTCTATTGCAGTATTTGGAGGGCTTTGCCGAGTGTACTAATTAAACGCTTATTTTTCCAAATCTATTTTCCCGGTGGAAATAATTTCTCCCTTTGGTGATATAACACGGTATAGATAAATACCTGAAGGGCTTCCGCTCATATCTACACCATTGTTGAGTCCATTCAATTCAAAATTTTTCACCTCCTGACCTAAAGAATTGTAAACTGCAAATCTGGTTTTTTCCTGCACAGCTTTCCATTCTATGGTAAAGCGGCCATTGCTTGGGTTAGGATAAACTTTTACATTATCGTTATTGGCGTTCAAATTATTTATGCCCAATACATCTATATGATAGTAATACGTGCTATCTCCATCATGTTGCCTGTGGGTGTAATAATCATAATCTACTATGGTAGTGTATTGTTTCATATAATTTGCATCGTAACCCCATTTCAGAATTTGGAAATTATACCATTGGTTGCTAGCCCAAACCTGATTTAGCAGAGAGGTCTGTTGGTTATTTGCATTGTAAGTACTTGTCCAGAATTGTGAGTTTACCCATGCGCTTCCAATCCAATCCATCTCGAGGGTATTCACATTATTGTTATTTACATCGTAAGTACAGGTTTGAATACGGCCATTTTGCCATGCAGAGCCAGTCCAGCTTTGTTGCATAAAGGTCCCGAGGTTATTATGCCCGTCATATAAATAAAGGTAATAATTGCCATTTTGCCATGCTGAGCCGCTCCAGTTGTAATCAATTATAGAAGATGCTTTATTTAAACTGTTATAACTCTTTTCCTGCCACTGACTATTGGTCCAGGCACTTCCGCTCCAGCTATATACAATTGAAGAGGTGTCGTTTTTGTTTGCATCGAACATATTTCTTTGCAATTGAACGTTGGTCCATGCACTGCCGCTCCATGTTTGATCTAATGTATTCGTGTCGAGGTTTGAGGCTGTAAAGCTGTATATAGTCTGATTACTATTGGTCCATGCGCTACCACTCCACGATTGCGATACAAATAAAGTATTGTTGCCACTTCCATCGTAAGACCATACTGCATTGCCGCTGTTCACCCATGCCGAACCATTCCAGCTTTGTGAGGTTTGGCTTAATATCTTATTATTTGCATTAAATGTTTGAGCAATATTATAACTGTTCACCCAAGTGGTTCCATTAAATGTAATGTCGGTATAACTTAAAACATTGGCGTTTGCATCATATACAAAATTAACCTCTTTATCGTGGGCTTGTGTGTACCATGACTCCGTATTGGTATCGAACAGCCAAACATAAACACTGTCGTATTTACTTAACCAGGCATCTGCTTTGTGTGTAGTAAACCCAACCGGAAATTTAGTAAATCTGGCTTTTTCATTGCCAGTGGTAATTTGGCCAAATGCAGTTGCTCCCGATAATAAGATGGCAGCACTAAAAAGAAATGTAATTTTATTCATATAGGATTTTTTATTGCAGCGAAGCTATATAATAATCTGAGATTGTGCAGTGATATTAAAGTTCCTCTATCTTTGTTTACAACTTCAAAAACACCCAACCCATGGAACCCGATTTCAGCAAATACAACACCCATCTCGATATTAAATACAAGCATTTAGAGTTGATTGATATTCCAAAAATAGTAGGAGAGTGCAAACACAAATGGTTCAACCAAACCCTAACCCAAGTGAATGAAAGCGTTGTTCGGGTAGGCATTGTTGAAGGAGAATATCACTGGCACAAGCATGATAACGACGATGAATTCTTTTTTGTGCTGGAAGGGCAGTTATTAATTGACTTGGAAAACATGACTATTGAACTCAACCCGGGGCAAGGCACCACCATCACAAAAGGAGTAATGCACCGTCCGCGTGCACCCAAAAAAACAGTGATGCTAATGGTGGAAACCAGCGCCATTCAGCCTACCGGCGATTAATTTATCTTGCTACCTACCTATAATTAAGCAGTTTACACACCACCCGTTTTGCAATTGGCATCCTCACCTTTATTAACATTATTGCATTAATAACTCAACTTCGATTTAAGAATAAAAGATGCAATAGTACTTATCTTTGTTCTCGTTCGGCGAAACCAAGCACACTCCTCGTTAAAGGAAGTTCCTGAAAATTACTGTTCCCCACGATTCAGGGAGGATTCATATTCCTCCCTAATCTTGCCTAGCTTACCTAAAGGCCTTAAGGGCTTATTCAGTAAGCCTTTCAACCATTCATATAACCAGGTATAATCTTTTTAACTTTAAATTAACCTGATTTAAATCAACTTTTGTAACATCCCTACTTTTATACCGTTATAATAGGGTGTAATCACAATACTTAAACTTATGAATGTTAAAGGAAGCGTTAACAGTTCAAAAGTTACAACACTAACTTTTGACAAAAGCCATCTGGCGGCGCTTAATTCGCTGGATGCAAAGGACCCTACCAATCCGGATGATGCAATAAAAGCAAGCATCCTTAGTACTTTAACCTGGTATTCCCACACCCCAATCGACGATGTAAGGGTATTCGTTAAAAACGGATATGTAACCCTTAATGGCATTGTTCAGTGGATGTATCAGAAAATGGTAATTGCCGCCATGGTGCAGCAAGTTGATGGCGTAATGGGCATTATTAATAGCATTGATGTGGCCCACGATACCCATAAACCAAGCTATTAACCCTAACCGGCTAAACCATTTATTAAACTTTATTTTTGCTGGGAAGTTCTGATTATCAGGGCTTCCCTTCTTCATTTAAGGGAATAAAAAAAAGGGATGGAGAAAGGAAGCTAGTTCCTCCCGTCCACCCCCTCGTTAAAGGAAGCATTGTAAGATTAGTACTTTTTATTTCTCCACAACATGATTTGGCTTAGTTTTTTTAAAAAAAATATTTTTTTTTCATGATTTTTAGCAGCCATCTCACAAAATGTAACTTTTGTCACATAATTCAACCCTTCTATCGGGCTTTTATGGTAACTAGCCAAAATTCTGCCTACCTCGCCTTAATATATTGTTTACACTAATACTTCGCTTTCCTCAGTTGGCGGATAAATGGTATTAGCTTCAATCGGCCGCAATTATATCCGCATCAACCATCTATAAATCAATACTTAAAGCAAAAAGAGTAAAACCTGAACTTTAAATGCCCGGCAAAATTATACCCTTTTAAGCCACTTTAAACAGATGAATTATAGGAAAATCAGAAAAAATTAAAATTAAAATCCCCTGAAAATGACCTTTTTGGCTCATTCATTACATAATCCTGACCTGCATCAGTTATTGTTAATAAGATATATTATTATATTGTACCCGATTGATTAACGACCTGTTATCAATTTTAACTTATTAACAATGTATGAATAATACTATTATTTTCTTTAAGAACGAAGTCGTCGACAAAAGTGCCAAGCACCGCATTGGTGTTGTTTTATGCATCATGCTGTTCTTTTCATTGCTAACGGTTATCATGTCTTTCACCTGATAAACCGCTATCCCCTACTCTCTTTCTTTCCTTATCTTACCCTTTAGCACACTGCAATTTTACGTTGCAAAGTTGCAATGTTCCCACTTATTAGCTTATACCGCTAACTAACAAATTAGCACAGCCTTTTTTTAGTTAGGTCTGCCCGAAAGATTTATTCAGGCGGGCGTAACATCACCCGCTTTACATTTAAAAGGGCATAAACCCGCCTTCCTGGTCTTCAAGCCAAAACTCAAACTTTACATCCTCTTGGCTAATTATTTC
This sequence comes from uncultured Bacteroidota bacterium, assembly GCA_903901055.1. GTDB lineage: Bacteria > Bacteroidota > Bacteroidia > JABEUT01 > JABEUT01 > JABEUT01. The sequence goes on from CAIUPO010000009.1 coordinate 4,513, forward strand.
TATATAATAAAAGGTATAGTCTTTTATCGAATCAGTGAGGGTGCCTATAAAAGAATGATAAGTCTGCCCCTCTTTGTCAAAATGCATAGGAGTACTATACATTTGACCGGCATTATTTTTCAAATTCAGCATTATTTGCTTTCCTAAGAAATCCGAATTGTAACGAAAATGCGGCAGAGTGTTAAAATAATCAATACCTTCCTTTACATACAGCCTGTAAGAAACATTTGCTTCAAGGCTTATATTCAAGTGCTGTTTTTTTACAATTGGACAACTCTCTGTCCAAGCAAAATCACTGATATCAAATTTTATTAAACCCCATTTTTTATTTTTTAAGCAAACTGGATCATTATCGAGGTCTGCTTTTGAGAAATCTTCCAATTTCATTTTTATTAAATCAGCATTGTGGGTATACTCATGGCGTTTCATATGCAATTCGAGCATTTGTTTTAAAGTATACTTGTCCTTCAACTCATGAATATCCCAGAAATCTTTTTTTCTGCCGGTTCTTGATATTACATCTATTTTCATAGCTATAATTTCTTCAATGGAAGCCATACGGATTCCATCAATCACAACAGGGTCCTGGATATATTCATCGGTATAAAAAATATCGAGTTTTATGCTTTCCTTCTTGCTTTCGCCAACAAAATATGGCTTTCCCATGCCAACAATATTGTCGTTACTTGTACTTACATAAGCAAACTTGGAACGCAAAAAAGTATCTATACGCCCAAAGTCTATCGACCTGTAAGGTGCATCGGTAAATATATCAATGTCTACCGACTCCCTGTGGCCAAGCTGTAAACTCATGGCAGTGCCCCCAACCAGGCGAAATGGTTGAAACTCCTCAGAATCCATAATGGTTTTTAAAACCTTATGTAGCAAAGGTGTTATGGTATTATAATAAAGCTTCTTCTTTTTCATTTAAAACTTTTGCAACGGTTCCTTTCCCGTAAAACCGGACTATCTCATTTTTTTCTTCATCGTCGCCTCTTTCAAATACCCTTTTTATAATAGAGTCTTTGTACTTTATCCAATCTATTTTTTCAAACTTTGTATCCCAAAATAATATACGTCTTATTTTGCTTAAATCAGGATGGGGCTTGTCTTCCTTTTCTTTTATTTTTTCAATATCATAATATAGTTGCTGGGTCATTAAATAGCCCTCTCTCAGGTTAAGTGCTCTTTCAATTTTTAATGCCAACTTTGTATTCATACTTCGCTTGCCCGAAGTAATTGAGCTAAATGTTTGCGGGTATTCCTGCAGCGAAATAGCAAATTTCGATTTTCCAATGCCTCGTTTTTTCAGTATAAATGCAACTAGTAAACCCGGATGAATTTCTCCCGGATGAATGTCTTCAGATATAGACTGTTTATATTCCATTTCACAAATATAAACAAATTTGTTTACACATATATGTTTATATATATAAATAGTTCATTGCATATAAAAATACTACAGACATTCAACACATTATGATGTATAATCGAAAACTAACCACTGCACTCCCGGCACACGAAGTTGCACTTCGTGGGCTATTAACCTTTGAAGATGTGCTTCAACTTACATTCCATCACTTAATTTTATAGAACTTTGAAACCTTAACCCAAAATATACTATTTTATCTTTTTTATTGGTAAGCGCAACTTACCATTTACACGCGCACTAAGCAAAGCTTAGCGGGTACGGGGCCAATTGAATTGATATGCAGCCATTATGAATATTTGAAATGGCTTCTTTCAGAAAAAAACAATACAATCGACCTCATTTTCAACCTGAATTAAAACAATTTTAACTGTTTTTTTTCAGTATTATTCTTTTATTACTTTTGTGGTGTGCCTATGAAAATTTATTTCAAACCCAATTAACTTTAAAACCCCATGGAATTAAATCCCATTAAAAAAGGTATTGCCCTTTCAGCGGTAATTCTTTCCTCTGTTTCCTTTGTATTTGCCGATGCCAATGCCGACCTAACCAAAGCAGTAATGTCGCACGACGTACCCGGCATTAAAACTGCCATTGCAGCCGGAGCCAATGTAAACAACCCCGATGCTTCCGGTAATTCTGTTCTATTCGGAGCCGTTTGGTGGCCCGATGCAGTTCAGGCACTTGTTGATGCTAAGGCCGATGTAAATTTAAAAAATAAAGTAGGCTCCACTCCGCTCATGTCTGCGGCCATGCAGGGCGAACCAGAATCGATAAAGATTTTGCTTGCTGCCGGTGCCGACGTTAAAGCCGTAAATAATGCAGGACAATCTGCTCTGTGGCTTGGAAGCCTTTGTGGCTGCAATGCAACCGCCCTGAAAGAAATGATTGACGCGGGTGCTGATCCAAATCAAAAAGATGCCAGTGGTATGACTTGTCTTTATACATTGGTACAAGGCAGCAAAACACCTGCCGAACAGGTAGCCTTAGTTAAATCTCAAACTCCATATTTTCAAAAAGCCGGATTAGTACTCAACCACCGTTTCACCGACCCGAAAGAAAGTGACTACTCATCCATTGGTGATATGGTAACTGTATTAATAAATGCCAAAGCAGATGTGAATGCAACCATTGCACCTGCCAATGTTACAGCTATGATGATGGCCGCAAAAAATGGCCGCAATGATGCAGTAATTGCATTGATAAATGCAAAAGCAGATGTGAAAGCCAAATCAGTTAATGGCTGGACAGCCCTCTGGTTGTGTGCTGATGATATTAACTGCCAGGATGCTGCAATTGCTTTAATAGCTGCCGGTGCCGATGTTAACACCATTGTTCCAATAGGAGGTTTAGTACAAAAAAACGGGGTAAAAGGCAAAACTACCCACGTTACAAACTGGCATGGCGGCACTATTGACCTTGACTTTAATGGCGATCTGAAAAAAATATCGGTATTGATGGTTGCCTGCAAAGAAGGCAGTGCTAAACTTGTAAAAGCCCTTATTGATGCGAAAGTTGATTTAACCCCTGTTTGCGAAGGAGGATTCAACGATGGCGAAAATTTCGTGACTATAAGCATGTCCGCTCTGTCAGTAGCTTATAATTTTGGCCATGATGATGTTGTAAAATTATTGACCGATGCCAAAGCACTTGATGTAAGCGCGGCAGGTAAAAAAACCAAGAAAAAGAAATAAACCGGTTTTCTATTTCAAACTAAAAAAAGCCGTTACAGAATCGTGACGGCTTTTTTAATTTAATAATTCAACTCTCTACTTCACCACCGCTATCTTGCCTTTATCTATAAGCTTGTTTCCGGAATAAACTTCCCAAAAATAAACTCCGTTGCTCAGGCCCGTAGCTTGAATGTTGGTGGTTGAATTTGTAATGTTGAATGATTGAACTATCCTTCCTGCTAAATCTTTAATCTGCAAACTGCAATTACCTTTCGCAATTGCTGATTCGTAATTCGTAATAGAAACGATAAAGTTTCCGTCGCTCGGGTTTGGATACATATCTGCAGATGCAACGGACGCTATATTTTTTACTCCCGTTGTTAAATTAACAGTGATGCAAATAGTTTGAGAACATCCATTATTATCTACTATGGTGCAACAGTAATTTCCCACGCATTGGTTTTTAATCGTGTCGGTAGTTTGCCCACCCGGCGACCATGAATAGGTATACGGCGGTGTACCTCCATTTACGGCAACCCCTGCCACTCCATTGCAACTTCCGTTGTCGGCAACTGAATCGCGCACCGCTACTACTGTAGTAGGTTGTGTTAGCGTTGCAGTAACATACGTTGTTAAATTGTGGGCATCGGTTATTGTGCAAGTATAGGTTCCTATTGAAAGGTTGTTGGCATAATAATTGGTTCCGCCTGAAGGAGCCCATGAATAGGTATAAGGCGCGGTTCCCTGATATACCGCTGTTACAATTATCGCGTCGCTTTTGCCATTACAAAAAACCCCATATTCACTTGCTAACCCTGCCTTAAGATTTGGATAATCGTTGCAGCCTGTGGTTTTATAAAGACCTGCGTCACTCAAAAGAAAGGCAGTGTCGCCAACGGCTTCCACTTGGTTAATATAAATACTATCCAGCCCCAACAGGTTCCACGTGTTGCCTGAATCGGATGAACAGGAAACTCCGCCGTTGGTATAATACGGAAAGCCGAAATTCCCCCAAAAGAAATTGGTGTAAGCAAGCCAGCCGCCTGTTGCAGTACCCGTAAGAGTTTGCACATCTTGATAGCCCGAAGGTGTATTGGTTTGTTTCCATTTACCTGTGGCTGCAATGCGTTCAAACATCATTGGTGAGTATGTATGGCTGTAAGAACTGTTTACATACCCCATTAAATTTCCTTTTCCGTCTTTTGCTAAAATGGCTATAGGCTCCTGGCTTAAACCTGTAGTATCAACAACCCATTTACCACCGGTTATTGGTCGGCGAACCACTACTCCATTGCTGTGCGTTGTATAAGGCGAGGAACCGGACGCATACACATAGCCGTGAGCATCTGTAAATGCCGTAGCCATAATCATGTGTTCGGCACCCAACCCAAGGGTATCTGCAACCCATCCGCCTGAAAGCGTTTTGGAATAAACCATGTTTGTGGAGCCGGGAATACCTATGTGTTGCGTTCCCATTGAATCTGCATAATAAACACTACTCCCGTTTGCAAGGGTTGCCATTTGCATAAATCCGAGGGTATCTTCTATCCAGGTGGAGCCGCTGTCGTTACTTCTCACTACATTATAAATGGTATTAAATGAACTGCCAATTTGATAATATCCTTGCATAAACAAATGCCCCGAAGCGTCCTGATAAATTTTATGTGTTGGGCCATTCTGAGGATTATTATTATAAATGTAATTATAAGGGTAATATTTTCCTACAGGATAAGTCTGGGTCCAAGTGGAATCTCCTTTCTTTTGAAGATACGTAGCCAACGGAGTTGTGATTACTTTTCTCCCGTTGGGGTACTGTTGATAGCCCCAAACGGTTGTCGCCTTTGCACTATCCGTTTTCCAAGTATTACCATGGTCGCCACTGGTGTACAAACCATAGTTTGAAGCAATTGTTACTATGCTGTCTGCTGAAATATCATTAAATATTTGATTGGCCGTTGAATCAAAAACTTCATTGGAAAGAAAGGCAGCTATTCTTGTCCAAGTGGCCCCGCTGTCGGCCGAGCGCCACATTTTTTGGCCATTTGTACAAAAAACATTCCCAAATGCATCGTCGCATATTTTAATAATATTATTAGCGGGTGCAGGATGTGATGTAAAGCTCAGGCCTCCGTTAATACTGCAATAGAAATTTGCGCCGCCGTCCGAAATCCAAAAAGTATTTTTACTGTCAATCCATACTATACCTGAAGAACTGCCGGTGTATCCTGTGACTTTAGTCCACGTATTTGAATTTGTCAATTGAGCATATAAACCTTGATGTGTACTATAATCAGTACTTAACACATAAGCAGTTTGGTTGGTATCTATTGATTGTGAATTCACATTGCAATTTCTACCTAATCCAACAGTATCAACCAGCCATGTTTTCCCGGTATCAATGGTAGTTTCTATCCATCCGGTTTCCTTAACATAAATTTTATCGCCTTGAATACTTTCAACAACAGGCCCGGACGGGTAATTTGCCGGTACGGGACTAAATGTTTCTAACTTTGTAAAAACAGGCGGGCAACCTGACATTTGCCATTCCTCAACAGTTCCATCTTTATACATTACGTAGAATATTGAATTAGACCCTGCTTTTTGGCAGATACCGGTAATCTCGCGGCCTGCTGCGTTGATAGCTAACATTGCGGGATGATAAATCAGTGAAAAAAAAGTGGAATAATCTGTTGAATACAAAAAAACATTAGGGTTTCCATCTTTACCACCGGCGAGGGTTAATTCATACTGATCATTTTGGGGACAAATTTTGTTATAGCCTTTCATAACAATACTCTGGCTAAACTCATTAACAGGAGGCAAATTAAATATCTGCGTGGGAGCCTGTGCAACCCCTGTTTTATTCATTCCTAAAAAAGCTGCTAAAACAAATGTTCCTTTCAAAAACTGCTTTATAAAATTTTTCATACCGGATAAAATATATTTATTATGAACTTTACTAGATATTAGAGTTCAAAGATAATAGATTTTTGAAATGGGGAAAAGGTAGGATAGAACAATTTTGCTCATCCTTACAGCTTACTTTAAATTAAGCAACAAACTATTTTGCAGCGAATGAATAAGTGCATCTTGTCTTATTGCATGGTTTGTAAATTGCACCATTGGCAAAATCATATATCAGCGCAGGAAAAAACAACGCATCAAATGCGAAGGCTACCGGCCTTATTTTTTTTGCTGGTTGATTATGTGATTTTCTTTCACGCTGACAAACGGTTAATTTACCTCCGAATATGGTGGCGCATGAACTACAAAACAAGGTAGTAGCAAGGCCCAGAATTAATATTGTTTTCATATATTCATTATTAGTTGCTGTTTTAGATAACTAAATTACGTTTCCTCAAAGCCATGTACGTTATATAAATCCTGTATTAACGTGCATCATTCACATACTGTTTTTCAACCGTGAATTTATTAATATAGTTCGCTTTTAAATAATTTTGTATTTTTATCCATTATCACTCTATGGAAATCACCATTATACTAATTATTTGGGCTCTGCTAATGATAACCATTTGGGCCACATACAACAATTTGGTGTCGAAACGTAATCAGATTGAAAATGCTTATGGTGCACTTGACGCCATGCTGAAAAAACGATACGATTTACTTCCCAACCTGATGAAGATTGTTAAGGCTTATACAGTTCAGCATGAACATGAATTAGTTGTATTAATGACCTTGGCACAGCAACGGGAGGTTAATTCCCTCTCGGCATCCGAAAAACATTTAATAGACATTCAAGCTGGTACATCGCTGAACGCCGTGGTTAAAGCACTAGCCCAACTTCCTGTTCTGAGGAACGACTCGCAGTTTTCGCGTTTGCAAGGCGCATGGAACGAAGCGGAAGAAGAGATAGCTGCAGCACGCAGGGCTTACAACTCCTCCATTGCAGAATACAACAATGCCTTTGAGGGTTTTCCGGGAAATATGTTTGCCAAAAACATGAACTTCGAACATAAACATGTATTGGAAACCCCGCCTGAGGAAAAGGAGAATATTTCGAGCGAAATGATGGTATGATATTGCCATGAAAGGGAAAGAGGAATTTATGGCTTATTTTAACTCACAGGTTGCATACGAAGTGAATACTACTAGCCATTTCAAACTGGCAAAAAGCTACCGCAAGCCAGTCTTTTTCATTTTTTATTTTTTGGTCATCGTTTGTGCAACATTGTTAAATAAAAATGCCAGCCTGCATTTTCTTATTCTTTTTTTAGGAGGCTTTCTGTTGTTTGGCGGACTTGCGTGGATAAGTATGTCAAATAAAAATGACGTTCCGGATAAGCTTAAAGAAAAAACAATTACTAAAATGTTAAAGTTCTATGCACCCGGAATGAAATACAATCAGGGTATGGGAATGATTGACAAAGCTATCGACATCAGCAATATTTTCGACGGCAACGATTATAAAACCGATGATTATATGGAGGGGAAACTAAACAATACCTACCTTCAGTTATGCAGCCTTGCCGCCGCCGAAGGTAATAAGCAGGACCAGCCTTTTTTCACGGGTATCTATATGATAGCGGAGTTTAATAAAAATTTCAAAGGGCAATATGTTATATTTTCAGGTTTTCACATTCCTGCTTATGCTGATGTACCCGGAGAGGTTGACCCCGTAAGAATGAAAGAAATTAAACTGGAGAACCCCGACTTTAATAATATGTTTTGCGCTTATGGCACCGGCGATGAACTGGAAACCCGCTACCTGCTTACACCTGCCATGATGCAACGCATGGTTGACATTAACAACGCCTACGATGAAAAAATACATTTTGCATTCGACCGGGGGCACATGTTTTTTGCATTTGAAACCGACGGAATCCCATTTTCCGATGAACTTAAATCTACCCGCGATGAAGATGTTATTGGAAAATGGAACAACATTCTTCATTTTGCACTCTCACTTCCTGAACAATTCCACCTGGATGAACACCTTTGGAGTAAGCCATGAAAACTACAGAAGAATTCCTCGAATATTATAAAACAACCATCGAGCCTGAATTTGAGCGTGCACCTAAGCCCAAATCAAAATCGATAAAAACTGCAACGGCAGCACTTATTTTTCTTGGCTTTATTGTAGTTGAGGCACTTTTTTGGTTTATTTTTAAAGTAGATTCTAAACCTATCATGCTCTTCAGCACAGTAGTGTTTGTAATTTGGGGAATAATCCGTCAGGCAAACATTGAAGGAGATGTGGCCGATAACGGAATAAGAGATTCAGACATTGATGCGATGATTCAATTCTACGCACCGGACATGAAATATACACCCGGAATGGGTATGCTTGATAAAACGGTTGAGATAAGCAACCTGTTCACCGATATAAGTTTCACTACCAACAATTCAATAGAAGGACAGATTAATAATACCTATCTGCAACTGGCCAGTTTCTATATCCTTACAGATAAAGTTACTGTTTTCAAGGGGCTTTACATGATGACCACTTTCAATAAAAAATTCAGTGGGCAATATGTTGTTTTTTCCGGTTTTCATCTGCCGCCTTATGTAGATGTTCCCGGTCATGGCTCCATGAAACTAAAAGAAATAAAACTCGAAAACCCCGATTTCAACAAACTGTTTTCGGCTTATGGCACCGGCGATGAAGAGGAAACCCGCTATCTGTTTACTCCCGCCATGATGGAGCGAATGGTGGATGCGAAAAAAAACTGGGGCGGACAAATTCATTTTGCATTCGCACGCAACCGCATGTTTTTTGCTCCTGTCATATTGGGTAATTCATTATATAGTGGTACAGGCTCTACCAATCATGCCGAGGTTTTAGAATGCTGGAGCAACATTATGCATTTTACCCTTTCCCTTCCCGAACAGTTCCATCTGGATGAACACCTTTGGAGCAAGCCATGAAAACTACAGAAGAATTCCTCACATATTACCAGGCTAATATAGAACCACGCTTTACGCGCAATGTGGCGCAAAAGCCAAAGAGTAAACTATTAAAACTTATTATCCCTCTTTCTTTGCTGATTAGTTTATTATTCTTCATGCTCGCCTCAGGGAATTGGATGTTTGCCACATTAGTTTTCATGGGAATAATGATTACCATTATTTTAAATATTGACTGGAATTATGTCTTCGTATCGGAACTTAACCCTAAACTTAGGGAAAAAGTGCTGACCGAAATGCTGAAGTTCTATGCCCCTGAAATGGCTTATCAGCCCATTTCGGGAATGTTAGATAAAACGATCGAGATATCTAACCTGTTCGATGGATACGATTACCATACCTACTATAATGCTGAAGGAAAGATCAATGATACATTTTGCCAGCTTGCATGCCTTTATAATACCGAAGGTGACAAAAACCAACAAACCGGTTTCACAGGCATGTTTTTACTTACCACATTCAACAAAAGCTTCTATGGCCAATACGTGGTTTATTCGGGCTTTCATCTTGCACCCTATGTAAATATACCCGGGCAACATGGCCCTGTGAAGCTTAAAGAAATAAAGCTGGAGAGCCCTGAATTCAACAGTTTATTTTCGGTTTATGGAACAGGTGATGAAGTGGAAACCCGTTACCTTTTTACCCCTGCAATGATGCAACGCATGGTTGAACTCAGCAAAGCATATAGCAATAGACTGCATTTCGCATTCGCCCGCAATCATATATTCTTTGCAATCGCTACCCCGGATTTTCCTTTTACTGAAGGATTGAACGCTCTTACCGATGCCGCAATAATAGAAAGCTGGAATAATCTTATGCACTTTACCCTTTCCCTTCCCGAACAATTCCACCTGGATGAACACCTTTGGAGCAAGCCTTGAAAACTCTTCTTTAAATTTTGCCTTCTTTTTCCCTCAGCCACTCCGCAAACTTCCTCACCGCCCTACTCCGGTGGCTGAGTTTGTTTTTTTCTTCCAATGTCATTTGTGCAAAAGTGCGGTCATAACCTTCGGGCATAAAAACAGGGTCGTAACCAAAACCATTAGTTCCGTGTTTCTCTTTTGTAATAGTTCCTTTTACTATGCCTTCAAAAAAAAGGGGTTGCCCATGCCCTACTAAAGCTATTACTGTTTTAAATTCAGCGTATCGGTTCTCAATTCCGCTTAGCTCCCGTAAAAGCTTTTCAATATTATCATTTGCGCTTTTACCCTCACCTGCGTACCGCGCAGAATATACCCCGGGTTCGCCATGTAATGCAGCTACTTCAAGGCCTGTGTCATCGGCAAACGAGGTGATTTTATATTTATCGTAAATGAATTGTGCCTTTTGCAAAGCATTACCAGCCAGTGTGGGTGATGTCTCAGGTATCTCACCTTCAAAACCCATATCAGTTAATGAAAGTAACTCCACTGAAGACGGCAACAGCGGTTTTATTTCCTCAATCTTGTGTTTGTTTTGGGAAGCGAATAGCAGTTTCATTAAATACAAATTGTAAATTGTTAATTGTTAATGCTAAATAAATTTCATTTACAATTTACAATTCAACATTAAGCATTGTTTAAGAGAGGTCTTCACCGTCTTCGGCACTCATATCCTCCGATTCCTCATCTACCCCATCGCCCGTTTCATCATCTTCGTTTTCTTCAGCAAAAGACTCCTCTTCAACAGCTTCCACAGGGAGTGCTTTCTTAATCATATTCTTTATGATAGGCTCTTCTTCATCCGGGCTGTCGTGGTAATGGTCGGCCGCAGCCATTTCAGGGTGAACGTAAGCATCTTCAGTATCATCAACCAGCACTGCATCTTCCTCTTCTTCTTCAACCACCGGAATTTCGGCAGCCGATGTAACCTTATATTGTGCCGGAGCGGTTCCCACTGATTTATTCACACGCGGATAAGTAACAGCGGCTTCCGGAATAATTTTCATCAGTTCAACCTGCAAAATCCAGTTGGCTCCTTCCGGGTCAAACTCATAAATAAATTTCTGGTGCGGATCTTCAATATACGAAGCCAGTTTGGTTTCGTGCATCCATGTGCCTTTCAATCCTGCACTGTGGCTTTTGTGAAGCAAAATAATTTCCTTGTCTCTGCGCCATGTTTCGGTGGCTACAAAAAACGAGGTAGGGTGAGCCCCGTCAAACCCAATGCTGCTTTGAATTGTTTTATGAAAATCTTCAAACGTTTGTGTTGAGCGGATTTCAATTTCGCGTATAATACTCTCGTCGTCTTCGAAATAAACTTTAAACCGGTATACTGCCATACGTACTTTTATTATCTGTTGTAAAATTATTAATCAGGCGTTGCTCCTTTATTTCGCAAAACTATGAAAAAAAACAATAATTCGTTTGTGAGTTATGGTAATTAAAAGTATGACATATATCTTACTTATATTCAGATGGGCGTAAATACACCGGCTTTACACTGCAAGTCCTCATCCGGCTTCAGCTTCCCTCTCAAATCTTTACCACTTATATCTTATCTCTCATAGCTTTTATCTGGTTTCTCCGGGCTTTCCGCTTCAATCCGGCGCAACCATACCTGCATCTCTACATGTCAACTCCCCATTTCTTAATCCATTTTTACTTAAAAGTGAGTCCAACGAATTTGAAACATTCATTTATCTTTGTGATACCTTCATTCCTAATTTCTAATTATTAATTACTAATCGCTAATTATTTTATGACTCCCACCGAATACCTTGCCACGCTGGAACCGGAAGAGAAAAAACTCCTCACTTCCATTCATAAAATTATTTTAAAAACCAATCCCAAGGTAACCGCTGAAGTTGCTCCCATGATGGGCAAAGAGATGATTCAGTATAAGATAAAACCTCCGGCACCTGCTCCCGGCGAGAAGCCCAGGCCATCATCCCAGTATTTTGTATATGGGCTTGTGAGCACAAAAAACTATATGAGCCTGCACGCAATGCCCATGTATGGCTGCAAACCCATTCATGAAAAATATTCCAAGTTGTTGAAGAAAGCCAAGTTCCAAAAGGGTTGTATCAACTTCAAAAATGCCGATGAAATGCCTTTGGATATTGCTGAAGACCTTTTGAAAGACTGCGCCGCAATTGATATGATAGCCCTTATGAAGAAATTCGGAAGGTAGCTATTTCTATGTGTTGCAGGCCAATCACCATCAGAACGCGGTTGACCATAAAATCAGTGTTGATGCAAGCAGCCAATAAATGATACAAATTCCGGTTGAGGAGACTTTAAGTTTAATCATAGCCCAGATCTATTTAATGTTAGCACTAAAAAAACTGGTAACTTTATTATTGCATACTCAGTAAACTAAAAGATTTTCTAAATTTACTTCTGAATTTTAACTGAACCGTTTCTTTATTCCTTCTACTATACGTTATAAAAATAAAAAGGTTTGGATTTTAAAATAAAAATGAAGAAGTCTCAACTATTTTCCTGCTTTTTTGTTGCTATATGTTTGTTGCTTTTTGCAAATGCAAATGGGCAATCCCATTGGTTTCTGCCTTCACGCACATCCTCTAAAACCTTCAGTTTAAAAGACACCACCTTCACCGACAGCAGTTATTACCATACCTCGCAAATTAATTTCATAAATGACTCCGGCGAAATAGCTCCTCAATCCTATATCAATCTTGATTCCGTTGCAACATTCATGAAAAAGAATTCGCAGCTTGTTGTGCAGGTTTTCGCGCACGCTTTCCAAAAGAAATTATTTATTGAAAAAGAGAATAAGATTAGGAATTATTTGCTCGCAAAAGGTATTGACCCTGTGAGGCTATTGATTGATATCGCCCAAATCCGCTATAATTATCATGTACGTCCATTACTAATTCATGCAGACGGAAAACCCCACCCAATCAATTATGTTGCTTTCACGATCCTCCGCACCGACAGCTCCTTTGCACCCAAAGGCACTTTTAACTGGACCGACAAAGCTTTTACTGTTGGGACTAAGCGAAGAATTGAAGTAAGGTTTTGCTTGGACAAGGCTTGTATTGAAGATAGTAATCCTGCTCTTGACACTACAGCTAAATTCATTAAAGCAAATCCCTTTTTAAAAATTGGCATATATAATCACACAGACCAACAAGGTAGTCCGCAACATAACATCCCCCTCTCAATCGTTCGTGCCCGTAGCATTACCAATTATTTAAGATTTAAAGATGGCATTGATTCAGCGCGCTTAGTTCCAAAAGGTTTTGGATTTACGCAACTTATTATTCCCACTTCCGTAATAATGAAAGAGAAAGATAAACATAAGCGCGATTCCCTCTACCAAATTAACCGCCGCACCGAAATTGTAATCCTCGATAATGCGTATAAAAAGGAAACAAAATAAACAATCTTTTTAATTTATGAGAACATCAAAACAGCCTCTCAATCCTTCGAGGATATTGTTTCTTTTATTCACACTGTTTTTAATAGGCGGAAACGCCTATTCCCAGTTTGGTTACCGCGAGGGCGCTTTTTTAGACTACTTACACGTTGATTTCAAAAGCTCGGACATATTACCTGTTATATTTAATGACACGGCTGCAATAAGCGGTAAAAAATTCAAAAAAATCACGATTAATCAGTACACCTCTTCCGACAGTACATTCGCAGGCGAAAGTTTTAGCAGCGGAAAAATAATCTATTTCAATTCAAGGGGCGATGTGAGCGGTTATGTTTCACTCGGCTATGGCCATACCACCGATAGTGCATTCCATATATCCGATAAAAGTAATCATACCATACGCGAATTTAAATATACCTACCAATGGAGACCGAAGGAACTCAGGTTAACTGATGATTACTATTACTATTATAATAAGAAAGGCCAGGTAATTAAAGATTCAACCTGGTCAACTACAAGCTCCGGTGATGAATACCGTTCAAACGACACCACCATTTCAGTACACTTTTACACATACGACAAAGCGGGAAACTGTATAAAAAATATTGAAGTTAACAAAAGGGGTTATGGTAACGATTCAAGTTTTACCATTTCTAAATACGATACTAAAAACAGGCTGGTTTATGAATCGCGCGATTGGTCGTCAACCATTTACAAATACGATAATGCCTCGAACCTTATTGAAGAAATAGCCACCGGCGGTATGGATACGGTTAGAAACATTCATGTTTTCGACAGCCTGAACAGGAACATCCAGAATATTTGTTACAAGCACAACACCAAACTTTATTCTAAAAACACAACCGAATATAAAAACGATGGAGGAAGCACACTCACAGAAGAATATTATTCAGATGACGGAGACCAATTTTCCTGTGAAACAATTCGGAAATCAATTACCCAATTCGACGCACAGGATAATCCGTTATCCAGCGTTGAAACCAATTTAGAGAAAGGGGAAACAACCACTACCTCAACGCTTGATAAATACACTTTCACAAAAGGGATGAGGGTAATTACAGATACGGAAACCCAGGAAGAATCATCACAATGGCGCAAGTGCTACACTTTTTCTTTTATCCAAAATAAATACGATGAACGGGGCAATCTGCTCGAAAAAGTTTGCAAGGGCGACAAGCATAAATATGACCGCTATCCAAAAATAACTTACACCTATAATGAAAAAAATAAGTATTTGGAAACCGACAATTATTCCGCCTGTTCCGATATTCCTATCGAAAAGATAATCTACGTTTATTTTCCCGATGGCACAACGGTGAAGCAAGAAACAGACATTGAAGGTAAAAATACCGCTGTACTCCATTTCGGGAACGATACCCGCCTGCTCAACGTGGTTCGAAATTATCTGGGTGGACAATATTATAAATCAGTTTTGATTTATGAGGAATAAACCGTTCTGTGTTATCACATTTCTCTTGTTTGCTTATCTAAACTCATTCGCACAAAAAAGCAAACTCTCCCATTGCGATTCATCCGTGAGGGCAAAAGCTTTTGAGATTTATCAGGGCCTGATAAAAAATACAGCTGATACTTCAAAATTTGCAAGTATTGCAATCCTCTATTCCAATGATACTGCAACAGCAGCATCCGGAGGGCGTGCTGAACGTTTTAAACTGAATGATTGCGATGAAACAATTGCCAAAACAATTAAGAAAATGAAGCCCGGTGACATTTCAAAACCAATTGAAAACAGTCAAGGGTTCTATCTAATCCGCTTAAACAACAAAAACGGAAAGTGGTATGAAATGCAGGATATACTGCTACGGTTTTGCCCCAATTCCAACTAATTCTATTATGTATGCTTACTAAAAATATATTAAGATACACAATTCTTCTTCCAGCCATTTTCCTGCTTCAGTCGTGCAATTCCAATAATAAAAAAAAGATTCGATGGGTTGAACAGCCCCCTACACTAAAAATGCTTTCTCATTTTAAAGAGAGTACTGCATTCCCTGTTGTTATTGATTCTTCCTTTATAGCCAATGTTTCAAAAGGAGATTCGTTAGGCACAAAGGAAATAAAAAAGCTGGCACAAAAATGGTTTAATGATTCTCTTACTGAGGGACACCAATATGACCTGCAAGACTTTTACACCATTGATTCTGTAAAAGCAAAACATGTATTTGAAAAGTGGGAGAAGAAACTCGACATTGGCATGACAAACTATGCCAATGCTTATGCCGTGGAAAAAGTAACCCTCGCCGATAGCACGGTTATGTTGGTGTGGGCGCTTCATTTGGTAAGCTATCCGGCCTGCCCTTCATCTGATATAACAAATATTTATTTTACCTTTTATAAATACAACAACACTTTTGGGCAAACCTTTTTACTGGGCAGTATTCTCTACGGAGCAGATGCCCCAATGGTAGGCCAAACAATTATTTCAGGTACTTTAGTAGCCGATGGTTCACTGCAAATGGAAGAAAGGGGTATTGTAAAAGATTTTGACAGCCTTACGGCCGACCTCCACCATACCCATTACGAATACTTAATAAAACACGACTCGATAGCGTTTAAAAACAAGATGGAATACCCCATTAAACATGTTAAATTCACCCCACTGAAAGACTCGGTGGAATAAGCTTTCTTCTCCTATTTAATCACCTCCAGCTTCTTCACTGTAGTTCCTTTTGTATCCTGAATCCTTAAGGAATAAATGCCCGATGCCAGCATTCCCGGATTGATTTGTTCTTTATTAATTCCGTTGTTGAACTGCTTATGTTCCGAGTAAACCACCTGCCCAAGCTGGTTGATAATGCTTATTTCTCCGCCTGCCGAAAACCCGTTACCCATCGTCCACTCTATGTTGAATGCTCCTTTTGCAGGATTAGGATAAATAGTTACATTCGATATAGAGTTCGCAATATTCTGAACCCCTAAAACGGCCGTATTGAATCCATTTGAAAAAGAGCCCGACAGTGTTGCCATGGAATTGCGCGGTTTTATTTTGGTGGTCGGAATACAAACCCCCGAAGGGTTTACAGCCTCCACAGCATAATATGAACCAAGCGGAGGAAGTGTGTCGTGATAGGTATAAACGGTTGGTGCAACTGAATCTATCTGCACCATTGCATTCAGCGCAGGCCCGCGGAAGATGCGGTAAACAGTAGGTGTAAAACCGATGTAGGGAGTCCAGTTTAAAATAAATACATTGGTAGATGCCGTTGTATTCAGGTAGATTGTGCGGTGCGGAGGGCTTAGTATTGATTCCCCGCAACTGTCAACTGTTGATATTTCGAAGGCCACTGTTCCTGCTGTCGGGTTCGAATTCATGTCGATATATTCGCTCAATGCAGTTAGTGGCTGCGAGTGCGTCATGGTATATCCCGAGGCCGAGTCCCTGTAAACATTATAAGAACCGGTAGCAGGAGGCGAGTTAGTCCGTCCCCAAATAACTTCCGCTTTGTTCGTTGCCGTATCAATGGTGGCTATGCAAATAGGTTCATTATAATTATTGCAGGTAGGTTTAAAACTGAACACCACACCTGAATCGCGGTCACCGCCCCAAATGGTAGTTCCATACATTTTATTTCCCACCATGGTTAAACTGCCATAAGGATATTTTCCGTTAGCTCCGTTAAAACTGCACAGCACTTTCTCATTGGTACCGTTTGTATCAACTGAAAAAATACAGCCATCGTTTGAAGCGCCTCCCATGTGGGTTACGCCATAAATTACATTTCCCGAAAAGGTAACATTGCCCAACGGATACTTCCCGTTTGCGCCGCCAAAATCAAATATGTCTCTGAACCTGCCGCCATTCGTATCTATCGAGAAGATAAGCCCGAACGTATGTGAGCCGCCATATTCAGTCATTCCCCAAAGTTTACCGCCCCACCAAATAAGCGACCCGTATGGTTGCAGTCCATTGGCGGTATCGAAGTTCAGTATTACTTTATAATTATTTCCCGTTGAATCAATTGCAAAAATAACTCCCGAATTGTGAGCGCCTCCCGTCATGGTCATTCCATATAATTTAGGCCCAACCAAGGTTAAATCACCCAAAGGTGCTTCCCCGTCTGTTACACCAAAATTGTAAAGCATTTTAAATCCTGTTCCATCGGTATCTACCGTAAAAATAGTACCATACCCCGGCAAAGCACCACCTGAATAAGTCATCCCGAATAATTTTGCACCCGATAAAGTCATCGTCCCATAAGGGTTTGAGCCCATCGGGTTCTGGTCATAATACCAATCTATCAAATCCTTATATCCGGTGCCGTCCGTATTTATTGCATACGCATTGCCGTCTGCATAAATTCCTCCCCCGTGTGTCATGCCATACAGGCGGTTCCCTTTCGTAACAAACGAACCGAGCCCTTCGGCACCTACTCCACCGTAATAATCAAGCACGTTTACATAACCCGTACCTGTGGTATCTATTCCAAATACACGCCCTGTATTATGCAAGCCTCCTCGCGGGGTCATCCCGTATAACTTTCCTCCAATCAGCGATAAGTTACCCTCAGGCCATGAACCATTCGAGTTATTAAAAATCAGAATGTCTTTCAACTGCGCCATTCCCGCACCCATTCCCGTAAGGAACATGACTGCAATAAGAAAATACTTGTTTTTCATAATGGTTAATTTGGTTAAAAGGTTATTATTCCGGAATGTGTAAAACAAATCTACAAATATTTTCCAGATACACAAGCCGTTCACATCATTTTTTATATCAACCCCGCTAATAAAAAATATCAGGCATAATGTTTCAACAATTACTCCGGGGGCGTAAATACACCCGCTTTCCGCTGCAAGTCCTCGTCCGGCTTCAGTTTCCCACTCAAATCTTTACCACTTATATCTTATCTCTCATAGCTTATATCTGGTTTCTGCGGGCTTTCCGCTGCAATCGGGCGCAGCCAGAGCCGCATCAATTATCTTTTCCCAAGAATAACCAGCTTCTTAACGGCAATGCCGCTACTTGTTTGCAATCGCAATGAATAAATTCCGGCAGAAAGATTCTCCAGATTTAATTGCTCATGAATTTTTCCAACACCATTTTTATTATATACTTCCTGTCCAAGTTCGTTATAAACTTCACCTGACCAATGCCCGTCAATAGGTGACTCAATTGTAAACATTCCGTTATTCGGATTAGGATAAATAGTTACCATTTCATTGGAGAGTGCTACTTTATTAATTGCTTCAAGGGTTGGTTTAAAACTAAACACCACACCATATCCGTGTGTACCGCCTTCATTTGTTGTTCCATAATAATTTCCATTCGCATAAAGTAAGGTACCAAGAGGCTGCTCCCCTTTATTATTTGAATCATTTAATGTAGCTTCAAAAGTATAATCCATATAGTAGCCGCTTCCATTGGTATCAATGGTAAACATAACCCCATCACCATAAGGTACCATACCACCCCCTTTCGACAAGCCATGCAAATTACCGTTAACCCAAATCAGGGAGCCATAAGGGAACAACCCTGTAATTCCGTCAAAGTCTATAAGTTCTTTGAAATGATTGCCATCGGTATCAACCCTGAAAATATTTCCCAACCCGGATGAACCTCCACCCATTTCTGTCATTCCATAAAGTACACCGCCCGATAATAATAAACTACCTTGTGGAAATTTTCCATCGGAACCGCTGAATTGGCGGATATTTCTGAGGTTTGTTCCATCTGTATCTAACGAGAAAACATTGCCATAATTAAAATACCCACCACCTGCACTCATTCCATAAAGTTTTTTTCCCGAAAGCGTTAAATTGCCGGCAGGTTCGTAACCTTTGGTAATAGCATCAAATGCAAGCAAAACTTTAGGTGCGGTTCCATCGGTATCTATTCTGAAAATAGTACCGAAACCAGACAACCCACCGGCAACCGTCATGCCATACATTTTTGCACCTGAAATAATTAATGAACCATTGGGATATGCGCCATCAGGGCCACTGAAGTTAAAAAGCTTCTTATAGCCCGTACCATCCATATTTATAGAAAAAATAACACCCATCCCGCTTGTACCACCCTTGTCAGTCATGCCATATAACTTGCCACCTGCTTCCGTTAAACTTCCGGATGGATATGCTCCATTTGCAACATTAAAATCGAGCAAGTCTTTATAATTATTCCCATCGGTGTCTATAGCAAAAATTGTACCCTTGTTATTTGCGCCACCAAATGCAGCCATGCCATATAACCGCTTTCCGTAATTAATCACATCGCCCCATGGAGACCTACCATTTAAACTGTCGAAATTGAGCAGCACTTTGTATTGTGCATTACACATGTCTCCCAAGAAAGAAAGGAATAGTACTATCAATAAATGATATTTCTTCATAATTCCTATTTAATCTTTACCAGCTTCTTTACTGCAATACCATTGGTTGTTTGCAACTTCAAAGAATAGATTCCTGTTGAAATATTTTCCAGGTTTAATTGCTCATGAATTTCTCCAACACCCTTTTTAATATATACTATTTGACCTAATTCGTTATAAACTACAACTGACCAATGCCCGTCAATAGGTGACTCAATTGTAAACATTCCGTTATTCGGGTTCGGATAAATATTCAGATTAACTTGTTCCGGAACAACAGAATTGATGCCCGTTACCCTTGTATCGTAGCCATTCGACAATGAACCTTCCAATCTTATTTTAGCCGAAAACCCATGATGTTTTATTGTAAGGCTTGGTATGCATGCACTGGTTGGATTAACTGCCTGAACCAAATATATCTGGCCAATCGGAGGCAGTGTATCATGATAGGTTAATATGGTACTCGGTACCGAATCAATCTTTACCAAAGCGCCCATACTCGGACCGCGATAAATGCGGTATACTGAGGGAACAAATCCAACATAAGCAGTCCAGTTAAGGATGTTTACATTCGTTCCGTTTGTAACGGTAAGATAAATGGTTGTATGCACAGGGCTCAGCGCCGATTCACCGCAGGAATCATCTGTTGCAAGTTTATAACTAATCGGACCCAGTGATGGATTTGATGAAGTATCAATATAATCGCTCAGCACATTCAAGGGCTGGTTATCTATCGGCATAAACACGAATGAGGAATTTTCCTTATAAACTGTATACGATCCGGTAAGTGGCGGTGAATTCGTCCGTCCCCAAATTATTGCCGGATGATTATTGGCTGTGTCCACCGTAACAATACAAATAGGTTCATTAAAATTATTTGTGCAGGTCGCCACGGTAACCGTATCATATCCATGATATGTTCCGCAAGCAGTTATAGCGGTAACAGTATATACTGTAGTAACAGTCGGCGTTGCCCAGGGATTGGCACAGGTAGTACAACTCAATCCCGCAGCGGGTGCCCATGTATAGCTCGCAGGAACAGGCATGGAAGCCGATAAATAGCTGCTGTCGCCAAGCGTGATGATTGGAGGGAATGCAGAAACAGTAAGCGATACGGCAGCCGAAGAAACGGAAACAGTACCCATTGAACTACACCCCGTGCTATCGAATACGGTTACAGTATAAGTGCCCGGAGGCAGGCCAGTAATGGTTGCTGTTGTTTTTCCGCTTGGCATCCATTTATAGGTGTAAGGAGGTGTTCCACCGGAAGGTGTAACAGTAGCCGAACCGTTATATGATGAACAATTATATGCTGTAGTAGAAGTTAAAGCAATATTGAAACAATTTAAATTAATTTGTATCGTATCGGTATAGATACCGCAAGCAGTTGTTATTGTTACCGTGTAAATAGTAGTTGTAGTTGGACTTGCATACGTGCTATCCTTATTCGGATTCCGAACTGTTGCAGGTGGCGCCCATGAATACGTAGCCGGAACACTGCAGGAAGAAGTGAGCAAGGTGCTGTCGCCTAAAGTAATCCACAGCGGATTTCCCTTAGCACTATAGGTTACAGGTACTGAAGAAATGGTAACTGCTTTTGTTGCTTTGCATCCTGCTGAATCTGTTACCGTAACAGTATATCCACCTGCTGTTAAACCTGTGATGGTGGCTGTTGTTTGTCCCCCCGGGGCCCATAAATACGTATATGGTAATGTTCCTCCGCTGGCTGTTATTGTTGCCGAGCCCAGGTAGGAAGAACAGGAATATGGCGTGGTGGAAAGTGCTAAGTTTAAACTGCAGCCATTCACCCAAACCGTGTCTGTAGTAACGGAGGTGATAGTGCAGGTGTCAGTTATGGCAATTACTGTAAACACAGTGGTAACAGGCGGATGCGCATAAGTAGTTTGCTGGTTTGGATGTGTGCAATAAGCCGAAGGCTGCCATTGATAAGTGGAAGGAAAACTATTTGTTGCAGATAATAATGTACTGTCGCCCGCATTAATATGTGAAGGTGTTGCAGTTGCAGTAATTACCGGAGTTCCCACAATTACTTTTACAGTGCCGAAGGATGCACACCCTGTAGAATCAAGCACCATTACGGTATACGTGCCTGGCGGAAGTCCGCTGATGGTGGCTGTTGTTTTGTTGCTTGGGGTCCATTTATATGTGTAGGGAGGCGTTCCACCCAAGGGGGTCACAGTTGCCGAACCCTGGTAGGAAGAGGAACAATAGTAAGGTGTTGAAGACATGCTGAGAGCAAAACAATTCAGCGTTACTAGCACCGAATCGGAAACCGTTCCGCAGGCCGTGGTTGCTGTAACCGTGTACATAGTTGTTACTGTCGGATAGGCATAAGTAGTGTCGGCATTAGGGTGGCGGACAGTTGCAGATGGCATCCATGCGTAAGTGGCCGGGATATTACATGTTGCAATAATCTGCGAACTATCGCCCAGCGTAATTCCGGGGGGATTAGCCTTTGCAGTTACCGTAATTGTTCCTGTCGCAATGGTTACCGTGCTTGAGGCAGTGCATCCGGCGTTATCTGTAACTACAACAGAATATGTGCCTGTACTGAGCCCCGTTATATTTGAGGTAGTTTGACCACCCGGTGCCCATAAATACGTATATGGTGCATGTCCGCCGGCGGCAACTGCTGTTGCTGTTCCCTGCGCAGCTACGCAATAGTAAGGAGTAGATTTTATGGTAAGTGCAAATGTGCAACTTGATGTGGAAGGAGCCATATTTTCTTCTCCCGAAACACTAGTATAATCAATAGCTTTGGCTGAATTATCACCAGTGGCTTTAACAACCGTGAAAGCCAACATGAATCCTAAACACGAAAGAAGTACTTTTATTTTCATGCAGAAGTAAAATTAAATTCAAAATACTAAGATACAAAATTTAACCGCCTGCAGGGGATTTTTGAAATAAGCAATGTTTCAAACGCATTTGCGTAGCATTTATTGTATAAAAATACTGCAAATTTTATTTTTTTATCACAACCAGCTTCTTCACCTTAATACCGCTAGTTGTTTGCAAACGCAGCGAGTAAATTCCTGTTGAAATATTCTCCAGATTAATTTGTTCGTTTGTTTGTCCTGCGCTTCTTTGTTCTGCATTTGCATACACCACCTGACCGAGTTCATCAATAATACTTATGTTAACATTTCCTACATTGGTTAAGGTATAGGTAAGGTTGAACACGCCATTTGTTGGATTAGGATAAATAGTTAAATTGGGTATAGAACCATCTATACTTTGCACCCCGCTTAAAACAGCAGTATTAACTCCATTCGAAAATGCACCTGAAAGTGTTGCCAACGAATTGTGCGTTTTAATTTTAACAGTCGGAATGCAAGCCCCTGCAGGGTTTACAGCCTCTATTGCATAAACCGGATTAACAGTAGGGAAAGAATCTGTGTATGTAAGCTGCCAAAGTGGAACCGAATCAATCTGCACCATGGCATTTAATGCAGGCCCGCGGAAGATGCGGTAACGGGAAGGCAGAAATCCGATATACTGTGTCCAGCTAAGATTGAAGCGGTTGGAATCTGCAACGGCAGTAAGAAAAACAGTTCTGTGATTACTGCTGATTTGCGATTCACCACTGGAATCTACCGTTGAAAGTTCATAGCTAACAGGACCTGCAGAAGGATTTGAATTCATATCAACAAAATCACTCATTACATTCAGAGGCTGCGTGTGCGTTGGAACATAAACGGAATTGGAATCGCGGTAAATCTTGTAATACCCATTTCCGCCCTGAGGTGGAGAGTTGGTTCTTCCCCATATCACTTCCGCTTTATTTGTTGCCGTATCTACTGTAGCAATACAAATTGCCTCGGCGTAATAATTAACCGGCGTAGTAAAGGCCGTATTCATACTAAAAATTACCCCAACATTGTTTGTGCCGCTGGAATTAGCCATTCCGTAAAGCATGTTACCGGAAACAGTTACTTCGCCTTCCGGGTTTTGACCGTTAGGAACGTTAAAATTATAGAGATTGGTAAAGCTGTTGCCGGATGTATCTATCGAGAAAATAGTTCCACCACCACTGGTTCCACCCATATAGGTCATTCCGTAAAGTAAATTTCCGCTTTGGGTTAATGCCCCGAATGGGCTTTCACCGTTTGTACCATTAAAATCCAGCAAATCTTTAAACCCGGTACCATTCGTATTAACCGAATAGACAAGCCCTTTATTATTCAGGCCACCGAAATCTGCCATCCCAAAAAGTTTATTACCTGAAACTATTACCGAGCCAGGGCTATATCCTGTCAACGTATCAAAATCAAAAATGTCGTTATATGTTGTTCCAGTGGTATCAAGTGAAAAAATACAACCAACATTATCTGCCCCACCCCCGCCCGAAGTGCCATACAGCATTCCCGACGAATAAGCTAAAGTACAGTAAGGTTCTTCTCCTTTTGCTTTACTTACAAAATCATGAAGGTCGAGATATCCGCTGCCATTGGTATCAATTGAAAAAACGCAGCCGCTGTCGTTCGCACCTCCTGACGCTGTGGTTCCATATAACTTCCCTCCAATTAAAATCAAATTTGATTCGGGGCTATTTCCGTCTGTTCCATTAAATTTAAAGATGCTTTTGAACCCGGTGCCGTCTGTATTCACGCGGAAAATATTACCATAATGGCTTGGTCCTCCTGAAGTGGTGGTGCCATAAAGTTTATTACCAATAAGCGTTAAGCTACCCATCGGATGCGATCCATCCACTCCGTTAAAACTATGCAGGTTGCTATCAATAACACCATTGGTATCTATAGCAAATACACAGCCTTCACTTAATGTTCCTCCGGAAGCTGTCATACCATACAACATCTTTCCCGATTTCACCAGTGAGCCCGTTGGGTAGGAGCCATTCGTGGTGTTGAAATTTAATAATACAATGTACTGGGCGTTTACCGAAGCAATTCCCAAACCGAATAAGACTGCAATTACTAACTGGTACTTTTTCATGGTGCTCATTTTTAGTGTACTTCAAAGATTGGCAAAAATGCTAACTATGTAAAGCCAGAATTATTATATGGCGGGTTTCACTTATTATATGGCAGATTTTTGGGGATATTTGGTTATTTATTTCTTCATCACCACCAGCTTCTTCACCGTTATCCCGCTACTTGTTTGTAATCTTAATGAGTAAATACCCGCCGCAAGATTCTCAAGGTTTATTTGTTCGTTTGTTTGTCCGGCACTTCTTTGTTCTGCATTTGCATACACCACCTGACCGAGTTCATCAATAATACTTATGTTAACATTTCCTACATTGGCTAAGGAATACGAAATGTTAAATATGCCGTTTCCGGGGTTTGGATAAATTTTTATATTCGATAGAATACTGTTGTTTTCAATTCCCGTAGAAATAAGTGTACCGGTATTAAATCCATTGGAGAATGAACCCGAAAGCGTTGTGCTTGTTATGTTATGATGTTTAACAACTGTGGTTGGAATGCACGCCCCTGAAGGGTTAACAGCCTCTATTGCATAGTAAGAACCAATAGGTGGCAAAGTATCATGAAAGGATAAAACAGTACTCGCAACCGAATCAATCTGTACCAATGAATGCATGGAAGGGCCTCGAAAAATCCTGTATTTACTTGGTGTGAAACCCACATAAGCAGTCCAGTTTAATTTATACACATTAAATCCGGAAGTAGTGGTTAAAAACATAGTTGTATGTTTTGTGCTCAATGCGGATTCCCCGCAGGAATCTCCTGTTGACAATTCATAGCTTTCCGGCCCTGTTGAAGGGTCTGAAGTCAGGTCGATATATTCGCTAAGCACATTCAAAGCCTGCGTATGCACCATTTTAAGTCCGGTGCCCGTATCCCTGTATACGTTATAATATCCCGCACCATTTTGTGGTGGTGAATTTGTTCTTCCCCAAATTATTTCACATTTGTTTGTAGCTGTATCTACTGTAGCTATGCAAAGGGGTTCAGTATACATATCTTCACAAGTACCGAGGCTAAAAATAACACCATAGCCGAGACTTCCGTACATTTCTGCTGTCCCGTATAATTTGGTACCTACCAAAGTTAATGAACCTGAGGGCTGGCCACCATTGGTAGTGCCATTAAAATCAAACATGTCTTTAAACCCTGTACCATCGGTATCAATCGAAAATATATTTCCATAATTAAGAGGGCCACCATTGCCAGTGGCTCCATAAAGCGTACTTCCGGAAAGCATTAACCCTGCACCGGGCCACTCTCCATCGGTGCTATTAAAATCAAACATGTCCT
The DNA here is from genome assembly GCA_903901055.1 of uncultured Bacteroidota bacterium. Lineage (GTDB taxonomy): Bacteria > Bacteroidota > Bacteroidia > JABEUT01 > JABEUT01 > JABEUT01. The sequence goes on from CAIUPO010000009.1 coordinate 30,479, forward strand.
TATAGTTATTGCCATTGCTATCTATCGAGTAAATACAACCCACCCCGAATTTCCCACCGTAAACTGCCATGCCGTAAAGTTTACTTCCAATCAGCAATAACGGGTTTCCGGGATATTTGCCATTCGTAAGATTGAAGTTAAGCAGCACCTTATAGTTTTTACCGTTAGTATCCATTGAAAAAATAACCCCGTCACCGGAAGTACCGCCTTGTGTTGTAACACCAAAAAGCTTGATTCCGGAACGTATTAATGTGCCTCCCGGATACATTCCGTTTGTACCATTCACGTCAATCAGTTCCTTATAATTGTTTCCATTGGTATCAATGGTATATATATTTCCATAACCGTATGTGCCGCCCTGAGTGGTCGTTCCATACAATTTAGCGCCTGCCGGCAGTACATTTCCAGACGGATAATTACCCGAAGCAGTGTAAAAATTCCTTAAGGTTTTGAAATGCGTTCCATCCGTATCAACCGAAAATATATTCCCGTATGCGAAACTTCCCCCGCTGTAGGTTGTACCGAATAATTTACGTCCCGAAAGGGTAAGATCACCTTCCGGATCGGCACCATTTGTATTATTGAAGTTCAGAAAGTCCTTGTACAATGTTCCATTTGTATCTATTTTGAAAGCACAGCCCATTCCAATTGTGCCGCCATTATAGGCCATTCCATATAGCATATCATTCACCCGGATAAAGGACCCTCTGGGTAATGAACCGTTGGTGTGATTAAAATTAAGCAGAACTTTAAACTGGGCATTTGCCAGGCTAAATATTAATAATCCAATAATTAACAGGCATAGTTTTCTCATGGTTATTTTAAGATTTTATTGAGTTAAAATTATTTCTTCATCACTACCAACTTCTTCACCATTATTCCGCTACTTGTTTGTAATCTTAGTGAATATATTCCCGCCGAAAGATTCTCCAGGTTTATTTGTTCGTTTGTTTGTCCTGCGCTTCTGTGTTCTGCATTTGTGTATACTACCTGACCCAGTTCATCAATAATACTGATGCTTATATTTCCGGCATTAGATAATGAATAGGAAAGATTGAATAAACCACTTCCCGGATTTGGATAAATTTTTATATTCGATAAAGAATTCGAAAGACTTTGCACACCAAGAATGGCTGTATTAAACCCATTCGAAAACGAACCCGAAAGTGTTGCCATACTATTATGTCCTTTTATTTTTGCCGTAGGAACACAAACTCCAAAAGGGTTTACAGCCTCCACGGCATAGTATGAATTGATAGGCGGGAAACTATCTACGAATGATAAAACAGTGTTTGGAACTGAATCAATTTGCACCATTGCATTTAAAGCCGGGCCACGGAAGATGCGGTAAATTAAAGGAGTGAATCCAATATAGGGTGTCCAACTCAGATTATATGCATTTGTAGTTGCAGAGGTAGTGAGGCACATGGTGGTGTGTACAGCGCTTACAGCTGATTCGCCACAGGTATCGGTGGTAGACAATTTATAGCTTACCGGGCCGCCTGAAGGATTGGAATTCATGTCAACATATTCACTCAACATATTTAATAGTTGGGTATGCGTAAGTTCAAATACTGAGTTGGAATCGCGGTAAATATTATAATTGCCAAAACCATTCTGCGATGGTGAGTTAGTCCGCCCCCAAATTAATTCACATTTATTGGTAGCAGTATCAATGGTTGCAATGCATATCGGTTCATTAAAATTATTATTCAGGCAAGGCACGAAACTGAATACTACGCCATAGTTAAACGTCCCGCCGTATTCAACCACTCCGTAAAACGTATTGCCCGATTGCAGCATCTGCGTAGAATAATAAACGCTTCCATCGGTGTTGTTAAAGTTATATAAACAGTTAAATATAGTTCCGCCCGTATCAACCGAAAAAATTTGCCCGTATCCATAAAAACCACCCCCGGCCATGCCATACAGCATACCACCTGAAAGAACCAAATCGCCACCCATCGGGTAGCCCAGGTTGTTGTTGTTAAAGTCGTAAAGGTCTTTGTAATGGCTACCATCAGTTCTTATGGAAAAAACATTTCCATCTCCCACAACTCCGCCTAACATCGTCGATCCGTAAAGCATATTACCCGATTTATATAACGTGCCCATTGGCCAGTATCCATTGATACCATTGAAGCTTAACAACGTTGTGAAATTATTCCCTGCGGTATCTACTGAAAAAATATTTCCCAATCCGAATGTTCCTCCAAATTCCGTCATGCCATATAATGTATCTCCCGAGGCAATTATTGAACCCTGTCCTAAACCGCATTTGTTTATACTGTCAAAATAAAGGATAACTTTATAGGACAAACCCGAAGTATCCATAGCAAAAATGAGACCGCTGTCGTTAGGGCCTCCTGCCGCAGTCATCCCATACACTTTAGGCCCCACAAGCACTAATGAGCCCCATACCCAATATCCGTTAATGCCATTAAAATCAAACAGGTCCTGATACCCTGCTCCGTTCGTGTCGATTGAATAGATGCAACCCTGTGTGTTTACCCCACCATCCTCAGCCATTCCATAAAGTTTGTTGTTTACAACTATCGGGTGCCCCACCGGAAAAGACCCATGGACGCTGTCAAAATCGTGCAAGTCTTTATATCCTCCTCCAAGCGTATCAATGGTGAAAATATTCCCGAAGCCAAGCGCTCCCCCACTTGTAGTAATACCACACAGTTTATTTCCCAAGCGGATTAATGAGCCCTCGGCCGTATTGCCATTAGGTCCGTTGAAATTGAGGAGTATATTATATTGGGCTTGTCCTGATCCTAGTCCCAATAAAAAAAGGGAAATTATCAGAAGATAAATTTTTTTCATAATATTTCAATTAGTAATTTCAAAAATACAAAAAAAAACCACCCATTTGCCGTCCATTTATTAAATGGTCGGTTTTACTTATTGAATGGTATGTTTTGGGCGATAATTGGGTTACCTCTTCATCACCACCAGCTTCTTCACAGTAATACCACTACTTGTTTGCAAACGCAGCGAGTATATTCCCGCCGCAAGATTTTCCAAGTTTATCTGTTCGTTTGTTTGTCCTGCGCTTCTGTGTTCTGCATTTGTAAATACTACCTGCCCGAGTTCATCAATAATACTGAGGCTTACATTTCCGGAATTTGTTAAGGAATAGGAAAGATTGAATGTTCCGGTATTCGGATTAGGAAAGATATTCACGTTGCCTAAAACCCCATCTAATTGTTCTATTCCGGTATAGTTTTTAAGACGACGAGTATTTGACCTTGAAACTAGCGTAACCCCATTGGAACTTACTCTGGGTTTTATTTTCGTAGTCGGTATGCAAGGCCCGCCCGGGTTTTCAGCTTGCACCATATACACTGCGGATGGTGGCGGCAAGGTATCATGATAGGTTAAAGCAGTTACCGGAACAGAGTCAATTTTAACAAGCGTGTGCAATGAAAGCCCACGGTAGATAAAATATTTCGCAGGAGTGAAACCTACATACGGAGTCCAGTTTATAACATTTACATGATACATGGCTGTATCAGTCATATAGATTGAGGTATGCTGGGCACTTATTAAAGAGAACCCGCATGAATCGTATGTTTGCAACTCATACGAACATGGTGCCAGATTGGGGCGCGAGGCAGTATCAATATAATCACTCATAACTGTTACCGGCTGGCTCGCTATCATGGAATATGACGAAGATGAAGTTTCTTTATAAATGAAATAATATCCATTCGAAGGGGAATTTACCCGCTGCCAAATAATTTCATCACGGTCGGTATTGGTATCGATTGTCACAATGCATATCGATTCATTGTGCGTGTTGGCGCATCCGCTTACAAAAACAGTGAGTGTATCGGTATATGTGCCGCACGCAGTTGTAATGGTTAATGTAAATATAGTTGTACTTGCCGGATGAAGCCAGGTATAGGATGAATCAGGATAGGTGGCTAACACCGCAGGCGACCAGGAGTATGTGGCTGGGACATTGCTCCATCCGTTGGCATCAGTACTGTCTCCTGCATTAATGCTGTTGAACGTATTATATATCGTGTCAGAAACAGTTCCTGTTACAATAGAATCCTTCCAGGAATATATACATCCGTTGGAATCGGTAACTGTAACAGAATAAGTGCCGGCAGATAATCCGTTTATGGTATCCGTTGTTTGCCCTCCGGGCGACCAGAGGTATGTATACGGCGGGGTTCCGCTATGTACCACAGCATTGGCACTTCCACCCAGTGCTGAACAATAATAAGGAGTTGTATTAATAGTAACCCACATTAAGGTTGGATAATTATACAGCGAATCTGTCGCAGAAAAGGTGCATCCAATACTGTCCGTAATATTTATAGTGTACATCCCGGCAGATAGCCCGGAAATATATGTGGTGGTTTGTCCGCCGGGCGACCAACTGTAAGTATAAGGAGGATGTCCGCCATATATAGTGGTAATATTAAGCCATCCCGGTGTCGGAGGACAAGTAATTGGAAGGTTTCCCATCACATAAGCAATAATTGGTGTAGTATAAAAAAGAGTAACCGTATCGGTTAATGTGCAACCGGAATTATCGGAAACAGCCACGGAGTAAAATCCGGCAGTAACAGTAATTGAAGAGGTAGTGGTGCTGTTACTCCACAAATAAGTATAAGGTGGCCAGCCTCCGCTTGCATTAATGGTGGCTGTGCCCGGGGTTGTGCAATATTGCGGCACTGTTGACATATTTAAAACCATCCCGATATTACCCACTGTAATTGTGTCGCCGGCACAACTGTTTCCATCGCTAACGGTAATTGTGTAGGTGCCTTGCTTAAGCATAGTTGCGGTGTCTGTTGTTTGCCCCGATGGACTCCAATAATAGGTAAGCGGGCCGGTTGCTCCTGATACAACCACGCTGGCAGAACCATTATTACCGCAGGTTACCACCGTTGCTGTTGGTGTAATAGTTAAAGTGGAAACAGTAGGGCTGCACGTTACACAATTGGTGTTTTGCCAATACAAACCCTGCAAGCCAATAAAATAACAATCACCGGAATCATTTACATAGCTATTATACACGATAGAATCCTGTGAGGCATATAAACTGGTAGGTACTTCACAAAAATTCCAGAATAAGTTTGAGAAGGTGTCCAGATTTCCATTATATCGTTCCGCATTTATTCGATGTACATTAAGGGAATCTGTGCCATATCTTGCTTGTACATCGGCAAGAATTGAAAAGGCTGTGGCATTCGGTGTTGCAGCACAAACTGAAAAACTTTTATCAACCGAGGTTATGCTTACATTATCATCAGTACTTAATTCTCCATCCCACAATGCTATGCTACCGCTATACGATGCACTTGGGTCGGAGTAAAGAACCAAAAGTGTAGCCCCGTCAATTTCCCATGCAGGCGCCATGAAGCCACTAACCTTTACAGTATAATTTCCATTACCTGTTATAAGCGATGTAACATCTACCCTGTAATTTGCCGAACCAAATCCGCCCCAGCATATCATGTCTTGGGTAGTTCCGGCAATTGTTGCCGGCAGAGTTGTTATTGTATAGGCAGGGTTTGTAATAGTTACCGTTGCAGCAGGAGCTGATTGTTCAGAATACGTACATCCAAAATAAAGATATGCCTTAAGAATTGACGGACAGGTTTTATATGGCAACCCGGTAAGATTTAGTACGGTTGGAAATCCACTCCCGTTAACATTAAAGGTATCCGCCCTGGTCCGCGTTTCTGTAAGAACCGATACCTGAGTATAATTTAATCCGCAGATATTTTGCAGTAAATAATTTTGGGTAAGTTTCCCATGAACATTTGAAGTGTCGGGCTTAACCTGCTTAATGTTTACGCGCTTATGCGAAATCCGTTTACTTCCATTTTTACAGTCGTTACATTGGGCATTTACTTTCAGGTTACCCGCAATTAACAGGAAACTAAAGACACCAAAACAAAAAAATAATCTTTTCATGTAGGGAGTTATTTCATTTATGTTTCGTTCGATTTTTAATTCAGGTTAGTTAAATTAAAGTTATTACCTCTTCATCACCACCAATTTCTTCACCATTATCCCGCTACTCGTTTGCAACCGCAGCGAGTATATTCCCGCAGAAAGATTCTCCATATTTATCTGTTCGTTTGTTTGTCCTGAGTTTCTCTGTTCTGAACTCGCAAACACTATCTGCCCGAGTTCGTCAATAATAGCGATGCTTACATTTCCGGAATTTGTTAAGGAATAAGAAAGGTTGAAGGTACCGTTGGAAGGATTGGGATAAATTTTCACATTTGATAGAGAACTTCCAATATTTGTTACACCTAAAATTGCAGTATTAAATGCATTGGAAATAGAAATACCAAGTGGATTTGCAGCCACATTATGCCCCTTAATTATTGTACTTGGCACACAAGTTCCTGATGGATTCACAGCCTCAACAAGGTATATTGAACCAATCGGAGCAAGGGTATCGCTATAAGTTAAAACAGTATTTGCAACCGAATCAACCTGAACTAACGTGCTCATTGAAAGTCCCCGGAAAATACGGTATTTCAAGGGTGAGAATCCTACGTACGCAGTCCAGTTAAGGGTGTACAGATTGGTGCTGTATGTGGTGGTTAAAAACATGGTGGTGTGAGGCAAACTCAATGCCGACTCGGTGCAGGAATCGGTGGTAGTTAATTCATAACTCACCGGCCCTGCTGAAGGATTTGAATTTTGATCGAGGAATTCGCTCAGCACATTTAAAGGCTGTGTATGGGTTTTCCGGTAAGCCAATGCAGAATCCTTATATACGGTGTAGTGGCCTGAACCACCTTGTGGTGGCGAGTTCGTGCGCCCCCACACAACCTCCGCTTTGTTCGTAGCGGTATCTACAGTAGCTATGCAAATAGGCTCATTATAATTATTAAAACAAGTCACCACCTTCACGGTAACCGTATCAATATAAATGCCGCATAGGGTTATCGCTGTGCAGGTATAAGTAGTTGTGCTTGTCGGTATAGCTTCGGTGCTCGAAGAATTAGGGTTCCTTACACTGCCTGCAGGCGACCAGGAATAGGTGGTTGGCACATTGCTTATAGCGGTCAACGTGGAACTATCCCCCGACAAAATGGTTGTTGGCAAAGCCGTAACACTAAACGAAACTGCCGGCAAAACAACCACTTTAAAACTGGTATCATGTTCGCAACCCCCATTGAATGCCCGTACTATATAATTAGTGGTAACAGTTGGCTTACCTGCAATGTAATTATTGGTAGAACCGTTTATTGTCCATATATAGGTTGCTCCTCCTGTTACATGGAGCGTATCTGTTTGCCCGTTACAAATTGTATCATCCCCGGTAATTATAGGTTTCGGAGGGGCAGAAATAGTAATCACATGTTGAATAGTATCCGGGCAATTACTGGTAGCAATAAGTGTTACTGTATATGTTCCCACGGCAGTATAAGTGTGCGCCGGGCTTATTGTTGTGGATGTATCATTCGGTGCACTGGAGGGATCGCCAAAATTCCATAAATAGGTGCTGGCCGATTTAGTTGTATTTGTAAAAGTTACCGCCGAACCTAAACAAGCTCCGCTGCTGGTAAATCCCGGAACAGGAATACTATCAACCTTAACCTTTATGAGTGTATCAACACCACAACCATTAAATATTTCATTTAGTTTAACAGTGTATGTTCCGGGCTGGGTATACGTCCAAGTAGGGTTCTTTACATTCGTGTCATTATAATAACCCAGGTTATAAAAATCCCAGCTAAAATTGCCTCCTATCGGTGTTGAAGTATTCACAAAATTCATCGGCTGACCAACACATACATTACTTGCAGTAAAGCTTGGATGTGGCGGCGGGCCGGGCGATTTACCAATTGTAATAGTTAGTGTATCTGCGCACGAAGGCCCTGTTATAGGAACACACACAACCGTATAAGTTCCCGCACTGTCGGCCCATATATTTTGCTGGTTCGGGTTGCCCCTGATACTATTTGATGGCCCTGTCCATGCATAGGAATATGAGCCGGGAGGAGCACTCAGTTCGACAGAATCCTGACCGCAAAAGGTGGGTGAAGAAGTTACAACTGAAGGTGGTGAGCAGGAAGCATCAATGTATGCATACCCAAAATGTCCGCCACTGCCACAATCGGCAACTTCAAACACGATGGTTACACAATGCCCGATATATTTCTGAAGAGGAACATTCACCATATTCCAATTCTTGTAATAAGTTTTTACTCCAAGGTAGGTTACACTGTCAAATCCCGGCATACTATATCCCGAAGTAATTCTATACTGGCCACAATTAGGAATGGTATCTCCATTATCATCTAATAAAGTAACAGTAAAAAAAGGTTGTTCATAATAAATATGTCCGGGGTTATTAATAATTAACGCATACTGATATGTGAGATTTGCATTATTGCTGGTAACCATAAATGTTTTACTCAGAATTGCCACGCCGAAATACATTATCTGGCTATCGCCAAGCATTACCGAATGGCTGCCACCCCAGGGTGATACGCGAGGTATGGTTGGGGCAACTTTATCATATCCGCCTGAAGTGATTGATAATTGGTAATCGTGGGGCTGGGCAGTATAGGTAGTAACATTTGCGTCATCGGCCGCCTGTGTAACAGCCCCCAACGCGCCGCCTGTAATTCCGGATACATTAAACGATGTAAACGTAGAGGTATTACTGGCATAATACCCATACCAACCCGAAAAGTTGCCATTCTCAAACCCAATATTGGTGCAGCCTGTAGAGTCGCATGCATTAGCCGACGGCATAAAATGCGGGTGTACTGTTTCAGCTACCGAAGTCGGATATAGCTTTTTTGTTTCATCAAATTTCTTGTATAGCTTTTCAACTTCCCACTTCGCAACCGTATAGTCAATAACCAAATTCATATTGTAATTCCAGTCTGTCAGGCATTCTTTAAAAAAACCTGATTTCGCAAGCACAAGCGGGTTCGCATCAAATTGTTCAAAGGCTTCAAAGTCCGCATCCGAAGATTTATTTTCAGCTTGTACATCTTTCATCATCGTTGCCCAGTTATAAAATATCAACTCTTTTTGTTCAGCATTTTCGAAAACAGAATTTGAAGCATGTTTTTGCTCAAAAACCGAGCCACCCGGAGAAGGGTCTTGTGCATTGCACGCTCCTAGTAAAAACAGCGCAACAGCCAACAGGGAATACTTTTTCATAATTTCAATTTATTTATGCTATACAAAGATTACGATAATTTGCCAATTGTCAAGCCCCATTTATTAAACGGTCGGTTTCACTTATTGAATGGTATGTTTTAGAGCATTTTCAGCAAAACGGTCATTTTTGCTTAGGTATTCTAAATCCGATTCTTTTCCTTTTGGAAAAATCTTCCTGCGCCGTCTTATTGCTTAGCAACAAATCCAATGCTTCATAAACATCAGCAAATTTTTTGTTGTACTTATTTTCAAGCGCAGTAATTTTTTCTGAAAGTTCTTTATAATTTACCGACAATTGCCGCATCATTACAAATGCCCGCATAATAGAAATATTTACATCAATTGCTTTCTGGCTTTTAAGAACCGCTGAAAGCATTGCCACACCTTGTTCGGTAAATGCGTAAGGCAAATATTTGGTGTACTTACCTCGGCCAGTTTCTAAGGTCACAATTTGTGACCTTAGACCTGTAAACTCCTTAAAATTAAGCAGAAACATAAAATCATCTGGAAACCTTTTGCTATTACGCTTGACAGCTTGATTCAAAACCTTTGTCTCAACGCCATATAATTCCGCGAGGTCAAAATCGAGCATTACTTTATGCCCTCTCAACTCGTATATTTTCTTTTGTATAACTACTAATTCCATTAACCCTACAATTAGTTATTTCTTCAATACAACCAGCTTCTTCACAGTAATTCCACTACTTATTTGCAAGCGCAACGAGTATATACCCGCCGCAAGGTTCTCCAGGTTTATTTGTTCGTTTGTTTGTCCTGCGCTTCTGTGTTCTGCGTTGGTATACACAACCTGTCCGAGTTCATCAATAATACTTAGGCTTACATTTCCTGCATTGGTTAAAGAATAGGAGAGATTGAATGTTCCATTTCCGGGGTTCGGATAGATATTTACATTTGTTAAAGAACTTCCAATAGTTGCTATACCTGTTACACTCTTTACCCTTCTCGGGTTCGACATGGAAATACTGAAATCTGAACTTCCTCGTGGTTTTATTTTTAAGGATGGAATGCACGGCCCGTTCGGATTCAACACCTCTACCAAATACACGCAATTCGCTGGAGGCAGCGTATCACGGTAAGTAAATGTACTGTTCGAAACCGAATCAATTTTCACCAATGAATGCAATGTAGGTCCACGGAAAATTAAATACTGTGTCGGTGTGAAACCTACATACGGAGTCCAGTATAAAACATTCAGATTTGTGCATGTTGAATCATACAGGAATATGGATGTATGCGGATTACTCCATAGTGATACTCCACAACTGTCATCGGTTGCCAGTTCGTAGGTACATGGCGCCAGTTGCGGGCGTGATGAGGTATCTATATAATCGCTCAGCATGGTAATCGGCTGGCTCACCAGGAATGACCACGTAAACGATGATGTCTCTTTTTGCAAGTAATAAAATCCGCTTGAAGGTGAGTTTAATCGTCCCCATATAATTTCATCACGGTCGGTAGCTGTGTCAATAGTTACAATACAAATATCCTCATGGTAAGGATTTGCACATCCGCTTACAAATGCTGTTACGGTATCAGAATATGTTCCGCAAGGAGTGGTTATAACACAGGTATAAATAGTAGTAACCGTTGGTGTTGCCACAGGATTTTGAATATTCGGATTGGTTAACGAACCCGCCGGCGACCATGCATAAGTAGCCGAAATATTACAATACGCATTCAGGTAAACACTGTCTCCGGGAATGATGCTGAGCGGAGCACCGCTAACAAAGAATGACACCGAAGACGATGAAACCGATGTGCTGAATGTTTGACTGCAACCCGAGGAATCGGTAACATTTACAGTATAAGTTCCTACCGTTAATCCGCTGATACCGGAAGTGGTTTGTCCGCCGGGCGACCATAAATAAGTATAAGGAGTCATTCCTCCGCTCACATTGGCGTAATCTGTGCCTGCTGCTGCCGGGCAAACATAAGGTGAAGCATAAGCCGCTCCGGTTAGTGTACTGTTAAGGCTTGGAACAAAAACCGTATCAACGGCACTGCAACCATTGGCATCATGCACAGTAACAGTATAAGTTGCCGACGACAATCCCGAAATGGAATCGGTAGTTTGCCCGCCAGACCACAAATAAGTAAATGGCGCAGTGCCTGATGTTACATACACCTCGGCTGTGCCGGGAATTGCCGGGCATGTCACATTATAAGTCCATCCCATATTCATAGTTATGGACGAAGAAACATTGGTTATAACGGCCGTATCCATTGCGCTACAGCCATTGCTGTCTTGCACGGTTACAGAGTATGTGCCGGCAGAAAGCCCTGTTGCATTAGAACTTGTTTGCCCGTTGCTCCAATTATAGGTAAACGGAGCCTTGCCTGTATATACGCTCACCGTTGCAGAACCTAAGGAATAAGGGCAAGTATAAGAAGGTACCGTTGCAATGCTGAACGAAATTGCCGTGCTGCTATTGGAAACTAAAACCGTGTCGTATAAGCTGCAACCCGTGTTATCAGTTACATTCACGGTATATGATCCTTGTGAAAGACCGGTGGCGGTTGCCGTTGTTTGCCCCATGGGTGCCCACAAATAGGTGTATGGCGATATTCCGCCTGTAGCATTAACGTTAGCCGAACCCAAACTTGTGCATCCGGCAGGTTTAGTTGTACTGGTTAGCGCCATTCCTGAATTGCCTACTGTTATGGTATCCGAAGCACATGTACTTCCATCACTCACACTCACTGAATGTAATCCGGGTGCAAACCCTGTAGCGGTTGAAGTGGTCTGTCCGTTGCTCCAGCTATAGGTCAGCGGCCCTGTTGCTCCGGCAACTGTTACGCTTGCTGTTCCATTATTTCCACAGGTTACAGGTGTGGCTGAGCAAGTAAGGGTCATAGTAGTAACAATTGGTGTACATGTTGTGCATGTTGTGTTCTGCCAGTAAAGCCCGGTCACACCAAGGAAGTAACAATCCGAAGAATAGTCATTTGTGTAGGTCATATACTTCACAGAATCCTGTCCTGCATATAAGCTGGTCGGAATAGCGCAATAGTTCCAGAAATTATTTGGGAATGTTACGGAATCTCCATTATAAACTTCCACATTAATACCACCATTTACATTAGCCTGCATATCGCCAAGCATTGCAAAAGCAGTGGCATTGCCCGTTGCGGCACACACATTAAACCCGTGCTGGGTTGATGAATCTTCTAACATTGTATACCCGATATCACCGTCATTAATTTGGATGCTTCCGCTATAAGTAACCGTGTGATCCTGGTAAACAATTAATAGTGTAACCCCGTCCACTTCCCAATTCTTATTTGCAAATCCGTTTACATCAATTGTATAATTTCCGTTTCCGGTGATTAAAGAAGTTACATCTGCACGATAGGTTGCAGTGCCTATTTCTCCCCAGCAAACCGGAGCAGCCGCACCGCGCATACTGGCCGGCACAGTGGTTACCACCGCCGCAGGATTAGTAATTGTTATGGTAGCCGGTGGCGGAGTAGCCTCCGTATAACTTACGCCCATGTACACATACGCTGCTGAAATAGTCGAACAAAATATAGATGGAATTCCGGTAATGCTTACAGTGGTAGGAAACCCAGTTCCTCCAAAATTAAAATTCTGTGCAGCCGTGCGGGTTTCGGTAAGTACCGTAGCCTCGGTAAAATTCAGTCCGCAGGCATTTTGCATAAAAAAAGCAGTCGGAAGTGAATCCGACAACGCAGTTATTTTGTGGTTATTTGCACGCTTCATTTCCGTGCTGTACAACTTGCTTGGCATACCATTGTGGCAATCTAAACATTGGGCTTGCAATTGACTGACAACTGATAACTGACTACTTACAACTAATAAAAAAAGTAATTTTTTCATGATAACAGGTGTTGGTTGTTTTTAACCGTAAAATATCAAGCTACAATACTAACAAATAAAACCCAATATATGAAACTTTTGGTTCACTATTTTATGAACCGATTTCCTTGTATTGTTCACTACTTAACCTGTACGTATAAAATCGGACAAGAGTTGGGTTAAAATGTTAATTTAATTTGGCCTGTCCCGAACTTTAGCTTCGGGAGCGAAAATACACCGGCTTTACACTACAAGTCCTCTCCGCCAACTGGCGGACTGCGGGCTTTCCGTTTCAATCCGGCGCAGCAAGAGCCGCATCTGTTCCTATCTTATTTATATCTTCTCTCCCCTTTCAAGTTTATAGCAATTGCCATTGTCCCATAAATAATTTATCAGGGAATAGAAAGCGTTCAGGTTCCATGTATTTAAAAAGGAGCTTTTAGCAATTGCCTTTTTATTGCTTGCCGACTGAATATAAAAGTACCCCGGCCCTACCCCTTTCAGGCAGTCCTTCCAGGGAAGAAAAGCTTCCCGTTTCGAGAAAATGAACCTCCTGTAGAATATCCTTATACCTGTTTGTTCCACCTCAAAATTCCCCACCCGAACAGTTCCTTTTGAGTTCAACGTAGCAATCATTTTATCTACAATTTTAGATGTAATATGCTTCCATAAAATATTAATGATTATCGAATTATGATCCTCTGCCCCCGCCTTGCTTTTTTTACTCAAAGCAACTGCCGCAAACAACACACGGAACTTTTTTCCATCCGTTTGAAGAAAATCGAACGTGTAATTAACACTGGTAGGCACACCATTCACCGACACATTCGTAGCACCATATCTCAGGCTTTCAATATCGCTGAAGGGCACAAACTTTTTTCCGAATGTTACCCCAAGTCTGTCAATAATTAGTTTTCTTTTTATAAAATAACCTTGCTTTACTTCCAGTTCAACCGTGTCTGGATTTATATTAAAACCGGTGCTTTCCATGATTTATTTTTCGCAAAAATATGGAAATATCTTCCACCTTTAATACCCTTCATTCCCCGCCCCCCTAACTTGAAGTTAGTGGGTTAATAAAATGTAAGTTTTATTTGCAATAAAATCAAGTACAGCTTAAAAGGATTATTTGCCCACGAATCGCAGATTAGGGGGGACAATGGGATACAATAAGGATATATCTGATTACGCTATTCCAAAAAATAAGGCTATATTGCAGCCGCAATACGGATAAATCTTAACAAGCAATAAAAACAACCATGAAACAACTTCTAAGAAAAAATATAAAAAGGAAAAAACGCGCGGTTAAAAGGAATGAGAAGAAGAAAGCTATAAAACTTCAGTCAAATAAGGCGGCGGCGGCTAAATAATTAAGCAAATTTTATTCACTACTAAAGCCTCATATTAATATGAGGCTTTAGTGCTTTTGAAAATCCCCGTTACCGATTTTTGCGCTTGTAGGACTATAACAAGAGTGTTTTACTTTATCCGCTAAGCCTTGCTTGGTCGGCACATTATTTATCCATACAATTATTATCTTTGTTATAAATATACATTGAGCGCATGAACTTCTTTAAAAAGATATTCAGTAAACCTGATTCTCCGTTTCCGGAATTTTCAAAACTTTCCCCTAATAATCGCATGAGAATGATAATGCAACTGGGTGACAAAGGTGATATGCAAGATTTTAATTTAATGGCATACGCTATTCAGACCGATACTGATATGGGTGTAAGAATGGCAGGATTAAAAAGAATACATGCTTTTAAAAATCATCCTGATCTGAAGCCATTACTGCTTAAATTAAAGGACGACGGGGTTTCCGAAGGGTTAGAACCCTATTATTCAATGGCATTAAGCAAAACAGGGATAATAACTTTTGAAGAGTTTACTAAAAAGATAAATGGCTAATTCGCCTGCCGGACTTTTCCACTAGTTCGGTCCCCCTTATAATTGGAATTTATTCATTGCCAATAATACCTTTTCACTTTCTACTTTTAACTTTATACTTTCTACTCCTTCCCGGTCATTGACTTTCCCCTTCTCCCCTATTTTCCGTTGTATCTTTGCAGTATGTTCTCCAGTAATACCCAAATAGCCAGGCAAAATATTTCTGATACACAGCCAAAATTAATTACTAATATTTGCCATAAACTACGTCGTATTATAGTATTTTACAATAGAATAAAAACGCAACACCCTGTTTTTCTGTATATTACCATATTGTTCCCACTACCGTTTTAGTGTTATCCTATTGAATTTCTATTGAATCCCGACTGTTATTCATTGCTATTTTTTTTCATGTTTTTATACCTAATTTATAGCTTTACACTATCTTAAAATAATTATTAAAATACCATATTATTTATTCCCCCTTCCCCAAATTTCTTCACCACACTTCCCCCTATTGTTACGCTATAATTGAATAAATTTCAGTCCCCCGGTTTTCAAGATTAGTCCCCTGTCATCATTCCCGTAATTTTTGTGTAATATTGTGGTTACCACTGAGGCGATTTTAATCGCACTTCAGTGAAACCTTTATATGAAAATAGAACGGACCGTAATAGCCCTTTTTGTTGTTGCAGTTATTGCACGGGTTGCCTCTGTTTATTACACCAATTTAAATTTCAGCGTAGGGGAAAAATATGCCGCCTATGGACGGCACACGCACAACGTAATTGATGTTATTTACCAGGTAGAGTTCCAGGCTTCAGCTGTTCAAAATTCATCCGATAAATATATAATGGCCCATGAACCCTATTACGCCATACTAGCCCGCCAGAATGCATTAACGCTAAATAACAATATCCAGAGCCTGATTGATTCCGTTAAAAACGATCCGCTGGAAGTGGAACATGTTACGGAACTTGCAAAACTTGTTAAGAACATGGAAAGGAACATGCCCGGGGTGGATTCCGTAAACCACGACCTTTCAGACATGGGGCTTTATCATAATCCTGCCGAAAGGGCCGAAACTGCCGAAACAACCATTAATAAAATTATAGCCAAAGCTAACGAAATTATTAATGAAGAATTCCGGGTACTTAATTTGAACAGGTCGGATAGATTTGCTGCAGAAGAAAAAACCCTCCACCTTATTTATTATGCTGCTGGAATTGGCGTTCTGTTTATACTTATCATTCTCCTGAGTTTAAACAGGAGCATCAGGCGAAGCCGTGAAGCTGAGGTTAAAATAAGGGAAAATGAGGAAAAATTCCGCCTGATGGTGGAAGAAATCGGTGATGTAATTTTCTCCAGCGACTATGAAGGCCGCTTCACATTTATCAACTCAAGGCTTGAAAAGCTTTCAGGCTATACTATTGATGAGTTGGTAGGCAAACATTTCACTTTTCTTGTGCACCCTGATTGGCTTACACGTGTAAAAGATTTTTATTACCAGCAATTTAAAAACCTGGTGTATGAAACACGATACGAATTTCAGATTCTTACTAAACAAGGCGCTATCAAATGGGTTGAGCAAAACGTTGTATTGGTGAGTAAAGGCAAACGGGTAGAAAGTTTTCAATGCGTGGTACGCGATATTACCCAGCGCAAAAACACAGAAGAAGAAATACGGCAAACTAACCAGTTTTTGGATTCGGTGCTCGAAAACATACCCAATATGATTTTCATTAAGGATGCCAACGACCTCCGTTTCCTCCGCTTTAACAAGGCCGGTGAAGACCTGCTTGGCTACCTGCAGGAAGACCTTCTGGGTAAAAACGATTATGATTTCTTCCCTATTGAGCAGGCGGATTTCTTTACTGCGAAAGATAAAGAAGTACTGAACAAACATAAAGGAATAGATATAAGCGAAGAGCCCATAAAAACGCAGCATGGAACCCGCTGGCTGCACACAAAAAAAATTCCGGTTGACGATGCCCTCGGAAAACCCCTGTATTTACTGGGCATATCGGAAGACATTACCGAACGAAAAAAAACGGAAGACACCATTATTGAACTGAATAAAAACCTGGCGCGCTATGTAGCCGAATTGGAGGAAAGCCAGCGTTTTTACCGTACCATTGCACGCAACTTCCCTGATGGTACAATCACCGTTCTCGACAGGAGTTTGAATTATGTTTTTGTAGACGGGCAGGAACTTACTTTTGAAGGACTGAAAGCGGATGAACTGCTGGGCCAATCCTACCTGACAAGATTTCCAAAGGAACTGCAAACGGATATTAAAGGCAACCTGGCCCGTATTTTTACCGGAAACAATGCTACTTTTGATGTAGCAATGTCAGGAAACCAATATGTAATTCACGGCGTTCCACTTGTAAATGCTGAAGGAGTAACAAATGAAATTCTTTTAGTAAAGCAGAACATCACCAAATTAAAAGAGGCAGAAGAAAACATGAGGCTCGCACTGGAAAAGGAAAAACTGATTAATGAACTCAAATCAAGGTTTGTTACCCTTGCCTCGCATGAATTCAGGACTCCCTTAAGTACCATCCTTTCATCTACAGAACTGATAGGTGAATACATTGAACATGATGGCGCCAATGCCGCACTTATTAAGGAAAAAAACATCAAGCACCTGAAACGGATAAAAACCTCGATCCATAATATGGTTAGCATCCTTAACAGTTTTCTTTCGCTTGAACAACTGGAGCAGGGCAAGGCCATTATTCACCCTACCGCTTTTGATGTGAAAGATTTTTCAACTGAAGTTACAGAAGAAATCCAGTCTAAACTGAAACCGGGCCAAAAAATAATATACATTCATGGCAGCGATGCGGGCAAAGTATATATGGACAGGCTTATGCTGAAAAATGTGGTATTGAATTTATTGGCAAATGCAATTAAATATTCACCTGAAAATACAGACATACAATTTAAAACCCAGGTAAGTAATGAAGGCCTTGAATTCACCATTGAGGACAAGGGTATAGGAATACCTGAAAATGAGCAGTCGCAACTCTTTGAGCGTTTTTTCCGTGCTAAAAACACACTTAATATTGAAGGAACCGGACTCGGATTAAGCATCGTTAAAAAATATATCGACCTATTAAACGGTCACATTTCATTCTATAGCCGCGAAAATGAAGGTAGCACTTTCAAAGTGTTTATAGTGAATGCTGTGCCTGCAGCCAAAAACAATTTAAAAAACCAAGAAGCATTATGAAAAAAATACTAGTAATTGAAGACAATAAAGAAATGATTGAAAACATAGCTGAAATGCTTGAACTTTTTAATTATTCAGTTCTTAAAGCCACCAATGCTACAAAAGGAATAGAACTGGCAAAACATGAAAAGCCAGAGCTGATTATCTGTGACATTATGCTGCCGGATTTCGATGGCTATAAAGTACTGCAAACTATTGATGAGGATGTGAACACCAAAGGTATTCCGTTTATTTTTCTTACAGCAAAAGCTGAAAAAAGTGATATCCGCAAAGGGATGAACCTGGGTGCCGATGATTACCTTACCAAGCCATTCGACAAGGCCGACCTGATAAGTGCTGTGGAGGCCCGCCTTAAGCGCAATGAATTTTTACGCCGCACCTACACACGCGACATAGACGGCCTTCTGCAATTTATCGGCGAAGCTAAAAGATTTGAACTGCACGAACTTGATACAGCTAAATATGGTATTAAACATTTCAGCAAAAAATCGGTAATTTATAATGAAGGTGACCAACCCGGCCCGGTTTACCTTATCAATAAAGGTAAAATTAAAACCTGGAAAATGAGTTCGGACGGTAAAGAATTTGTTTCCGGAATTTTAAGCCAGGGCGATTTCTTCGGGTATCTGTCGGTACTTGAAAACAGGCCATACACCGACTCTGCCACAGCCATCGAGGATGTGGATATTGTAATTATTCCCCAACCTGATTTCATTACACTCATCACCTATAACCAACAAATTTCCGCCGGATTTATTCGTATGCTTGCAAATAATATCAGCGAAAAGGAAGAGCGCCTTTTAGGCCTTGCCTATAACTCAGTAAGAGCTCGCACTGCATCGGCACTATATAGCTTACACATGAAAATGCAGCCGGAAGGCATTATAAAAGTTTCGCGCGATAACCTTGCAGGCCTTGTAGGAACCTCACCTGAATCGCTGATACGTACACTTTCCGATTTAAAAAATGAAAAGGTAATTGAAACAGATGGAAAGGAAATCAGGATTTCAAATCTTGCGCTTCTTGAAAGGATTATGAAGTTTTCTTAACCCTCGCCACATAGGAGAGGGTAGGGTGATATCCCTTACTCCCCCTTAGGATTAGCAGGTGTTTCAAGAACCAACTCCATAAAAATAAGATCGAGCCATTTATTGAATTTGTAACCCACTTCTTTAAAATGTGCTACTTCCTTAAAGTTGAATTGCAAGTGTAATTTAGTGCTCGCGAAATTAGCCGAATCAATACCGGCAATAATTGCGTGTACATCATTTTTCGCGGCAAATTCAATCATCTCTTTCATTAGCATACTTGCAATTCCTTTACGCCTGAAATCAGGATGAATATGCACCGAATGTTCCACCGTATACTTATAGGCAGGCCATGACCTGAATGGGCCGTAGGCAATGAATCCGGCAATTCTATTATCCTCTTCAGCAATTATCACAGGATGCCCTGCTGCCTTCTTTTCTTCAAACCATTTCCTTCGCATTTCCAACGTGTGTGGCTTATAGGAATATACCGATGTGGTATGTAAAACGGAATGGTTATAAATGTCCAGTATTTCCGGAATGTCTTTCTCTTCCGCATTGCGAATAGTTATCATCTTTTACTGCTTAAATCTGTTATCATTTCCATATCACCTTCACTCAAAGAAAAATCAAATATCTTCATATTTTCAATCAAATGTTTTTCGCTCCCTGCTTTTGGTATTGGGCAAACATTTTCCTGCTGAACTAACCATCGCAGTACAATCTGGCCGGGGGTTTTACCATACTTTTTACCTAGCGAAATAATAGTTGCATCTGTATTTACCTTACCTCTTGAAAGCGGTTGGTACGCTGTCATCATTAAATTGTTGGCCTGAATATATTCCACCATTTCTTTTTGAATTGTATACGGATTATATTCTACCTGATTACAAAAAACAGGGGCTAAAGATTGCGCTCGTTTTAGTTGTGCAATGCTAAAATTACTAACACCAACCAATCGCGCATATCCTTTGTGGATGGCTTCATTCATCAGTTCGCTGGCAACATCGTTGGCTGTATCATCCGCAGGCCAATGAAGAAGTAGTAAATCTATATAGTCAAGATTAAGTTCCCTTATGCTACGCTCAACAGCAGGCATAAAATTCCTTTTCGAAAATTCCGTAGGCCAGATTTTTGTTGCAACAAAAAAGTCCTTCCGAACTTTCCCGGAATTACGAACAGCATTGCCAACCACCTCTTCGTTACGGTAATACTGGGCCGAATCAAGATGTCTATATCCTCTCCGAATTGCATCTGAAATGGCTTGCTCACCAGCTTTTCCTGTTAATTGATATGTTCCAAGGCCGGGAGAAGGAACTTTTTCCTTACCAATTTTAATTACCGAACTTGTAACCGTAACATCCATTATCATTCTGGCATTGCTTGTCTTATTGCATTATCAAGCCGTAATAGCGGAGGTCCATTTTGCTTTGGTTAAACCGGCTGCAGAACTCAAATTCATTTTTCTTTCCGATAAGTTTAATTTGCATATCGTCATACTGCCTGTTTCAATTTTCACTCCTTTCACAATCAATTTATCGAATCCTCTATTATTAACAACCACATCATATTTACCGGGTGCGAGCGACCTTAAATCAACTACGCCTGTAGAGTCAGTAAAAGCGGCAGTAATTTGCTTACCCTGCTTTTCTACCACTATAAGTGCAAGTGGGCACGCTCGTTTGGTCGACCCATCTTTCACAAATATCTCTAATTCGGTTTGCGCAAATCCGGTGAGGGATAGCAGACTTAAAGCCATTACGAGAATCTTATGTTTTATCATGTCTGTTTTTAAAATAAAATATTTATTTTTGAATAACAATCTTTTTAGCCGACACACCGTTTGCCGATGTAACCTGCATCATGTAAATTCCATTTGAAAAACTTGTCAGGTTAATATTCAAATTTTGATTTTGTTTATCAGGATCAATAGGCTGGCAATAAATTTCGCGTCCTAATTCATCACTAATTTTTATTGAAACATAGCCTTTGCCATTTAACGTAACTGTAATGTTTCCCGCAGATGGAATAGGATACACAGATACACCGGGGCTTTTACTTATTTCATTAATAAGGTCGGTTGTAAGAACAATAATACTATCCTTAAATGAACATCCGTTGGAATCGGTGCCAGTTACATAATAGGTTCCGTCCTGATGAATTATAGTTGTATCATTCGTACTACCCGTGCTCCATACGTAAGTTTTGGCCCCCTTTGCAGTAAGTGTGTCGACAAATTTTGTAATGTTGATAACCGGTAAAGGGTTAACCGTAAGTGTGAACGAAGAGTCTTTGGTGCAACCGTTTTTAGTTACAGCAACCGAGTAAGTTGTAGATGCAGCAGGGTTCACAGTAATGTTCGATGTTACTTCTGTGTTGCTCCATAGATAGGTTCCTCCACCGTAAACAGTAATGGTAACAGGGGTTCCGTAGCAGGTAGTATCTTCGCCCGTAAATGATACTGTTGGCAAGGGTTTCACAAAAATGGTAATTGTATCCATCGCCTCACATACGCCTTTTCTGCCAATTACCGTATAGGTTGTAGTAACTGTAGGGCTTGCTATAGGACCTGCAATATTTGAGAAGTTGAGGCTTGATGAAGGGCTCCATGTATACGCGGATGCACCGGAAACTGCAAGTGTTGTGGAGTCTCCGATACAAATTGAATTTGAACCCGCTGTTATATGTAATTGCAACGGCGAAGAAATTCCGTATTGGTTTTCATAAGCCCCCATATCTGCGCGGCAAACCACTATGCGGGAGTTGCCACCCAAGTCCAAGGGTGGATAATAACTATAAAGCGGATCAGCGGTATCAATTGCCGGAGAGCTGTTTTGCAACGTCCAGTCCGCAAAAAGCCCATCAAACCCTATACCCTGGCCGGCAGATGGAGTATTAAACAATGGATCGGAACTGATGTTATTGGAGTAAGTGCCGTAATAAAAATTTCCGTTCAACCCGAAAGATGCTTGTCCACCTTGTATATCGCTATAGTAATAGTTAGGAGTACTTGGCTGGTCGTTCTGGAACAATTCATTTCCACTATTAGTTGCTATATCTCCCCAATAAACACAGTTGCGCGATTCAGGGTTGGATGCATTATTACAATAAATACCTCCGCCGTTGTAGGAATAATTATTCGCAAATGTTGTATTAATAATTAACGGATTTGTACCTGAGCAATAAATTCCCCCGCCAGTGCCATTACCTGACAAATACTGGGCTGTATTATTAATGATAGTGTTATTTGAAATAGTTGTTGCACCAGCCGCCATCAGGCAGACACCTCCTCCAACACCTGAAAAATTATTGGCAATAATATTATCGGTAATTGTATCTAAATTGGTTCCTGCGCAAGTAATTCCACCACCATAACCCGGGCCTAAACAAGTATTATAGGAAACCGTGTTATCCAAAATAGAAGCTGAATCACCTTCAATATAAATTCCGCCGCCCTCACCGTTGTAAACATAATTACCTGAAACATCATTGTAGGAAATAGTGCCAGAACTGGATTGCGTGTAAATACCTCCACCGCCATAATAGGCAAAGTCGGCAGCCGAATTATTCATGATGGTGTTTTGGGTAATTAAATAGTTGTAAGTGTATTGTGCAAAAACGCCTCCACCACCTGAACCGGCATAATTATCCATAATTGTATTGTAGGCAATAAGCGGTGTACTGCCATTACGTATGCTAATTCCGCCGCCATCGTTATACACCACATAGTTGTTGTAAATCGTGTTGTAGGTAATTACAGGGCTACTTCCGGAATCGCAATAAATAGCACCACCATACGACATGGAATTGCAATTGGAAATATAATTATGCGAAACTACAACCTTCGACCAATGGTCGAATAAGAGCGCCCCTCCGTTCTGAACAGTGTATGTAGCACCCTGCGCTTTGCCGTATTGGATTTTGCAATATTCTATTTTAGATGTATCATTTATAGGATTCAAATCAACAAACCTTATTCCATGAAAACCATTTGTGGTGTCGGTGGCAGTAAAATAAATAGTGTCGGTTGCGTTGCCCACGGCAATTAACTGCCCCTGCACTAATAAGTATGGGGTGAAGCTGGTTTGGAAATTCACCGTAACACCCGGATCAATTGTAAGGGTAGAACCACTTGGTATAAAAATGGAATTCTGAACATTATATGGAGAACCCGCAAGTGTCCAGTGTCCGCTAACGGATGGGCCTGTAATGGTGGTTTGCGAGTTAGCAATGAAAAACGAAAACTGAAAAATGAAAAATGTTGCGAAGAGTGTAAGTTTTTTCATAGTGTTGAGATTATGTTCATACAAATATAGTGGATTTCCGAAAGGAAATACAGATTCCTCACTTTGTTCGGAATGACAATATTGGTGCTGTTGTTAGTGGTGGCTGTTGCGGGGGGGGGTGCCCGCCGCCACAGCCCCACAAATA
>CAIUPO010000010.1 GCA_903901055.1 uncultured Bacteroidota bacterium
TAAATCTACACGTGAAGCATTAAAGAAGGATTTTTATATTCACGATTTTGGCAAGGTTGTTTCCCAAATAAGCAGTGATGGAACTATTAAAAATGCATTTCATCTGTTTGATAATAAACAGGTGGAAGGTGTTTTAATTCCCGCAGAAAAGCGTATGACAGCTTGTATTTCATCACAGGTGGGTTGCAGTTTGGAATGTAAATTCTGCGCCACAGGCCGCATGAAAAGAGAACGCAATCTTGGTGCCGATGAAATTTACGATGAGGTTGTTTTTATCCAAAAACAAGCGTTGGAAAAATACAATATGCCCCTTACAAACATAGTATTTATGGGCATGGGCGAGCCTTTGCTGAATTACAATGCAGTAATGGATGCCATCAAAAAAATCACTTCTCCAGAAGGACTGAATTTTGCCGCACAACGTATCACCGTTTCAACTGCAGGTGTTGCCAAAATGATAAAAAAACTGGGTGATGATAATGTAAAGTTCAACCTGGCACTATCGCTGCATGCCGCTACAGACGAGAAGCGCAGCAAGATAATGCCCATAAACGATACCAATAAACTGGAAGAAGTGGCCGATGCCCTGAAATACTTTTATAGCAAAACAGGAACAAAAATCACTTACGAATATATCGTATTTAAAGACTTCAACGACTCGATGGGTGATGCCTATAAGCTGGCAGCGTTTTGCAAAATAGTGCCTTGTAAAGTAAACCTGATAGAATACAACCCGATTGATAAAGGTGAGTTCCAGCAAACCAGCCCAGAGCGTATGAGCTCTTTTGTAAAACTATTACGCAGCAAAGGCATTATAGTAAACACCCGCCGCAGCCGCGGTAAAGATATTGACGCCGCTTGTGGACAGTTAGCGAATAAGTTGAAAGAGGCGGCGGTGGCTGCAGTTGCTTCATAGAAGCAAACGCTCGGTAGAGAATACCATCCTACAAAATGAATTTTGTCCAGTAGGGACAATCCATAATTATCTCATTTCTCAATCACAAACTTCCCTTCTCCAACCAACGCCCCGTTTTCATTCACTACCCTGTAAAGGTAAACGCCGCTTGGCGCATAGCACATGTTTATTGGATAGGTAAAAGATGCGCCTCCCTCGCTACGGGACATGAATGTACTGTGCACATTCATGGGCTGTTGGGAAGGGGTTGAATACACTTTTTGCCCCATTACATTATATACCTCCACACTATTCACTTTTAACTTTTCACTATTCACTTCCAACGTGAACACTCCGGTATTGGGGTTGGGGAAAAGGGAGAGGGAGTTTAGTTGATTTGTTATTTCAAAAATACTTTCCGGATTTCCGGGAAATTCCAGTCGTGCTAAGAATGGCGTTTCAGTTCCTAAATTATTCAATAAGTTATTACCAAAAGTAATCGTATCCCAAATGTCTCCTCCGACATATACATATTTTCCGTTTGGCGAACATGCTATATAATTTTCATCATCGCCGCCCGTTCGTATAATTGAACCTGAAAAAGCATTTCCTGCTGTATCAAGTTTAAGGAAAATACTTGGGTCTGTTGCTCCATTAATACTTAAATTTTCATTACAAAAATTTTCAGTTGGATAGGTGCTTCCATTAGCTCCACATGAAAAATATAAATTGTCATTTCTATCGCAGGCAAGAGAATATCCTGCCCAGCCTCCAAACCCAGCAGTTTTAACCCAAACTGCGTTACCATTAAAGTCGTATTTGGTCAAAAATGTACCGGCTCCAATAATCGTAAAACCTCCTATGATAACAGTGTCCTGAAATTGTCCCGTAACATAAACGTTGCCATACCTATCATTAATAACACTTTGAGCATTAATAGAACCATTTGGGGGTTGAGCATTTGTTTGTTTACCCCATATCAGGTTGCCATTACCGTCATATTTTAAAAGAAACATATCATAATAAGGGTATACTATACAGGGGCAGGCTAAACTTGTAAAGGTTAGAGAACTGATGGAGATAGTATCCATAAAAATGCCTGTGACATATGCATTTCCTGATGCATCGCAAGAAACTGCATTGCCTTGTCCGATGCAATGATTGCTATAACCTTTAGAGGCCTTTGCCCAGCATACATTTCCACTTGAATCATATTTAGCAATAAATAGTTGCACTGTGGCGACATTCGAGTGGAACTTAATAGGGCCAAATGTAATTGAATCTGCAAAGGAACCCGTAATAAACACGTTTGCCGAATCATCTGTTGTAATTGAGTTCGCGAACTCATA
This sequence comes from uncultured Bacteroidota bacterium, assembly GCA_903901055.1. GTDB lineage: Bacteria > Bacteroidota > Bacteroidia > JABEUT01 > JABEUT01 > JABEUT01. The sequence goes on from CAIUPO010000010.1 coordinate 2,245, forward strand.
TCCGCTAGTAGTGTTCATTGTTTGCACTCCCCAAATCGGAGTGCCGTTTGCGTTGAACTTTACCAAAAAAATCGCCCAACTTGAACTGGCAAGGGTTATACTTCCAAAATGGATGGTGCCTGTAAATTCACCGGAAATATAAATATTATCTGAAGCATCCGTGGTAACCGTGCATTGGTCATAGGTAGGAGTACCACCTGAGGTATTCGATTGTCTTAACCAAAGAATATTTCCGCTACTGTCATATTTAACCAAAAAGGCATCATAAAGAGTCGAAGTTAAATGATATGTCCCGAAAGAAATAGAATCCCTAAAATAACCTGTGCTGTAAACATTTCCTTTTGAATCGGCGGCAATACACCGCACCTGTGGATCGGAATAAGTGGTGCCCTGTGTCCCCCACACCCAACTCTGCCCTTCCGCCGTTCCCAGAATAAATAGCACAAGCAGCGTAACCAAAAATTTTAAGTTCTTCAAAATGTGAGGGTTTTGAGAAACAAATATAGGAAAAATTAAACACTGCCCCAAACCCTAAAGGGGCTTGAGCGATAGTGACTTTAAAGCCCTTTTAGGGCCTGTCCCGGACTAGTTTCGGGAGGTTTGGGGTAAGGGAAGCAAGACCTCACCCTGCCCTCTCCTTCGAGGAGAGGGAAAAGTCACGACCGCTTATCACTTATCTCTCATATCTTATCTCTAAATAATTGCCACACAATTGCCACACAAAATATTTATAGCGTACTTCCATTTTTATTTATAAAATCTGCGACATATTATAACTTAATGAATATCAGATAATAAATCGTAAATTATTTACTCTTTGCTATAACTGAAACATGAAAAAGTGTGACATATTGTGACATATAAATAGGTAAAAATGTAGAGGGAATAAAGACCTCGTTATCCTATTCTATTTCTTGCTATTTTTGGGTTTTAAACTTTCAAGGTCAGTTAACGTCTAAACTCAAAATTTAAACCCCATGAACCACGAAGTGCTCACGAGTTCCTTTAAAGGGACAAAAAATCTTACGAGTAAAAAACTATCCATTCTTTTTAGCACCCTATTGTTTGGAGGGATATTGCTTTTTACCTCATGTAGTAAAACCGGCTCTACAGGCCCACAAGGGTCGCAAGGGGCACAAGGTACTCCCGGCCCGGTGCTTTCAGGCAATATTAGCGGCTTCACTATCCTTACCGATGAATATGGCAGCCCTGTTACAACCGGGCTTAAATCGGCTTACGTTTTATTGTACGATGCTCACACCAACCAACGTATGGATTCTGTGTATGCCGACTCAACAGGCTTTTATAACGTTCCTGTTCAAACAGGAACATATACTATGGTTACAAAAATGCCGGGCTTTGGCAACAATGTTCACCAAAACCTCGAGTTCACCTCCTCAACTTTGAATGTGGATAGCAAACTTTCTGCAATCCCTACTTTTACTATCACCAGTGTTGATTCGATAAAATACAACGCTAAAAATAACATGGTTAATATTTATGGCAAAATAAATTCCGACACTCACCAGCGCACGCTGCTTGCTTTTGTTGGCAATGCAAACAACGTTTCTCCTAACCCACAAGATTATGTTTTTACCTCAGCGCAGGGGGTTGGCGAAAACGCAACTACATTTGATATCAGTATTAGTTTTAATGTTTTTGCCGATAATGGATATATGAGCGGAAACACTGTTTACTTTGCAATTTTCGGAGCATCCAATAATTACACCTTTGGCTCATTCACCGACTTCCCAACCGGAAGAACAGTCTATACAGCCATTGCTGCAATGCCATTTGGGCCTCCTCCATCCTATACACTTCCTTAAAGTTTCGATAGTTCAATGGTTAGATAAAAAGTGCCGGAGAAAATTCCCCGGCATTTTTTGTTTATTTTCATCCCACCAATCCATTTAATATGAGCTATCCATTTAATGTACGAGTCTATGGTATTTTAATTGACGAGAACCACAACCTGCTTGTTACAGATGAACTTGTACATGGTAAATATATTACCAAACTTCCCGGTGGAGGATTGGAATTTGGCGAAGGCACAATTGATGCAATAAAGCGGGAAATGATGGAAGAAACAGGTATTCCGGTAGAAGTAACCGAACATTTTTATACCACCGACTTTTTCCAGGTGTCGGCTTTTAACCCGAATGCACAAGTACTAAGTATCTATTATATTTTGAAAGCGCTTAGTTCCATTAACCTATCCATAAAACAAAAGCCATTTGACTTTGACGAAGAAAAAGAGGGTGCTATTGCTTTCCGTTTAATTCCGATTCAAACTATCTCAGAAGACCAGTTTACCTTTCCGATCGATAAAAAGGTGGCTTCGATGCTGAAGGAGTTATTTGTTTAAAACGCTTCCTGAATGGTCAGATAATACTCTAATGTATTGCCATAGCCAATATCCAACCTCACATTAATGTGCTGTTTGCGTTCGTAATTATAACGAAGCCCGACTCCTTCGGCAAACACAGGCACAGGGCTTTCAGGAAACTTATGGTAGTTGCCAAAAAATGCAGCAGTTCCAAATACATCAAACCCGACCCTGCCCAGTAAATTTATCCGGGTTTCTGCCTGGAGATAACTAAGTGCATCATCACGGTAATAACCCATATAATAACCACGTATCTGTTTGGTTCCGCCAATTAATGCCAATTGGTTAAATGGTACATCGCCCCAACTGAATTGGTTATGCTGATTAATAGCAAGTACTATGGGCCTAGCCAGCAGATGATACCATGAAATATCACTGACAAATCTTCCAAAAGCAAGGGTGGAACCAAGTTGGGGATAATTGAAGTACGATGTTGCTTTAATAAACCAGCCCTTCCTTGGGAAAAAGATACTGTCACGTGTGTCGTACAGTAAATCCGGGCCACCGCCTGCAATAATTCCACCATTGCTTCCAAGTATATTGCCCTTTGCCAATGCACCTCCGGGGGTTGTACCCCGCATCGTATCATGCTCGTAATAATAATCAATACCCAAATAAAGATGTGGTAAAATTTTGCGGTAGGTATTAGCAAATACTTTCAGAAAAAGTACGTTGTATAATTCTTTATGTACGCGCTGCTCGCCAATTCCCCAGTAGTAATAACTATAATTGTAATAGTTTACTTCACCCTCAATATAATAGTTATTGTGTTTTGTAAAAAACTGGTAAGGGACATAAAGATAGTCCTGCTTATTTTGAGAGTATGCCACAAAGCATGAAATAAGGCTGGGCTTTGTAACACTGTCGTACGATAGCTTAAAAGGCGTAAGCACACCAATACCAAAAAGGAAACGGGTTTCAGGCGCATACGCCAGTACAGGGACTAAACGTATATCCAGTTTTTGTTCTTTTTGTTGGTTATGCACTGTATCCTTTGGACCGGCAAAACACACTATAAAGGACAATAGAAGAGTAGCAATACAGAGTATCTTTTTCAAATGGGGTTTGTTTGGGGCTGCTAAGATAATGGACTTTTTGTAAGTACTTTTTCTTAAACGGTTATTAGCATGAAATTTTAATTTAATTTTGTTTTATGAAATTGCGCTCAATTATTTTAGTACTCTCTGTTTCGTTAATTGCTTGCCACAATAATTCCAATAAAGAGGCTACACAAGAGCCTTTTAAAATAGCCGCCGATTCCTCTGATTATTTACCCGACCATAACAGTACTCATTTGAATTCACCCTACGATACAACAGGGATTCTAACTCAATTATTAGACCCGGACAGTATAGTTGATAATGTTGCAATATGGCGGCCTGATGCTGAGGCAAAATTCAATATGAACGTATCTGAAGACGGCAATTGCTATACCAATATTGATACAATCATTAAATTTCCGGATAATGGCTGGCCCGATTACCTTGTAATTTTAACTACCTATTTATGCGACTCAGCAGGAGAACATTTTGGTGGGCACTCTTGTGCAGTAGACTACGGAATGGCTACCATTGTTAAAAATGATTCGTCTTCAGAAAAAAGGGAAAAAGTTTCGGATTATAAAATTTATAGCTTCAAAAGAGATTTGAGCCATTTTGGGGAGTATGGTCAGGGTGCCAAAGTTTCAGTTGAAAATTTCGGAGAGGATGTTCTGCGCATTTCTGATCAATATTATGGCCAAGGAGAAGAGGGTACAAACGATTCTTATTTTTCAATTACGGATGGTGATAATGTGTTTTCGAATTTTCCTTATTCTTCAAATGCAGGTGCGTATATAACCCCGGCTGCGGGTTATGAAATAGCAGAACACAAACTTACGACGCTTCCAAATAAAAATGGCCCCTGGAAAAAACTAAAAATTGATTGTAAAGACACCATTTTTGATACTATTAAACATAAGTTAATTTATAAAGAGTACACCGAATTTTATGAGATGACAGAAAATAAAAATATTTACGAAAGGGTATTGAAATGAAAAAAATAGCACTAATTTTATTGCTCTTTCTCATATTTACGGCTTGCCATAATAACAGCCAGAAAGCACCTTTTCTAAATGTTGAGAAGAAAGATGCAGTTGAAAAACCTGATACGGCTATTTCTCAAAAAACGAACATCGGTTCAAATAAAAAACCTATTCTAAAAAAACACATTAAGCACATATTCGATTCCACAGTAATCTCTCCGTACGACACAATAACGCTTCTTACAAAAGTATTTGACCCTGATTCAATAGATGAAGACCATATAATTTATTGGCGTCCTGATACGGATTTTGATGATCTGCTGATTTCTGATGATGGATACTGTCACACAGGTATTGACAGCATTATTAAAATCCCCGGGACAAAATACCCAACATACCTGATAATATTTGCAACGTATGGATATAACTCCGAGGGTGGAAAAAATGATTGTCATCCATGCGGGGCAGGATATGGAATGGCATTGGTTGTGGGTGAACCGGACACTGCAAAAAGACAAGAAAAAAGAATGTTCAACTATAAAATAATGCACTCGCAAAAAAATTTTACATCGGCGGGTTCTTTTGGCGGGGGCGGTGAAATATCATTGGAAAATTTTGGCAAGGAATATGCTTTGCACGTATCTGGAGGATTTACAGGCATGGGTGAAACCACAAGTGATGAAGATTATTATAACATATATACGGGAGCCGACATTTTTTCCTACACTTCTTTTGATGACGATGAAATGTATGGCGGAAAAACCTATTGGGATTATATATCTCTTGAACGTAAACTGAAAAAAATTCCAACCCAAAAAGGAGAATGGGATGAATTAAAACTTAGCTTTCGAATAACCCGATACGATACTATTCGCCACAGGCACTATGACTCTACTTCGGTTGAATATTACCGCATGAATACAGATAGCAACCAATATGTAATGGTGAAAAAATGAAAACAATTACAATCCTGCTCTTATTCACCTTATCATTTATGGCTTGCCATAATGCCACACCGAAAGCGACAAAGCAGGAGGTATTTAAAAAAGATACTATTCCTAAAAAAGCTATCTCCGTTGATTGGTATATTAAAAAATTTCACGACACTATTATCCATTCGCCTCATGATACTTTGCACCTCTTTATCCGGGTATTTGCATCAGTCACTTCCGGGGAACATACGATTGATGAGAGGATATATGATTCCATTACTTTTGATAATGAATTGAATTCCGGTGGCCAATCGCGCACCAGATTGGATACTGTTATTAAGATTCCGGGAACTAATCCTACCGGATATTGTGTACTATTTAGTGAAAACGCAATGTATGACAATGGGGAGGAGTTTAATTGCGTAGGTTGCGGAAGAACCTATACTATGGCATATCTGATTGAAGAAAAGGATTCTGTGAAAAAAATAACAACTTATAAAATACAGGACACCGTATATGATTTCACCGAATTGGGCCAGTTTGGAAATGGTGGCGATATAGCTCTGGCCGATTTCGGAAAGGAATATGTTTTGCAAATAACAGGTTTAAGTTCTGGGCAAGGAGACTATGAGTATACTGAACACTTTTATAACATCTACAGCGGTGATGAACTTTTTTCGTATGTGTCATCTGATAATGATTCAGATAATGATGGCACCACCTCAGCTTTGTATCATGCAACAGAAACTAAACGTATAATGATACCAGCCAAAAATGGAAATTTGGATGATATAAAACTCGACTGCAAAAAAACACGTTACGATACGTTGCACCATCAACTTGTTTATACTTTCAATACTGAATATTACCGAATGAACGAGGATAGTGCTTGCTATATTAAAGTAAAGAAATGAAAACTTTTGTAATCCTGTTTTTACTTGCGGTCACGCTCTTCGGTTGCCATACCGGTGAACAAAAATCTGTAAAAAAAGATACTCCTGAAAAGGACTCGGTAAAGAATAAAGTAATTAAAGAATTGGGTGATATTTATTTAACTTCTCCATTCGACACGACAGGATTACTTACCATTTTATTTGACCCTGACACCGTCATTAACAACGTTGCACTATGGTTGCCTGATGCCGATGCAAGTTTCAATATGAATGTTTCGGAAGATGGATATTGCCACACGAATATTGATACAATTTTAAAAGTCCCGAACGGAAAGGGGACCAATTACCTTGTAATTTTTTCCACCTTCGAATATGGTTCAAAAGGTGAAAAGGAAAATTACCATGCGTGTGAAGTGAATTACGGAATGACTGAATTGGTACCTCAAACACTCGTTTCAGGTGAAACAGTTAATCTACCTGATTCTACGATGAAAAATGCCCACTACACTATGCGGTATAGAGTTACACGTTTCTTACGGAATTTCACTACTGCTGGCTCCTGGGGCGATGGCGGAAAAATTTCTCTTGCAAATTTTGGTGATTATGTTTTACATATTTCATGGGAATATACCGGTACTGGCTTATTCCACAATTTGGAAGAGTATTATTCTACCGATGATGGCAAACTCCTTTTTTCGTATGCTTCCAGTTACACGAATGAAAACAGCTTCTTTTACGAAGGCGGCGGAGATGAAAAGGTTATAAAACGAACGCTGGAAATTATTCCTCATAAAATTAATGATTGGAGCGAACTAAAACTTCATTGCAGATTAACCCGCTTTGATACCACTCAGCATAAATTACCTGATTCGGTTTACACAGAATACTATGAAATGAATGAGCAGGGAAATGCTTACGAAAAGGAAGTGAAATGAAAATAATGGCACAACCGTACGCGATGATTTGCAATCAATGCTTACAGGATTATATAGTGAATATGAATAATATTACAGCATGAAAAACTGGAACGCAACAGGAAAAATTAAAGCAATTGTTTTAGCAGTGATATTCATGGGAGGCTTTTTTATACACTCAGTTGCGCTTCCCATTTCATTAGTACTAATAATTATACCATTAATTTTAGGAAGCGTTGCCTTGCCATTAATTATAAAGGTAATGAGCTTTGAATTATCAAAACCAAATTGGAACGATAATCCCTTTAGGCTACGAAGACCGTTAATAATGAGCCAGTTTTTTGCCTATTGGTTTTTAGCCGACGGCACATCCATACTCATCAAAACTGCCATCAGAGAGCACCAAATAGATGGTATTGCACTATCTGGTATTGCTTTTGGCGTGGGTATTTTAATAGGTATAAACCTTGCCATAAGATGGGGGAAGAAAAAATAAACGGCTAAACAAAAAATAACTTCCTTACTTCCCCGGCACCGGAATCCTGTTCTTGCCTTTGAATGCTATTACGAATGAATCTTTAAATCCCCGCTCACGTAATTTGGTTTGCAATTTGTACACTTCATCTTGCTTGTAAAAATGGCCTGCCGTATATTTATAAGTGGTTTTATCAAAATACATTTCTACATCCGGAATGTCTTTAAATCGCGGGTCGTCCATAGCTATGGGTTGTGAAGATGCAGCAATCTGTACTTTATAAACAACTTTTGTTGAATCGTACTTATATTTTGTGGTGTTAATACTTCCCGAATCAGCATGCAAGCCTTTAACAGATTGTTTCATTTTATCGGCATCGGTCAATGTGCCTTTATCTGTCGATTTTACGGGAGTTTGTACTGTTGGAGCAACTTTCACGGGCGTAACAGTTGTATCAACAACTGCACCAACAGCACTGTCGGATGCCTCTGCGGCAGTATCTTCCACTTCTGTAGAATCCTTTTCTTCAAAACTGTAATCACTTTCTTTGAATGCAACACCTTCTTTATCGTCAATATAATTTTGTGTGGCATAGAACAAGCATTGGGCAATTTTATTTTGCCCTTTTTGCGATCCTATAAAATTCTCTTCAGCCGGATTGGTAAGAAACCCTATCTCGCTAAGCAAGCTTGGCATGGCCGTTTTCCAAAGTACTAAAAATCCGGCTTGTTTAACGCCATCATCCACCCTTGCCGCTTTGCTCACATATTCTTTCTGAATTTTTGATGCCAGGTCAAGGCTCTGTTCCAGATACATGTTCTGGTACATGGCAAACAAAATATTGCCTTCATCCGAATTGGGGTCGAAGCCATCGTAGGTTTTCTTGTAGTCCTTCTCTAAAAGTACCGATGCATTCTCCCGTTTTGAAACCTCCAGGTTGCCTTCCGATTTATATAATCCCATAACATACGTAGCCGAACCATACGCTGTTTTATCCCTCGATGCATTGCAGTGCACACAGATAAAAAAATCGGCGTGGTTTTTGTTGGCTATTTCAGCACGTTCATTCAGCGGGATGAATACGTCCGTTTTGCGTGTAAAAATAACTTTTACATCCTTGTTATTTTGTTCCAAGTATTTGCCAAGTTTCACTGCAACTGCCAACGCAACATTTTTTTCCTTGTACTTTTTCCCATGGCATCCGGGGTCTTTTCCGCCATGTCCTGCATCAATAACAATTACCCATTTCTTCTTGGCATTATGCGCTACAGGCTTCGCAAACCCTGAAATTAACAAAGTTTCACAAAAAATGAGGAGTACCAGGGCACACTTAGAGGCGTATTGCATACTTTTGTAAAGCATCCGGCAAAAATATTCATTCCTATTGCGCAATAACTTATTCTTCAAGCTTTTTATTCTCCTTCCTTTGTTAATAATTTCAATTAACTCAAGAGGTGCTACTTCTTTTGCGGCAGGCGATTCGAATAAAAGCGTACAAAAACCTAAAGTTACGCATAAATCAGCAATAGAATCAAAGGTTATATACCATGCCCGTGACTCCATGCGGCTTGATGCGGTAAACAAAAAAGTTTTTTTATACGGTGAAGCTTCCGTAAAATACCAGGACCTTGAGTTGAAAGCAGCCTATATAGAAATTTCGATGGATAGCAACATTGCAACCGCGCATGGTGCGCAAGACAGCGGAAAAACGATTGGCAACCCGGAGTTTCACCAGGGTAATGATGTGTTTTATGCCACTCAGATGCGTTACAACTTTAAAAGCAAAAAAGGAAGGATTAACAATATTAAAACCAAGGAAGGGGAAGGATATATTACCGGAAAAGTGGTGAAAAAAGATTCGAACGGGGTATATTACCTGAAAGATGGAAACTATTCCACCTGTTCGGAAGAACATGACAAGCATTTTTACATTGAAGCAGTAAAATTGAAAGTAATCCCCCACGACCAAGTGGTTACAGGACCTGCCTGGCTGGTTATTGAAGGAGTTCCGACCCCGCTGGCAATTCCATTCGGGTTTTTTCCGTTGCAACAGGGAAGGCATTCTGGAATACTTATTCCGGCTTATGGCGAATCACAGTCTCAGGGGTTTTATTTGCAAAACGGGGGTTATTATCTAGGCCTGAGTGACCATTTTGACATGCAATTGCGTGGCGATATTTACTCTTACGGAAGCTGGGGATTGCATGATATTACAAATTACAGCAATCGCTATCATTATCATGGGGTCTTTAATTTTGGATACGCCTTAACCCTACTACCTCTTCCCGGTACCGCCAAGAACTCGCAACAACGCACATTTAATATTTCGTGGAACGACCAACAGGATCCGAAGGCAAGGCCCAACAGCACTTTCATGGCCAGCGTGAATGCCGGCAGCAGCAATTATTATACCAATACTTCCTACGACCAGGCCACTATATTGCAGAACACCTTTTCATCGAATATTTCATTTTCTCAGAATTTTCAGGGAACACCCTTCCACCTTATAGCCAGCGCCGACCATTCGCAAAACACTATCAGCCACACAGTAAATATAGATTTGCCTGTGATTACCTTTTCAGTAGACAGAATGTATCCTGCCAAATGGTTTTCGGATAATGCAGCAGCAAATCCTACCAAGTGGTACAACAATATTTCATTTACCATTAATACTTCAGCAGAAAATAAAATCAATACCCTCGACAGCCTTTTATTAAAGCCCCAAACACTCCGGCAAATGCAAAACGGAATTACCACTTCCATTCCGCTTTCGGGCAATTTCAGGATATTCCGCTATTTTACTTTTACCCCGGGCATAAGTTTTAATTCTACTGAATATTTTCAAACTATCCGCAAAAACTGGAACTCCATAAGAGACACCATAATTCAAGACACCGTGCAAGGTATTCAAGCTGCAAACAGCTACAATGCATCGGCTTCAATCAACACCAGTGTCTATAGTTTGTATAGCCTCGGGGTCCACAGGGCAATAACAATCAGACATGTAATGTACCCTACCATCGGGTTCAGTTACCATCCGGATTATGGTGCATCGGTTTATAACTATTACCGAACTGTACAATACAATGAATCAGGCGCTACAACTAAATATTCCATCTTCCAAAATGGTATTTATGGAGGACCTGCCATTGGCAGGCAGGAAGCTATAGTGTGGTCGTTGGGCAATAACCTTGAAATGAAAATCAGGCAGAGGACTGATTCAGGTATGACTTACAAAAAAATCAAACTTATAGAGCGTTTCACTATTAGTTCAAGCTATAATACGGTGGCCGATAGCTTTAAACAAGCCTATATTCAGGTATCTGGTAACACAACCCTGTTCAAAAAACTGGCGGTAAATTATAGCGGTACGATTGACCCATATAAAATGTATTCCAATGGCGAAAATGCAAAAGAATTATTATGGCAGGATAACAAAATAGGGAGATTTGTAAACAACAGCTTAACACTTTCCACCTCGCTCACACCGGGAACAGGTGTTTCCCAGCAAGGACAAAACAAAAGTCAGAGTGGGGATAAGAATACTTCCCATGCGTTGCAGTTTACTTCTCCCGATGGATACTTTCAATATGTAGAAAACCATCCCGAATATTATGCCCCGTTGGAACTTAATGGATGGGCGATAACCCTGAACTACAGCATATCAAGCAGTTTTAATCCAGGGCCAAATACAAATATAACCACCCAGGGGTTGATGATTAATATGAGCGCCCAGGTTACCAAATACTGGCATGCCGCTATTTTTTCAGGATATGATTTTACCTATCATCAGTTCACGGCTACCCAAATTTCTGCAACCCGCGATTTGCACTGCTGGGAGTTTGTATTTAGCTCCATTCCATTTGGTTTCCACCAGAATTTTTCAGTTGAAATTCACGTAAAATCCTCGGTTCTGCACGATCTTAAACTTACACGAAAGCGTGATTGGTACGATACCCAGCAATATCAACAATAATTGCAATAAGTTGCCCGCCTTTTTGCTAATATTGCACCTCTTAATAAATACTCCATCTTAATGAAAACATTTTTTGGCTCGCTTCTTGGTTCTTGTCTTGGAGCAATTGTTGGCCTTTTATTATTATTCTTCATCCTTATCGGGATTTTTTCGGGGATGATGAAATCCTTCAAAACAAAAGATGTGCAGGAGGTTTATATGAATTCGGTTTTGGAAATTAAGCTCAACCATGCTATACAGGAACGGACAGCTGAAAACCCGTTCAATTTTGATTTAGATGATAACACTCCTTCAAAGGAATCATCGGGCCTTGACGATATCATAAGCAGCATTCGCCATGCAGCCACCGATAATAAGATTAAAGGCATTTATCTTAATCTTGGCGATATACCTGCCGGTATTTCGACAGTTCAAACTATCCGCAAAGAGCTTAGCGAATTTAAAAAATCAGGCAAGTTTATTATTGCGTATGCAATTGGATATTCCCAGAAATCATATTACCTCGCTTCTGTTGCCGACAGGGTTTATTTATATCCCCAAGGAGAAGTTTACCTGAAAGGATTATCCGCACAAATTATGTTTTATAAAAAGGCACTTGAGAAACTTGGTGTGCAGGTACAGGTATTCCGCCACGGGCGTTTCAAGAGTTTTGTGGAGCCTTACATCTACGATAAAATGAGCCCCGATAATAAATTGCAACTGCGTGGATTGCTTACTTCCATTTGGGGTGATTTACTTGGCGACATTGCTGATTCTAGACACTTAACAGTCGGCGACATTAATACCATGTGCGACAGCCTTAGCATCAGCTCGGCAAAAGAGGCATTGAACCATAAAATGGTGGACAGCCTGCTTTATCCTGATGAAGTGAAAGAATTACTTAAAAAGAAATCGGGTACTGCAACAGGAAATAAAATGAATTTTGTTTCATTGGATGAATACAGGCGCACTTTCAGCACCTACAAAATGTCTTCAAGAAAGATTGCCGTTATTTATTGCACCGGAGAAATTATTCAGGGCGAAGGTGATGACCAGACCATTGGCTCTGCCAGGATTTCCAAGGCAATCCGCGATGCACGCCTTGATGCGGAAGTGAAGGCTATTGTATTACGGGTTAACTCTCCGGGTGGCGATGGCATTGCATCTGATATGATATGGAGAGAAGTTGTATTAGCCAAAAAGAGCGGTAAGCCGGTAATTGTTTCAATGGGCGATTACGCTGCTTCGGGAGGATATTACATTTCCTGTGCTGCTGATGAAATAATCGCTGAACCAACCACAATCACTGGTTCTATTGGTGTATTTGGGTTGCTGCCAAATGCTAAAGAATTAATGGAAGATAAGTTAGGCATTACTATGGATACTGTAAGCACTAACTCGCATTCGGCTGCACCATCGCTGTATTATCCATTAGAAACGAAAGAAGCCAGGGTATTGCAAAATGCCATTGAAGATTTTTATTCCACCTTCCTTACACGGGTGGCCGATGGAAGAAACATGACAGTTGCACAGGTCGACAGCATAGGCCAGGGCAGGGTTTGGAGCGGCGAACAGGCAAGGAAAATCGGGCTGGTAGATTCACTCGGTTCATTATCAGTCGCCATTAAAATTGCTGCGAACAAGGCTAAAATAAACGATTACACGATACAAGAAATGCCGCACCAGGTTAATCCTTTCCAAAAATTCCTGAGTAATCTTTCTACTGAATCAGATGAAACATTTTTAAAGAATAAATTAGGTGATGCATACAAACCTATTGAAGACATTTCGAAACTGAAAAATATTAAAGGAGTACAGGCAAGGATACCTTATGATATAACTATTCAATAACCAAAAACAAACAAATCAACTATGAAACCACTCGTAGGAATTTTAATGGGAAGTGCATCAGACCTTCCGCTAATGAAGGAAGCAGCCAAGGTGCTGGAAAGTTTTGAAATACCATTTGAAATTAATGTGCTGTCTGCCCATCGCACACCGGACAAGGCATTGGAATATGCGCGGACAGGAAGAGAAAGAGGACTGAAAGTATTTATTGCAGGAGCAGGAGGTGCAGCACATCTTCCGGGTGTGGTTGCAGCCATGACACCACTACCTGTTATTGGTGTTCCGGTTAATTCAAGTAACTCCATTAAAGGAATCGATTCATTATTATCCATTGCACAAATGCCCGGCGGAGTTCCTGTGGCAACTGTTGCGATTGATGGCGCTATGAATGCCGGAATATTAGCTGCACAAATTATTGCAACCGGTGATGATGCACTGATGCAAAAAGTAATTGCCTACAAAGAGAACCTGAAACAGAAAATTTACAAATCGGCAGAAGAAGTAAATAAACTGGATTTCAAATTTCAAGTTAAATAATCGCCTATAAAAATTAGATTATGAGAAAAATTGCCTTCTTTCTAACCGCTATTACCCTTGCTTCTTGTGGGCAAAGTGGAAATAAAACTGCACAAACCGATTCAAAAACTACAGATAGTAAAACATCGGATGTAAAAACTTCAGCAGCCGCTGCTCCTGCTGACTGGAAAACATATACCCACAACACCATATCGGTTCAATATCCGGCCACATGGAAAATAGACGGAAGTGAAACCCGTGATTATTTCACGCTTTCATCCCCTATGGATTCTTCAGGTGCTGTTGCAGCTATTAACCTAACAAGTCAGGAAACAAATGGTGCGAAAATTGATCTGGAGAGTTCTGTTCAACAGGCGACGGAAAGGCTTAAAAACTATTTAACCAATTTTACTTTAGTATCAAGTAAAAAAGTTACCGATGCCCAAGGAGATTATGAACAACTAATTTATACCGGAGAACAGAGTTCGCTTAAATTAGGCTTTGAACAAAGGTATCGCATAATCAAGGATAAAATCTATGTGCTTAGCCTTTCATGTCTTTACAGTAGCTGGGATAAAAGCCAGCAAATTGGCGAGCAGATTATGAACACTTTCACCGTTAAGAACTAATTACTTCAGTAACTGCAAATATGAAAAGAATAGCAATACTTCTTGTGGTTGTTGCCCTTACAGCCTGCGGACAAATCGGAAATAAATCGGCAAAGACTGATTCTTCAATTCCGGTTGTAAAGGCCACACCTGCCCCGGCTGACTGGGCAACATACACGCATGAGAACTATTCTATTAAGTATCCGAATGACTGGAAGTTTCAGGAAAATTATATGGGCACTGACTTTATTATTTTTTCCCCTGCAGATTCCACCTCGCCTACCTTTACTGAAAATATTAATATGACGAAGGAGGATTTGGACGGAAAGTCAGGTGACCTTGATAAACTTATTCCTCCTACCCTTGATATGATTAAACGCATGGCAACAAACTTTAATTTAGTATCCAGCACAAAAAAGAAAGATGGGCAAGGAGAATACCAGGAAATAATTTATACGGCAAACCAGGGTAATTATGCTTTTCAACAAGAACAATGGTATCGTGTTTTTAATAATAAAGTGTATGTTTTAACGCTTACCTTACTTAGAAAAAACTGGGATCAAGGCCGTCAAATCGGTGAACAGTCTATAGGTACATTTTCCATTAAATAACTACGATTTTATACTTTTTTCATGAAGAATATTGCAATACTTCTTACTGCCATTACCCTTGTTTCATGTAACCAGGGCGGAGATAAAAATACACAAACAGACACTAAAAAACCGGACCTTCAAACCACGGATGTAAAAACATCCAATGTTCCTGCCGACTGGAAAACCTATTCACACGACAATTATTCTATTCAATACCCATCAACCTGGGAAATGAAAGAAAGTGACGGCACTGTATCTGTATTTTCAATTGAAGCACCTATGGACACTGCTAAGGCGATTATGGGTGAAAATATCCAACTAAGCGTACAGGATATGAGAGGTCAGGCTATTCCGTTGGATAAAGTGGCAGATGCTGCTATTGGTCAGTTTAAAGATATATTAACTAATTTTACTTTACTATCAAATAAAAAATTAACTGACGGAACAGGAGATTACCAACAGGTTATTTTTTCAGGGGAACAAGGTTCCATTGTTATGATTTTCGAACAGTGGTATCGCATTATAAACGATAAGTTGTATGTGCTAAACCTTACCGGTGCAAAAGAGAATTGGGATAAAGGCGGACAAAAAATCGGCGAGCAGATTTTAGGTTCTTTCATGGTGAAGAAATAATTATTGTCCTCATGATTCTTATAGACCTCTCTCACAGTATCTCCCCAGATATTTCTGTCTTCCCGGGAACAGAAAAACCTGTGTTTGAACGTAAGGAAATTGAAGGTTATCCGGAGGTGAAGATTACTATGTACACCCATACGGCAACCCATATAGATGCCCCAATCCATATTATAAAAGGGGCCCGCCCGGATGATCCGTTCGGACGGGCAAAATGTCTGGATGATTTTCCGGTCGACAAATTCATGGGAAAAGCAATTGTGATAGACTGCAAACACCTTGCAGGGAAACAAATTACATTGGATTTTCTGAGACAATTTGAAGATAAAATAAGAAAGGTAGAATTCATTTTATTCAATTCTGGCTGGTCAGCCAAATGGAAAACCGATGCATATTTTGAAGGATTCCCAACTCTGACTATTGAGGCTGCAACATGGCTTACAGAGTTCAATTTAAAGGGCATTGGGCTTGATTCAATTTCATTGGACCCTGTACCGGACTTAACATTGCCTAATCATAAAATTGTATTGGCAAAAGAAATTCTCATTATCGAAAACATGTGCAACATAGATGCATTGCCTGATACAGAATTCATGTTTCAATGCTTCCCGCTGAAGATTGAAAGAGCAGATGGTTCGCCGGTGAGGGCGGTGGGGATGGTTGGGTAGTGTTTTGTTATTTTCGAATGGAAGTTCACTATAACATTAAGAAAATTATTTAGATAAATGATTAAGTATAAAATAATACTTGGATTTGCACTTATTTTATTAGCGGTATTACTTTCATGCAGAATGAAAATAAGTGGTAATAAAAATAAGACAATAAACGTAGACCAAACTGTCCCAGATTCGGCACAAGGATTTGGTTATAAAATGATGTGGCTGGCAGTTAAAACAGATGACCAACATAAACTTGCAGACTTTTTAAAACTCAAAAACATTGAAAAATGTAATTGGAAAGTGGGTATTAATACTGCCTATAAATTCCCGGATTCTTCAATTTTTATAACGCCATATATTGATGGATGGACTCTAGCATGTAGTGTTAACATGTTTATTATAAAATCACAGAATGAGGATTTGCATGAGGTAAAAAATCTTCTCAAAATTTTAAGTAGAGTATTTGGTGAGGCGCAGTACTTTTTCTCTTTCAGGACAGCTGATTGTTATATATGGATGAAAGCTGTAAATGGAAAAATTGCAAGAGTCTATTCCATTTGTCAGGGTGAAAATATCTCTATTGAAGGAGAACCGACTAATTTCGAAAAAAATTATAATTTTATTAATACATTTTCACCGGAAGCCAAGGATAGTACTTATTATGAACGCAAAGATATCTTTTGGCCTGATGAAGAATTTGTAATGAAAGTGGCAGAAAATTGGAGCGTCGACCCTTCAAAACTGGAAAGAAGAAAAGATTTATTCGGTAAATTTGGTTTGATTGGACAAAAGTAAAAATCCGTACTATTAGTATTATCAGTGTGCCATTGCTCCTAATTCCCTACCTTTGTGAATAATCTCTATGAACGTAGTACGTAGTTTTCTTCCGCGCTGGTCAATACTTCTTATAGATGTGTTCATTTGCTTCTTTTCCCTCACGCTTGCCTACCTGCTGCGTTTTAACTTCTACATCCCCGAGTCGGAAAGGGTAACTTTTATCTATGTATTCCCCTTTGTACTTGTTTTCAGGGGCATCAGTTTTTACATTACCGGGCTTTATAAAAATATAATCCGCTACACAGGTTCACGCGATATGGTGCAGATTGTAGTGATACTTTCTGTAGTGAGCGCTTTTTTTGCAGTCTCGAATATAATCTTCTATATTACCCCATGGAAACACTTTATAGTGCCCTATTCTATCATCATTATCGAATGTTTTTCTTCAGCATTTATTTTGATTGCCGGACGGTTAATTTATAAAAGCATTTACACCGAAGCAACCTCCACTTCACCAAAAACAAAGCGCAGTATTATAATTTACGGGGCCGATGATGCCGGGCTTTTAACTAAGCGCGCCGTTGACCGGGATGCCGGAACCAAATACGAGGTGCTTGCATTTCTGGATGAAAACAAAAATAACTGGGGAAAGCGGCTGGAAGGTGTAACCATTTATTCTCCTGCTAAACTGAAAGAACTGCTAGAAAATAATAATGTGGCTCATCTTGTGCTATCTACTGCAGACATATCGTACGAGCGCAAAAATGAGATAACCGATATCTGCCTTAAATACAATACCAAGGTATTGAATGTCCCACCAATCAACCATTGGATAAATGGGGAACTGAGCTTTAAACAGATTAAAAAAGTACGAATTGAAGACCTTTTAGAGCGCGACCCTATTGTGTTGGATAAAGATAAAATCGAATCTCAACTTAAAAATAAAACGGTGCTTATTACAGGTGCTGCGGGCTCAATCGGCAGTGAAATTGTAAGGCAGATTATGCCCTATCATCCTGAAAAACTTGTATTGGTTGATCAGGCAGAGTCTGCTATTTATGACCTTCAACTGGAAATAAATGAAATGAACTCCGGTATTCCTTGCACTGTAATTCTTGCGGATATTTGTAATCAAAACCGTATGGAATCTATCTTTAAAGATACCAAACCGCAAACCGTTTTCCATGCCGCAGCATACAAACATGTTCCGGTAATGGAAGAAAACCCTGTTGAGGGCGTGAATGTGAATATAATCGGAACCCGAATATTGGCAGACCTTTCGGTGAAATATGGCGTTGAAACCTTTGTAATGATTTCAACAGATAAAGCCATAAACCCGACAGGTGTGATGGGTGCATCAAAGCGCATTGCAGAAATTTATGTGCAATCACTAAACGGCAAAAGCAAAACAAAATTCATAACCACCCGTTTTGGAAATGTGCTCGGTTCGAATGGTTCAGTTATTCCACGTTTCAAACAGCAAATAGAAAAGGGCGGGCCTGTTACCATCACCCATCCGGAAATAACACGTTTCTTTATGACCATACCCGAATCCTGCCAATTGGTGCTGGAAGCAGGGGCTATTGGAAAGGGCGGCGAGGTATTTATTTTCGATATGGGTAAATCAGTCAAAGTACTTGACTTGGCAAAAAAGATGATTCAGCTTTCCGGCTTAACGTTAGATAAGGACATAAAAATTGTTTTCACAGGGTTACGCCCCGGCGAGAAATTGTATGAAGAACTTTTGCATACTTCCGAGAATACATTGCCCACACATCACCCATTAATTATGATAGCGAAAGTGATGGAATATGATTTCAATACTATTTCTATCTATATTGATGAGCTTTCAGTACTTGCATCTTCAAAAAACGACATGAGTATTGTAGGCAAGATGAAACAGATTGTACCTGAGTACATTAGTAACAATTCTGTTTTTGCCGAACTCGATAAGAAATAATTCCTTCTTTGCTGTAAATAGTTTCAATTAACTACATTTCGTAGTTAATTGCCATTTATTTGTTAACATTCCACATTGGCGATTTCATATTTCTATATATTTACAAGTCCTAATAAAACACATAAAAAATTGAATCATGGAAAAGGTAGCAGAAAAGAAAAAAGAAGAAGTAAAAGATACTAATGTAAACAAGGAAAAGCTGAAGGCACTTCAGTTAACACTTGATAAAATAGAAAAGACTTACGGCAAAGGCACCGTAATGAAGATGGGCGACGCCCCTATTGAAATTCAGGAAGTGATACCTACAGGTTCACTTACACTGGATATTGCACTTGGTATCGGTGGACTTCCTAAAGGTCGTGTAATTGAAATTTATGGCCCTGAATCTTCCGGTAAAACAACACTGGCAATACATGCCATTGCTAATGCACAAAAGGCGGGCGGTATTGCTGCTATCGTGGATGCTGAACATGCTTTTGATATGAACTATGCACAGAAATTGGGCGTTGATATTTCAAGCCTTTTAATATCACAACCCGATAACGGTGAACAAGGACTTGAAATTGTAGACAACCTTATTCGTTCGGGAGCTATAGATATTATAGTTATTGACTCAGTTGCAGCATTAACACCCCGGAGTGAAATTGAAGGAGAAATGGGCGATTCAGTAATGGGATTGCAAGCCCGTTTAATGTCTCAGGCATTGCGCAAGCTTACCGG
Organism: uncultured Bacteroidota bacterium; assembly: GCA_903901055.1. Taxonomy (GTDB): domain Bacteria; phylum Bacteroidota; class Bacteroidia; order JABEUT01; family JABEUT01; genus JABEUT01. The sequence goes on from CAIUPO010000010.1 coordinate 22,137, forward strand.
AACCATAAGCAAAACAAAATGCTGCTGTATCTTCATTAACCAGTTAAGGGAAAAAATCGGTGTTATGTTTGGTAACCCTGAAACCACCACCGGTGGAAATGCACTTAAGTTTTATTCATCTATCCGACTTGATATCCGCAGAATAGGCCAGTTAAAAGAAGCGGAAGCAGTAATTGGAAATCGTACCCGCGTAAAAGTTGTTAAGAACAAAATGGCTCCTCCGTTTGGTGTTGCTGAGTTTGATATTATGTATGGCGAAGGTATTTCCAAGGTTGGAGAAATTGTTGACATAGGTGTTGAAAAGAACATCATAAAGAAGAGCGGTTCATGGTTCAGCTATGGCGAAACCCGCTTAGGACAAGGCCGCGATGCTGTGAAACAAATTTTCCTCGACAACCCGGAACTGGCTGAAGAAATTGAAAATAAAATAAAAGAAGCTCTTGCGGCAAAAGCATAATAATTGAAAAATGGCAAATGTTAAAATGTAAATGCTAAATGAAATTCATTCACACTTTACAATTTAGCATTTGCCTTTTAGGTTTGGCTTGTTTTAGTTCGTCTTGTCATTATGGTAAAGTTAAGCCAACCGTAAACGGTAGCGCTGATACTGCCTCTTCACATGGCGACACTTTGTCAGCCAAAATCGATTTTTACACGGCCAAAATTATTGCTAATCCAAATGAGGCAGATGCATACTGGAATAGAGGCAGGCTTGAATTTCTGAAGAAAAACTTTGGTCCTTCTTTAGCCGACTTGACCAAAGCAATTAAACTGGACAGTACCAAATCAGATTATTTTTATGACCTCGCACTCGTGGAATTCAGAGTTGACCGTACCCGCGAATCGAAGGATGCATTAATCACAGCCGTCAGGCTAAATCCAAAGAATACCTCTGCACTTCTGAGACTTGCACAACTCTATTATTATGTGAAAAAGTATCCTGAGGCAATGGATCTTATCGACCAAGCCATGAAGATTAACCCTTATTTAACGGAGGAGTATTCATTGAAGGCCTTGATATTTATGGATAAACATGATACCGCCAGAGAAATCTCCAGTTTGCAAACCGTTATTGAGCAGGACCCAAAGAATTTTGATGCATTTATCCGAATAGGTATATTATTTAAGATGCAGGGAAATCCGATTGCACTTTCTTATTTTGATAATGCTATGCACCTACAGCCTCAGAATCCTGAATCGTATTACAATAAAGGCTTGTTTTACCAGTCTGGAAGAGATTATGACAATGCCATAAAGGCCTACACCGAATTATTACAGATTGATTCCACCTATAAACTTGCTTACTATAGCCTGGGTGATATTTATAACGAATATAAAAAAGACTATCCAAAATCGATTGAATATTTTAATAAAGCAATACTTTGCGACTCCACTTTTTCAGTTGCATACTTTAGCCGGGGAAACAGCTATGAGATGCTAAAACAAAATGAGAAAGCCCTTACCGATTATGCCCACGCTTATCGCATCAACCCCCAGTTTAGAGAGGCCCAATCTGCATATTTGAAGTTACTCAAAATTACACCTCCAACTTCTCATGGTAAACTTCTTAATTGACAAAAAATAAACACTATGAAGATAATTTGCATTGGAAGAAACTATTCCGAACACATTAAGGAAATGAAAGCAGAAGCCACGGGAAGTCCTGTATTCTTTATGAAACCGGAAACTGCATTAATTACGGAGGGCAAACCATTTTTCTACCCTGATTTTTCGAAAGATGTACATCACGAAGTGGAAATTGTTTTGAAAATAAACCGCAACGGAAAAAATATTGAAAAACAATTTGCCCATAAATATTTTGAGGAGATTACAGTAGGTATCGACTTTACAGCCCGCGATTTGCAGGCGGAATGCAAAAAGAAAGGGCTGCCATGGGAAATGGCTAAAGCATTCGATGGCTCTGCCCCGGTAGGAAGATTTATTTCCAAAGGTGACTTTGTAAATCTTTATACCATTCCTTTCCACCTGGATATTAATGGGACAACGGTTCAGGAAGGCAACACCCGCGATTTGCTTTACCAGTTTGATACTGTTATTGAATATGTGTCGAAATTTATTACCCTTAAACAAGGGGATTTAATTTTCACCGGAACCCCTGTGGGCGTGGGCCCGGTATCGGTAGGTGATAAACTGGAAGCCTTTATTGGAATAGAAAAACTGCTCGAATGCGAGGTTAAATGAAAAAGATTTTAATACTAGGTGCAGGGCGTTCAGCATCCACCTTAATCGAATACCTTTTAAATGTTGCGTCGACCAGCGACTACGAAGTTACTGTCGCGGATACTTCATTGGAATTAGCTTTACAAAAGACAAAAAAGCATCCAAAATCAAGGGCCATTGCCTTTGATACTAGTGATGAAAGAAAAACCGGTGAAGAAATTGAACGGGCTGATTTGGTTATATCTATGTTGCCGGCATTTCTGCATCCGGCTATTGCAAGGCAATGCGTGAAGTTGAAGAAACACTTGGTAACTGCTTCTTACGTTTCATCGGAGATGAAGGAATTGGATGAAGAAGCAAAAAAAGCAGGAGTTATTTTGATGAATGAATCAGGCTTGGACCCGGGCATTGACCATGCTTCCGCAATGAAAATTATTGACCACATAAAAGCGGAAGGTGGAAAACTGACAGTTTTTAAATCCTATACCGGCGGATTAATTGCTCCTGAATCAGATGATAACCCTTGGGGATATAAGTTTACCTGGGCCCCGAAGAATGTAATATTAGCAGGACAAGGAACGGCAAAATATTTGGAGAATGGAAAATATGCGTTCATTCCCTATCACAAACTTTTTACCCGGACTGAACCTATCAGCATTGACGGTTACGGAGATTTTGAGGGTTATGCTAACCGCGATTCTGTAGGCTATCGTTCGGTTTACGGAATAGAAGGTGTGAAAACACTTTTGCGTGGCACCTTGCGTAAAGAAGGTTATTGCGAAGCCTGGAATGTGTTTGTACAATTGGGAATGACGGATGATTCTTATATAATTCCTCACTCTGAAGAACTTACCAATAAAGAATTTTTAGAGTTGTTTTTACCCTTGGAAAAAGAAGATACCGAAACCCGCCTTCTCGACTATCTGGGCCACGAGGTGAATAACGAAATATTATACAAATTAGAATGGTTGGGTTTATTTGGTGATGCCAAACTGGGTATTAAAAATGCCACTCCTGCAATGATGCTGCAAGCCCTTTTAGAGGAGAAATGGAAACTCAAGGAAGGAGATATTGACATGATTGTAATGCAGCACCAGTTTGAATATGAAATACCCGGAGAAAAGAAACCCAAAAAACATAAAATAGAATCTTCATTAGTTGTAAAAGGAGATGACGCCATACATACGGCCATGGCTAAAACCGTAGGCTTACCTGTTGGGATAATTACCAAACTTATTCTTGAAGCCACCATAAAACTAACGGGTGTCCAAATACCAACTGTGAAAGAAATATACGAGCCTTTATTGGAGGAATTGGAAGGGTTGGGGGTGAGGTTTGTGGAGAAGGTGGGGTAAGACAACTCGAAAGTATTTATTATGAATACTGATAAAAGTATAGTCGCACAAAGTAGTCGGAATTATTATGTTCAAATTATTCTATTGACGTTTGTCTTATTCGGAGTTTCATGTTTTGCCTTTTTTGTTGGTAGAATTCATAATGCAACAGAAATTATTTTGTGTTTTCTTTTTCTTGAATTTATTGTGATACTACATAAGTTTACCAATAAAATTGAAATTACTAACGGAAAACTCCGGATTACATACTTTAAATGGCTATTACAATGGCACAAACAATTTGACGCCGGAGATGTTTCAATTGAACGTAATGAAATGCTTGGGAATCGAGGCTATCGATATACAGATATTAATATTTTAGATAAAGGGAAAAAAGTTTATTCTATAGAAATGGGTGGCACTTATAGCGGGCTTGATGACTTTTATTTAATTGAGAGTTACTTTAATGCAAAAAAGAAAGGATCAGTTGAAGTTTCTTAACATTTCAAACCTTTAGTTGCCACCACCTTCAGGTCGTGGATAAATAACCAACCCATTTTTGCTTTAGCCTAAAAGCTTTAATGTACTGAAGCCCTTTGGGCCTCCCGCTCGGTAGCAACACAATCCAACGAATACAATAGTGTCCCCCTGGGACTATTTTTAGTAATTCAGCCAAGTTAAGCATCTTTACCCTGTTTTATGAATAGCCTGTTAATACTGATGAATGTGGGCATTTTAAGGTAAAATAAGATTTTTTAGGATTTCAATGAATATATGGAAAAGTGTATGTA
>CAIUPO010000011.1 GCA_903901055.1 uncultured Bacteroidota bacterium
GTGCGGCGGGCTTTGCCCGCCGCAACTGTTTTAAATAATCTATTCGGTTGTTTGCCAGTCGGGCCCCAGTCTATTTCTGAATTACAAACTTACCTGTACCCAGCAATCCGCCGGATTGGTTAAGAATTTTGTACAGATAAACTCCCGAAGGTTGTCCATTCAAGTTAACTTGATTTGTTTTACCCGACAAACTTTGGTTTAATACTTGTTCGCCCAATACGTTGTAAACCTCCATTGATGTTTTACCAACAATTCCTGAAGACTCAATAGTGAAAGAGCCATTATTCGGGTTTGGATAAATATTAAATGAAGAAGAATTGCTTATGTTTTGAATTCCGGTTACAACTACACAGGTACTATCGATACAACCATTTTTGTCGGTTACTTTTACGCAATAGTTTCCAATGCATAAGTTTTTAGCCGTATCGTTTGTAGCTCCGCCCGGGCTCCATAAGTAAGTATATGCCGCTGCACCGCCTGAAACGGTTGCCCATGCAACACCGTTACAATTTCCACCAATTGCACTGTTAGGATGGAATCCGCTGGTAACGCTTAATGCTGCAGGTGCTGTAATTGTTGCGAATGAAGTGCTTGTGCAACCATTCTTATCAGTTACTATAACTGTATATAAGCCGGCAGAAAGACCAGTTGCATTAGCAGTGGTTTTTCCTCCTGTCCATGAATAAGCATAAGGTGTTGTTCCACCGCCCGGTGTAACTGTTGCACTACCTGTACTTGCACATTCTGAACTGCCTGAGTTAACCGTGGCGGTCGAAGTAAGTGTTCCAGGCTGGGTAACAGTAACAGCACCTGTTGCCGAACATCCGTTCTTATCGGTTACGGTAACAGTATATGTACCTGCTGAGAGGCCTGTTTTCGAAGGATTGGTTCCGCCGCCAGACCATGAATAGGTGTACTGTGGTGTTCCACCTGTTGGTGTAACCCCAACCACTCCGTTGTTAGCTCCGCTACAAGTAACATTGGTTGTAACCTTGGCAGGCGCAGTTAAGGTATTAGGTTGGGTAATTACCACTGTTGCAGTGGTAACACATCCAAGATGATCGGTAACTGTTAAGGTATAGGTTCCGGCACTTAAAGTCGGTCCGGTAGAACTGGAAGTATTACCATTCGACCATGCATACGTATATGGAGTAGCTCCACCTGAAACTGCAGAAGAAGCATTACCATCCGCTTGCCCATGACAAGTAACACTAGCTGTGATTGAAGTATTCGCAGCAAATGGTGTGAAAATGGTTGGCTTCGATGCAAAACCATTAGCTGTAACCACAAGTGAATAGGTTCCGGCAGGAATAGCAGTTGGGAAAGTGAATGTAACTGTATCAGCAAGGCTGTCTGTTCTTACAGCGCCTACCCTGTTCCATAAAGTGGTTTTAGCATAATAAACATTTGTTCCATTTGTAATACGGATTATTGGATAGTTGGTTTCCATTTGCCAGTCATCGCCAAAACCTGCACCTTCTGAAATACCATTGAAAAGTTTTCCGGTTGCTTTGTAAACACCGCAAGAGGTTTCATAAATTTTACTTATTGTAGGGATGCCTTGCGCAATTTGAGAACCGTTAGGGGTATAAACCCAGTATTGGTTAATGCCCACTTCTGATACACCTAAAAGCACCTGACCATTTGGCAAATCGAGGAAGTTGGAAAAATTACCCGGTACACCTGCAACTGAATCTGCACCAATTATAGGTAACAATGATGTTACCTGCGCATAGCTATCTGTAGTATAATCATATTCTAAAAACCAGAATGGTGCACGGAACTGATCAGCATTACTTGTGTTTACAGGAGAAACAGCCAATAATATTTTTCCATTAATCATCATCGCTCCTGCAGCGTCAATCTGGCCAACGCTGGTAGAACCGATCTTAGGAAAATCAGCACTCTGAACCCATGTACCGGGGCTGGTATTTCCTGACGGAGTATAAATTACATTATGGCCATTAGCACCGAAAAATATCGCTTTTCCATTTGGCAACATATATGCCCCTCCTGCTTCCGAGCCATATTGGTCATAAATATTTACAGGAACGTTCGCATCAGCAACCCATGTATTGGTTGCAGGAATATACCTTGTAGATTTGGTAGAATTGATTCCAATAAACAGGATGCTGTTATCAGGAAGCTTCAGCCATGCTGCCTCATCGTGATTTTGCGGAGCTTGTGGAGCATTGGTCCAGCTATTAGTACCCTCGGTATAAAACAAATCATCGAATGATGGATTATTTCCACCCTGTAAACCTACCATAACAACACCCGAAGCAAGAATTTCTGAATTACCGTCAGAAATATTCTGCCCACCGGTAACTGCATTTGTATTCGTCCATTTATTAGCCACAGGGTCATATACTTCTCCACGGTTTCCCTGAGCACCATATTCACCTCCGGCAGAAAAAACTTTTCCATCGGGAAGTACTTGGGTAGCAAAAAACAAAGCATCGTAATTCATGTTTGCAATAGATGTCCATGTTCCGGCAACATAACTACCATGGATATCCGGGGTAAGCTTATCCCAGCCATAACCAGCACCTCCACCTTTATCACTTTTCACAAGAACTGTTCCATCAGTCAATAACAGCATATCACCATTACTGTTATTAGGAGCAGTTGCAGATATTGCTGTCCATGTTCCAAATTGTGCAGACGCATTGCTGCTAATCAAGGCAGCCAAAGCGAATACACTCAAAATAGAAGATAATTGTTTTTTCATTTTTAGGGTTTTGGAGGAGTTTGCTTTATTAAGGTTATCTCATTTTTATTTTAGGGGCGCAAAGTAAGTAAATATACTCTTTCAATAATATGATTTACGGCATTTGTTTGTTAATTCTAATATACCATTTTAAAAAAGGGGGAATGTATTTTTACACTCCCCATTAACACAAACACAAGAAAACAAAACAATTATTTAATTACTATTAATTTTTTAGTGGCTGTTTTTGAATTACCGGAAACCATTTTCACAAAATAAATACCTTCCGATAAATTCTGATTATTTAAACTTATTGTATGCTGCCCTGCAGGTTGAAGCCCTTTTCCCAACTCAATTAATTCGCGCCCGGTAACATCATAAACCCCAATTTGAACATTTTGGTCTGTTGGGAGATTATAAGTTACAGTTGCACTTTTCGACATAGGGTTAGGATAAACGGAAAGATTAAACTCATCAGCTTTAACCGAATTAATCCCAACTGTGCCTGTCAGGTTTACATTATCTATATAAATGTTGTTGCTGTATTGACTGCTGATATATTCAAACCTGAAACGGACATTAGGTTTTCCATTAGCAAAAGTAGGTACAGGTATCGTTACGTTTTGCCAGTCGCTTTGGGCTCTTGGCGTGAAAGGTGTATTCCAAAAACCTGCATTTGCTAATGCTACACCTGTCAGGGTTTTTATTGTCGACCAGGTAGCGCCGCAATTTAATGAAAAATCAATATTCAGGGCTTCGGTTATTCCTGTCGGAGATGTGGCGGCTGTTGCACAGGAATAATCAAAACTTAAAGTCATGGCACTTGCTGTACTTAAATCAACGGAGGGAGTTATTGCATCATCCACATCATTCGAACCAATACCAGGGTCAACAATATTTGCAGGAGATGAATTTGTAGTATAAACAATAGGGAAATACGCATTTAACTTAATTGAATTTTGCCCGCCCGAGGAAGCATTGTTTGTTAGCTGCCAAAAAGAACGATTATTAAACTGATTTACAAAAAGCCAATTATTATTAACCTCTGTGTTGTTTTCAAATCCTTCTGTAAACGTGCCATAGTAGTTTGTCCAAAGCGGGCTTACATATATATATCCCCATTTGGTTATTGAATTGCTGCCAACACTATCCGATGTTGTTAATGAAATTGTATGAGACCATAAGCTATCAAATTGCACTACCGGATTTTGAACATTAGATATTGATACGGAAGCACCGCTAAAAGTCCATTGCCATCCGGTTGCTGCAGCATTTAACGATTCTCCGTAAAAATTAACACTTGAACCGGCACAAACAAAACAGGTATTACTGTAAAAGTCTGGTTTCGGTACACATGCTTCAAGTGGAGGCGAGTATACGCCGGTTGCCTTTAAATTAGCAGTATCCCACAAATCCTTTCGTCCGGCCATTGTACTGTTTAATGCTGCATAAATTCTCAATTTCTGGCCATCTGTGAACATGCAAGAACAATAGGAATAATCCATGTAATTCTGGTAATTTTCCACCAGCAAGTATACAGGACTTCTTCTTATTGTATCACAAACTTTAGCAGCATTTGTGTCAACAGGGCAATGATTCCAGCCTTTAGTATCAGGGGTATCTTCTACTCCATCATCTCCGCATGCAACTCCCGGAGAATTTGTCAAACCCCACGGGTGTTCAAGATTTAATACATGTCCTATTTCATGGGTCAATGCTCTTGAAGTTAAAGGTGAAGATGTGCCTATGCTGCCGATGTAATTGTTAAGAATTAGTACCCCGTCATTTGGCGAAAGGAATCCATCTACTTCCCATGGAAAATAGGCATACCCTGCAACCCCGGCAGACCCAATTGATTTTACCACCCATACGTTCAAATATTTTTTTGGGTCCCACTGGTTCAGCTTTGATAAATCTCCTGCATTATTTGTACGGTTGGTATATATCCGGTCTATTCCATTTGTACAATTACCATTGGGATCAATTTTCGCAAGCACAAACTTAATCTGCAAGTTGGCGGCAATTGATTTAAAATGAGGTGTGGCAATTGCCGATGTATCCGGGTTCAATTTGGCGTAGTCCTCATTTAAAATCCTCATTTCATCATTAATTTGTGCATCCGAAATATTTTCAGGCCCGTTCTGATGCAGGATATGAAACACGATAGGGATTACATAAACTGTTGGTGCAGATGTTGGTGCTTTCCTGCCTGTTTTATTCTGAGTTGACTCCATATTTTTCACATAATTCTGCGTGTAAGTTTCATATTGAGCATACTTTTCAAGCAACTCGGGGTGCTGGGCCAAAAGCTGTTCCGACATTTCATTACTGCCGCATGACAATTGGCCGAATGCCGTACTCACTGAGATGCATATAATAAATGCCGTAATTGCAGGCAATCGAAAGTAATTAATTGATTTCATAATCTGTTTTTTTAAAATTTTCATTGTGTTTATTTATATACTGTTGAAATTAATTCAAAACATTTTTTATTACCTGTTTCAATATTTTATACTTTTACTTATTGGAAAACGGGGTAAAAAGAAAAAAGGAAACCCCGTTACCAGCGGGGTTCCTCTAACATACCAATTTTCTCTTCTATCATCATGTATCGCTCTTAAATAAGAAAATGAAACCCTGTTACCAGCAGGATTCCGAACATATCTAAACTCACTTCTATCATCATGCGCCGCTTTAAGGTCAAAATTTCCAATTAAAGTTAAGCCCCTATTTCCACCTTGATTAAACATAAATGTTCTGCCTTCTTCCAGTTTTAAAAACCAGGTTACAGTAGTATTACTTATACTATTATATAAGTTGCAATTCATAGCAGTTGCCAATAAAAATATTTTAAATAAAGGGAGCAAAAACTTAACTATTGAAAACAAATAGCATTAAGCTTTTCCGGCATTTATTAATGCCGGAAAGCAAGCCTATACGATTAAACCGTATAGTTTAGCAACTGGCTGGCGGATGCCAGATAGAATCAATAACTTGCTGGGAATGCCCGTCAAGAAATACTGCGACGGTATCTGATTGCTGGGTTGATGTATAAATATTTATTTTAAACTCAGCGGTAGTGGTGTACTCTTTCTGTAACGATGACATGATATCCTCTGTGGCCTTTGCCCCTTTGGAAGACTGGTCAGGATGGAATAGTTCCTTTTCAAAACTGTGTAATGATGTAACCCACCCGGTTTCATTATCATCACAATAAACAGTTATAATATAAGATGAACCTGTCTTTTGAATGTTTGCCACATCATACATTTCATTATCAAGTGAGAACTCTTTGTTTTCATCACTCCATTTTAATGAAGCATATTCTGAAGCAGTAAAAGTAATTTTTTTGATGTTATTATTTTTTTCATTCAAGCATTCCTTTGCAGCTTCTTTAGCAAAAATAATGCCAACAGAATACATTAAACGGTATCCGGCTACATAGTGAAACATTGCAATAAGCATTGCAATAGCCATCACTCTTATATGTATTGGAAACCTTGATTTCATTTATCTTTTCCTTATTATGGCCCTGGTTTTTAAAATACAATTTCTGCATTTTCTTCATAGACCACAATTACAAATGTATATTTTTTTTGAATATGTAAGCTCAACCAAAATTTGAACAAAAAAATAACCTTGCATTTTAATATGCAGGGTTATTCTTCAAAACAATATCAACTATTATTTCTGAACTACAAACTTACCCGTGCTTATCACACTTCCGGTTTGGTTAAGAATTCTGTATAAATAAACTCCCGATGGTTGCGCACCAAGGGTAATTTGATTGGTTGAACCGGTAATAATTTGGCCTAAAACCTGTTCTCCCAAAATATTATAAACCTCTACCGTTGCTTTGCCATTTAATCCTGAAGATTCAATAGTAAACGAACCATTGTTAGGGTTAGGGTAAACACTAACAAATGTTGAATTGCTTAGGGTTGCTATTCCGGTAACAAGGGTTACACAAGTACTGTCAACGCAACCGTTGTTATCGGTAATTAAACAACAGTTTTGTCCTGGGCATTGGTTAGAAATTGTATCGGTAATATCGCTGCTCGGGGTCCAGTAAAAGGCATAAGGTGATGTTCCACCTGTTACTGTTACCCATGCTTTTCCACTGCAAGTATCAGGGAATGGTGCTTCTGAAAAAGCTGCGGTTACTCCAAGTGCAGTAGGTTGGGTTATGGCTGCAGGTGCTGCTGTAGCAGTACATCCATTCGCATCGGTAATCATTACAGAATAAGTTCCGATTGATAGCCCTGACTCGGTAGCCGCTGTGCTGCCACCCGACCATGCATACGTATAAGGGCCTGTTCCGCCTGCGGCAGTAACTCCAACGCTTCCATTGCTTCCGCCATGGCAGCTAACCTCTTTCACAATTCTTGGGGTAGCGGTTAAAGTGGCAGGTTCAGTAATAGTTAATGACGCTGTTTTAGTACATCCCAAATTATCAGTAACAGTCAGGGTGTAACTTCCAGCTGAAAGGGTTGCGCCTGTTGGATTTGAGGTTGAAACGGTTGTTGTTCCGTTCGACCAGTCATACGTATAAGGTGATTTGCCACCTCCTACTGTTGCTGTTGCATTTCCATCTGCATTTCCATGGCAGCTTACATTCGCAGTAACGGATGCTGTTCCTTCGAAAGGAGTGAACAACGTTGGTTTGGATGGATTACCATTGGCAACAACCACTAACGAATAAGTTCCCGCAGGAATTGTTGGTAAAGTAAAATAGGCAGTATCAGGAAGGCTATCTGTCATTACTGCACCAATCCTGTTCCAGTTGGTCGATTTAGCATAGTAAACATTTGTTCCATCAGTCAAACGGATAATAGGATAGTTGGAAGCCATTGCCCAATCATCACCATACGATGCACCTTCCGATATTCCGTTGAATAATTTTCCGGTCACCATATAGGTAGAACAGTTTAATGGAGCTACTTTGTCAATCACAGGTTTGCCGGCGGCTAATGCGTTTCCGGTTGGGGTGAATTGGTAATAAACGTTTTCCCCGTTAATTCCGTAGTGCGAAAGCATTACTGTTCCATCAGGTAAATCTAACATGGTAATGTACCTGCTGTTGTCTTGCATCGAATCAATTCCTGAAGGTGCAAGTACGTTTGTAAAAGAATTGGTTGAATAGTCAAATGTGTAAAAATACGTGGGCGAATTAGTAGTTCCTGCAGGAGACATACAACATAGTATCTTTCCGTTTGCCATCATTGCAGCACCTGCTTCTGTGCATCCAAGTTGGGTACTGTTATGCTTTGGCATAGCAGGGCCGGTTGCCCATACTCCCGGATTCTGGTTTCCGCTTGGGGTGTAATAGGCTGTATTTAAAACATTTCCAAAGTACATTAATTGTCCGTTAGGTAATAAAAAACCCGGGCCTGTTTGATTATTGGTTGCATCATAAATCTTAGTACTTACACTTGCATCAGCCAGCCATGCCGGTAACTGGTTTACATACCTTTCCACAACCTGGCTTCCCATATCCACATTCATAATACTGCTATCAGGTAACTTTACCCACGATGCATCATCATGACTACCTATGCTTGGAGTGCCTACAGTATAGGCCATGGTATTATAATTAAAAATTAACGTATTCACCGATGGTGTAGGTAATTTCACTCCTTGCAGAACAGTTCCATCATATAACAACTCAGAACTGCCATCAGAAATAGACCATCCATTCGGAACTCCAGTAATAAGTGTCCATTTTTTAGTGGTTGTATTAAAAACTTCGCCTGTGTTTCCACCTGTTCCGAATTCGCCACCAGCAACATATACGTTTCCGTTAGCCAGCACCTGGCAACCCATGTACATACGGGTGTTGTGCATGGCAGGTAACCTGCTCCATGTTCCGTTGGTATAACTTCCGTGAATATCCGGTGTAAGCAAATCCCACACATTGCCAATTCCGCTGTTCGAAATGGTATCGCGTTGCGATAAACACATTACAGTGCCGTCGGTCAATAATACCATTTGGCCGCCGCTGCCATCAGGTGCCGCATTGGTAAGCGCATTCCAGGTTCCCTGTCCAATTGAATTGCTTTGCAAGCAAAATGCAAAAGCGGAAATAGCTAAAAGTTTTGATAAGTATTTTTTCATTTTTTAAAATTTATAGTCTGAGGTACTTGATTTTACTTCAATATTTTGCGCAAGATATAGAATTTTATTTATATAGAATATTCTGCTGCTCACTTTTTTCACGAACCCTAAGCGGTGCTAAGCTTTTCGCATTATGCTTTCTTAATTCATTTATCCTTTTTACAACCCCTATTAGTAATTTGCAGATTACAGCATAATGTTATATTTGCATAAAACTAACGCCTTAATTTTTTATTTATGAAAGTTAATCAATTAAAATTTTTAGCCCTCAGTTGTTTGTTCGCATTAATAAGCATTTCCGGAAAATCGCAAATTGCCGTTGTACCAATGGGAACATTTGCCACTTATGATGATTATGTAAAAAAGAACCTTGTTCAGTTTGATGAAATTAAGGTTGGCCGCAATGGGTACAAAGGTGTTGTGAAAGGTAAAAAAGTATCGGGCAACTATAGCAAAGCCGATTTTTGGGGGATTGAAACCGAAGAAGGCGTTTTTTTACGTCTGAATAAAAAAGCCAATATTCCTGTTCAGATTATTTCAAATTCGAATATTTGTTTTTATGGCGGAATGCAACTATCTGTTTCAAGGTATTATGATGGCAGTGTAAAGAGTGTTGATTTTAAAGGTGTAGACAGAGGAACCAAATTTTCTGACATTTTTTGGGTTTCGGCCGGTGGCGATGGTGACATGATGCCTGCATCTATGGATAATTTAGAAACTCTTATGTCCGATTCACCTGACCTGGTTTCAAAAATGAAAGGCAAACCCATTAATGAAAAAGATATAGACAAATGGGAAGACAATATTTCCCTTATCTCGGGCTGGATTAAAGAATACAACCAGTTGCATACTGCGGCTACTCCTGCAAAATAGATTATTTAATTGCTTCTTATTTTCTCTGCGTTTCTCAGCGTAGTATTTTTCTCTTGTATTCCTCTGCGTTAAACTATTAACCGCAGAGAACGCTGAGGTATAACATGCAGAGGCGCGCAGAGTGCCTTACTTCTGTATTGCTTTGTCCGCCACAGCTTTAGCGAAGGAGGACCACCTTCCCGCTACCAACCACTCCCCCACTCTCTTTCACTACCCTGTAAAAATACACCCCGTTAGGTTGGCTTGTAAGTTTAATGACATTGTCATCCTGAGTGGAGCGAAGGATCTGTTTTAATAATCTTTCCCCCATCACATCATAAATTTCCACTTCACACTTTTCTTTAACATTTGCTAATGATAAAGTGAATGAACCTGAGGAAGGGTTGGGGAAAAGGCTGACTGAAGTTGAAAGCATTAGTAATTCTTCAACGAAAGTTGCTGAATCTTTATCAATTAAATTTGTATCAACTCTAAAAACAACTCCAATTCCATATTTTCCACCTTGAGGAGTCATTCCATATAAATCATGGCCCAATAGTATTAATTTGCCCACACCCAAATTACCATTTGTATCATTAAAATGAATAATCCGCTTAAATCTATTACCATTTGTATCAATTGCAAATATTAATCCGTCGTTGCAAGATCCACCAATTTCCGTCATTCCATATAATACTGCATTGCAAAGGGTCAAGTCACTAAGAGGATTGCCACCATTGAAAATACCTTTAAAATCAAGTATATCTTTAAAATTCTTTCCATTTGTATCAATAGAGAAAATATTACCTTTCGAGTGAGTACCTCCATAACCAGTCATCCCATATAATTTTCCTCGTGACAATGTCAATGAACCCTCTGGACCTGCACCATTTGTATCGTTAAAATTAAATATATTTTTATATCCGTTTCCATTACTGTCAATAGAGTAAATACAACCGGCATTTTCCAAATAACTTGATCCTCCATTATATGCCATGCCATATAGCACTTTACCTGAAAGAATTAAACTACCATAAGGATAAGCAGAATTACCATTACCAGCATTGGAACCCTTGAAATTATAGAGATCTTTAAACCCACTCCCATCAATGTGAACAGAAAAAACAACCCCACTAGCATAAGTACCTGTCCCACCGTAACTAGTTGTCCCAAATAGGATATTACCTGAAACAATAAGCGTACTTATAGGCTGAGAACCATTCGTGAAATTAAAATCAAAAAGATCTTTATATCCGCTTCCATCTGTATCAATTGAGAATATATTACCATTTGAATATGTTCCACCAATTTGGGTAGTACCAAATAATCTATTTCCTGAAATTACTAATTGACCAGCATACGGATTTTTCCCATTTGTACCATTAAAATAAAACAGAACTTTGTAATTATTCCCATTTGTATCAATAGAAAAAATACACCCATCGTTAAACATCCCACCAGAATATGTAGTCCCATAAAATTTATTTCCAGAAAGGGTTAATGAACTGATTGGAATTTGACCATTAGTATCATTAAAATTATACAGAATTTCGTATTGTCCTTTCCCTGCCTCAATCCCAACAGAAAGTATCAACAAAATTATAAGCAATGACTTTTTCATCTACCAAAGATACCCAAAAATTTATCACTTTTTCAAAAGTCAATAACTTCTTTGCTAAATAAAATAAAAACGCGAAATGTATTTTTTATGATTTATATTATTTCAAATTTTATTCTACAATAAAAAAGACACTAATTCGGTCCCACTAAATAGTGTCTTTTTGTTCTCGGCGATACCTGTTAATTTGATTTTTTACCACTAAGTGTACTAAGATTTCACTTAGCATCACTAAGATTTCTGAGTTTACCTTAGTACGGATTTTCTTTGTGAGCTTAGTGGTAAAATGTTTTAGTTTTCAAAAGTCAATGACTTTCTAAAAAACTACTTTCTTGCAGTTTATCTTTGCAGTATGAAAAGCACAAATTTACCATTAAAGAGTGAAATAGTTTTTAGCGAACAGAGCAAAATATTATTAATATGCCTACTAAAATGTATTATTTATAGTATTTAACCATGAGACAAAATTACAATACAATGTTTTTCAATACATTACAAAAATACGGTTTTAATCATTTCATGGTTATTTTATGGTAATTCCACAGTTAATTCATTGTTATTTCCAAATTTAATTTTATAACTAAAAGATAAAACAATAATAAATAACAATGAACAATATGCAGAAAGATAATACGTCATGCTGAACTTGTTTCAGCATCGCAATAATTCGGTAAGCAGCACTATAATTGTTTGGGATGCTTAATCCGCCAACTGGCGGACAGCATGACCTCACATAGTTCTATGCCCCTATCTTCAGTGAGGTCATTGAAATAGAACCCATCACCAGCTTATCATTAAAGAATGAGAGGGTTTCCTTGTCGTCTTTTAAAGCAAGGGTATAAAGTAAAGGCAGGTAATGCTCAGGCGTAGGTACCGCCAGTTGCAGCGATTTACCCAACGTATCATATTTTTCAAGGCTTGCAAAGTCATTGGCATTGATAAACTTCTTAACCGTATCATTGGCTTCTATAGCCCAGTCGAAGGTTTTATCGTCCTTCCAGTTCACCAATCCCAGGTTATGCACTATGTTACCGCTGCCAACAATCAAAACCCCTTTCTTCCTTAGGAAAGCCAGCTCCTTAGCCAGTTCAAAGTGCCATTGGGCAGGCTTAGAATAATCGAGGCTAAGTTGAATAACGGGTATATCCGCCGCAGGGTACATGCGAGAAACCACGCTCCAGCAGCCATGATCAAGCCCCCAATCGGTATTCAAACCGACAGTGGCTTTGGTAATGGTCTTCTGGGTTTCCTTTGCCAATTCAGCATCTCCGGGGGCAGGATATTGAAAATCGAACAGCTTCTGCGGAAACCCGCCAAAGTCATGGATAGTCTCGGGCTTATCCATAGCGGTTATGTATGTGCCATTGGTTTCCCAATGCGCCGACACACATAGTATGGCGGTAGGCTTGGCAATAGTCTTAGCCATATCAGCCCATCCCTTCGAAAATTCATTGTCATCTATAGCATTCATCGGATTGCCATGCCCAAGGAACAGTACAGGCATAGGTTTCGTATCCTCAAAATGTTCGGTCATTTTATTCAGTGCATTCAATTTCATAGCGGCTCCGGTTAAGGGTAGTAAAGATAAGGCTCTTATAAAATCTCTCCTACTTGTCATACTGCAAAAGTACTACCATTTGGGTAAACAGGCCTTAATCTAAATTAAGAAATCAAGCCCACTTATTAGCAACAGGCATTTTACATGTGATTTATTTTTTAACCTAATTGATATTTAATTTATTTGTATATTTACCTCTGTTTATCTCAGGTTAAAAGTAAGATAACCTCCTAATTGAATCAGCGAATGAAAACAAAAAAACGACTACCGCTGTTATTGTTTTTCTTTTTTGGCTTACTGAATTTGAATGCCCAAAACTATATCACCTTCGGACAAGAATATAATTATAATGTGGGTGATGTTTTTGAGACCAAAGCCTGTTCCAATAACTGTACCTCTACTCCGCCCAACTATGTTATTACGATTATACTCTCCAAGCGCTATTCAATGGCGCTTGACACTATTTTTTATAACGACAGTATTGTTAATTACACACCTCCGGGATGCATGTCATGTTCTGCATCATTCAGTACCTACACATCATCGTTTTATGTAACAAATCTGAATTCGCCTTCAACTGATTTCAGCTATGTTTTTGGTAATACCTGCCCTTTGAAAGACACATTGATTGATTCAGGGCTTTGCAGCCGGAAAATCTGGAAAAAATACCCTGACCCTAAATGCACGGATACCTGTTTCGAACCAATTATGTCCTCATCGTGGGTTATTGAAGGATGCGGTGGAGGGTATTTAACCTCCTTTAACCCTACCGGTGGCCCAGATGAAGTAGATTATAACCTTATTTATTACAAGAAAGGTGCTGATTCCTGCGGATTTAAATATCCGCTTATTTCAGGCATTGACAATTTATCACCATTGAATGCCGCAATTAAAGCATACCCTGTTCCTGCCAATAACCTGCTTTATTTGCAAACCAGCATACCAATAAACGGAGTATCCCTAACACTATACTCCTTAACAGGGAATATGGTTTGGACCAGTCGGTATGAATCACTTACATGTACCATAACAATACCCCTAAATAATTTACCTAATGGCATGTATGCCCTACTCATATGCCTACAAGACGGAAGCCACCTGCTAAAGAAAATTGCAGTTGCCCATTAAAATCAACCGAAGGTTTATTTCCTTCCTTTCTTTTTCTTATCGCCTGATTCGTTTGAATCCCTTATGTAAAGGCTGAAGTCAAGCAATGTCCTTTTAGTGATTAAAGGCTTTGTTGAATTTGTAGCAATTCCGCCTTTAGGATCTGATGGCATGTCAGCAATACCGGAAGATGCAAGGATAGCGCCATCTTCGCAGTTGTAAACATATTGCACATACTGCAAACCACCGCTTGGGGCAGCAGCCAAATCATTTGGAACAACCATAGCAACAGCATACTTTGCATCAGCAGAATCAATCATTCTGTCAATGGTATCTCTGCCGGCAATCATATATGGAAATGGATAGTCCTTTTCTAATTCGGCTTTATTAGCCAGTAATTTCTTATCCAGCCACTCTCTGCGGATAAGCAAAGTCTTATCCCTTAAGGTAGGTTGGTTTTCCACCAACATTTGCTCATCAAGCTTCTTTGGGTTATCTTTCCTGTGGTTCACACGATACATAATGTAGGTGCTGGCAGCGTTAATAGCATAATCCATATCTGCCTTGTTAGGATACAAATCAGGAATAGCAAACTGGTAAAATGGAGTTTTATTCAATTTATCTAACATAGCCATACCCAAAACAGTCATCTTATCGTTCAGGTCTCTGTCGTGCGCTACCTCTTTCATATCGGGCCACCATACAATACCATTTGTGGTTTCGTAAGATGTGGTAAGGTCAGCCTGCTTTGCAGAACGGCAGAATAAAACAACATAGTTTTTCTTCTCATTTAATGGAATATCATTTGCTTCATCAAGGGTTTTATATTGTACTTCACCTTCACTCACCTTCCAATACTTCCCGATAGCATCGCCAAAGTTTTTATTAAAGGCATCGATAGCTTTTCCGTATTCAGCCACCTTATCAGCTTTCTTCTTCTTTTTCAATTTATCGGTCATCTGGTCGGTAGTCTTTTCAACTATAACAATAAGTGTCCTGCTGTGAAGCTGGTCCATATCATCCGGTTTAATGTAGTCGAACTGAGCCTTGGACACTCCTGCCATTGCAAGGGACAATGAAAGAACGGAGAAAAATTTAAGTTTATTCATAAGTGGGATTTTTGCTTTTTTATTTACGGCTTCAAAATAAGTGAAAAAAAGAATACCATTCGGAAAATTCGCATGTTAAGTTTTGAACCATCTGTAATTTATTTTCAACAGGTTCATTCATTCAACATTTAAAATACAACATTTTATAAATTACTATATTTGTCCGTCCCGTAAATATGCGTGACTTATTGAATACTATTTGTGAGCCCCAAACACCTTAAAAAATTGTCCTTTTTACTTGGTTCTATTTTCCTCGCTTCTGTTTCAAAAAGCCAGAGTCAGGATAGTATTGCACCACTTGGGCAGGAATGGACCCTTCAACAGTGCGTTAACTATGCTTGGACACATAACTTACAGGTTAAACAAGCTGCTTTAACCTTGAATATTGCCAAAAATAACTTCACTGCAAGTAAAGGAAATCTGCTGCCTTCCGTTAACGGGCTAGCATCGCACACCTATAACTTCGGACGAACCATTGACCCCTTCACAAACACCTTTGCTACAAGCGAGGTATTGTCGGAAGATTTTTACCTGCAAGCGAGCTTCACTATTTTCGGAGGTTTGCAGAACCTGAATACCGTTAAACAAAACGAAGCTGCATTTAAAGCCAGTGGTTACGATTTGCAGGCTAATAAAAACACATTAGCACTAAGTATCGCATCGGGATATCTGCAGGTATTGCTTGACAGGGAACTGTTACAGCAAGCCAGAGATCAGCACGAAGTAACAATTCAGCAGGTAGAAAAAACACAGAAGCTGGTTGATGCCGGAAGCCTTGCAAAGGGCAATCTGTACGATGTTCAGGCACAGGAAGCCAACGATGAAGTTAACATTATTAACACCGAGAATCAACTTAACATGGCCATGTTAGGGCTTGCACAACAACTCGATATTGATTCCATTCAACTATTTAAAATTGCTAAGCCCGAAATAACTATATCCGATAACCCTGCAATAAATTCCCCGGATCTAATATACTCTCAGGCCTTAACTAATCAGCCTGACATATTCAGTTCACGCTTGAAATGGGAGAGTGCTGAAGATGGAAGAAAGGCCGCCGCCGGAGCTTTATATCCAAAACTGAGTGTTTCTGCAACACTTGGAACAGGTTATTCTGGCCTGAATAAAGAAATCGTAAACTCAACTATTCAGGGCTATCAGGTAATTGGATTCGCAAGTAGCCAATCAGCCACACCTATACCCATTTATATACCGAACGAAGTATATTCCTACAAACTAACCCCATTTAGCAACCAGCTTACCGATAACTTTAATAAATCTATCGGGTTCCGGCTTTCGATACCTATTTTCAACGGGCTTCAAACCAATATGGCATACAAAAACGCTAAGCTTAACGCGATGAATGCAGAATACAATTATGAAACCACTCGTATGAATCTCCGCAAAAGCGT
Organism: uncultured Bacteroidota bacterium; assembly: GCA_903901055.1. Classification (GTDB taxonomy): domain Bacteria; phylum Bacteroidota; class Bacteroidia; order JABEUT01; family JABEUT01; genus JABEUT01. The sequence continues at coordinate 16,481 of CAIUPO010000011.1, forward strand.
GCAACAAGCTTATGCAGATGCTGAGGGTGCTTTAAAAAAATACTATGCAACACAAAAATCGGTTGAATCACTAAAAGAAGCCTACAACTATACCCGCGCTAGATATGATGCAGGTGCCGCCACATCACTGGATTATAATACTGCAAAAAATAATCTTGCCAAGGCAGAATCTGATTTAGTGCAGGCAAAATATACCTATGTTTTCAAACTGAAAGTTCTGGATTACTACGAAGGCAAACCGTTGAAACTATAACACTATGAAGAAACTACTTTTATATATCCTGAGTAGCTGCCTGTTGTTTGCAGGGGCACTAATGCTAAAATCTTGTTCCGGAGATAAAACCCTGAAGGTTTCTACTGAAAAGGCCCAGATACGCTCTATTATGGAAACCGTTTCTGCTGATGGAAACATACAGCCAACTACAATTGTAAAAATAAGCCCCGATGTACCCGGCCAGATTATTGCACTGCCCGTTATTGAAGGGCAGCGAGTACAAAAAGATGTATTACTTGCCAAAATATTCCCGGATACATACCAATCGGCTTACGATCAGGCACAGGCTGCGTACAATAGCAGCAAATCAGCGCTTTCAAATGCTCAGGCCCAGTTAGCAAGTTCACAAGGCCAGTTTGATAATCAAAAAACTGTTTTCGAAAGGAATAAAAAATTACTCAGTCAAGGGGCTATTTCCCAAGCAGATTTCGATGCTTCAAAAGCAGCTTACCAAACTGCGGAGGCGAATCTTAAATCGGCAAGCGACAATATTGACGCGGCTGGATTTAATGCCAAAAGTGCCGAGGATGCGATGAAGCAAGCTCACGACAACCTGGTTAAGACAAGTGTACTCTCCCCTATTGATGGGGTTATTGTTGGCCTTGTTGTTAAGCAAGGCGAACGTGTTGTTGGAACTGCACAGATGGCAGGAACCGATATGATGAGCGTTGCAGACCTTTCCAATATGGAGGCTGATGTGAATGTAAACGAAAATGATATTGTAAATGTAAAGGTTGGCGATACAGCCCTTATTGAAGTAGATGCCTTTATTAACCGTAAGTTCAAAGGGGTTGTAAGCAATGTTTCCAACTCGGCAAATGTTTCTACTAATGGAGCTTCTTCGGTTGACCAGGTAACTAACTTCACGGTAAAAATCCATATCCTTCCTGAATCTTATAAAGACCTGATGCCTCCCGGAACTAATGATTCTCCTTTTAAACCCGGTATGTCAGCAACAGCGGAAATTCAAGTAAAATCTGGCAAGAATTTATTGGCAGTGCCTATTGGTGCTGTAACCACACGCAAAGGCAAAGGTGGAATAAAAGATACAGCCAAAAGCAAAGGCGGAGTTAAAGATAGCGCCCACGAATGTGTGTTTGTTTACAATGCCGGAAAATGCAAAATGGTGAAAGTAACCACAGGCATTCAGGATGTAGATTATATTGAAATAAAAACCGGCCTCAATGCCGGAGATGAAGTTGTGAATGGCCCATTTACAGCCGTATCATCAGCTTTGTTTGATGGTGCAGTTGTTACAAAAGTAGACAAGAGCGAACTGTTTACGTTGGATGCGAAGTAGACAGAACTAATCTCACTTTAATGGATAAACTTCCTTTTGAAACATCCGGGCTTAAGGATAATGAGATTGAATTATTGCAGGATACTTACAATCTACTTGAATCTATGTACCCCATTAGGTACGATAAGGATTATACTTATAACCTTAAAGATTTAGAGATATTAAGTGACTACAAAAGAGCAGATATTTTTGCTCCGTTTAATTTAGGAAGTGATAACAGCGCTTATATTACATTTACTGAATCTGAATATACGTTCCGCGGCAGTGCAAAAGGGGGTGATATGGAAGCTATTGAATACCAAACATGGGCGATTGCTCCCCTAACAAAGAATTATGGACATATTATAATAAGGCCGGAAACTTTTATTGATAAAATCCAGAACTTTTTCCAACACCAAAAGGTAGATTTTTCCAATGACCAAGCCTTTAACCGTAGATTTTTTGTTTTAGCAAAAGATAAAGAAATGGCCCTCCTTGATTTGAGTAATTCCTTTCGGGAACTGCTTCTGAATTTTGAATTAAAAGATTTTATAATTGAAATCCTCAATAACCGACTGATTATTGGGAATAAAATGGAAATGGAACCTAAGCAAGCATGTTATTTTGCTGAATTCGTTAGAAACGTTAAGTTGTAAATAAACTTTACAAGAATTAATTCCCCTGCAATTACTACTTTGTCCCGACAGATAACCCGTTCGTGCTATACATTTCGTAGCTAAACTTCACAATGTAAATTGCGGCTTTGTCATTATCTCTATCAAGTTTATTGGTGATAAGCCCTGTGGCATTATCATACATAAATTCGATACGATGCCGTTGTTTGCCGCTAACCCAAATGCCTTGTTCATCAATTCTGCCAATAGAATCGTACTTAATTGTCGTGCTTTTATTCATATCCCCGTTCAGGTTGCCTGTATTATTATAGCTAATAATATTGCCTTTGGAATCATAATTTAAATCGACTTGCGAATAGAGCCAGCCAACTGCATAATGGCTATTCCGGCTCATGAACCGCCTGTTCTCGTCGTATTGCGTTATAGTTTTCTGAAATATTTTATTGTCCTCATTATAGGCATATTGCTGCAATTGCTTTGGATAGGATATATATGCAAAACTATCGGCTGATATTATTTTTTGGGTACAAACCTTAAAAGTTCCGTCATTGGTAAAGCCGCACGTTTCGTGGATATGTGTTTCTGTTTGCAACAGTTTTTCATTATTCCATTTATAATACCATGTGTCATAAAAATCGCCGATTTGGGTTCGCTTAATAATAAGGTTACCCAAATTATTATAGTAATACATACATTTTACGGTATCCCACTTATCCTCGTTTACTTTAGTTATACTAATCATTTCCGATATTTTCCCTGCGGTATCAAAAATGTATTGTTTTTCAATTCCATCATTATTAATAGTGGCTCCGTCAGGCTTAGTAAGATAGTCAAGGGTAATTTTTGAAATCTTATTGGAGCGTATTGTTCCATCTTTGAAATTAGGACTAATCAACGCATCATCATCCTGGAAAGGCTCAAACTGACTCCATGCGCTTCCCACAGCCATGAATGAAATAACCAATATTAATAAATACTTCACTTTAAATCTTTAATTGCATTAATAGCTTCTCCTGTAGAACTAAACGGACGAAGGCAGGTTTTGTTTTCACATACATATACAAGTGTTCTGTCTAAACTGAATCGCTCTTGCAATAAATCGAGTGTTGAGGCCTTTTCCGCTCCAAGCATCACCATATTCGGCATGTATTCTTTATTTATTTTATCACGGAATGTAAAGGCCAGTTTTCCGGTAATAGCAACCTCGTTAAAACGTATCTGATGATGAAGCATCAATATTCCCCAATTAGTATAACTCTGCGGATAATTAAGCATTGTATCCTTTATAGACAAAAGCATTCCTTCCGATATTTCAAGGTACTTTTCTATTCCCAATAAATGCCCGAGTTTATAAAGTACTAATGCCATTTCAGAACTGGATGCAGGAATAACATTATCCGAAACATCTACCTTCCTTATTATGATTGATTCCTGATTGCCGTGCGTGTAATAAAACGCGTTCTTATCCGAATCATAAAAATGTTGAATGGCATACTCAGTAAGGTCTTTAGCTATATTCAACCAGGCTTCATTAAAGGTAGCTTCATACAGGCCAATGAAACCACTTGCAATAAAAGCATAATCATCTAAAAAAGCATCTATATATCCTTTACCTTCCTTATATGTGTGCCATAAACCACCGTCAGCGGTTATTAATTTATTCTTAATAAAGTTGGCATTATCCGTGGCAATATCTAAAAACAAAGGATCATGAAATGTTTTATAAGCATCTGAAAATCCTTTTAACATTAGCCCATTCCAAGATGCCAATGTTTTATCATCAAGTGAAGGCGCTATTCTTCTTTCCCGCTTTTCATTTAGAATAGCAAGCCAGTTTTTCTTCTTCTTTAGTAAGTCGTCAATGGAAATATTTTGTTCATTTGAAAAATCAACATCCGTTTTTTTTCGCTGAAGGATATATTTGTCTTCTTCCCAAACATCCGAATCGGTGATACAATAATAGTGAGCGAACAAAGAAAATTCATCGCCCAAAATTTCCTTTAACTCATCTTTATTCCAAACATAAAACTCCCCTTCTTTGCCTTCGGAATCTGCATCCAGTGCGCAATAAAAACCTCCCTCAGCAGATGTTAACTTACCTGAAATGAATTGATGAATACCATAAACCACATCTTTATAAATCTCTTTAGGGTTGTTTTTGTATGCATTTGAATAAAGCGACATCAATTGGGCATTATCATAAAGCATTTTTTCAAAATGCGGTACTTTCCAGAATGAATCGGTTGAATAACGTGCAAAACCACCGCCAACCTGATCATAAATTCCACCCATCGCCATTTTATCGAGTGTAAGGTAAACCTGGTTTTCTATAACCTTTGCTTCCTCTGCCCTGCCCATATTTTTCAGAGCGTAAGAATAATACAGCAAGTATTCATAATTATTGGGCATAGGAAACTTGGGAGTATAATTATATCCCCCAAAAGCCTTGTCAAATGCCGAGGCTATCTTATTTGTAAAATCCTCAACAAAACGAAAATCCTTTACAATTTTGCCATTCGGTTTATCCGGCAAAAGAGAAATTGAAATAATACCTTTCTCTATTTCTTCCGAAAGTTCGCGCACTTTTTCAGGCTCTTTTCTGAAAAGGTTATTCAGGTTTGTGAGCAGTTGCAGCCAATCATCTTTGCGAAAATAAGTACCACCATAAATCGGTTTCCCGTTGGAAAGTGTAAAGCAATTTAGCGGCCAGCCTCCGCGCCCCGAAAGGACATTGATGGCATCCATATAAAGCATATCAACCTCGGGATGTTCCTCCCGGTCAACTTTTATACACACATATTTTTCGTTCATCACATCAGCAACTTCAGAATCTTCGAATGATTCTTTTTCCATTACATGACACCAGTGGCAAGCCGAATACCCAATACTTACAAGAACCAATTTATTTTCTTTTTTTGCTTTATCAAAAGCCTCTGTACCCCATGGATACCAGTCTACGGGGTTATGAGCATGTTGCAAAAGATAGGGACTCTTTTCATGAATTAGACGGTTCGATGTATCCCTGTTGCTCATTTATTGCGTGTGAATTTTGCGAAAATAGCACTTTCCATAATCGTTCCGCACATATTATTACCAATAATATCAACAAAAAAAAGTTCCGGGCACTCCTGCCCGGAACTCAACACACCCTAAAAACAACTTACCAGAACTTATAGTCCCAGACCGCTCTCCGGACGGGAAGCTCCACCGCTTCTCCTTCTTCCGAATAAATGCAGTCCGTGACCCCTTGTAGCTGCAGAATACCTTCTGCCGCTTCCAAAAGCTTTTAATGATCTTCTTTGGTCTTTTTGTGCCTGCACCACTTGTTTGTTGTCAAGAGATGCTACGTATCTCCTTCCGCCCTTTGATGCAAAGGCAGTAAAAGTGATACAGATGATGAGAATTAAACTTGCTAACTTTTTCATTTTGTTTGGTTTTTTAATCGTGTTGTTACTTGTTGCTTCTTTTAACTTTAACTTCTTATAATATTTTTTTTAGTCCGGTCTTTTTTAGTTTTGTTAAGAAACGTTTCGATTTCTTATTTAGCTTTTTTATTTTTCTCGTCATGTTTAATTTTGAATACGGGGCATTGTACGCCCGCACTTTTTATTTTGTTTCAGAATTTATTTTCCGGAGTTTAAAATAGCTAAAAAACACTCCTTGTAACTACCTGATAATTTTTAAATTACAGACAAACGTGGTATGTTAATAAGTCGACTGAAAAAACCGTTCTGTTTTTGAAACGCAAACGAAATATCAGTCATTTTCAATTTGCATTTATCATACAAAAGCGCTATTTTTGAATTCACTTGATTTTTTAAAACATGAAAACACTTTTGCTTTTAGTCTTACTTACTATGGTTGTAGATATGGAGGCACAATCGATAGATACTGCAACCGAATGGGCTATTAAAGTAAGGTGTGTAATGAAAGGCACAGAAACACCCATAGCAAATGCAGATGTTCAAATTCACCTGGTCAGTAACGATTCTTTGGTGGGTGGAGACTATACTAATTCAAATGGCTTCACCCATTTTATGGTAGTAAAGAAGGGTGACTATTACGTACATACTAGTAAAGCACATTATCAAAGTTCAAATACCTACCTTATGAATATGTGGGAAACGAAGACGGGGGCTATGATAGAAACCATTAAAATGGAATATCCCCCGTCTGAACCTGTTGATAGTGCACATTAGTATTCTTACTAAGGTAGCACCAAGCTTCAGATTACAAGTCCTTATTACTATTCGCTTTCGCCTGTTGCTTTCTGGCAGCCTTAGCCCGATGGCTGTTCACAGCAGAAGAGTATCTGGTATGTGTGCCAAAGTTTCTGGATTGCCGGGCAGACGCTCGTTCGGAGCTCCGAATAGATGTATTACTAATTGAGGGACTAACCCTTATTCTTCCACCTGCCATTTTTTGGGCAGAAAGGATTCCTGTTGTTAAACAAATCAGGAAAATGATCACCGGCTTTTTCATGGTACTTGAGTTTAGAGGTTAAAGTAGCAAGTAAGCCTGGCATCATATATATAAGTTATGGTTAAGTAAAGTTACGCAATTAATTCCTTTTTATCAAGATATAGAATCATACTTTCCGGTTTGGCTTTGCCTGTATTTGAAGGTTTGCCTTTCCTTGTAAGCTTTCTATACTTCTTCTTACGAACAAAGTCGTCCGTTTGTTTCTTCATTGCATCCTGAGATTCCTTTTCAACCTTTTTATCCGACTTACTGTATTGCGATTTGTGGCTCTCATTGTTCATCGGGTCAACATTTTGGGCTGACGCAGAACAAATGCAAAGCATTATAAAAAACAGGGAGGGGAATATTTTTTTCATAAGGTTTATCCGAAATGCAAATATCTAAATCATTTTCTCCATTCCAAAAGGTTATCATCATTATAACTTAGTTTTCCATTATCAATAAGCCATTGAATGGTTTTAAGGATTTTATCTTCCCTTGATTGGGTGACCTTATGAACAATATCATTGAGCAACAAAGGTTCCTTATGCAATAAGGCCTTCACCTGATCAGATACATTTTTGAATTCAAGGTCACTCAATTCTAGTTTGTTTCTTTCAATACACACATCGCAAATGCCGCAACGCACCGCTTCTTGTTCGCCAAAATAGGCAAGCAACATCTCGCTCCTGCATTTATTAGTACTTGCAGCATAATGTATCACCCACTCCAACCGCTTCCAGGCACGTTCTTTTAATTCGTGGTAATGTTGCTTTGAAATGTGCAGGTTGCTTATTTGATGGCAATCATCCAAATAAACCAATTGGGGTTTATCCGTCTGCTGACTATACGAAATAATATTCCTTTTATCTAAACGCTTAAGCAAATTCTCAACCTCGGTAATTGTAAGCGTAGAGCGCTTTGCCAAATCAAACTCCTTAATGTTAATGAACCCGTCAAACAATCCTTCATAAGAACGGAGCAGTAGTTTTATAAACGCATCATACGCCGGAGACTCCACCTGGTAGCGGTAAAGGTCCTTTTGTTTAATAAGTATGTGTACAGTTGAGGGCCGGTAAAAAGCATCAGTCAGTGTAATATAATTTTCTTTTTCAAGAAACTTAATGCTGCTTATTACTAGCATCGGTTCGAATGAATACTTCGAACAAAAATCATTTAACGAGAAATCAAAAGCCGAGCCTTTGCCGCTTCCCGGAACCATTTTATAAAAAGAACAAAGTGCACCATACACCCGCTTTATTTCGTCTAGCTCAGGAAAGGAATGTTCCATGCTGCGCTCAAGGCTTAGTCTGTCAGAGTCATTATACAGCAGCACGGCATACGCCCGCTTTTCATCACGCCCTGCCCTACCCGCTTCCTGAAAATAAGCCTCCAGACAATCGGGCAAATCAAGGTGAACTACGAATCGAACATTGGCTTTATTAATACCCATTCCAAATGCATTGGTTGAAACCATTACCCTTGTTTTATCATGAAGCCATGCTTCCTGACGCCTGCTTCGCTCTTCAAAGCTCAATCCGGCATGGTAATAATCGGCTGCTATATTATTTTGTTTTAGCATAGAAGCCACTTCTTCTGCTTTCCTCCTGTTCCTTACATATATTATACCTGAGCCCTTTACATTATTTACAATCTTTAGCAATCGCGATGCTTTGGCCTCCTCTTTTAATACGACATAAGAAAGGTTCTTACGTTCAAAACTTTTACGCAGTATGTTTTCCTTTTTGAATCCAAGCTTCTTCTGAATATCGATTGCTACTTCCGGCGTAGCAGTTGCTGTTACTGCAAGTACCGGGATTTTTGGAAACATCTCTCTTAGCTCAATAATCTTCATATAAGATGGCCGGAAATCGTATCCCCACTGGGAAATACAATGCGCCTCATCCACTGCAATAAGGTTAACTTTCATCTGCTGAACCCTTGCAATAAACAAATCCGTACTTACTCTTTCGGGGGAGACATAAAGGAACTTGATATTTCCATGAATACAATTATCGAGTATATTATCTATCTCTTTCGAACTTAACGATGAGTGAACCATCACTGCCCGAATACCTTTCCTGGTAAGGAATTCCACCTGATCGTTCATCAAGGCTATAAGCGGAGAAATCACAATACAAATACCATCCATTGCCAATGCCGGCACCTGGTAACAGACGGACTTCCCTCCCCCGGTGGTCATTAGCGCAAGGGTATCGCGCCCTTCCAAAACAGAATTTATAATGTCTTCCTGTAAAGGCCGGAAATGGCTATAACCCCAATATTTAATGAGTATTTGCTGTATCGCTGTTGCGGAAGGTTGAATGTTGGGTATTGAATTCAAACTTCAAAATTTGGGGTTAAAACTATGCAGGCCGGGCATTCATTACCACGGTCATCATATAAATAAGAGGAATAGAATTCAGAAGGAGGCTTAAAAGCAAAAGCGCAACCGGAGCCTGTTTTACCTCATAGCGTTGCACCGCAACTATATGCAGGCACCCGAGTACAAACCCGAAAAATCCGGCTGAAAGCGCAACAATTATAAAAACATGGTTTGACATGGCAATCAAACAAAAAATAACGGCCATTGCTCCAAATACCAGCGATATTGTAAAGGCTTTTTCTAAAAACTTCTTCATAGTAGGGCAAAGATAAAGAAAAGGGGGAAATGAGAATTTCGATTAAAGGAATTTCGTCACTGCGAGGAACGAAGCAGCCTCTTCTCAATTAGTAAGACTGCTTCGTTCCTCGTAGTGACGACGGATCCTCAGAAAAACACTTTTATTGCACCACCAGCTTCTCAGTCTTCAGGCGTGAGCCATCAACCATTAAACTGTAGAAATAAACACCTGCGGACATCTTGGCCCTGTCCATGGTAACATTGCCCTGATTTCCTTTCAGGTCAATTGTTTTAACAACCTTACCCATCATATCAAAAACAACAATATTGGCTTTACTGAACTCCTTAATACCGGAGAAGTCGTAATTGATAATTGTTGTATTGGTATAAGGATTCGGATATGCAGAAAGTTTGAATGGATTGGTATTTCCTGCAATCATCGGCACATCAGTAGGGCCGCATTGTGATAGTGCGTGGCAGGTATGCAATTTTCCGTAGCCCCAATTGTAACTTGGCTTCGATTGTGAAGTGGTTTGGGTAAACTGATCGGTGTATGCAGTTGCTAAAATACAACGCTTCACATTCGAATCAGTAGCATTCGGATACCTTTCAAGATATAATGCCGCTGCAGAAGCTACTATCGGTGATGCCATAGACGTTCCACCATCGGGGTTGTGACAACCAAGCGAATCTACACCGCTATTACAACCAACAGAATAACAAATGGGCGTTGCAGACAAATTAAAATTTCCGGCTGCTGCAACATCGGGCTTCATAACATGAAAATTCCGTGCAGGCCCGCGGCTGGTTGTCCATACAAAAGCACCCGGTACATCTTTAGGATTGCCATTTTTTTGAATGGCTCCGGTACAATCTTTATAGGTTAAGCGGTCAAAGTAAGTTTGAACTGTTATTACATGTGGCGAACATTGAAAACTTCCGCAGACAGTCATTAATGTATCAGGCAGTTTATATTTTTTAAACTTCGGGAAAGTGGTTGTATTTATTGCAAGCCCATTTGAATCTACAACACCATTTATTGAACCTAAATCCCAAATATCATACCTGCCATAAGTTGTACCGGTATCAGTAGCCTCGAAACCCCAATAATAGGATGTCGAATCGGGTGTTATTTTAAATTCCAGCGAATAACTTCCTTTACTATAGGTAGTACCAAGACTCTTTATTACACCAAGCCGTTGGCCATTATTATTAAACACATTTACTGTTTTAGAGCCCATAAAATCTTTGATACTGTAGAAGACAGTCATAGTATCTCTTTCCGAATACGAACCAGTTTGTACTTTATCACATCTGATTCTGAATTTCACACTGTTAAAATCTGTTTCATTGGCAAAAATTGGAATATCAGCATAGCCCGGATTAGGTAAATCAATATTTGCGTCATACATAAACCATGTAAATGTGGTATCGCCCTTTCTTAATGAATCGTGCACGTGATAAGGAATGCCTTCATTACCCGCTGCAGCAACAAAAACCCTTCCCGGTTGTTTAGCCGCAATTATATTATCTATCATTATACCTTGCAGGTCAGAGTCGTCATGAGAACCTCCATAGTCGCCAAGGCTTGCATTAATTACACATGGCTCTCCTAGACTGTCGGCACAATCATAAATATATTTCACAGCATCGGTTAGCATAAAAGTAGTTTGCACATTAAAGTTAAAAGCCACCATTATTATATCTGATTTAGGGGCTCCACCAATTTCCTGTCCGTTGCATCGTGCGTTGCCACAAGCAATACCTGCCACGTTGCTTCCATGGCCAAACTCAAGGCAATGCGCACTATCAGGTTCTTGAAGAGGCAATGTCATTAACACATCTATCTGCTTTTTGTTCCAAGCCTGTCCGTAACCAAAACCTGCCGGAGTATACGGGCCTGTACCCAAGTTTTGATCCCACAAAAATTTCACCCGTGTACCACTGCTATCGCTAAAATCAGCGTGTTTCAATTCAATACCGGAATCAATAAATCCGATAACAATTCCTTTGCCATTATAAGCCTGCGGCAAGCATGATCCATTCAACACTTCAGTAATATGGTTTTTAGCATTCGATGAATCATCCAGCGGGCGATTATGCGGCGGAGCCCCTTCCATCCTGGTTACTCCGGCACTTGCGCTAAAAGCAGGCAACGCATTTACGGGTATGATAATAGCCGCAACATTTCCATACGAATATTTAAAAGTTCCACCACTTTTTTGTACCAGTTGTTTTATAATCCCTATGTTTCCTTGTATAAGCATAGGCAACATCAGGTTGGCATCTGCTTTATTTGCCATGTAATTCTCCAGTTTGGTATCCAGGTAAAAATCCATTTTGGTGTTAGTCTGACTGAAGGTGGCGCTACTGATTAATATAGCTGCAAAAAGTAAAAGTTTTTTCATAGCAGGGTAGGTTGGATTAGAATGTAAATGTAAGAATAATTCATGCAATTGAAAAATCTGAACAGGCTATTCTCTAACATTTTACTGTTAATACCTCTGAAAGAAGAAAACAGGAGACCCAAACAACAGTATACTTGGTGTTTAGCTATAATTAAAGATGTTTAATCGAAAATATCATAATTATCCACCAATGTAGTATACCTTTGGAAAGGCAACACATCATAAAATCTACGCCATGAAAGCACTACTCTTAACATTTGGAATTTTATCGGCGACATTTTTTAACGGGTATTCCCAAGATAATTCAGCCAAAGTGGAACGGTCAACTGAGAAAATCATATCAAAATTAAAAGAGGTATGTAATATCAATGAAGAACAAACAAGAAGAGTAAGGCCTTTTGTTGAAACGTATGCAAAAGCTTGTGCAGCCAACAAAGAGAAATATGCTAAAGACCCCGATGGTTTGAAACTGGCCAACAAAACAGCAATCGACAACTATATTGAACAACTGAAAACAGTCCTGAGCCCTGACCAAATACAAGAATATGTGGCGTCACAACACCAGACTATGGCCTCGCTGGGAACAAAAATGGCTGTAAGGAAAGACAGCACTCATTAATGCCACCCAATTGAACCTTCTGTTTTGCTGAATTTTAAGCCTTTACCGGATTATTTTTCAATAATCACCCTCAATTTTCAACTCAATAATCGCCATTCCGTAAAAAAGGCTATTTTTGCGGCTCAAAAAAAAGCAAACAGGCACATGGCAAACAAAAATACTGGTCTTTCAGGTATACAGGACAGATGGGAACGTATGGAAGATTACTTTGAAGAAAACAAAAAAGTAGCTACTGCACTTACAGTAATTATAGCCCTTTTAGTAGGCGGGTTTATTGCCTTTAAGTACTGGTACATACCGTCTCAGGAACAGGATGCAGAGATGGCAATGCGCAGGGCGCAAAACTATTTTGAGGCTGATTCTGTGAACAGGGCGATTAAAGGCGACGGAGCAAATCTTGGATTTCAGGACATAGCAGACCAATACAGTTGGACCCCTGCCGGCAAACTGGCAAACTACTACCTTGGACTTTGTTACTACCAGAAAGGAAACTACCAGCAAGCAATTGATAATCTTGAAAAGTTTAATGCACATGATGTGCTAGTAAGTGCAAACTCTGCCGGTGTGGAAGGTGATGCAGAAATGCAACTGAACAACACTGATAAAGCAATTGAATATTACATGGAAGCCGTTAAGCGCAGCGACAACGACTATACAGCCCCTCTTTTTATGAAAAAGGCTGCACAGGCTTATGAAATTAAAGGAGATTATGCCAATGCCTTGAACTTATATCAGAATATTAAAACCAAGTACTATAATTACGCGCAGGCCAACGATATAGATAAATATATCGCCCGTGCCCAGGTTAAATCAGGAAAATAGGAGAACTAGTTATAAGTTATGAGTTATAAGTTATGACTGATAACACTTTCTACAAATTTGGAAACAACTTATAACTCATAACTTATAACTCAAAAACATGGCTACCAGAAAAGCAAACAAAAAAGTATCGCAGGGCAATTTTTCAGGCGATAAGCTGAATATTTGTGTATTGGTTTCCCAATGGCATAAAGATATTACCGATGCTTTGCTTGAAGGCGTTTTCAATGTGTTTGAAAAAATGGAAGTTGATGACTTCTCAATGGAAGTAATGAATGTACCGGGTAGCTATGAACTTCCGCTTGCAGCTCAATTAGCAATCAAAAAATATTCACCGGATGCTGTTATTTGTTTAGGCTGTATTATTAAGGGTGAAACCCCGCATTTCGAATACATATCTTCAGCAGTTACCGATGGAATTATGCAACTGAATCTAGTGCATAATATTCCTGTTATATTTGGCGTTTTAACAACCGACACAGTAAAGCAAGCCAAAGCCAGAAGCGGCGGCAAGCATGGCAATAAAGGAACTGATGCTGCAATGGCCGCCTTGGAAATGATTGAATTGAGAAATAAGCTGAAGTAAGCACATGCCCGATAATCATAACAACATCACCGATTTTTCATCCCTGTTTGAAAAACAAATTAAACCCGCACCTGGTGTGTTGTTATTGGCAGAACCATTCATGGAAAGCCCCGAATTCAGGCGCTCCGTTGTATTAGTAACAGAACATAGCGAAGATGGTACCATGGGTTTTATCCTCAATCGTAAACTCGCCATCAAGCCAACACAAGCTATTGATGATTTCCCCGAATTCGAGGATACCTTATTTTATGGAGGGCCTGTAAATACTGAACTGTTATTCTATGTTCACACGCTTGGTAATTTGCTTGAAGGCAGTGTGGAGATAATGGATGGAGTTTACATGGGTGGAGATTTTGAAACCCTGAAAGATTTACTAAGAGACGGTAAAGTTAAAACTACCCAGATACGATTCTTCGCAGGTTATTCCGGTTGGACAACGGGACAACTGAAAAGTGAAATGAAGCAGCATTCATGGATTCTTACCAAGGGTAGTAAAAACCTTGTTATGAAAGACAATAACAACCTTTGGAAAAATATACTTAAAGACCTTGGTGGAAAATATGCTATGGTCGCCGATTTTCCGGAAGACCCTACCCTAAACTAACCGAATGTGAATTTTCTTGCACATCTATATCTGGCAGGAAAAGAGGAAGACCTTATTATTGGAAATTTTATTGCCGATTCCGTAAAAGGGAAAAAATATCTTGACTATTCTGAAGGAATAAGCCAGGGTATCCTGATGCACCGTGAAATTGATTTTTTCTCTGATAACAATCCCATCTATTTAAAAAGCGTACATCGCCTGCAACCCAAGTATGGCAAATATTCGGGGATTATAACAGATATGTTCTTCGATTATCTTTTAGCCAATAACTGGCAACAATTTTCTGACATTAACCTGGAAAAATTCTGCAAAAACAGTTACAGCACCCTTTCTAAAAACAAAAAGAAAATGCCGGAAGAAAGCCAGATGATCCTCCACCACATGATGAACAATGATTGGCTCAGTTCCTATAAATATTCAGTTGGTATTCGTCTTTCATTAGAAGGAATGTCTAAACGAATGAAATATTACTTTCCGATGGATAAGGCCGTGGATGAATTGGAAAACAACCCTGAATTATACAACAGGGATTTTTTAGAATTCTTCCCTTTGCTGATAAAGCATGTGGAACACTTTAAAACAAAGTAAAACATTTCCGTTTCACACTTCTTGTTTCAAAGTCAAAAAAAGTCTTACTTTTGAATCATACCCTAAACAAATAATAAATACTTAAAAAATATGAAACGCACATCATCTGCCGTTTGGAACGGCTCAGGAAAAGAAGGAAGTGGAAATCTCACCACGCAAAGCAATACGCTAAACAAGACCCCATATTCGTATGTTAGCCGTTTTGAAAACGGAGCAGGCACAAACCCTGAAGAACTGGTTGCCGCTGCCCATGCTGGATGCTTTACCATGAAATTAAGCTTCCTTTTAGGCGCAGCAGGCTTCACCCCTACTTCATTGGAAACTTCGTGCACGGTTGATTTGGAAAACGGTGCAATCGTTACATCTCATTTAGTAGTAAAAGGTGTTGTGCCTAATTGCAGTGCAGAAGACTTCAAAAAGCATGCAGAAGATGCGAAGGCAAATTGCCCTATTTCAAAATCGCTGACTGCAGCTGTTACAATGGAAATAGCAAGCTAAAAAGTTGAATATTGAAAGTACACAGTTGAGAAAAAAATCTTTCAACACTTGATTATTGCTAATAATTAACTGCATCAAAAATTAGCAGTACGTAATTGCGTAACTCTGCTGGTATTTGGCTTGTATCGGTATCGATAAAAAAAGATTTTACCTTACCGCTAGTTTTAAATTCAAGATAAATGCCGCCTTGGTCACGGTTGTCAGGCCCGCCAAATTGTTTGCTTTCAGATTTGAGAAGTATGTCAGGAATAGAATCTCTTATTCTTTTGGCATTGGAATATTTTTCCTTTTTTACGGGTATTCCGCTATATACATAATGATCTATTTTGCCAAAACGAGCATATAAAAAATTAGTAGTAGTATCTGTTAATAATGTATCATTTTCAAGTTTGAACATATAAGCGCAGTGCCCAATACACTCGCCGTAATAGGTACCGTAAATGATATAATCAACTTTGGATTGGGCTATACATTTGGATTGGAAACCCAAAAGCAAAAACAAAACTATGGGAGTGATAATTTTCAACTGATGTTATTTGTTCTTCTTATTCAAATCAAGCCCTGCATAAAAGCCAAGGTCTTTGTCCTTTAGAAGTTTTGTCCAGAATGCTATTTGACCTGTGTGGTAAGAATAATGTTCTACCACATGAATAACTATTGCAATGCCGCTAATGTCAAATCCCTGAACAGAACGAACCCGTATTAATTCTTCTTCCGACGTTTGTTGAATTACTTCTGTTGCTTCTTTAACAACCAAGCGAAGTTTGGTTAACAATTCCTCTTTTGTAAATCCCGATTTAGTTGAAAATTCCAAATCACGCTGCCTGTTATCTGGCTT
Organism: uncultured Bacteroidota bacterium; assembly: GCA_903901055.1. Lineage (GTDB taxonomy): Bacteria > Bacteroidota > Bacteroidia > JABEUT01 > JABEUT01 > JABEUT01. The sequence goes on from CAIUPO010000011.1 coordinate 32,713, forward strand.
CCCTCCTAATGAAGAAATTACATATTGGGTAATGTTCCCGCAAAGGTGCAAAACCAAATTACCAATACTGTTCGAGGCTTCATTAGGGCGTTTCCAGACTTCCTCTTCTTCCAGTAAGAGAAAACTTTTCTCAATTCTTTCAGAGCTTTTCTCAATACGATAAACCGATTGTGCTATGAATTCTTTGGTGAAATTATTTTCCGGCACGCCAACAAAAATTATTGCACTACTATTTTTTGAGTAGATAATAAATTCATTTGACCATCATAAACTTTCACAAAATAAATCCCATCCGATAGTTCATTTCTTTGCAGTGTGTATTCTTTTTCATTGCATTCAGCTGATGCTATTTTTCTCCCCGTAACGTCATCCACTTCAATAAAATGCTTACCATTTTCATTAAACATAATTTGCGTTGATTTATTAAACGGATTAGGATAAATAGTTGTACTGTTTGCTTTTGTAATATTATTCACCCTTGTAGTAATCGTGTTCAAATCCACAAGTGTTAAACTGCTGACAGGTTGCCTGCCGTTTGTACCATCAAAATTAACTAAGACTGTATCCTTTCCTGTAGTAGGGTCATATCGAAATATTGTACCATAGCTATAAAGCCCCCCATTATTGGTCATGCCATAAAGCATACCATTAGGCCCAAGTGTAACATTTCCGTAAGGAAATATACCTGTTGCATTATCGAAGTTAATCAACACTGTATCTTTCCCGGTTGAAGGGTCGTAGCTGAATAACACCCCATCGAGGTTTGTTCCTCCGTATCCGGTCATCCCATAGAATAAACTATTAACAGAATCATAGGTTAAGCTTCCGGTTGGGCCAAATCCGTTTATAGTATCAAATTGAACTAATACAGTATCTTTATTAGTAATTGGATCATACCTGAAAATAACCCCGTTTTCATAATTTGGTAAATACCGTTTTCCACCTAAAGCGGTCATTCCGTAAAGTTTATTATCATGTGGATTTAAGGTAAGCGTACCTTCCTGCGGGTATGCAGGCCCACCACCGAAAACACTGAAATTTATGAGTATGCTGTCTTTATTTGTTAAAGGATTAAAACTAAAAATACATCCTGCCGAATCCTTTCCCCCGGCATAAGCCATTCCATACATCAGGCCATTGCTATAGGGTGTTAAATGAGTACCCTGAGGAGTTGACGGAGTTACCGGCAAATTCCCTGTAAGGTCAAAATCTACTAAATCATTATACGCATTTGTACCTAAGTCATAATCATATATCACACCATACCCCAAGGCCCCTCCAGAGTTAGTCATAGAATAAATTTTATTTTTATAAATAGTTAAACTGCCATACTGAGGTTCATTTCCGGTTGGGCCATCATATAAATGTACGTACGATTCTGCATTTGTGATAGGGTTATATTTAAAAAGAACACCCAAAAAACCGCTATTGCCGCCATAGAAAGTAGTTCCGTAAAACATATTATCACCGGGATTAAACACAAGATTACTGGCAGGTAACCCTCCATCATTTCCACCCGTAAAATTATATCGAACACTATCCTTTCCGGTTGTAGGGTCAAGACTGAAAATAATTCCATTTCCTGATGTACCACCCTCATACGTCATTCCATAAAGCATATAGCTCTGAGCATTTGAAATAGTAATGAGTGAAGAACTTAGGGTTAAGAATGAAAGCGCAAGTAGTTTTTTCATAGGGTAATTTTTTTCAAAAATAAAAAAAATAACATATCCCAAATAAAAAGAGTGGAAATCTCTTTCCACTCTTCATTCACAACTTTCAATTTATTTACCTTATCAACGTAAGGAATCCGTGTTTCTCAAATGAATTACCTGTTTCGCAGGTAGCTTTTATTATGTAATAATAAACCCCCTGGCTGGCCGGTGAACCGCTAATATCCCCTGTCCATGGATTATCCGGATTTTGAGAATGGAACACTTGTTTGCCCCAACGGTTATATATCCAAATTTCATACGATGACATGTATATTACTTTTATCAGGAAGGTTTCATTCACATTATCTCCATTTGGCGAAAATACATTCGGCACAAAAAAGTCTTTGCATGGTATATCAACAGTTACAGTAACCTTGGCGTCAGAAGAACAGCCATTGGAGTTTGTAGTGACCAGTGTATACGTGGTTGTAACCGTTGGATTAGCAATAGGGTCAGGGCATGTATCACAACTTAATCCTGTCGGAGGGATCCAATAATATTTTACACCACCCGAGCCTGAAAGCACCACCGATGAGCCTGCAAATATGGTAGTGTCGCAACAAACAAATCCGTTTGGTAAAGGATAAATAACAATGCTTTTATTCAGCGTAACACAAGCACCCCCATTCGCTATAGTAACTGAATACGCGGTATCGTATGTTGAATCGGCAACAACCCAAATTGAACTTGTTGTTGCTCCGTTATTCCATAAATAGGTTCCACCTCCGGTTGCAACCAGATGTATTGTATCCCCAAAGCAAGTATTATTTCCTGCAATAGTGCCGGTGGTAACAGGCCTTATGTTTACTTTAACAGTAGTATCAACTGAGCATTTGCCATTCGAAACACTAACTGTATAAGTTGTAGGCACTGTTGGCGAAACGGTAATCGATGATGTTGTAGCACCGGTGCTCCATGTATATATGGTTCCGCCGCTTGCAGTAAGCGTTGTAGTGCTGCCTGAACAAATGCTATCAGCAGCTGTCAAAATTGGTTTTGGCCTTGCAAGTACAACAACGGTTCGCTTTGCTGTATCGTTGCACCATCCTTTGTGTTTTCCAATCAGTGCTACCGTATAGGTTCCGGGAGCAGTAAAGAAGTGGCTCGGATTGGTATTTCCGGAAGTATTATTCACACCGGATGATGGGTCGCCAAAATTCCAGTAATAGGAAGTAGCGCCTACCGTTCCATTTGCAAAATGAGTAGTATCCGGGTAACATATTGTATCAGCTATGAAGGCACTGCCTACAGTAGTATCTACCACAATAGTAATGGTTGTATCCATTCCGCAACCGTTATAAATTTCGTGAAGTTTAACTTGATATATACCCGGCAAATTGTAGGTCCATGTAGGGCTCACAGAAGAATCTTCATAGTTTCCGTTATTGTAAAAATCCCAATAAAATTTAGCACCTGCAATTGGGTTTGAAGTATTATTAAAGAATGTTGAAAGACCAGCACAACCCGTATCGGCAGTAAAATTAGGGTGAGGAGGAGGTCCTGCCACTTTTCCAATTGTTATGGTCATTGTATCGTTACACGTAGCTCCGGTAAAAGGGGTAACAACAAGCGTATAAGTACCGGCGCTATCCACACTAATTTGACGAAGGGTATCATTCGACCTGATTCCATTAGTAGGACCTGTCCAATAATAGTGACCTTCGCCACCGGGGCCTGTTAAAACAATGCTGTCTTGTCCGCAAAAATTCTGAGAAGAACTAATAATATCCAGAGGCGAACAGGAAGCATCAACATAAGCATATCCAAAGTGTCCGCCTAATCCGCAATCGGAAACCTGGAAAACCACTGTTACGCATTTCCCGATATAGTGAGTTAAGGGTACATTTACGATAGTCCAGTTTTTATAATAAACCCAGAAGGTAGCTGTATCATTAGGTGCTAAAGGGTATGTGTCATGATATTCAACACTATCAAACTTTTGTGTACCTCGGCCGGAAACTACAGTATACTCACCACAAAAAGGAATAGTATCTGTACCATTAAGAACTGCAACTTTAAATGTTGGCTGCTGGAAATAATTATGGTTTGGGTTTGCTAAAAAAACCGCATATTGATAAGTGAAGTTAGCATTTGATGCACCCACAAGGAATGTTTGCGAAAGGCTTGCAACCCCGTAATTAACCTGGGTGCTATCCCCTACCATTACTGAATATTTTCCACCGAATGGTGAAACCACCGGAATGGATGGCACAAGCGCATCTCCCCTTGTTCCGCTAGTAATATTAATCTGGTAATCTGGTCTTGGATTCTTACCAACACTCCCTGCATTATAATATCCTGTAGTACTTGTAAGGGTGTCGTTTGCCGCATGAATTACTGCTCCAGCCGGTCCTCCTGTAAGCAACGCAGTTACAAATGCCGTTGTAGAAGATTCATTCACTCCATAATAAGCATTCCAACCGGAGAGATTACCCGACTCAAAATCTATATTATCGCAAGCCGAAGCACATGCCTGGGGCTGCAAAGCAACATTTCTATATTCTTCAACCGATGAAGGATAAAGCGATTTTATAATTTCAAACTTCTTGTAAATTCCGCTCAGCTTGTCAGCCAACACATCTTCGTATACATTTACGTTATCGGATGTAACTTTTCCTGAATTTATCAACTGCATAAAATTTCCACGGAGAGAGTCAATTTTCTTTTCAGAAAATCGGGTAAACACACCCAAATCCTCTTTGTTAAGTCCTGCTGCCAGTTGAAACTTATCCATTGAATAAAACCAATGCTCGTAAATATCTTCGAACTTTTGTGGGGTAATAACTGTCTGCGCAGACAGGCGAAGACTACTGAAAACTAACAGACAACTGGCAAATAGTAAGGTTAAACTTGGTAGTTTTTTATAACTCATATTACATTGGTAGTGTTAAAATCCGACATGTTTTGTAATTCAAATATAATAATTATCGAGACAAGAAAGTATAAACTGATATTACTCATAACTCACATCCAATTAAATAATTGTTTATTTTGGCAAAAATTTAACACCCTATGCAATTCTCTTTTGCAATTTTAATTGTTGCGCTAATCCTTGCACGCAGGATTCAGCGCGCCACCCAGTTTCAAAAATACAACCAAACTGTAATGATTATCCGCATCATATTATTCGGATTCATTGCCCTTGGTTTCTTATTCTATAGCTTATTTGACCCATTAATTTTACTTTGGGATGTTATCGGTATTGCAGGAGGATTGGCACTTGCCTATGTAGCTACCAACCATGCCAAGTTTGAAAAACGGGAGAACGGGCTCTATTTCAAAACCCACGTTTGGGTTGAAATAACTGTAATCGTTTTATTTATTGCCCGTTTTGCTTAACGGATGCTGATGTATAAAAACATGCTTCAAGACGATGGTGGTGGTGAAGACAGAGTACAAGCCAACCTAGACTATATACGCAATCCCCTGACAGGAATTATTTTGTATGTTTTCTGCGCTTATTACATCGGGTATTTTTCATTTATCCTGAAAGAAGCACCCAAGGCAGCGAAGGCATAATTCTTTAAGGCATTTTCTCAATTGCCTTCAGCTTTGCTGGCGGGCTGGTTTTCCACAAATAGATTCAGGGGCTAAAGCCTCCCTAAAGGGAGGCGGCGTTTTTTACCCCACCATAAATGGTAGGGCTAATGAATGAACCCGTATTCAAATAATGTTCATTCATTAGTTGGATTAAAACACCTAATAATTCAAAGGGCTTTAGCCCTTATGTAGAATCGATGTAAATTTTATCCCGTCAGCTAAAGATAAAAAATTGCAATTTGAAATTTATTTGATTTCATCTCCGTTTTCGTCGTAATGTTTCTCATAAATAACTTTGCCATTCTTAAACAATGATTGAGATACTAATTTTCCACTTTCATTGTATTCCTTCATAACACCATTAAACACACCATTGCTGTAATTGTCTTCCCTCTCAATTCTTCCATTTTCATAATAGAGTTTACCCATCCCATTTTCCACTCCATTCTTGTAAGTACATTCATATTCTAATTTACCACTACCATAATAGCCTTTTTCCATTCCTTTTTTTTCACCATTTATATAAGGTATCAATTTCATTAGTTTCCCATTTACGTAATAAACCCTTACAATTCCAAGAGGCTTCCCTCTTTTATAAACAGTTAGAGTATATGAATATGGTTCAGGTATTGTATCATGATTGGAAGTTACAATTAAAACGCATTCGTTCTCCACCCACTTCCCTTCCTTCAACCCATTCACCATTTTATTTTCGGCTTCGGCTTTATTGGTAAAACCAAAGCTATCATCCTGCGCAAATGCAGCAACAGAAAAAGAAAACGATAATAGGAGGACCAAAAAATATTTCATGCTTTTCATCTTATACAAATATAAATCAAAATGAATTGCTCAGAATTGTTGCGATGCCGAAACAAGTTCGGCATGACAGAATCGCCTTTTGATAAGGGGGAAGGAGGGGCGGCTTCGCTGCCCCCATCACCTCCCCCATACCACCACGAAGCTATGGTGTCATGCCGAACTTGTTTCGGCATCTCAACTAATACCAAGACAACAAAGCAAACATCTTATTAAATCTTAAGCAATCCGTGTCATCCGCGTTCCATTGCATTTTATCCTAATTACCTGACCTCCAATCACTGTTCATAACAAGTCATTGACTTTTTCTAAAAACAATTTCTGATGATTTAATTTTGCATTCAGAAAATATCATGGAAACAAAATCAAATAAAATAAATGGTAAAACGCAGCTCTTTCTCTGTTGTTATCTGTTGATATTATCAAGGGCTTCATGTTTAAATGTATTAATAATCAACAAATTAAAAAATTTAACACCATTTATCTTACTTGTTATTCTGTTGTTTTCTCCTTGTTATTCCGTTGTTCGCCCCTTGTTATTTCATTGTTATTTTTCACTATAATTTAATCAATTTATGAGTTTCACAAAAGGAAAAAGTGGTAATCCCAATGGCAGACCAAAGGGAACTTACACGAAAGTAAGCGTTGCACAACGCGAATTTTTAAGGGAGTTTTTACTCGAAAGCAAGCCGAAATTTCTGGAACAGTTGGAAAAATTATCACCGATAGAGTATGTCAGAACCTATATGTCCTTAATGCAATATGTAGTCTCTAAACCCACAACTACCGAGCTAAAGGAAGTACCCAAGCTGGAGGAATTTATTGCCATGACACCTGAAGAACGACAGGTGGCTATGGAAGAAATAAGGGAATCAATAAACAAGGCTAAAGCTGAACTACAGGAACAGCGATAAAAAACCAGGTTTTTTATAACCGGGTTTTTTATTTCTAATTACTAATTATCTGAAGCTTGGCGCAACCACTAAGTCCTTGCTTCCGGCCGTATAAACGTAAAATCCTTCCCCGCTTTTCACACCTAATTTACCGGCCGTTACCATATTTACCAACAACGGACAAGGTGCATATTTAGGATTCCCTAAGCCATCGTGCAGTACACGCATGATATAAAGGCAAACATCCAAACCAATAAAATCGGCTAATTGCAGGGGACCCATCGGATGTGCCATACCTAACTTCATAACGGTATCAATCTCTTCGACTCCGCCCACTCCTTCAAACAAAGCATATATAGCTTCATTTATCATAGGCATAAGAATGCGGTTTGCAACAAATCCGGGATAATCGTTCACCTCCACCGGAATTTTTCCAAGATTTTTTGATAAGTCCATAATGGTTTTAGTAACCTCATCCGAAGTGTTGTATCCTCGAATCACTTCCACCAGCTTCATTACCGGCACCGGATTCATAAAGTGCATACCAATCACTTTGTCCGAACGCTTTGTCTGCGCCCCAATTTTTGTTAACGATATAGATGATGTATTACTTGCTAATATTACCCCTTCAGGGCACATCGCATCCAAATCACGGAACAATTTAAACTTTATTTCAGGGTTTTCGGTGGCGGCCTCAATTACCAGTTCGCAACCATTTACCCCTTTAGCCATTTCAGTAAAAGTTGTGATGTTTTTCAATGTATTTACTTTGTCTTCTTCTTTCAGTGTACCCTTCGCCACCTGCCTGTCAAGGTTTTTAGATATGGTGGCAATAGCCTTATTCAGCGCGTCTGCCGAAATATCAATTAATGATACATTATAACCGCACTGGGCGAATACGTGCGCAATCCCATTACCCATAGTTCCTGAACCAATAACTGCAATGTTTTTCATACTCAACTATTTTTTTGCAAACGTAGGGAAATTTCAATTACTAAATATCCATACATTTGACATCGATGACAATAAGACCCCCTTATAAAAATCCATTTAAGCCTGCCCCTGCTCAAAGTGCCGTAAGTAATGGCGACCCTGTAATTGAAGTAAAGAAGAAAAACCCGTATGACCCTCAATTCTTCTGGAAGATTAGCATTAGTGAGTTACTTGCCGATGCAGGGATTATTGCTTATGCATTTTATTTTTCTCAATATTTCTTTAAGGAGAATAACATTTTGGGCATTATTAAACCCTGGCAGCTTATGGGTTTGTATGCGATGGTTGCACTTACACTCCCTTGGTATTTGGGCTACCTCTATGCCCGGTGGGATATATTCTACCAAAAGATTATAACCAAAATTGTCAAGTGGTTTTTTATTGCCATTGCCTTAGCGGTATTGGTTTATTTAATGGTAATGGCTTTGGATGTACCTTGGGATAATTTGGGAAAAACCGATAAACTAACCGAGAATTTTGCAATGTTTTTAACCTTCCTGCTGGTTCTCGGCCCTATGATGTCGATACCCGGATTTATTGCAGGGCAAAATGATTGTGAAAACCCGAAGAAGGAAAGCAATGATGTGAATGACCCATCAGTCACAGGCGTAATGATGATGATTGTACTTGCCATTGGGCTACTTGTGTGGTGGGCCAATTCAGATTTTACCCATAACCATAGCTGGATGATTATAGTTGTTTACTTGGGGTCATGTGTAGCAGCAGTAATTGTTTTTGGTGTTTTCTGGGCATTTTTAACCCTTCTGAAAAAACTAGGGGTTTACAAACCGCTGGCAAATTTTTTCCAATCCTTTTTTCCACTTTTTATTGTTTCAATTTTAATACTTTGGAACGAGATTGGTATGCGTTTAATAATGACTTCAACAGGAAGTGATTACGCTAAAATTTCATTTGGCAAACTGTTTTTCATTGTTACGGTTTCCGGATTTATACCATTTAGATTGATAATGATTCTAACACCGCCAATCCGTTTAATTAACCTGCTAATAGGCATCTTAGCCTTTTCACTTTACCTTTATAATATCAGGCAACTTTGTATATAGATTGATTTGAATGAAGGTATTTCATCAAAAGACATCTATTAAAATAATGGTTATTACTCCAATAGCCGATATGACTATTAGTATATAAACCCATGGAACACGGGGTTTATTATAAAGTGAAGGTTGAATAAAATATCTTTTCCCCATTTTTGCACCTATAAATCATCTCAATAAATCCAGGCTTATGGGGGAAACCTTATTTTATTATAATAAATAATCTATTTTTATTTGTATAATACTCACGACAAATATAAAACTTCTTTTGGCTGCATTTGTAAAAACTTTTAAAAGTGATTTTATTAAAGTACTATTTCACTTCTATCAGCCGGATAATTACCAAACAAAAATACTGATTTTATGACACTTACAAAAAACAGGACTTTTAATTAAGTAATTTTGAGGGAAATTTAGTATATCTTTGCATAGTAACAAGGAGCTAAATACTATTTATCCTTTGGAATAGCATAACTCTATGAAGAAAATTTTTGCTGGTTGGTCCTATGTTTTGGCTATTTTGTTACTTGTATTCATGGTGTCAGCAACAACACTAGTTATAATTCAGGCTTCTTCATCACAATCAATTATAAGGCTTATTTTATTGGGTGTTATAATTATTTCCCTCATTCTGGGATTTGTTGTTTATCTGAAAATAGCCCAAAAAGAAAAGTCATTCGATGAGACTTACAAAAAACTAACAACAATATTTGACTATACCCCTGTTGGTATATGTATTCTGGAACTTACTTCCGGAAAAATAATTGATGTAAACCAGGGATATGTTGACTTGTTTGGTTATTCAAAAGAGGAGATTATAGGTAACTCCTCCATTGGCCTCGGAATTATTGACCCGAAAGAACGTAAACAACTGGTGGCCGAAGTACAGCAATATGGGTTTGTACGGAATAAAGTATTCAGGTTCAATACTAAATCAGGGGAACAATTCACTTGCGTTCTATCCTATAAGCTGGTTAAACTTGCTGGCAAGGAATGTGGAATAGTATTGTTAAACAATGCAAGCACCCATAAAGACCTTGATACTGCCCTGCTTGAAAACATGCAGAAATTCCAGACCATTTTCGACGCAAGCCCTACAGCAATTTCAATTGTTGAACTGGAATCCGGTAAAATTTTTGATGCCAATAAGGCCTTTCTGCAAACGTATGGCTACTTAAAAGAAGAACTTATTGGCAAAACGACTACTGAGGTTGGTATTATTCGGCCCGAAGACCGTAAGAACTATATTGCAGAATTAACCAAACAAGGCTCTTTACGAAACTGGGAACAGAATACATACTCACGAGATGGCAGGCAAATTACGGTTTTACTTTCCGATATAATTATTGACCTGAACGGCAATAAATGCAGCCTCACCCTGTTGAATGATGTTACAGAAAATAAAAAGATTGAAACAGATCTACTTGAAAACAAAACAAAACTTCAAACTATTTTTGATTACAACCCCGGTGGTATTGCCCTATTTGATGTAGAAACAGGAAGGATATTGGAACTGAACCAAGCTTTCCTTGACATTTGCGGATTCAAAAGGGAAGAAATGCTGCACCATACCGCTTCGGAATTAGGATTACTTCCACCCGGTTTACGGAATATCATTAAGAATGAATTGAAAGAGTCCGGATTAATAAGAAACCGGGAACAAATTATACGTACTAAAAGCGGAAAACTGATAACTACCCTGTATTCAAGCATCATTCTGGATATTGGCGGGCGCAAATGCACCCTTGATATTGTGAACGACATAAGCGAAAGGAAGGAACTTGAAAATCAACTTATCACTGCAACAGAAAAAGCCCAACAGGCTGTAAAATCAGAGGAGCGGTTCCTTGCCAATATGAGTCATGAAATCCGGACACCGATGAATGGAATTATTGGTATGGTTAACCTGCTTGCTCAAACCGATCTTGACGAAGAACAAAAAGAATATGCAAGCTGGATTAAAGACTCTTCTGAAATCCTACTCACTATTATCAATGATATTCTTGATATATCTAAAATAATTGCGGGGCAAATGGCATTCGAAACTACGCCATTCAGTATTTATGATGTTATGCGCAACCTTACCATGTCAATGGAATTGAAAGCAAAAGAAAAGGGCATTAAGTTCCACACCCACATGGACCTGAGCATTCCTCAAAAAGTGCTTGGTGATCCTGTTAGGTTGTTCCAGATTTTATTGAACCTTGCAGGGAATGCAGTAAAATTCACTGATAAAGGCGAAGTAACCATCAGCATTAACAAGCAAAAGGAAGATTCCGATAATATTTTCCTTGAATTTCTTATTAAGGATACCGGAATCGGCATTGATTCTGAAAAGATACCTACCCTGTTCGAGCCTTTTGTGCAGGCTTCGCCCGATACAACCCGCAAATATGGCGGCACCGGACTTGGGTTAAGTATTTCTAAGCGGCTTGTGGAAATGCAAAGTGGCACAATAAGTGCTGAAAGCGAGTTGGGTAAAGGCTCTACATTTTCATTCCGCATCGCCTATAAAAAATATATTGCAGGCGCCAAACAGCATGTTCCGGCTCCGGAAAAGGATATTATGAACGGGCGCGACCTTTCGGGCCTAAGGATTTTACTTACCGAGGACAATCGTATCAGCCAGCGCGTTGGTGTAAAAACAATGAGCAAATGGGGTATTATTGTTGATGTTGCCGAAAACGGAAGGCAGGCTGTGGAAATGGCTGCATCTAACCCTTACGACTTGATCTTGATGGATATACAGATGCCAGAAATTGATGGGTTTGAAGCCACCAGACAAATTCGCAAATTCCTTCCCTCCCCTGCTTCAAAAGTTCCTATTGTGGCCATGACTGCTTCTGTTGTAAGCCTAGATAAGGAAAAATGCCAGGAACTTGGCATGGACGACTACATATCAAAACCATTTAAGCCGGAAGAGCTTTATAAAATGATTTCGGCAACTGCTAAGCCCGGAAACAGCCGTGAAGCTATTGGGAAATCTATACCCAATAAATAATAACTATCACCCGGGCCGGTATAATTAGCGTAGATTTGAATACTTAAAGCGCATTATATTATTCCTTTGAAAAAATAATATATTTGCAGTAACGCCCGGTAATTAGAACTATTTTGCGCTCCCCTGCAGAATATTACAGTAACAAATTTTAGCTTCGTTAATGGAAAGAAGATTTACAAAGTGGTCCATAATTTTAGCGCTGAACTCCATTTTTTTATTGGTGTGTTGGTTCTTAACAATGGTCACTCATAAAACCCCTTCCATTCCTGAATATATTCTTTGGGCAGGCATAGCACTTACCCTGGTTATTTCTACGGTCATTTATAATAAGATGGCCAACCAGTCGAAAGTATTGATTGACAATAATAAAAAATTCCTTACTTTTTTCGATTTCAGCCCAACCTGTATTTGCATTGCCGAACTCGATTCCGGCATTATTCTCGATGCTAACCAGGCGTTTCTTGATTTATTCGGATACCAGCGCCAGGAAGCCGTAGGCCGTTCGCTCACCAGCCTCGGCATTGTTCTTTCTGAAAGCCGTGCTCGCATAATTAATGAACTAAAAAAACGAGGCTCTTTAAAAAACAGGGAACAAATTATGTTCACCAAATTGGGAAAGCCAATTAATATGCTTTTCTCCAACATCATTATTGAGCTTTACGGAAAAAAATGCAGCCTTTCCTTACTGAATGACATCAGCGAGAAAAAAGAACTTGAAACCCAATTGATAGTTGCAAAAGAACAGGCAGAAAAGGCAGCCAAAATAAAAGAGGAATTCCTTGCCAATATGAGCCATGAAATAAGGACTCCTATGAATGGCGTTATTGGTATGGCCTATTTACTATCTCAAACAAGATTATCCGACGAACAGAAAGAGTACGCAAGGGGCATCCGCGATTCGGCCGGAATGTTGCTTACCATTATTAACGACATCCTTGACATATCAAAAATCAATGCGGCTAAAATGGTTTTTGAAGAAACCCCTTTTAATGTCCGTGATATTATAAGGAACCTGTCGCTTGCTATGGATGTAAAAGCAAGGGAAAAGAATATTAAGTACTACAGCAATGTAGAAAAAAGCATCCCTCAAAAAATAGTTGGCGACCCTGTACGCTTATCCCAGATACTTTGGAATCTTACAGGTAATGCGGTTAAATTCACCGAACACGGAGAAGTAAACCTTACAGTATATCTGAGAGGGGAAGAAGGTGGAAACATAACCCTTGAGTTTGTTGTGAAAGACACCGGAATTGGAATTAATTCAAGCAAACTGATAAGTATATTTGAGCCATTTACCCAGGCAAGTGTAGATACAAGCCGCAAGTATGGCGGCACGGGGCTTGGCCTTGGAATTGCAAAAAAACTGGTTGAAATGCAAAACGGAACCATTTTTGCAGAGAGTAAACCGGGCATTGGTTCTACGTTTTCAGTGCGTATTTCTTTCAAAAAATACGATGATTCCTTTGCCACAGATATCGAATCTGTTAATGGATTAAGCAAACTCAAAAACTTAAACGGAGTAAAAATATTAGTTGCTGAAGACAATAAAATTAACCAGCGCGTAGTAACCAAAACACTCGAGCGTTGGGGCGCAACGGTGTCACTTGCAGAAAATGGAAAAATAGCTGTTGAAATGCTTTCTGTAAAACCGTATGATTTGGTTTTGATGGATATTCAAATGCCTGAAATGGATGGGCTGGAAGCAACCAAGTATATACGTTCATCACTTTTACCACCTGCTTCTAACTTGCCAATTATAGCTATCACAGCATCCGCCCTTAGGCTCGACTATGAAAAATGTGTAGCACTTGGCATGAACGAGTATGTACCTAAACCCTTCAAGCCCGATGAGCTTTACGATAAAATTGTAAGGTTGCTGAATAATAATACGGTGCTTGAATTGAAACCCGAGGAGGTATAAAAGAAGTAGCCTTAGGGAATTTATTTCTTTTTCCTTTTTACAATCTCCATCGAAGCAAAGGCAAATTTCTTCCACTCCTTTCTGTAATCAAATGGAATTTGTACCCATTCTTTCATGGCTCGGCCTTCCATGGGTTCAAACAACTTGCTTCCATCCAAACTTAACGCATCCTTGTAAGTATCTCCGCTTAGCTTTACAACTAAACAATCTTTCCAATACATTGCAGCAGCCTTACCATTCGGGGCTTTTACACAGGGTGCACCAAACATTTTACTTGCTTTCCCATCCGGGATTTCCTTCACCAGTTCCTGAAAATATTTTTCAGCCTCACTCATATATTTAAACTTATAGTAAAGATAAATAAAAAAGCCCCGACATTTATCGTCGGGGCTTTTAAAATTTCAATAACTCTAATTACTTGCTACTTCCGCTATTAAGCGCTGCCTGTACTTCAGGAATTAATGAAACCTGGGCTGCATCTTTCCAGTTGGTTCCCGGATATTTTTTCTGAATTGCCGGTGGTATTACAGTTACTTTGAAATACAAATTAGGTTCATAAGCAGACGGTGCATTAGGAGTGTTGCCATAATAACTAATAGTGATGGAATTATCATTAAAGCCATATGTAAAATTATCGCCGACCACCCAAAGATTTGCTTGTGGCAACGCTAACCATCCTGCGCTAGAAGATGAGGAATTACTCCAATAAGCTTCAACTATATCAGTATTATTATTAGTAATATCTGACTCCGTAAATGTTACGTACCATACAGCGGCAGAAGAAGCATAAGACCACCCCCCGGTGCCAACCGAAAAAATTTGTGTATTAATATTAGCCACTCCATTATTGCCTTGAGGCCCTTGTGGTCCGGTTGCCCCTGTTGCACCATCCTTTGCGCATGATGCAAAAATAACAGCTATTGCGAAAATTGATAAATACTTTATTGCTTTCATTTTTTTAATTTTATTGGGTTTAGGTTACAAATATACTCAAATTAAAAGCCCCCGACATTTTATGCAGGGGGCTTTTAACGTAAAAATCAAGCTAACTTTTTAGTTGTTCATGCTTTTCAGAACAGAACTCACTTCCGGAATTTGGGCAACCGCCGCTGAATTTTTCCAGTCAGTTCCGGGATATTTTTTAATAATTGCAGGTGCAATGCAGACCACTTTTATTAAGCATGCACTTGTGCTGTAATAGGTGTTAGGGTCGCTTCCCGAGCCAACACTATTATAAATCCAAGTTACTTCCAACGAATTTAATCCATACGTATATCCAGCAACGTAATTTGCAACACTCCCGTACTGGGTGTATGGCAATGCTGTCCAGTTTGTTCCTGCATTGGCGCTTAAATATACTTCAACTGCTCCTGCACTTACTATTGTAGAAGTAAGGGCTGTGACCGAGAAATTTTCATACCACTGTGGATTACTGTATGTCCATGCAGATGCAGTAAAAGTTTGTGAAACCACATTGGCATTCCCTTGTGCCCCGGTATCACCTTTAGGACCGGTTGCTCCTTGTGTACCATTTGCTCCTGTTGCCCCAACAGGACCTACTGCTCCGGTGTCGCCTTTGCTGCAACACGCAAATACCCCTGCTATTGCAAGGATTGATAAATAATGAACTGCTCTCATAGTTTTAAAATTTTATTGATTAGAAAACAAATATAAGGAAAACATAAAGCAAACACTTTTTCAAAACTTAAATGGTTAACTATCGGAAGCAACCCGGCAATAATCTTGGCATAAATGCACTACTTTTGTCCGATAAGAAATTCCTTAAGCTGGGATATCCGTTCCCTTGTTAGCAATGTTTTCCAGCTATCTTCCGTTATTTCCGGACATCTGATTTTTCCGAAATCCACCCAGGCATCCCTGTATTTTATCCATTTTATCTCCACCGATTTAATTTGTTCCTGAGTTACCGTACCCCATTCAAAAGTTTTACAATTCATGATTTTCCGATAAACCAAATTTAGTTCTTTATCGGCTTTTATGAAATCATCATTCGAATAATTAGGGAAATTACACTTATCCGCTTTCTCAATTTTATCAAGGAAATTTTTCTCAAGGCTATCCTGTTCTTCCATTTCCATTGCTACCCTTGAAGTGCCCGATTCGTCTACTTCATCACCACTTCTCAATTGAAAAAAATTATCGGCAGCCGCGCTTAATTTGGAATAAGCAACAGTATCTTTTACAGGCCAGTTTTTTAGAATCGAATCCATTTTGAGGTCTCTTTTAAAGGCTGCTTTTTCATAATTCAATTCTGCACAAAGCCCATCCATAAGTCCACTTGTAATATCATCGCAAATATCAAAAACACCTCCTACCTTTCCATCAAGCATATCTTGCAGATGCTGTTGCCTATATTTAACTTCTGCAATTGACCCACCTACATTGCCGCAAGCAAGGCGCATGCTTAATTGAATATCCTGTTTCACTCCAAATCCGTTTGCGTATAACATAAGTAATATTACCGGTCCGTTAAATTCGTAATCTACAGTAGTGTCTTTCATTTCTCTGAAAGCCATGTATCGCGCCAGTTTATAATCTACATGAACATCAATCCCATAGTAGTATTTATACGATTCTTTCACTTTATAACTATTGCGTTTAAAACCTTTTGGCGGCAGGTCTTGCTTCGGGAAATCCGAAATTTTCACCATGCGACAAGGTTCTTGGGCATCTATTAAAGCTGAGATTAACAGAAAAAGAACTATCAGCGTTTTTACTTTCATAATTCAAATGTATTTTATTTTCCTGAAAGTGAAATCTTTCAGAAATACTTATTTATGTTGAATTAAAAAAATCTTATTTTTGTTCCATCAAAATCGCTTTATAAAATACTGTTTTAGTTTTACAAAGGCTTTTCGGCTTTTGTGTTTTCGGGTAATCCATACCTGAAAACAAATTAATTTATTGTCTATAATTTTATAAGGAAATCAAATGAAAAAGTATAATAAAATTGCCGTAATCGGCGGTGCAGGCAAATCTGGCAGGTATCTTGTAAATGAATTATTGAACCAGGGATTTAACATCCGGTTATTATTACGACATCCCGAAAAACTTCAACTTCAAAACCCTTTAATAGAGCCCGTGAAAGGCGATGCAAGAGATTACAAAGCAATTAAGGATTTACTGGATGGATGCGATGCAGTGCTAAGTACTCTGGGGCAACCCAAAGGAGAGCCAAGCATTTTCAGTGCGGCGACTAACAACGTACTAAGAGCAATGGGCGAATTGAACATAAATCGATACATACTTACTACAGGCTTAAATGTAGATACCCCGACTGACAAAAAAGGCCCTAAGACAAAGTTTGCTACCGATTGGATGAAAACAAATTACCCTGAAACAACCTTCGATAAGCAAACCGAATACGAGGTATTAACCGGTTCAACTATAAACTGGACCCTCATAAGGTTACCACTAATTGAGTTAAGTGAGAAACAAGGAAAGGTTTTATGCAGTTTGGAAGATTGCTTGGGCGAAAAAATAAGGGCAGCGGATTTGGCTAGGTTTTTAATTGAACAGCTAAGTGATACTTCATTTA
>CAIUPO010000012.1 GCA_903901055.1 uncultured Bacteroidota bacterium
TGTAATGTGGGGCGTTCATGCCAATTTCCTCTAAAATTATTTTAGCCGCACGTTTGTTCAATACATTTGTTTTAAACACTTCTACTGTTCTCATAGGCTTGAGTTTTATAGTCCGAGTATCGCTTTTAGTTTGGGGTATCCTGTTTTACTGATAGGTATTTTTTCTCCTGATTTAAGTATGGCAAGGTGACCTTCTTTTTCATAAGGCTCTATGCGTGTAACTTGCCCTACTTGTACCATGTAGGAACGATGTACCCGCACAAACTGATTCTGGTCCATTACTTTTTCGAAGTAAGCAATGGTTTTCTTTTTCAAATAGGCCCCTTCTTTAGTATGAATTTTTACATAGTCATCATCGGCCTGAAGGTAAAGGATTTCATGCATGGGTATTATGCGGATGTTGTTACCGGTTTTCACAACTACTCTGCTATGTTGTTCTGGTGTGAGAGCAGTTGTTTCTTCTTCCATTTCTTTTAATCCACGATTAGGAATAGTTGCGCTGTGGTGTTGTTTCCACTTTTGCACAGCCTTGTCGAAGCGCTCTCTGCTAAAAGGTTTTAAAAGGTAGTCTATAGCATGAGCCTCGAATGCTTTAATGGCATACTCATCAAAAGCAGTGGTAAATATTACACCAGGTTGAGTATTCAATAATTCCAGCATTTCAAAGCCATTTATCTTTGGCATTTGTACATCAAGGAAAATTAGATCTGGTTGATGTTCTGCAATTGCTTTCACGCCCTGGAAGCCATCTCCGCATTCATCTACTACCGAAATAAAGGGGTAGGCTTTCAGGTATTCCTTCACCATATCCCTTGCCAGTGGCTCATCATCAATAATAATTGTTTTAATCATGGGTAACGAATATTTTATTTCTCTGCCAGTTCTTTTAATTTTTTATTCATTTGGTTGAAGCCTTCAACTGTATTTACTTCCAGCATTTTTTTAAAAAGAGGGATAAGTATCCCGGTGAATTTTTCACTCTGTTTGAAGAGTGTTGTTCCATTACTATTATCAATTAGTTCAAACTTATGTTCTCCATCAAACAAGCCAGGGATAAGCAAATGCCCTATCCAGCGGAGCTCTTTATTTTCATCGTATTCAAGAACAAGCGGTTTGAAGGTCATGGGCTTTTCTCCCGGCGGTTGAATAATTGTTTCTACCCGGTTTCCGGCTGCAACTTTACCCTTAAGTGATTTTATAAAAGGATTCCATGTTGGGTAATTTTCAAAATCTGTGAGTATTGCCCATACTTTTCCTGGGCTTGCATTGATGATTATTTCAGTTTTTATTTCTTTTGCCATGGCTATTTTTTAATTAACCTAATTGGGGGATTTTTACGGTTGTAATAAATAGAGTTCCTTCCGCTTTTGTTTCCAATAAATCATTTCGTCCATAGAGCAGATAAAGCCTACGGTATATAGATGTAAGCCCAAATCCCGTTCCTTTTTGAGAAGAAGAAGTTGCAGGGTCAAATGGATTTTGAACGGAGATTGTAAGTAGGTGGTCGTCCTTTTTCGCTGTAATTTTTATCAGCACTTTTTCGGTGGTATCATACAATCCAAACTTGATGGCATTCTCCACAATAGGCTGCAAAAGTAATTGAGGAATTTTAGCGGTTAAGCAGGTTTCATCTTTCGCAACTACTGTATCCAATCTATGCCCGAAGCGCACTTTTTCAATATCCAAATAAAGTTGAAGTAATCTTAATTCTTCTTCCAAAGTAACTTGTAATTCTTCTTCGTTTTTCAACGTGCCTCTCAAAAAATCAGAAAGATTCTGCACCATCAACCTGGCTTCTTCAGGGCGTGCAATAGTAAGCGCACTAATGGAGTTTAAGCTATTAAATAAAAAGTGCGGATGAAGCTGTTTTCTCAATTTGAAAAGCTCTGCTTCTCGGGTTAATTTTTCTGCTTCCTGTTTGCGTTTTTCATTCAGTTGCTGTTCCTCATTGCTGTATATAACCCAGCTTATCATGGCAAACCAGCCTGTGATGAGGAATGCCACAAACAAACGAATGGGCAGAGATTTGGGAAGAAGAGACAAATAACCAGGCTCCGTAATAATGGAAGAGAGAATCCAATTAATAGCTAGCAACCAAACACCCGATATGGCCAGATCCCAGATGAACACATAAATAAACCTGCTTTTTCCGGGGCGGTAATAGCGCAGAATATTTCCTAAATTATAGCAGATAACAGAAAGAAGCACATAACAAACACCGCTGTCAATTAAGGAAGTCCTTAAAGAAATATCCAGCCACATTAATATGGCAGTCTGGATAATGATAAATACCGCCGAGAGGGCGATATTTATCAAAAGCAGGTTGCGGCTGGTTATTCTGGCGCTTGTCATTTCGTTTTAACTTTCAATCTTAATAGCACTGAATAGTTACTCCACCGAATATAGAAGTACCGTCAATAATGAGCGTTTTATCAGGGTTTTCTTTGATCATAGCCGGAGGCCTTTTATCTTCAGTTCCACCAAAAATAGAAGTTGTTTTAACAACTACCTTCCAGTCTGTAGGTACAATAATGGTAGCCCCGCCGAAAACGTTTACAAAGTCAATTGTAACGGTTCCGTTAAAATCGGCTTGTGTAAGATTTAAATCGCAGCCGCCGAAGATGTTTTCAATACGGCCTCCTTTAAAATTTTTGGATACAACCACTCTGTCAACCCCTCCGAATACCGAAGTTGCATCAATAAAATCATCTGCTGATGTTTCTCCGGTTGATTGTCCGCTATAGGAAGTATTCCCCTTGTTAGTCCAGTCTTGATACTTATCCCATTTGGCCTGATACTTTGCACTGTTGCGAAAGTTTCTCCTGGGTCGAAGAATCATATAAAGCCCAAATACAATTACTACTAGCGGCCAGGTATATTCTGAAATAGATTGGGCTGTGTAAAACCTATAAATGTGCGGGATTAAAAATACTGCACCTACAATCATAAGTACTTCCCATCCTCCACGTGCAAATCCTTTTCTGGCCGCAATATAAAAACCAATTGCAATTAGAAACATAGGCCATGTGAAAATCCATGAGGCTAAAAGCAATGGATGCATGCGGTGAATGAGCCATACTACACCAAGCCCTACTAATACTAAACCTCCCAATGCACGGCCACCGCGGTTAGGGGTTTTTCCGAAGTTATACTGTTGTTGAATCTTTTCTGAATCCATGATGTTTTTAAATTTTATGACGCAAAACTACATCGCCCTGTAAGAATGGGTTAGCGAAATTAGGTACAAAGTAGGGAAAAGTAGGTAAGCGGAAGGATTTTGTCGGTGAATAAACAATTAACTACAATTTTCGTATTTTTGGCTAATAATATAAAAAAATGAAAAATAAAATACTCATAAGGATAGCAGTGCTTTTCGTATTCGCAATAGGAACGGTTCCGGCACTTGCCCAGGAATTAACGACAGGTTTGCAGGTAAATAATTACATGTCTGATATGCTTGACACCCTTTTTGCAAAGGGCCAGGCATGGGGAAGAGAATTGAACGCAGATCAAAAATCAGGGGACTACAGTGGTATTGCCAGATGCAGAAGAGATATGAATGCCAAACTTGATGAAGATATCACATTACTTAGTAATATGAAGGATGTTGGAGGCTCAGAAGAATTCCGAAAAGCCATGATTAACTTTTTTTATTACGAAAAAGAACTAATTCGCACAAGCTTTATACCATTTGAGAGCCTCACATCGGCCTCTACCGACGATGATATAACTACCCTCCATAATAATCTTATTACGAATGCCCAAAATGAGGATGCTGAGGTTGGTAAGATTAAGAAACTACAAGACGACTACGCCAAAAAAAATGGATTTACCATTACGCCTGACGATGGTAAGTAGTTGGAGGTAAATAGCAGAGTATCCTTGGTTCTATTTGTTCTTCAATGAAAGGAAGATATTTTTTATAGAACCCTAATAAATAAATAATGAAGGTTTTAGGACGGGTAAACGTCTAATTTACTGTGTGCAAACATAAGGCACGTCAAAAATAGCGATTGGTAATTGGTAGATTAGGTGTGGTTTATGGTCATTATCAAAGATTTTTGTTGACAAACGCCCATTGAGGCATTATATTTGCACCCTTTTATAGAAAAGTAACATATAAATAACACATGAAATTATCAGAATTTAACTTCGCATTTCCCAAAGAATTAATAGCAGAATACCCAGCCACCAACCGCGATGAAGCCAAATTAATGGTTGTTCACCGCAAAACCGGCAAGATAGAACATAAGGTTTTTAAAGACCTTTTAAGTTATTATGGCCCACACGATGTATTTATCCTGAACGATACCAAAGTGTTCCCGGCCCGTTTATTTGGAAAGAAGGAAAAAACAGGTGCCAAAATTGAGGTATTCCTTTTAAGGGAACTGAATCGTGAAAGTTTCCTGTGGGATGTGTTGGTAGATCCTGCACGTAAAATCCGTATCGGGAACAAACTCTATTTCGGTAATAACGAAGAGTTAGTGGCGGAGGTAATTGATAATACTACTTCCAGAGGCCGTACCTTGCGTTTCTTGTTTGACGGAACCTACGAAGAGTTTAAGAACATTGTATACAGCCTGGGCGAAACCCCGCTTCCAAAATATATTAAACGCGAAGTAAAAGACACCGATAAAGAACGTTATCAAACCGTTTATGCTGCCAATGAAGGTGCTGTAGCGGCTCCAACTGCCGGACTTCACTTCAGCAAAGAGTTGATGAAGAGAATGGAGTTAAAGGGTACTGAATTTGCACATGTTACATTGCATGTGGGGTTAGGAACCTTTCGCCCGATTGAAGTGGAAGACCTGAGCAAGCATAAAATGGATTCGGAGCAGATGATCATCACTCAGAAGAATGCTGATATTGTAAATAAAGCCAAAGTTGATAAGAGAAAAGTATGCGCTGTTGGAACCACTTCTATGCGTGCCATTGAAACCTCCGTATCTACTGATGGAATGTTGAAACCGTTCGACGGCTGGACAAACAAATTTATATATCCTCCTTACGATTTCCGTATTGCCAATAGCATGATAACAAACTTCCATATCCCGGGTTCAAGTTTACTTATTATGGTTTGCGCATTTGGCGGATATGATTTGATTATGAAAGCATATAAGGAAGCCATAAAGAATAAATACAAGTTCTTTTCGTATGGTGATGCCATGCTCATTCTTTAATTAGAAATGCCCGATAACGGACATAAAAGGTATGCTATAATTGTGGCGGGTGGCAATGGAATTCGTATGAATAGCCCGGTGCCAAAGCAATTTTTAAAGTTAGACGGCAAACCGATTTTGTTACACAGCATCAACAAATTTCTGGATACTGATGCTTCTATTGAGATCATTTTGGTCCTTCCACAAGACTATATGAAGTTTTGGGAAGCTTTGTGCGCTGAATTTATGTTCCATAAGCCAATTAAAATTGCTTTCAGCGGCGAAAGCAGATTCCATTCGGTTAAAAATGGACTTGAATTGGTGACCGAAGAAAGCATTGTAGCTATTCATGATGCTGTTCGTCCTTTGGTTAGCAGCAAAACTATTCTGGCCACTTATAAAGCAGCAGAGAGGTATGGAAATGCTGTTCCGGCTATTCCAATTAATGATTCTATACGTCAGATTGAATCTACACGCACAATTGCAGTTGATCGTTCCCGTTATTGCGCTACACAAACTCCTCAATGTTTCCATTCCAGTATAATTAAGAAAGCATATCAACAAGAATATCACTATACCTTTACTGATGACGCTATGGTAGTTGAAGCCATGGGCGAACAGATACACTTGGTGGACGGTAATCCGGAAAATATAAAGATCACCAGCCCTAAAGACCTGCTTATTGCAGAAGTTTTATTAAAGGCTGAAGGCCAGTTCCAACCCTCTTCCAAGTAATATATACTTAACCCTGACTTTTCTAAGAGAAGTCGAGACAGCTCTAAAAGCCTCGCAATGACGGTAACTCATGTACCCCATAGGGAAAATGGTTGATGAGGACACGTAATAAAATAATAGCCTACCTTTGCAGCTATGACAGAAACGGAAACAAGAGAGCCGGAAAATATCCGTAAACTCAAACTTAGTGAGATTACCCGGTGGTTTAAAGTAAAAGGAGAACCCTCTTTCCGCGCCCAACAAGTGTTTGATTGGCTATGGAGCAAATCGGCACACTCCTTTGATGACATGTCCAACATACCTAAATCTACACGTGAAGCATTAAAGAAGGATTTTTATATTCACGATTTTGGCAAGGTTGTTTCCCAAATAAGCAGTGATGGAACTATTAAAAATGCATTTCATCTGTTTGATAATAAA
>CAIUPO010000013.1 GCA_903901055.1 uncultured Bacteroidota bacterium
AGCCAGTTCCGGCTGTCCAGGTGTTCCCGGGACTATTAGCATAAGTTTATTACCCATTAAACCATCAGAACCTATTACTGCTTTTGCATTTTTTTTCATGAACTGTCTTGCTTTCTCTTGTATCTCCATATCCACCCTTACTCTAAGGGTACCCAGCGTTCATCTCCCCAAAAGACAAAAGTTTTTTTCCATGCTATTTGTTCACTGTAGGAAGTCTTAGCTAATAACGCATATAATTTTTGAGGTGTATCTCCTCCCGAAAGTACAATTGTGAAGCGCCCCCTATTAGCAATCGATTTTTTTGAAACCGCTATTATATATTCAGCAGCAGCTTTATTCAGTGCATCTATTGACTGAAAAACTTCTATGTTATATTTTTGAGTTGTTGTCAATTTCTTTCTGTTGGCATTATAACCCAGCTATGTCCGTCTTTTGCAATCAGTGCCTCCGAATCCTCGGGTCCCTGCATACCTGCTTCATAGTTCGGAAAGTTAACGGAAGGATTTGTTTCCCATGAATCAATAATAGGCATAAGCGCTTTCCAAGCAGCTTCTACCTGGTCGGCACGCATAAAGAGTGTCGAGTCGCCTTCCATAATATCGAGCAGTAAAGTTTCATAAGCTTCCGGGGTTCCGGTATGATATGATTCGTTATAGTTGAATTGCATATCTACAGGATAAAGAATCATTTTAAGCCCCGGCCGTTTAGCCTGGAAACGCATTCGAATGCCCATGTGAGGTTGCAGGTTCAGTACAAGCCTGTTGGGTTGCCAGTTACCTGTAGCTTCCGCAGGAAATGATTGATGAGGCACCGGCCTGAATTGTATAGTAATAACTGAAATTGTTTCGTTCATTCGCTTTCCCGTACGCAGATAAAATGGCACTCCCTGCCATCTCCAGTTATCTATAAATAGTTTGACGGCAGCAAATGTTTCTTTTGTCGAGGTTTTACTTACATCCGGTTCCTGACGGTACCCTTTTACTCTTTTCCCTTGTATCCAGCCTGCGCCGTATTGCCCCCGCACTGCATTCTGATGAACTTCTTCAGGACGAATTTTCCGGATAGCATTCAGTACGTCTACCTTGCGGTTTCGGACTTCATCGGCTTCAAAAGAAACCGGAGGCTCCATGGCAATCAGGCAAAACAATTGAAGAAGGTGGTTTTGTATCATGTCACGAAGCGCACCTGCCGTTTCGTAATAATTTCCCCTGTTCTCCACACCCAATTGTTCGGATACGGTTATCTGAACACTGTCAATATAATTGCGGTTCCATGTAGGTTCAAACAATGCATTGGCAAATCGAAAGGCAAGAATATTCTGTACCGTTTCTTTTCCGAGATAATGGTCGATTCGGTAAATCTGGCATTCATCGAAAATGCCATGCAATAAATCATTCAAATGTTTAGCGCTATCGAGGTCATGCCCGAAAGGTTTTTCAATAACAATGCGGCTCTGCAGTTTATTTTTAGCCAGTCCTGAAGAACCTAATTTCAATGCTATTTCCTCAAATGAATTGGGAGGAACTGCAAGGTAAAAAATTTTGGTTGCCGTAACCTTCCATTTTTTTTCCAGAATTTTAATTCGTTTTTCTATATCGGAATAGGTGGAATCGGCATTAAAATGACCTTTTTGATAAGTAAGATATGGTGAGAAATTATCCCAATCACTCTTTTTTGATTTACCACTTCTTGAATTTTTATCTACACCTTCATGTAAATGGTTTTGAAATTCTTTATCAGACAATTTACTACGGCCAATACCTATAATGGCGAACTCATGCGGAATCCATTTATCCAGATAAAGATTATAGAAAGCCGGAATTAACTTGCGCCAGGCCAAATCTCCGGTTGCTCCGAGGATGATTATGATGGTTGGGCCTGTTTTTGCGGTTGATTTCATTTTATTCATTTTCATGATTCCACTTCGTATGAAAGGTGCCTTCCCTGTCGTTACGTTCGTACGTATGCGCTCCGAAATAATCGCGCTGCGCTTGTATAAGGTTTGCCGGCAACCACCCACTGCGATAGCTGTCATAATAGGCCAATGAACCCATTAGTGCAGGAACCGGAATGCCTGTATCTACAGCTATTTGAACTATTTTACGAATTGCAATTTGCGATTGCATTAATTTTTGCCCGATACCATCATCTGTGACAATGTTTGACAAATCCGATTGCCTGGAGAATGTGGATTTAATATCATCTAAAAGAGAGGAACGAATAATGCATCCGCCTCTCCAAATACTCGCAATGTTCTCTAGTTTTAAATCGTATTTATATTCTTTAGAAGCGTAGTGCAACAGAGACATCCCCTGTGCATAGGTTGTAATCATCGAAAAGTAAAGTGCCTGTTCAAGCCAGCTCACTAATGCCTTCTTATCTTCTTCAAATTTGTATCCCGGACCTTCCAATTTTTGCTGTGCGGCTTCACGCTCCTTTTTAAATGCTGATAAATCGCGCATGGAAACCGCAATATCTATAACAGGAATGGGTACCTGTAATTTCATGGCATCTTGGGAAGTCCATCCTCCTGTGCCTTTCTGATGAGCACTGTCCAAAATCATATCCACAAGGCTATTACTTGTCAGTTCATCTTTTTGAGCAAAAATATCAGCCGTAATTTCTATAAGGAATGAATGAAGCATCCCATTATTCCACTCTGAAAAAACATCGTGCAACTCATCATTATTCATACGTCCTGCGACTTTCAACAAATGATAAGCTTCTGAAATAAGTTGCATCAAACCGTATTCAATACCATTATGCACCATTTTAACATAGTGCCCTGCGGAACCCACGCCAAGCCAAGTTACACAAGGTTCTTCTTTCACCTTAGCGGAGATAGATTCCAACATGGGAGCGACATGTTTGTAAATATCTTTTGGGCCTCCGGGCATAATACTCGGTCCGTAACGCGCACCTGACTCTCCACCTGAAATGCC
This sequence comes from uncultured Bacteroidota bacterium, assembly GCA_903901055.1. Lineage (GTDB taxonomy): Bacteria > Bacteroidota > Bacteroidia > JABEUT01 > JABEUT01 > JABEUT01. The sequence goes on from CAIUPO010000013.1 coordinate 2,943, forward strand.
AACCCCCATAAAATGAATACCTGATTTTGCCAATTCTTCAATACGGGTATTCGTATCTGTAAAATGAGAATTACCGCAATCCATTAGTAAATCATCGCCCGATAATAATGGCTTCAATTCCTGAATTACTTCGTCAACAATTTTTCCGGCAGGTACAAGCAATAGTATTACCCTTGGTGCCTTCAAGGCATTTACAAATTCTTCCAATGCGGAAGTAGTAAATAAGTTTCTATCGCCACTGTCTTTCTTAAGTAGTTCCACTTGTGCAGCATTTTTATCAAAACCTGCCACACTGTATCCATGATCGCTTATATTCAAAACAAGGTTGCGCCCCATTGTGCCCAATCCTATCATTCCGTAATCATATTTATTTTCTGTCATAATGTATGCCTATACTATTTAGCCAATGTGAAACCAAATGTTTTCAATTGCGTTTTTACTTTATCCAGCCCCTCAAAATGTATTCCATTAATTCCAATTGTTTGCGCTACTTGAACAAACATCAGCCTATCATCAATAAAAAGGGAATTCTCAGGTAGCGTTTGTGATATGTCGCCCGCCATAAGGAATATATCTACATCCGGTTTCCGAAGGTGGACATAAGAGGAAGAGACAAAAGCATCAAATAATTCATTCAATTTATATTTTTTGATGCGGTAGGCGTTAAGCTCTCTTCCTTCGTTGCTCACGGCAATTACTTTGAGGCGATAACGCTTTTTAATTTCCTTGAAAAATTTAATTGTATCATGATAAGCGAGAGATTGGTTGAACATAAATGTTGTAAAATCGTTTTCTGAAAACTTTCTTTTCTCATAAAAGATTACCCGTTTTAAATAATCGGTAAGCGTTAATTTACCCTCTTCATAGGTGTCGAATGTCAAGTGGTGCCGCTCGTTCACCACATTACCATCAAGCTTGAAATGAGCGATTGTTTTATTGCGTGCAGTTTGGCCCCAGCCATTGGTAAGCAATACCCCGCCTATATCAAGAAATAAAGTTGTGATTTTTTTCTCCTTCATAAAACTTCCTCCGGAATTTGATGTTTGTTTGCTTCCACAATAGATTGGTAAAGTTTGTCAAGTCCCGAATCAATGTCTTTTCCTAAATGGATGCGAATTACTCTTCGCCCCTTATCATCAAGTGAACGAAAGTCGCCAAGTGCTTGTGCCTGATGTAATGTTGCGAACCCAAATTTCTCACCAGGGATTGCCAGATCCTCTTTTTCCTCCCCGACTAATATGATGTATAACCCAGTATCAGGCCCGCCTTTGTGCAACTGCCCTGTAGAATGCAGATAGCGCGGGCCATTGAGTAATGTAGTCGCTTCTTTTAACTCATCTCTCATTTGTTGCCGCCATGCATGCAAGATTTTTGTTCGGGAATCTGTCATGAGGAAATATGGCAACAAAGCAATGTAGTCACCCGACTCGGCTTGTGCAGTAAAACTCTTTATAAAATCACCAACTGATTCGTGATATTTTGCTCCGAGCAGTTGTGCTTTTTTACCCCCATAAATAGAAATATCTTCAATCTTTAAAAGCGGGTCCGATTTCTTAAAAGAACCATCTTTTATCCATCCTTCCAACAGTTGGCTCGTATTTTTTTTGCTTTCTTCCACATTGGGCTGGTCAAAGGAATTAATGCCCATTACAATTCCTGCAATAGCCGCTGCAATTTCCCAACGATAGTATTCACCACCCAATGAAAGTTTATTTGCCACTTTAATTCTTACTATGGGATGCCCCACTTCTTCAAGTGCTTTTATTGTCTTTTCATCTTCTTCATTATTATCAGTTGGCAGATACATGTGAATAAATATACGGTCGTTTCCGTACACAGCAGGAGTACCAGGTAATTCACCATTAACCGGAATCAATCCCTTTCCCTCTTTGCCGGTACTTTCGGCTAACAATTGTTCCACCCAGTATCCAAAAGAACTAATGGAGGAGGACAAAACAAATGTTACTTTATCACGACCATCCCTTTCGCAAATATCTAAAACCACTCCCAAACTTATACCCGGATTAGCAGCTACCGGAATGCCATCACAACTATTTTGCATTTGTTTGGCACTAGATAATAATGCTTTAATATCAACTCCCATTAAGGCCATTGGAAGTAAACCAAAATCGGATAAAACTGAATAACGACCACCAAGGTCGGGGTTATTAACGAATACTTTCCGGAATTTATATTGTTCGGCCACTTTTACCAGCGGAGTTCCATCGTCAGTAATAGCCACAAAATTATTTCCGGGTTTATCTGCGTTCTTCTTTTCTAATTGATGATAGAAGAAATGAAAGAAGCTTAATGTTTCTTCTGTGTTGCCGGATTTACTGGCAACAATAAAAAGTGTTTTCTCAATATTGATTTTATTTTCTAATTCCAATATTGCTTCGGGAGATGTATTATCTAACACGAATAATTGCAAATACCCATTAGCCGTGCCAAATGTTTCACGTGCTACTTCCGAACATAAGCTGCTTCCGCCCATGCCAAGTAACACTGCATTTACATATCCTTCCTCTTTAATCTTTCGTGCAAAGGCAATAAGGTTGTCTGCATTTTCCGTGAAATTATCAGGCAGGGTTAACCAGGCTAAGCGGTGACTAATTTCCTTTGTTTGTTCAATATCCTTTCCCCAGAGATTTGGATCTTGGGCAAACAAGAGTCTTGGTATTTGTTTCTCATCCAAGGATGCATACGCTGCCTTTACTTCCTTTTCCAGCTTCCCATAACTAATTTGCTGCTGAGAAACTTCATCTCCAAACGTAACCATAGCTTTGTTTTATTTCATACAAAAATGGTTGTATTACCCCTTTTAATGGTTATATAACTCCCGGATAACATTACATAAATCACATGTTTTATGCGAATTATATTTTTATTTTTTCCCTCTCAACTCACTGGCAAGATTGAGATATTCCTGGGCTAAAGCAGCATTTTCAGCAGCCTTGTCATAATTCCCCTCTTTGAGAAAATTAGCTGCCTTTATATGATGAAGGGAGGCGGCCTCCAAATGCCCTTCCACTTTATTTAGATTTTCGGCAGTGGGTGAATTGCTTTCGTCTTCCATACGATTAGTTGAAATAATTGTTGTAAGTTGTTTTTATTTTCAAAGTGTACGGATTATTCCATTTTCAATATCTTTTTCTTTCTTTTATATTCTTCTACTGTGATTTGTCCGGAAAAAAAGCGCTTTTGCAAATTGCCTTCTTCAAGGACTGACAGAATATTTACCGGATTAGGCTTTTTTTGTTCCGGAACACTTTTTACTTCCATCCGGTTATCGTTAAATTGCGTTTGATTATTCATAATGTTTAAGTTATAGGCATACTTTTACTACCATTGCAAAGGTCAATCTTCTTATATGGGAAGGTATTACATAACTCTTTGGGAAAGTTGCATAATTCATAGCTTTTCCAATTCGAAGCAGAAGAGATTACTCAATAAGTGAATGATGTAACTTTTTCCAAAAATTGTATATCGCGAGCCTTAATTAATGAAGGCAACTTTGCATTTTGAAATTCATTCTAAATTATAAACACAACTCTTTAAGGCAAAACAAAAATGAAAAATATCACAAATGCTAATACTTTATTACTTCCGGCAACATTTATTATAGCTATCATATTAGGAACTGCCTCATGCAACAATATGCAAAACCCGGGAGTAACCTCAGCAGGAGCAGATTCGGCAAAATCGGGAAGCAAAAACATGGGAAGTGATGCACAATTTCTGGTTACAGTTTCAGGAATCAATCTCGAAGAAATAAAGCTAGGGCAATTGGCCCAAGAGAAAGGTACTATGGCCCATGTAAAAGATTTAGGGAAAATGATGGAAGATGATCACACAAAAGCACAGAGCGATTTAAATGCGCTTGCACTTAAAAAATCGATAACCATACCAACAACTTTGGATAGCAATGCCCAAACTGACTACAAGAAATTAAGCGATTTATCGGGAACTGATTTTGATAAACAATATAGCAGTATGATGGTAGGCGGCCATAAGGCGGCAATTAATTTATTTGAAAAAGAGTCTGCAAGTGCCAATGATAACGATATCAGACAAATGGCAGCTGCAACATTACCCACTTTGCGCATGCATCTTGAGCATTCAACTGAATGCCAAAAGAAGTGCCAGAATAATGAGTAATTAGAATAGTCAGTAAAAAATATTTATAGGTGTTAACCCTTTAAAGGTTGACCAGAAAATCAAATACCTCAACTTTTAAGAGGCTTACCCCACAGAGGGCATTAATAAAAATCCGATTATTAAAGTACCCCGGGCGGGACTTGAACCCGCACATTCGCAATGAATACAGGATTTTAAG
>CAIUPO010000014.1 GCA_903901055.1 uncultured Bacteroidota bacterium
ATGACGGATGGAACCATTGGATGTATGTCGGTGGAGATACTTCATGTGCTGATAAATATCTGGAAGAAGAAAATAAAGTGCATCTGTATAAACTAGAGGAACTTTGTATTTTGAAGAAGGCCGCATAAATTAATAAATTAAGGCAATGACTAAGGAGTTACGACCAAAATAGTCAAAATAAATTACGATAAACAATTATTCGTATGATTGTCGCCGCTAAACTTTACGATTACACCTAATTTATTTGCTTTAACACTCCGTTTTTCAATCTTTCTACTTCCGCATAAAACTCTTCGTAATTCGGAAATCCATTCTTAAACTTTAATTGCTGATTGCCGTTACTTCCAGTAATAACGCAATGAGCCAATATCTTTAGCCACTCGTGAAATTTCAAAATGTCGTGCCGTAAATCCTGATTAGTGTAACATTTTGCCAAAACTTCTATTCGATATAAATCTGCAATAATACGCATTTGTTCATCTTTAGGAAGCAACCTATCCCTTACAGCAAAATAGTCATTGTATGTTTTCAAATCATTACTTATTCCCTTATTGCGTGTATCTAATGCGTTGAAAAGTTCAATTAATTTATCATAGTACATTGTAGTTGCAATAACGGTCTGAAAAAGTTCCTCTAATTTATTTGTGATAATTAGTTGCCGATTGCTTTTATATGAGTAATAGATGGCAAGCACTGCAATGACGGCAGTGGGCAATCCAAGTGCGCCTACGGTATCCAGAATTGATTTACAGCACATAGATTCGTTAAACTTAGTTCAATCAAAGTAATTAAATTCCTCTACCAGTAATCTATAAATCTCATTCTTGACCCGCTTTGTAATCTCCGAAATTTCGGCAAATCTTGTCAGTAAATCTGCATCCTCATTTAATTCAGCATACTTCCGTATTTGTATCAATCCGCTATGCGGGGTAAGAAAGTCCCTATAATTAAAACACTTGAAATAAGGTTCGTTTTCTAAACCCTTAGAGTAAATATTTTGCCCCTTGCAATATTTTAGGTTCCAATGTTCATATAGTGCTTTTATTTTATCTACCAACTCTTTTGCCAATAGTGGGCGGCTAATAATTTCTTTGTCCAAAACTTTGCTCCAAAAGCTATTTCTGTTTGTTGGGCAAAGCGGGTTATCTACTAAGGTTTCCTGCACACCTTTAATTGGATTGTCTGCCTCAAACTTTGTTACTACGCAACGGTTTTCTGCAAGAACAAAAGCAAAGCATAAAGAATACCAATAATTTTCATATTTCTTTGGAATTTCTGGTTTCCATATATCATTTTGATTTGCCCAAATTGGATAATTACCATTGAGTGCCTTTGTTAAAGCAAACCAACTGAAAGTTGCCCTTGCTGAGATTAAGTCGCTTGCGCAATAACCATATTTGTCTGGCGCGCCATTCATTGCTTGGGTTCTATTTCCGCCCTTCATATCATTATCAAGCCTAAACCAAACCCTATCTGGCAATATGGATTGCCTATTGGAAGAATCTTGCTTTATCCTTACTGGTGTGCAATCGTCCATAAACCCTATAAAGTTAGAATCAGCGATGCCATAAGTCTTTTTGTTGCCCCTTCTTTCATCCGTTAATGGCAACCCACCAAATACATTGCCATGCTTAATTTCTGCTTGTGTTGCATCGCGTTTGAAATCGTACATTTTTTGTCCAACCCATTCCCTAATATCCCCCCTCGAATTATCAAGCGAAACATTTTTTGTTCCCCGAATAACACTCTTTAATTCTTTTCTTAACAACGGTTCTGCTGCGTTCCAATGCACCGCGCCCAAATCACCCTTTTTGAGATGCGTAAGGTCTAATACCTTCACTTTATTTTTATGCGACTTTTCCTCGTAAGTCCAAATGGTGAAGGTAACGCCCCAATCTTGACCTGCTGGCAACTTGAACCATTCATTACTCTTAACAATAAATCCACTGTGATATTTAAAATGCTTATCCCATTTTTCTCTGAAAGGCACATAAGTTGTTCGCGGAATAAGCCATGAGGTAGGTGTAAATATCATAACAACTGGGCGAAGATTGGACTTTACTTGTTCTTTTGAAATATTCAGTATTTGTCCGAGAAAGGCAACATAACGCTCCTTGCCAGCATCTTTACCCGTTAATTCTATTATACTATCGTCAACTTTATATTGCAAATCTTCTCCTTTTCGTTCTTTCTCATTTTCATCAGTGTTTTTATATGGCGGATTAAGAAGAAATGCAATTGGTTTGTCTATCGCTAAATTTGCCGATTCTTTAAGTGCCAATTTTATTTCATTGAGATAATCTTTGGCTGAAATCAGTAGGAAATTAAGCCCTTTATTATCAATTGTTTTAGGAACAATTGTAAATCCAGTTCTTATATGAAAGGGGTCAATCATCATTCTCTTTTCAATGGTTTTTAATAAATCTGGTTGTAATTCTGAAATGACCTTGTGCTTTAGTTCCTTTTCATTTCTCCAACTTGAAATCAGATTGCCAGAACCACCAGCGGGGTCAAAAACGATATAATTTTCATGTATTTTAGTGGAGAATGTTTCATTGGCAAACCATAAGGCGAACTTACTTAGATTATCGTCCGTAAAAAATATTCCATGCTGCTTCATGTATTCGGGGTCAATTTCAGCAAGAACCTCATCAAAGCGACTGAAATAATAATCTGCGGTCAATCCATCGCTCTCGTTTGTATATACGGTTCTTCCCTCTACAAATTTTTTAAATCCATTGATTTGCTTGGATGAAATTGAGATGTCTTCACTTCTATGCTTCCCCTTAAAACCAGTTACACAAATAGTTCCATTCGGGCTTTCTGTTACGGTAGATGTCGCATCCCAATAATGAACAATAGAATAAAAGCAATGTATGGCATCCAATTTTTTTTCAAAAAATGGCATCATTGCTTTTATTGTTTCGATAAAATTACGGGGATTGATACGTATTCTGTCAGATTCTAAATCATTCAGAATCCCTTTTATTTGGTTGGATTCGTCTTTTCGGTCTTTACTGAAAAGACCAATAAGTAGGTCTTTGGGTGCAAGCCAGTATATAGCAGATTCCTTTATTTCGATTTTCAATGACTTGGATGTCATTGCTGCGTTCTCTTTTCCGATTTTATTTGGAGCGGTAAGCGCATCTGCCTTGTGAGCAAGTTCAACGGCACTGTAAGGTATTTTATTGACCTTCCAAAAGGCTACAAAATCCTGCGCGACAACCATAATGGTGTTATAGGTAAGCCCTTTTTTAGAATAGTGTAATGCTTGATAAAATCCTTCAAGCCATTGGCTATCCTTTGTTTTGCTTTCTACGACTAACGCACCTTCAATATAAATATCCGCTCCTTGTGCATTGCTTTCTATTTTTAATTTAGGAAAGAGTTTTTGGAAAAGAGGGTACAACAAATGCTGCTTTGCCTTTTCAGAACTTTCGCCACTTAAATATTCCCCGAAATTTTTAAGTTCATCAATGACATTTATTTCTTTTTTAGTCTTCTCCATGTTTACGTTTGTGTGCAAGGTAATAAATCCACCCTCTTATTGCAAAAATTCGTTAACGAAATCACGATAGAATTCACTACGCAAATACATTGCGCAGTGACGGACTAACTTGCATACATAAATATTAAAGAGCAAGTTTATGATAAGCGTTTCAGGATTTAAAAGTGTTATTTCAGTTTTGGATTTTTTCAATAGTAAAGAAAAATGCGCTATTTATTTGGAGCAACAACGTTGGCAGAATGGGGTATGCTGCCCTAATTGTGGACACGCAAAAATTTACCGCACGGCTCGCGGGTTCAAGTGCGCAAATAAAGAATGCAACCGCAAACACTTCACCGTTATTTCTGGTACTGTTTTTGAAAATACAAAAATCGAATTGCGCTACTGGTTCGCAGCCATTTATATAATCACCGCTCACAAAAAGGGAATCTCATCGCATCAATTGGCAAGAGATTTGGGTATCAGTCAAAAAACAGCATGGTTTTTAAATCATAGAGTACGTGAAATGATGGGTGCGAAAAATTTACTTAAACTGAATAATACGGTTGAGGTTGATGAAACTTTTATCGGCGGCAAAAACAAGAATCGCCACAAGAATAAAAAAGTTGAAAACTCACAAGGTCGTAGCGTGAAAGATAAAACGCCAGTTGTCGGATTGATTGAACGCGGAGGAAAATTAATCACGATGAAGGCAAAGAACACGAAAGGGGCAACACTCGTTCCTATCGTAAAGAAAAACGTAACCGAAGGCGCAACAGTAATGACTGACGAATGGGGCGGTTACAACAAGCTACGCGCCAAGTTTGACCACATGGTTATCAATCACAAACTCGGCGAATACGTGAACGGCGAAATACACACAAACACCATCGAAAATTACTGGTCGTTGTTCAAGCGCGGTATCGTTGGAATTTATCACCACATCAGCGAAAAACACCTCGACCGCTACTGTGATGAATTTGCTTACCGCTTCAATTCACGCGGCTTAAATGACCGCCAGAGGTTTGAAAATACGCTCACCAAATGCAAGGGCAGATTAAGTTGGAATGATTTGGTTTACGGCACTCCAGAAACTATTGATGTTGAGGCAACGGAAATTCCAACCTCGACTGCCGAATTTTCTTCGATGAAAGAATATAACAAGTTCAGAAAGTAACAGGATTATTTCTTAATTTTGTTTTATGAAAAGTTCAGAGAACCATAAGCCTAAGCAAAAGAAGCGGCATAGCAAATACGATGAGGTTTTTAAAGTGAACGCAACCTTTGATGAAATCTTACATGCTGCCATTCACACCAACAAGCGCGATTTGAAAAGTTACAAGGAAATCCAGAAACTAAAAAATATTGATTAATTAATTTCGTGTGTGAAATTCATACACATAATTATATTTTGTAATTTAATTGAATTATTTGGTCGTAACTCGTTAGTCATTGCCTAAATTAAAACAATATGAACGCCACTATAAGCAGAATTACCGTAGCTATCCCAGAACCGCCGCTACCATTTTTAGTTAGGGCTGGTAAAATAATTGCACAAGGGACTTGTGATGCCAGTAAAGGTATCTGGGATATGAAGG
>CAIUPO010000015.1 GCA_903901055.1 uncultured Bacteroidota bacterium
AAAAGAAAAGAAACGATTTAATCACCTGCTCAGCCGAAGAAGGATACGAATAGAAAACATCATTCGTGAATGCAAAATATTCCGCATTGTTAAACACATCTACAGAGGTAAACACAAGAATTATGGTCTGGCCTGGAATGTCGTTGCTCGATTAGTCAATTTTAAAAATCAATACTTATTTAGGAAAGATGTCTATTATATTTTAAATTTATCGGCCAGTCTTTTCATCTGAAAGATGACCCCTATTTTTGTAATCTTTTGCTTTATTTGCCTAGCCATCCTTCTATGAGCCTGAATTTTTACCTTGATTGCATTTATTTTTTACCTTTGTTATTAAATTAACCAAACCATGATAAAACAACTACACTTTCTTTCAGGAATTATTTTTACTTTAATTATCCCTTTTACCGGCATTAATGCCCAAATAGTTATTAGGCAGGCAGATATGCCAGGAATTATGTCTAAAGCTATACTGGCAGTAGACACTTCTACCAGTTTTTCACCTCAGCCGGCAAGTTCGGTTGCTCAAAACTGGAATTACAGCACCTTAATTAATTTATGGACGAATGACTACCTTTATGATAATCCTTCTTCCACACCCTATTATTCTGCCTTCCATTCAGCCAATGTTGCCGACAGCCTGATTTATGCTCCGGGATACACCTACTATTCATCAACCCCATCAGCCTATTCTGAAATCGGTTTTGAAACATCGCTGTATGGCTTTGCTGCGGGAGTAAACCTGCATCCCTTTTTTGAGCAAATTTCACTTCCGGCTACATATACTACTATTGACGGAGGATTTAGCAGAGGCGATACCATGATGGCAATTAGCTACGCAGGATTTGATTCCGGAAGGGCGGTTGTAAATATTCATTATGCTGATACTGTGGATGCTTTTGGGGCAATGACAACTCCATTCGGAACCGATAGCGTAATCAGACAAAAGCACTATGATTATACCATTGATTCCATTTTTGTTCATTCTACCATTTCGAAAACATGGGTTTTTTATCAGGCACGAATGACCATGAATAAGCAATATCGCTGGTATGCTAAAGGCATTCAGGCTTATTTTGTAATGATGCAAATGAGTAACCTTACCGGAAAAGATTCCGTTATTGAATGGTTTGATGGTGTTGACGTTGGTATAAATGAAATTTCACATTCATCATTTACTAAAGTATATCCGAATCCCTGCAAAACAGAAATTACTTTTAATTGTTCTGCAGCAAACGCAAAAAATATTGTTATTTTTGATTTAACAGGAAGGATAATCACATCCGGGGAAATACTTAATGGGCTTGTTTCTTTGAATACTTCAACTTATTCACAAGGTATATATTTCTACCAGGTTACAGGTGCATTGGGAACGATTTTAGACAGGGGTAAGTTTTTGGTACAATAGTAAAATTTATTTATATTATATATCATTCATCCGGCTTAATTTTTAATTATCTACCTTTGCCTCAATTAATATAACCAACCATGAAAAAAAATATTCTTTTTTTAACCGGAGCTGCATTAACAATGTCTGCGTTTACCGGAAAACTTAATGCACAGTTAACCCTCACTCAGGCCAATATGCCTGCCATTGGCACAAAGGCAGTAGTTTCAACTGATACACTGCCTTCAGTTACTCCGGGCAATGCAGGACCATCTCAAACCTGGAATTACTCGGCATTAAAAAACAACACAGTAAGTTCCATTCTGTTTGTTAATCCTACTTCCACACCATACTCATCTACATTCCCTTCAGCCAATCTTGCCGATTCAACCATAGGCACACCGGGGTATATTTATTTTATTGTTAACTCAGGGGTATTTGAAGGCGTTGGTGCAGTGCAAGGGTTTATGGGTTATAAGGCAGCGGTTGCAATAAATCCTCCTATTGTTCAATTACCACTTTCTGCAACATATAATACAACTGATGGTGGCATTAGTTCAGGCAGTACCAAACTTGCCATCACCTATACAGGAATTGATTCAGGAAAAGTGAAACTATATGTAATGTATAGTGACACTGTTGATGCGTATGGTGTAATGACAACGCCTTATGCACCGGGTGGCGATACGGTATTACGTCAAAAACATCATGAAATGGATATTGACAGTATTTGGGTTCATAGTTCTTTTTTACATACCTGGACATTTTTTACGGCAATGACTACCTATAATAATACTTATCGTTTCTATACCGATAAGGTTCAATACACATTCGTTTCATTAAATATGGATTCTGCCTTCACAAACGTGAAAAGCGTGCAATGGTTTAATGGCGTTGATGCCGGTATTAATGAAGTTTCGCAATCCGGAAATACAGTTGTTTACCCTAATCCATGTAACACCCAAATCACTTTTAAGTGTTCTGCACCCGATGCAAAACAAGTTTCTGTTTTTGATATTGCAGGAAGACAATTATCAACCCAGGAAATTAAGAATGGATTACTTAATTTGAATACTTCCGCTTTTTCTAATGGAATGTATTTCTATAAGATATCTGATATCTCCGGAAATGTGCTGGACAGAGGCAAATTCCTGGTTCAATAACATCACTTTTCATAAAACAAAAAAGCTCCGCCAATTGGCGGAGCTTTTTTGTTTTATATGAAACTAATATTTGAACGGTTATTCCCCTGTCTTTTCCCTTACCACAGCAGTTAACCATTTTACCATAAATAATATGATAACAGCTGATCCGAGTGCTAAAACAAACAGAAGTAAAAAGTAATTGCTTTTATCATCAAACTTGTCCCAAAAACTTGCCATCATACCGGATATCTTTCCGGCAATGGCATTCACCAGGAACCAGGCACCCATCATAAGGGCTGTAAGTCGTGCAGGAGCAAGTTTTGATACCATCGACAGCCCTATAGGGCTTATCAATAATTCCCCGACAGAAAAGACCCCGTAAGTACTACATATCCAAATAAAGCTTGTCTTGTCAAGATAAATATTGCAACTCTTCACTGCAAAAACCATTACCAGAGAGGATAATCCGGCAACCACCATTCCGAGGGCAATTTTCAGCGGTGTGCTTAACGGAAGGCCTTTTCTCTTCATAAACCCGAACAAGCCAAGAATTAAAGGGGTCAGGAAAACAATGTAAAAAGGGTTGAGGGATTGGAATAATTCTGTAGAGCCTAAGTTAATCTCCTCTTTTGGTTTTGGCCACCTGTCTTTAGGCAAGTTTTGCAGATATGGATCTAATGCAAGAACACTTAACCCTTCGCCGTTGGTAGTATCCGCCATCGCATTACGCCTCTCTTCTTTCATGCTTTTTTCATCCGCCACCGCATCAAAAACTCCACGCCCTATATAGGAGTTATCTTTTTTAGAATGGAACGTGATAGTATACACAGGATATGGTTTAGCAGGCTTTACAGTTGTATCCATCTTCATAGCCGAATCCAATGTTGCACGCATCTCTTTCGTATTGATGCTTTGTTGAACAAATCTGTCATTTATCTTACTCTGGGTAGATGAATCGAGCGTAACTTTTTGCAATAGGTATAATGGTTTGGCCACTTTTTCTACACTCTTTGGAATAGAGCGGTCGGTATATTGGTCAGCCCAAATAGTTAGCGCTGTACTATTTTGATTGTAAATAACCCAGAAAACTGTGGAGGCTACAAAAAATGCAAGCAATGCACTTAGTCCTCTCTTGTCCTCTTTTGAAGAGCGCATTAATATTCCCACATAAAACAGAATAATGGGAACACATGCACAGAAAAATGCGTCGTTAGAAACCGTTGCAAATAATGGATGCCCAATAATGGAGTGCAGATTCCAACCAAAAATACCTGTCAGTATTGCAGGCACAAATACATACCCGAATATCTTGGATAACGGCATATCTTCTTTGGTAACCGGCTTAACAACATCACCCACTTTTACGTGTTTACTTCCTGAAATAAAAATGGTAAGCCCGATTAACATTCCTACACCGGCAGTCGAGAAGGCAGCACCCCAGCCAATCCAGTGGCGCATAATGTCGGCCACGAAATTGCAGAAGAAAGCACCGATATTTATACCCATGTAGAAAATATTATATGCAACGTCTTTCTTGGCTTTTAAATCAGGTGCATTATATATGTTACCAAGAAGTGTACTGATATTCGGTTTGAAAAAACCATTACCGACAATAATACATAACAACGAAATAAACATGGAAGGAAGCCCCGGCAAGGCAAGTCCGAAATAACCTGCAGCCATTAATAAACCACCTAAAATAATAGCCCTGCGGTATCCTAAAAAGCGGTCAGCTAAAAGGCCGCCGATAAATGGAGTAAGGTAAACCAGTGCGATATACGAACCCACAATATCAGCAGCAATAAGTGTGTCGAAACCTTTACCTCCATGAGCTTTGGAACCAACCAGGTATAAGAAGAAAATACCTACCATTAAATAATACCCGAAACGTTCAAACATTTCGGTAAGGAATAGAATGTAAAGGGAGCGGGGGTGACCTTTTCGTACTTGTGTATTTTCCATGTAAGTTGTTTTTGTTGCCTGTCCGACCTGAAATATTTTATTTCAATTCAACCGGGCGGGCGTCCAAATATAAAAATTAATTTACAATGAACCGTTTAACTGATTATGTCTTAAATTATGAAAAATCACTACCTTTGAGGAAAGATTAATAAAATGACGAAGGAAAATCTTATTCAAAGGACTCTTTCTGCACTTTCAAAACTTCCGAAGGATAAGGCAAATGAAATAGCAGATTTTGCTGATTTCATCCTGAAAAAGTATGATGAAGAAATTCTTCAAAAAGGTATAACTAAACTTATAAGTTCTTCTACTGCTTTTTCCTATTTAGAAAGTGAGGAAGAGATATATACGGTTGCCGACCTGAAAGAAAAATATAAATGAAGAAAGGCGACATTGTTCTTATTCCATTTCCTTTTACTGACCTGACAGGCAACAAAAACAGGCCCGCCATTCTTCTTATAGACTCCGATGAGGATGTTACAGTTGCATTTATCTCCACCCAATTACATTGGAAAGAAGATACTGACATTTTGTTATCTCCAAATGAACAAAATGGGTTAAAAAAACAATCCTTGGTGAGGCTTTCCAAATTTGCAACAATCGACAAATCTCTTGTATTGGGCAAACTAGGTGAACTTGATGCTAATACAGTAAAAAATATAAATATCAATTTAAAGAAAATTCTAAAATTGGACGAATAACTTACCCTTAATATGTCAGAAGAAAAAAAATTCAAACCATTTATTTCAGCCAGTGATTTAATCCCTGAGTTTACCATGCGGGCTATAATTCTGGGCGCTATTTTCGGAGTTATCTTCGGCGCAGCATCTGTTTATTTAGGCTTGAAGGTGGGCCTGACTGTAAGCGCATCTATACCTATTGCAGTGCTTGCTATTTCCGTATTTAAGAAGCTGGGCAAAGCTAGTATCCTTGAAAGCAATATTGTGCAAACCATTGGTTCTGCAGGTGAATCGGTTGCTTCGGGCGTAGTGTTCACAGTTCCTGCATTATTGTTTTTGGCAGGTGGTAAAGAATATTTTCACTACTTCCAGATTTTTGTATTGGCTCTTGCAGGAGGAATTTTGGGTGTCTTATTTATGATTCCGCTCCGCCGTTCACTTATAGTAAAAGAACATGGCAATCTCCCCTACCCGGAAGGAACAGCTTGCGCTGATGTGTTGGTTGCCGGAGAAAAAGGTGGCAAGCTTGCCCAGAAAGTTTATTATGGAGTTGGAATTGCGTTCCTCTACAAATTATTGATGTCCATATTTGGTTTTTGGAAAGATGTTCCTTCGTATGTATTCGGTAAGAATTCCGCATTGCCTAATGCTACACTAAGTGGAGAAATAACTCCTGAATTACTAGGGGTTGGATATATCATAGGACCACGTATTGCAGGTATCATGGTTGCAGGCGGTGTATTATCATGGTTTGTGCTCATACCTTTAATTACCATGTTAGGCAGTGGGCTTACAACTGTTTTCCCTCCGGAAGCTACACAACTTATTTCACAAATGAGTCCCGATGAAATATGGGGGAAATATATTCGCTACATAGGTGCAGGGGCAGTTACTTTCGGTGGGTTGATGACCTTGATAAAAACCATGCCTACTATTATCAGCGCCTTCCGCGATTCATTTAAAGATATTAAAGACAGCCGCAAAGAGAAAATCGAAAAAATCCGTACTGAAAGAGATATTCCATTGGTTTATGTGGTAGTAGGAAGTATTGCATTGGTTGTTCTTATGTCTATCATCCCAAAACAATTCATGCCGACAAATATTCTTTCATCTATCATGATTGTAATATTTGGATTTTTCTTTGTCACCGTATCATCGCGCATAGTTGGATTGATTGGTTCTTCTTCCAATCCTATTTCCGGTATGACGATTGCAACTTTAATGGCTACATCGCTCATCTTTGTCGGCATAGGCTGGACGGGAGATGTATATCAACCGATTGCATTGGTAGTAGGTTCTATCGTATGTATTGCATCAGCAAATGCAGGTGCCACTTCACAAGATTTAAAAACAGGTTATATTTTAGGGGCCACGCCCGTAAAACAGCAAATAGGTTTGATTATAGGGGTGCTGGCCGCAACCGTTGCAATTGGGTTTACACTCACACTTCTCAATAATACCATTGGAATCGGCGGAGCTCCAACCCTGGCGCATCCTCACCCATTACCTGCACCACAGGCAACACTTATGGCTACAGTTATTAAAGGCTTGCTGAGCCATAATCTCCCCTGGGGATTGGTGCTTACAGGAATGGGTATATCTGCAGTTATGGAACTTTGCGGAGTTAGTTCACTTGCATTTGCTGTCGGTGCATACTTACCTCTATCGAGCACTACGCCAATATTTATCGGCGGTATTGTAAAATGGATTGTAGATAAAAAGAATAAAGCCAAAGAAGCAGAATCGGATATTGGACCGGGCGCATTGTTCAGTTCCGGATTGATTGCTGGAGGGGCTATAACAGGTATTATCATTGCTATTTTAATAGGAATAAATATGGGAACAAGTGCTGATGGAAAACCTATATCATTGGCTGATAAACTTAATTTCGGATTTGGTGATAAATTAGGTAATTGGGGTGACCTTGTTGCGCTTGGGTTCTTCTTATTGCTTGGATTTATTCTGTATAAATTCGCAACAAGCAAAAAGGAACAACTACAATAGAACCAATGGAACGCGGATGATGCGGATTGCTTATGATGAGAACGGATTCAGATAACTATAAAAATCATAATTAATCATAAACAATCCATGTCATCCGCGTTCCATCTAATATCGCCTATGGAAAAATATTCATTTAAAGACTTCGCCTTAAACAAGTCCTTCGACATGGGCACTGTTACCTTAACAGAACAGGAAATTATTGATTACGCTGAACGCAACGACCCGCTGCCCATTCATATTAATAAAGAAGCGGCCGAGAAAAGTATCTTCAAAGGGCTTGTGAGTAGCGGCTCACAGATATTAAATACCTTCCATGTAAGGAGTTGGTTTAAAATGTTCAGTGACTCCATCATCTGCGGACTTGAAATAAATAAATGGAAACTCTTAAAACCCATTTATGCCAACCAACCCATTCATGGAAAAGTGACTATCGTTTTCTTTAAACCAAATCCGGAAAAAAGGCATTGTGTCATTACATGGGGTTATGAATTTACCAATGAAAAAGGCGAGCATGTGCAGACATTGGAGATAACGGTGATGCATAAGATGGAATAAGGAAAGTTTACCTGAAAGGTCCTAATTTTCAAAACGTGTATATTTATAGGTATCTTTGTTTCAAATTAAAGATTTGCTAGATTGTAATACTGTCATTGAAGTAATTCAATAATTTCTACTAATATTGCTTCGTGTTTTATAAAACATTCGAATAATGAAGGTAAAAGAATTCAAAATTTGTATTGATTCAACGATTGGTCTTGAGAGGTTTAATTACTTCTCAATAGATGCGATTAAACTTCAGGATATAAATTTACTTGTAGGAAAAAATGCTTCAGGAAAGTCAACTACATTGAATAACCTTCAATTTATGTCAGAGATTTTAAAAAACCGTGGACCAGGATACTATGTAGGGACATATGATTTTAAATTTCTAGACGAAAAGAATAACACCTTTCATTATATATATTTTGCATCAATTCGGAATGAAATCAGGGAAACATTGACTAGAAATGGCGAAGAGTTAATAAATCGGGTTAATGATAAGGCAAGAATATTTTCAGAAACTAAAAATGATTATGAGGATGTAAATCCACCGCAAAATATTCCTCTTATGGTTACTCGTCGAGATTCAAAAGAATATCCTTATATCGAAGAACTTATTACTTGGGCAAATGGTGTATATTCTTTTAAGTTTGGTCATGTACACCCTCATTATATTTCAGAATCAAGGGAAGAGAGCGCATTTACTTCTTCATCAGATTTCAATAAGTACTTAGAAGGAATAACAGATGAAGCCAAAGAAACCGTAAAAAATGATTTCAATTCCCTAGGCTATAAAGTTGAGAAAATCACTTTTGTTAAAGGAACTCAAGGAGAGTTACTTCTTAAAATTACAGAGGAAGGAGTAAAACATAGTGTGGATGAATTTGCTCTGTCTCAAGGCATGTTTCGTTCTATGTGGCTAATCTTATATATTCAATATCTAATTGAGAAATGTAATGCCTCTCTTATCATTATTGATGATTTATGTGAAGGTTTAGATTATAGTCGGGCTACCGCTTTAGGTAAACTTTTGTTTAAAAAAATGAAAGAGAATAATGTACAATTTGTTGCAACAAGTAATGATAGTTTTTTAATGAATGTTGTTGACATTAAATACTGGAATATACTTGTTCGAAATGGAGATACAATACAATCATACAACTATTCCAATAGCAAAGAAAAATTTGATAAGTTTGATTTAATTGGCCTCAACAATTTTGATTTATTTACCTCCGATTTCTTAAGATAAGAAATGAGAAGAATAGCAGTATTCGTTGAGGGTCAAACCGAATTAATAATTGTTCGTGAACTTTTATTTAAAAAGTTTCACTATAATGTTGATTTAATATGCCAAGAATTATGGCGTGATGAATATAGACATGCTGAATATGATAATCCATGCCCGGATGCTACCTTTCATTATCTAATAGTAAACGTTGGAAATGATAATAGGGTCCTTTCTGTAATCATGAGGAACGAAAAAACAATGATTGAGAAAGGATATGAACGTATAATTGGATTAAGGGATATGTATAGTCAGGAATATAAAGAACTAACTACTGAAATTAACACACATATAATTGAAGCGAAAAGGCAAGCAGCGCTTGACTATATAAAATCAAATTCTAAAAACCCTCCATTAATATTCTTTAATTTTGCAATTATGGAAACTGAAGCTTGGTTTTTGGCAATCAACCATTTACTAGAACGTATTAACCCAATATTAACTTATGAATTTATATGTAAAAATACAGGACATGATTTAGAGTTGGTTGACCCTGAGAAAACGTTTCCATGCCCAGCCGATATTCTGGCTGAAATCTATAAATTAATTGGGGCCAATTACGATAAACATAGAGGAGATATTGAGAAACTTGCTAAAGTAACAGATATAGAGCACTATGATTCTCTATACGATAGTAATAAATGCGCAAGTTTTAAACCGTTTTACGAAAGTTTGCTTTTAGCTTCCTAAATCTACTCCATTTACAATTTTACACATCCACTTCCTCCGGGCAGTCATTAAAATTATTGAAATAGTTCAGCTCTCCATCAAAATCTTTATAAAATATGGTGAGCATTTTATTTAAAACCGCTGAGTCGCCTTCTTCAATTTTCACCATTGCTTTTTCCAGTAACAATTCTTTTGCATGCCTCAGCCTGATGTCAATTATACTGCCAATGGCATTATTGTATTCTCTGTCTTCCCTGCACCATCGGTAATGTGTGCGTTCCGAAACCTTCGCATCGGCAGCGGCATTCCTTACATTACCGTGAAAAGCCTCCAGCGATTTAAGCATGGCTTCCTTTTGTTTAGCTGTTTGGTCTTTTGAATTCATTGCCTTATTTTTTTAATTTATAGTGCAAAAATAAATGTTGGAAAAGTGCTTTTTAAAAAAGTCAATGACTTAATTTATCAACAGTGCTATTCACGAATAAATATATATTTGGCAGGCATTTGCCACGCATTTACCGCGTAAATAAATATATCAACAATGTACTAATTAAATATATTTAATTGTATGTCAGTACCCCTTTTTATATGACATAGTTATTCATCCTGATTATCTGACAATAAAGTGCCAATATTACACCTCCAATTTTTGAGTCTTACTGACACTCAAGTCAAAACTGGTCAAGTAAAATTGAGAAAATAAGTGTTAAAAAGTAAAAACAGAATTGACCATTAACTTACTACTGACAACTGTTTACTGGCCACTGCTTTTATAAGCGCATTCAGAATATATTTGCCATCGGTATTGCCAAGATGCTCGTCAGAAGCCCGTTCCGGGTGTGGCATCATACCAAATACATTTCTGGTTTCGTTGCATATACCCGCAATGTTTTCAAGTGAACCATTCGGGTTTGATTCAGGAGTTATATTACTTTTCTCATCACAATATCTGAATAGAATTTGTCCGTTTTTGTTTAATTTTTCAAGAGTGGCATCATCAGCAAAATACCTTCCTTCGCCATGTGCAATAGGGATTGTAAGGGCTTTCCCTTTTGGTATTCCGGCAGTAAGCGCAGTGTTATCATTTTGTGCAATCAAATGTATATTCTTACAAGAGTAGTTCACACCTGATTCAGGTTGAGTATTCAATAACAAAGCACCGGGCAATAATCCCGCCTCACACAAAATCTGGAAGCCGTTACAGATGCCTACTACAATGCCGCCCTCTTTGGCAAATGCGGCAACCGCATTCATCATGGGAGAGTATTTTGCCAATGCACCAGCACGCAGATAATCTCCATAAGAGAAGCCACCGGGTACAATAATTGCATCGCAACCTTGCAGGTCATTATCCTTATGCCATAGCGCCACAGCGTCTTGCTTAAATATGCTTTTAATTACATAAATGGTATCATGGTCGCAATTAGACCCCGGCACTACTACTACTCCGAATTTTAACATTTTCTTGCTTGTTTTTGTACTGCAAAGATAGGGTAAAAAGGAGATATAAGATAGGAGATATAAGATAGGAGATATAAGATATAAGCCTATGGCGGCCCGTGCGGTCATGCTGAACTTGTTTCATCCGCCGCGGCGGACCATACTATCTAGTGTCAGTTTAAATAATTGCAAGTCGGGCTCCGACCTAAAAAAACATGCTGATTATAACTCCTGCTATCAATGAAATAAACAACAGTTCGGACAACAATTTCGACTTTGTTTTCAGGAAGTACGCCGATAGGATAAATGAACCCGGGATAGCAAGTATTGAAAATGCCCGGGAATCTTTCACGGGGCAAATAAGTACCGCCCCGGCCCCAATCAGGATGAACCATAACATGAGTGTCCAGAATTTTTGAGCCTTTACTACGTTATCGGTTATTCTATTCACAAAAAACCAAACACTTCCTGCGGCAGCTATAAAGATAATAACCATTACGGTTACTTGCTCCCAAGAAAAGGACAGATGCACACTTTTATAAAAGAACTCACCAGTTATCTTATTGTACCATGGATAATGTGGAAAGAAAACAAGGTTGTAGGTAAATGTAAATACAAACGGGAGCAAAAACCCAATAATGGTTGAGGCCCACTCCCTCCAGTTAATGGTTCGGAGTAACAATAATCCAATCCAAAGGAGGATTAAGAATACCATGGAAGGAATGTAAAATAGTGTAGCAATTCCTACAAACAAACCGGAATCGAAAACATCCGATAAAGCCCTTTCTTTCATGTGTGATGAGATGAGCCTGTGGATGGCAAGGACAAGGAAGAAAGAGGAAACCATGGCGGGATAAAACCCAACTAAAGAAGCCCTGCAACTCAATAATATAACCATGAAAAAAAATGGAAACCAAGTTGATTGACGCAGCAAAGAATGCTTGTTTACAATACGGTTCCAAACACCTGCTTCTATTAACAAGACCGCAAAACCAAGCACCTCCTTCACCACCGGAAAATTATGTATCCAGTCGAAAAAGGGCGCCAGCAAAGTAATGTCGGCGTAAGGATATATTGTTTTGCCGGGATGAAGAATTGTAAGCACCCATAAAGCAGTGCTTAGTCCAATGCCAAACACAAGCAATAAGAGTGGGTTGGTTTTAAATAACTTCAACAACATACGGGGTAAAATTCGCAAATAAAAAGCAACCGTTTCAAATAATTATTACATTTGCGGAAAATAAAAAGGATATGTTACTTACATGGTATGGCTACACAACTGGTTTATGGCATTGGCTAGGCAGAATTTCTGAAGCATCATTTCGTATTATTCTTGAGAAACTCCGCTGGTGTCCAAGTGTATTTTATATTACCCTTTTATCTATTCTTTTTGTGGGATGGATGTTTGTGATGAACAAATACTACAAAACCCACAAGGATAAGGGCCTTATCGATTAATATTCTACTACTGTTTTAGTTTACCGGAAATCGTTGTACAGGTTTCCCAACGACGTTTTTATCCCCAGGGTTACATAAGGTTCACTTATGGTTGTTCCTGCTACTTTATCAATGCACTCATACGCCGCAAACTCGGCTTTCAGATTCATTTTCGGAGAGATAATATAGTCTGCCTTCAGGCCAATCGTAGCTAAGTAAATAGATATCCCTTGCCCTACATGATTATAAAACTCCTTTTGGTGTTGGGTGTATATTATAAAAATATTTTGTCCCCAATCGCTGCTTCCCGAATCGCCTCCATATTTGTAGGCAACAATACTTCCCTGGAGTAAGAAGTTTTTGTGGTAATATGTCAGGAAGGAAGCAGATTCAATAAAGTTTGCTCCTTCGGGGTCGGCAAGCGGTTGGTTGAAATTAGAGAAGTTCTGAAGAGGGTCACGGGCTGTATAGGTAAACGGACGTACATAATTTATCTCCGTTTGGAATGCAAGATTCTTCACTCCGAACAAATCAAATGCTTTAAATCCTACTTGTAAACCTTGCTTATTTCCCCACCATCCATCTGGTACTCCATGACGTTGAAAAACATACTGAAGTTTAAATTCATCTATCAGGATTTGCCCGTAAAACTGTTCTTTTTTAGCGACCTTTATTTTGAACGCAGCTCCTAAGTGCGATTTATCGGGGTCACCGATATTGTAATTAACAGGCTGGTAAAATATAATTGGATTCAAATATCCCGGATCGGGCCCTCGCCTATATTGACCACTGTCCCCATCGTAAGTTATTGCTTCAAAAAGGGAAAAGTTACAACGTGGAGATGCATTCCAGGTTAAATAATGGAATGAACCATATTTGGTATGAAAGTCGCGCACCAGCCCGCTCGGTGCTTCCGCATCTTGCATAACTGTAAACATACTTACATATTGAATATGCCAAATGGTGGCAGTAATTTTAAAGTAGGGATAACTGTTTGAAACATCCGACAAAAAAAGTGAACGATATCCATCACCCCAAAACTGTTTTCCTTTTCCTATTTGAAAGTTGAAATGAGAATCTATATTGTAAGACAGGTATCCATCCCAATATTGATACGAATATCCTTTAGCCGCCGTGCCGTACGCATAACCCATTCCGGGGACAACTTTATATCTTTTAATAATGCTGTCCATAAATGAAGGGGCAACAATATCTCCGCCAATATAGTTCGCAGAAAAAGAAAGTTTTTTACCCCACTTTAAATCTAAATGCGCTCCGCCAAAATAATCATACATGGCTTTTTTTGCATATACATCATAGCCACCACTGCCTCCTTCAAGCGAAGTAATGTTTATATTTACTTTACCTGAAGAAGGTTCCTTGTCCCTGCCTCTGAATAATAAATCCCGATATCCGGTATACCAATTTGTATTCATAACCGGTTCTACACCGCTCGCACTGTCATGCCATAAAACAGGCTTAGTCTTCTCCTTATCATAAGGCATTACACTCGTAAACTGTATATTCGATTTATCATTAAACTCAGATTGGTAAGGCAACAAAAAATCCCTGTCAAGGGTCATGTTAGTCTGACCAATTCCATAAAAAACACTTACAATAAATAACAGAATAAGGGATACTCTCTTACGCATTTAGTTGGCGTGCTGACGGTCCATTTTTTTCATAATAACAGTTTTACTATTACGCAATCTGTAACGTATGAAAATTGGAATTTGTAAAGTCATTATTGCAAAACCGCCCACAATAATAAATGATATGGTTGGATTCATCCCTTTTACCAAATATACCAAACCAATAACTGCAACTGTATATCCATAAAGTAATCCGGAAGATTTTCCATGACTGAGATGGATATCAATTAATGCATGGTGCAGGTGATTGCGGTCAGCGGAAAGTGGTGAAACACCTTTCAACGTTCGTATAATTACAATCCTGAGCATATCCATCAGCGGATAAGCAAACAGGCCCATAACAATCAATGGACGCGAAACAGCAACCATATACGAAGGCACTTGTGTCGGATCAAATTCAATCAATTTTATGCCGAGTGTACACAGGATTAACCCCGTAAAAAGTGAACCGGAATCGCCCATGAAAATTTTTGCGGGTGCGAAATTGTAAACCAAAAAGCCCAATAAAGCACCTGCAAGAGCAAAGGCAATAGAAGCTAAAGCAAGGCTACCGCTAAGTGTAAACCAAACCCCAAAACAGGTGACCGATATAAATCCGATTCCGGTTGCTAGGCCATCAAGTCCATCAATAAAGTTAAACGCATTTACAACTACTACATACGTAAATACGGAAAGAAATGCACTTGCCCAATAGGGTATTTCGTGTATGCCAAAAAGCCCATGGAATCCAGTGATGCGAATATTGCCCATGAGAACAAGTATCATCCCAACAAGGATATGTCCGAGTAGCTTAAAGATTGGAGCAGTTCCAACAATGTCATCTTTTATTCCTATGAAAAAAACTATTAGCAAAGCGGCCATAAGAAAATACATATCGGAAACAGCTATAGCATTGGCTGCTGCATTGTATGTTGCAATGGTCGGCATTAATAGCGTAAGCGAAAACACGGTACCCGCAAATATTATTACGCCACCAAGTGTTGGTATATGTTTTGAATGCACTTTACGTAAATCTCCGGGTTCATCAGTAAGGTTTTTCATAAGAGAAACCTTAATAAGAGAGGGTGTGCAAACAAACACAACAAAAAAAGAAACTAAGAAAATAAGTATTTGTATCCCCATCGCACAGGCATTTGTATCCGGTCACAAAAGTAAAAAAAATATTAGAATCTCATAATTATGTTTTATATTTGATAGGGAAAAATAACTTTCTGGTAACAAATTCGTTAAAAGAGTATATGAACAGGATAGTTTTCTTCACATTTATACTACTTAGTTTCATGCCTTTAGCTGTAAAGTCACAACCTAAAATCGTGAAACTTAAGCGTATGGATCTTTATTCAACACTCCCGGCAACAGTTCTTGATGGTGATACTGTGGGTGTTTGTAACCTTAGCACTGTGATGGTTTATGCCGAACGAAAATTTCCGGATGCTAAAGAGGCAAATATGTACTATTTACTAAGATATGAAGTTGAGCAAACTTACCCCTATGCTATTCAGATAGATGCAACATTCCGGCAACTGGAGGCGAACTTAAAAGGTATGACCACCGAAAAAGAGAAGAAAACATATCTTAAAGAAATGGATAAAGTGATAAAAGAACAATACCGGGCTGATATGGTGGGCCTTAGCCCCGAAGAGGGTAGAATACTTTTTAAGCTAATTAATAGGGAATCAGGAACCACGAGTTATGATATGGTAAAAACATTGCGTGGCTCTTTTTCTGCTTTTATGTGGCAATCTGTCGCCCGAGTGTTTGGCAACAATATGAAAGACAGATATGATCCTGACACTGAAGATAAAGAAATTGAAAATATTGTTCAGTTGATACAGATGGGGGCGATATAAAAACTTATCGTAATACCTTTCAGCTTGTTTGATTTTAATCTAGCAATGCACCTGTATCTATTCCCCCCTTTTTGCATTATACATACTATGTTGATTACTTTTTAACGTTATTCAACCTAACTTGCATAATTTTGAAACTTTAAGATTTCTACTTTAAAGTATGCCTAGATTTTCCGCCTTAAAAATCATTGTCATTACATTACTTTGTTTTCAGGGTGTGAATCTATTTGCACAAGAGGACTCCACCTGCGGACAAACCGACAATAAAAAAGCCATTGAGCTTTATAAAAAAGGGACCGACAAACATAAATATCAAAAAGAAGAACGGGAAGCCTTTCTGAAACAGGCTATTCAAATGGAGCCCGATTATGTTCCCGCTAATTTTGCCTTGGCACAGGAAATTATTAGTTCTGCCCTGGCACATCAAACTGCATTTGATCCTGCTGTTCCTTATTTCTTAACTATTATAAATACCTGCCCCCATTATCATTCCGACCCTTATTATTTTGTTGGCATAGCTTATTACGAAGCAGGTAAATATGCAGATGCGGTAAAGTACCTCCAGAAATATCTCGACTATAAAGATGATGATGTAAAAAAATTCAACAAAAGCCTCGATGGCATGTTATATGAAGCCAAAAAGGATATTAAAACTGCTTCATTTTATGATAATCTACTTACGAAAAAAGTGCCTTTCGACCCCCACATGGTTAAAGGTTTGTGTACCAACTACGATGAATACCTTGCTGCCATTTCGCCTGATAACCAACTGGCATTTTATACACGTAGGATGCCTATTAAGAAAGATATGAATGCTGCTTTTCAGGCTGAGGACAATATGAAAGAATACTTTATGATGAGCCGCCGCCAGAATGATTTATCTTTTGATAATGGAAAAATCCTCCCCCCTCCATTCAATATGGGCAGGAACGAAGGAGGCCCTTCTATTACAATTGATAACAACCATCTTTTTTTTACAATTTGTAAAGCCTCTGCAGATGGAGGAGCCAACTGCGACTTATATTATTGTGACTTTGCAGCAGGCAAATGGACCGATATAAAGAATCTGGGACAACAAGTTAACGATCCTGATTCCTGGGACAGCCAACCCAGCATTTCATCTGACGGAGTAACCCTTTACTTTGCCAGCAACCGCCCGGGCGGATTAGGTAAATGCGATTTGTATAAAACAATAAAAGATTCTACTGGAGTTTGGGGTCCGGCACAGAATTTAGGCAATGGCATTAATACTGCGGGTAATGAAAAAAGCCCTTTTTTACATACCGACAGCCACACGCTCTATTTTTCATCTGATGGATGGCCGGGAGTGGGTGGGTTCGATATATTCTATTCACGTATGGATTCTCTTGGAAAATGGATGGAACCTAAAAACATTGGCTATCCTATTAATAGTGAAAGCGATGAAGTAGGTTTTTTTGTTAGCACAGATGGTAATACCGGTTATTTCTGTTCCAATGACCCGAACCGTACAAATGGAGAAAACATGGGTGGCTTTGATATATATCAGTTTGCCTTATATAAGGAAGCCCGGCCGGAAAAGGTAGCACTATTAAAAGGTAACATTACCGATAACGAAGGAAACAAGATTACCGGAGCAACAATAACTATTACGAATACAAAAACCCATAAAACAGCGGCAGTAATAAATGATACCGTAAATGCCACCTTTGCGGCAGTGGTAAACGAATCGAAAAATGAACAGTATGTAGTATCTATTAATAAAAAAGGATATGCATTTAATTCTGCTATTATAACATCAAAGGACACTTTTACAGGCAAACCGGTTGACCTTGACTTTAGTATGAAAACGCTGGCATCGGGAGGAAACTATGTACTTCACGATATTTATTATAAAACAGGATCTGCGCAATTGGAAGCTATTTCGCAGGAAGTTATAAGGGAATTTGCCAAGTTTATGAAATCCAACCCTGCCATTAAGGTTAAAATAGCAGGGTATACCGATAATATTGGTAGTGAAAGAGATAATCAGGCATTATCGTCCGACAGGGCCTATACAGTTATGCAAGCCCTCGCCAAGGAGGGAATAAAAGGTGAACGATTAAGTTTTCAGGGCTTTGGGGCATCAAACCCTGTGGCAAGTAATGATACTGAGGAAGGTAGAGCCAAAAACCGCCGCACCGAATTCATTATAATTCAGAAATAATTGCTTTTTTTTCAAAAAAAAAAGAAAAAATGTTTGGATTTGAAAAAAAATACTACTTTTGCGCCCTATTTTAATCCATCAAACCTACACAAAAAATGAAAAAATTAGTGACTTTTGCTACCGCTTTTGGCATGTTAGCATTTATCGCATGTGGCCCTAGCGCTGAAGAAAAAGCTAAGGCTGAACAACACGTAAAAGATTCTACCCGTATTGCTGATTCAACAGCTAAAGTTGCTTCAATGATGAAAGCGAAAGCTGATTCAATGAAAGCTGCTGCGATGAAAGCCGATACCACCAAGAAAGATACTACAAAGAAGTAAGCTTTTAGTAGCAATTTTATTAGTATAAAAAGGGAGCCCTTTTAGGGTATCCCTTTTTTGTTTTTACACTTGAACTATGATTGCGGAAGAGACAGACACACAAAGTGAAGATAATGACTTGTATGAGCATTTCTCATTTAAGGTAGATCCGGGGCAAACACCCCTAAGGATTGATAAATACCTTCTGCATAAAATAGAGAATGCAACCCGCACACGCATTCAATATGCGCTGGAGGAGGGTAATGTAC
This sequence comes from uncultured Bacteroidota bacterium, assembly GCA_903901055.1. Lineage (GTDB taxonomy): Bacteria > Bacteroidota > Bacteroidia > JABEUT01 > JABEUT01 > JABEUT01. Next base: position 18,805 of record CAIUPO010000015.1, read on the forward strand.
TTGTTAATGGAAAAAACAGCAAATCGAGTTACAAAGTAAGGCCGGCGGATGAAATAAGTGTAGTGTTTCCTTACCCGAAAAGGGAAATTGAACTTATTCCTGAAAATATTCCTCTTAATATAGTTTACGAAGATGCCGACCTGATGGTGGTAAACAAACCTGCAGGAATGGTAGTGCATCCTGGCGTTGGTAATTTCACCGGAACTCTTATGAATGCACTTTCTTATTATGTAGGTAATCTTCCTAAACCTGCCCGCACAAACGAGAAAGACCCTTTCGGGGAATTGCGCCCCGGGCTTATCCACCGTATAGATAAAAATACTTCGGGACTACTGTTAATTGCCAAGAATGACCGCTCAATGACCAAACTGGCGAAGCAGTTTCATGAAAAGAAAGTGCTGCGCCGATATATTGCATTGGCATGGGGCGACTTTAAAGATGATACGGGAACTGTAAATGCCCATGTTGGCAGAGACCACAAAGATCGTAAAAAAATGGCGGTTTATCCAAACGGAGACCATGGGCGGAATGCAGTTACACATTACAAAGTATTAGAAAGATTCCATTATGTAACCTTGCTTGAATGTCGTCTTGAAACAGGACGCACGCACCAGATACGTGTTCACATGCAGTATTTAAAACATCCTTTGTTTAACGACGAAGTATATGGAGGCAATAAAATTCTGCGCGGACAAGTCACTGCAAAGTATAGCAAATTTGTTGAAAACTGTTTTGAATTATGTCCACGACAAGCATTACATGCTATGTCACTAGGGTTTATCCACCCGACTACCCACAAAGAAATGTACTTCGAATCTCAACTTCCTGATGATATGGAAAAGGTGATTGAGAAATGGAGGAAGTATACAAGTTCGTAAGAATAGGTTTTATTTATATTCAATTACTATCTGGGTTAACACCCCGGCATATGTTCTTACCATTTCTAACAATCGCGTGTCAGTTCCATAGACATTGTAGTTGTAACCATTTCCATTTATTTCATATTCCTTTTTAAGCGTAACTCCATCCTGGTAATAGATTTTAATTTTCTTATTCTGCGGTTTATTCCCACATCCCTTATAATAATCACTTTCCAGTAACTTATCTTTTTCATTGTAGGAATAAGTCTCCTTATTATTATCCTCCGGATAATTGCCTTCAATTTGTACATGCTCTATCAGATTTCCTTGAGCATCGTATTTATTCAATGTTATATTTTGCGTTTTTGAAGACTTCATGTAGCCTTGCTTTTCAATTGTTTCAGTATCTGAAATTAATTTCCTGTCACTGGTAAACTGATAGTTATGAATTGTATTTGTAATAGTAGAATCTCCCTTTCTATATCTTATTTCCACGCTTGAAGTTTCGTTACCATGTTTATCAAAATTGGCGATTGTTTTGCTTTCAATTCTGCCTGTGTATTCTTCCCCTCTTCCAAAAATGAAACAGTAATGTCCTTGTTCATCATACCCATCATCCTGATAATTTATCAAGGTCCGAACATAACTTCCGTCATTATTATAGTTAGTTGTTCGACTCCTGAACAGCTTTCCTCTTTTGTAATAAATATATAAAATCTTCCTCTTCTTTTCGTTGTAACCATTTATAGTTTTGCTTGTATCACCATGTTGGTTAATATGCCCCTCTTCAAGTACATTTGAACTGTCATCATATTTAGTCCAGTCAGAATTTCGATGCACATCATTAGCATTAGTGTAGGAGGCCGTACACCTGTTTTTATTGTCATATTTTTTTATGTTTATCACCGTATCCGGATTTTTTATCCAGGCCCGTTTTATGTTATTTCCAGCCTTATCATATGTATACTTATAATATTGACAGAATATGGTAAACGGCCCTTCCCAGTATTGCTCACCCCTTGTGCGTTCCGAATCCTTTAGAATGTTGCCATGTGTATCGCGTACATAATATCTGTCATCATATAAATGCAGAGGGCGTAGCGTATCCTGCGTACCGTAATAGCTTCGATGAATCTCCCGGAAACTATCATCATAAACGGTAATAATACTGTCATAAAGAAAACCAGCGTTGTCATATTTTTTAGAACTTATCACATCCCCAATACGATCTAATTCCAGTTGTATTTTCGCTTCAAGACTTTTATTTGAAAGGCTGGTGTCAGACGATACATATCTGTAAATGGTAATGTTCCTGACAGTATTAAAGTCATTGCCCGTTGTATCTTTAAACAGTAATGAAAACAAATGAGTTCCTTTATTAACCTTTTCCAGAAACTCTCCTGAACCTACAAAAGATGGCTCTCTTTGCGCCTCTGCTTGCTTGAAAAGCAATACAAATGAAAACGTAAGAAATAAATATACCTGCAAATGCGTTTTAAAAAACATCACTACAATTATTAATGCGGATACTTATTCTTCATATTCGTCTATTTCCTGGGTATATCTCCCATTTAAAAGTATTAATGATTCAAGCCTACGGCCATCTTTTCCGTATTTCACTTTTTTATCCCCCTCCCAATCTACGGTTTCCTGTTCTTTAATAGTAACCCCGTCAGGATAGTAACTGTCTTTTTCAACTATTTTGTAAACGTCAGAACAAGAATTATATTTCCTTTCTTCCAAAAGCATGTTCTTTTCATTAAAAGTCCGGGTAGTTTTTGAATTATTGGAAATATATTCTCCGCCAATATTTTCATAATAAATTAAATTTCCATGTTCATCATATTTATGAATAATAACCTCAAGAGTTTTCCCCCATTCCCACTTACTTTGTTTAATAATACTTATTGAATCGGAAAGTATTTTCCCATCCGCTGTGTATTGATATTTATCAATTGTGGTTAGCGGTTTACCATTACTAATTGAATTTTCTACTTTGGAAACTTGGTTGTCGTATTTGTCATAGGTTGTAACTATCGTTTTGGTATTTTGGCATGAGCCGGATTTATTACTTTTCACTCCGTAGTTAGTGTAATAACTTGTATGGCTTCCATCCTCATTATAAAAGGTAGTTTCCTTATAAATAACCCAATTATTGGTATAGCCGGCATTACCGATTTCCCTATCCTTATTGTCATTGGTGGTAATAGTCCTTTCTGTGTCACCGGGCTTTTAATAAATATTTCCTCCAGTTCTGTCTCATTATCTTTATAAATTTTCTTCTCCAAAGACCATACCTTATTAAAATAAATACGATTACTTATTTCCCTGTTTTTATTATCATATTCCGATATTTTGATAGTAGTATCGGTAATATACACACGCATAATTTCAATTAAATTTCCGGCTTTATCATAAGTGCGCTTATAACTCTCTGTTAAAAACTCAGGTTGATTCTTTTTTGTAGTGTCTGTATTCCTTATTATATCTGAATCCTGAACTATTTCTCCGTTCTTATTTACTGTCATGAACTCTTTATACGCTACTTTTAATTCTCCATCCGGGTTGTCTCTATTATATCCAATTTCTTCTTTTTGATTATCCTTTACTTCATAAATAACAATTGTGCTGTCAGTAGTTTTTCCAAGGCTATCTTTAGCAATTGAAAGAATTGGCTCACCTGAGGTATTGAAGGTGGTTATAAATTTTTTGGTGATTCTTTTGTGCATTAATGTGCTGTCTTCGGATTCGTACCATGTACTCATAATCCTTTTAAATTTCAACTTGCTTTTTCCTGTAGTATCTTTAAACTGAAACTTAATAATACATGCTTTACTATTGATATCGGCCCAAGGCCTTAAATAAGAATTTGCCCTCCATCGGTCTTGTCCATAAATATTTAATGGCAAAACAGCGAAAGCCAGAAACAGCATAAAATGTATTGTAAGAACCCTATTCTTCATATTCTGCGTATGTTTTCAGATATGAATCCCATCGATGCTCAATTTCCTCCATCCTTCTGGAGTCTTTACCAAATTTTAATTTTGCTTCACTATCCTTTAATACGGTAATTTCTTCTTTTAGTGTTACCCCATCCGGATAATAGATATCAATTACCTTTTTCCAAATATCATCGGAGCAGGTTGAATAAATATCATGTTCAAGCGGTTTATCTTTTTCATTAAACGCCCAGGTCTGTTTCGAATTATAGGTTGTTTGAGTTCCTCCCATTATCTCCTCATATATTCTATTTCCATGTGCATCGTATTTATTCAGATGGACTTCAATAACCCGTCCCCATTGCCAATCGCTGGCCGTAGCTTTCGTGATGGTATCGCTGAGTATTTTTCCATCCCCGGTAAATTCATATTTGTGGGTGGTAGTAACGGTTCGCTGTTTCCCGTTTTCAAATGATGTATAAACATCCAACAACTCGTTATTGTTTTTATCATACGTGGTTACAGTCTTGCTTTGGTTAGCACATGAACCATCTTTCCGCTTGAGTCCAAAATAATTTAGAATCCATTGCCTTCCTCCGTCTTTATCATATATGGTCGTATCCCTCGATTCACAGGTATTTCCAACATATCTAGCGCTCATAATCTCCCTCTTTTTATCATCAAAAGATTTTATCAATCTTAGCTTATCCCCATTTGTGTTAATAGAAATATTATCAATAACCTGGTTGTTACTGTTATATTTCTTAAATTCCCTCTTGGAATATCCACTCAGTTTATTATTAATTGTTATTTCCCGGTTCATCGCGTCATATTCCGAGCTAAACACATTGGTATCAGAATTATCTACCATAACTATCTTAATTAAGTTGCCGGCTTGATCATATTTATAATAATAACAGAAGGTATTAAACTCCTTGTCGTTGTAATTTTTAATATCATTATTTCTTCTGGAAATTGAATCTTTACTCATCTTTTCTTTTTCATTCCAGGTAAAATATTCACCTTCATCAAATTTATATTGCTCTGTAGTCTTATCTGTACGGAATGTAATTTCACTAATTCTGTTATAGTGATTATCATACCCAATAATCGTACTATCATATTCGCCTTCTTTAACGTCTTGCTTAATTAACGTCACTGGATTTCCATTTCCGTCAAAGGTTACTGTCCATTTGTAGAGAAGGCTCTTAGCCCTGAATAAGCTATCGGGAGATTTGTATGAATACCAATTTATTTTTTTAAACCTGAAATTACTTTTGCCGGTAGTATCATTATAAATTAACCGGCACAATACTTTCCTGTCAGGTTTAGCATCATAGAATGAAGTCACAAATGCATCGCGCTGAGCCTGTACCTGTAATTGAATTAGAAGAACCCCAAAACATAGGGAAAACAAACTTCGAAAACGGTTCAATATTTTATGGAATACCACAACTATTTGCTTTATACTTAACAAAGATATTAAAATGGCTTATCCTTTTTTAAATTGATCATACAAAGATTCAATAATGCCATAACTGAAATTTGGCAGATTAATATCAGTTTCCATTATCACAATTACGTCATGCGATAATACGGCCGTTTTGGCAGATTCCGGCCCAACATCTACTGTCTTTGCAAAAGTTGGGTCTGACCGGGAATACATTTTCTTGCCGAAATACCAGAAATGGCTGCGAGCAGAAATCACATTACTTATGCCACTTTTTGAAAACATCATTTTGGCATAACTATCACCAATAACCAGAAACGAAGGAATAGCAAGGATTTTAGAGTCCTTTGGCACATATCCCTGCATATATTGAACTCTCCTTTTTTTAAGGCTGAATAACAAGTTCAAATTGTTTTCACCATCCAGATCTGTACCGGCCTCTTCTGTCGATTCAAGGTTTACATAGGTTAGCGGCGTTATCTTAATTTTCCCCAGCGATTCAACCATTCCTAAAAGTATCTCGCCTGCATCTACATTGCCATTATAGCTAAGGTGCACGCCATATTGAGGAAATAAAGGATAGGTTGCCTTAGCCTTGATAGATAAAAAAAGGCTTGTTAAATCAAGGCAATTAATACTAAGTTCCTTAGCATATTTACTATAGTATTGGTAATTTGTAGGACCTCGTGAGGTTTTAAATCTCTCTGGTATATATTCAGGATAAAAAGCAGCCTTGCCGGGTGCGAGAACTATCATACACATTTTACCCAATTTTGATAGTGTGTCTTGAATAAACTTCAGTTTTCTCAGCCTGTTTTTAATACTATCTGCTCCAATATAATCTTCTCCGTAATATGCTTTTATCTGGCTTGCCCAAAAAATATAATTCTCTTTTCCGACGTTTAAATTATCTGAATTTGCTTTCTTAAAGAGTGTAAAATCAAGTTGATTATGCAGGCGGATAAAGAAGTTGTGAAACCCGAAATTGTCGTTGTAATAGTTTGTTTGATTTCGCTGATATTTTCCATCAAACCACCCTTCTAAAGTACATGTAGTGTCTTTTGCCAGTTCAAACGAACCGCCAAGTGGTTTCATAGTAACCATCTTACTCTTATATTCAACCAGGGGAATGAATAGCACCAATAAAATGAATGCAAATAATATTTCTCGGGTCTTGTTTTGCGTACTCCGAAAGCTGTGAATCCAACTTTTACCGGTGGCTTTGCTCCTTACTTTATTGTATGGGTTAGGCTTTTTCAATTACTTCATTTGACTTTAGCAAATAAAGTAAATATACACCTATAGTTTAATATAAATTAAGGGTGTCTTTAATGAATTATTTTATGATCTCATGGAAAAGGTAACGCGGTAATGGAGGTGTTAGCCCCGTTCCTAATTCCTATTCAAATTATTCAAAGCAAAAGGGGTTAACATAACTTTAAGTTAACCCCTTTTGCTTTGAATAAGTTTCCACTAAGGGTGAATATACACTGGTTGCAGAACTCCATCTAAAATATCGGGATTGTTTGTTGTATAAACTTCTTTACAAGTGATTGTATAATTAGTTGCTGTGGGTGCATTTGTATAAGCTATAGATCCATCGGTTTCCCAACAGTTATCAAAAACGTCCTTAAGATCGGTAGCCCCTGTCCATGTAAATGCTGCTCCGCTTGTTGCACATGTTGTACTAAACATACTTCCAAAAGATAAAATCACTGAATTTGTAACAGATGTGGTTACTGTAGTGGATATAGATGAAACAGAAGAGGTGTAATTTACAATTCCGGGGGTTAATGTCGTTACATTTGAAGCCACGCTTGGAGTGGTGCAAAAACCTTTAAAGGACGCTACCTGATTATAATACTGTGATGCCCCTGATTCATTTACCGTAATATTATAGGTGCCCTGTGTAGGAGCCGGGAATGCAAACACAACAGCCCATTGTTTATAACTGGTAAAATAGGTAGCAAAATTAGATACAATCTGGGTGGCAGTGCCACTTCCTGCACCTGCATATGTTACACTTGGAGTAAAATTGCTGGCATAAGTCATGCTTGCACCCGTTTCAACAATAATCATTTCATTTGGAGCAGTTGTAGTAATTGATATTGTATTAACATTCTGTGCAGTGGTTGCACTAACATCATAAACAACGCTGGTTATACACGCGTTAACAGTTACAGGGTAAGTTATTGTCTGCGTGCATGAACCAAATGAAACAACACATTGCAGCGTAAATGAACCCGCCGTACTGCCTGCTGTTACAGTTGCTGTTTGGCCAATTGTGGAGCCGACAATAGTGCTTCCATTTGTGTTGGTTGTAAACGACCATGCATAGGTTGCACCGGCCAAAGAACAAGTATACACGTTACCTACAGTATTTATTGATATTGGAGTAGTCCCGGATATAGTTGGGGTGGCATTAATTGGAACAGCTAATGTGGCCGTTGTTGTTCCGCACATATTGGTAAGAGATAATGTAACTGTTCCAGTTGCTGCTCCGCTACTTGGCCATGTTACTGTAATACTACTTGTTCCCTGCCCTGCTGTAATTGTTGGAACTCCTGCAGTTGCAGATACAGACCATGTAAATGTTACACCCGTAGTTACAGATGAGGTATACGTTATGGAAGAGCCCTGCCATGACTGTGAACAACTCGCGGTTATAGTAGGTATTGTAGGAGCTGTGTTGCAAGGACATCCCATGGTAACCCAGGCACCATTATAGAAATTGAAACAACCAGTTGTACTGTTATAAACCATATCTCCAACTGCAGGGGCAGCAATATTAACCGAAGGATTTGGGTTTGTAGGCCATCTGAATGCGGCTCCTGTTCCACTGCCGGCTATTGTATTTGTTAAATCCAAAATAGTTGAAGCATTCGGAGCGCCACCAATACCAACCGCACCGTTTGAAGCATGTACTGTGCTTGCTGCAGAACCTGCAACGGTAAGCGTATTACCGCTATTAGTAATAGTTGTTGGCTTGGTAAGATTACCTCCCAATTCTACATTGGTAAGTGTACTCATATTGGCACCATTATCGGCAGTAACAGAACCCCCGGCAGGGGTGGTCCAGCTCAAAACACCTGCTGTAGTACTCGTTAATACCTGCCCGTTTGCAGTTGCAACCGCTGCAGGCAATGTTAATGTATAGTTTGTAATTGCAGCAGGGGCAACAAAAGTTAATTGCCCGGCAGCATTATCATTAAATATTAATTTACCGGGTGTGCCTGCAGTTCCTAATGTAGTGGCACCATTTAAAGCGGTTGTACCAACGTGCTGCACTGCGCCTGTTTGTGTTGATGCACCTGCAACACTTAACGTATTACTTAGAGTAGTAGCACCGGTAACTCCAAGAGTTCCGCCAATAAGCCCGTTTGCACCAATATTAAAATTCGCACCTGCCTGCACCGTTGTTTGGTTATTAATGAAATTGCCTATTGCACTTCCACTATTATACACATATTGCCAATGTGCACCATCATAATAATAAAAACCAACACCCAAACCACCCGTCATTGCTGCATTTGTGTTCCACACAATTAATCCTGTTGCAGGAGTTGGAATAGTTGCAACGTCGGTTGTTGATACCAAACTTACTTTAGGCATAAGAAATCCCAGGTTGGAATTAGCCGCCAAATCTAATATGGCTGATGGATTTCCGCTAGGTGCTCCTGTTAAATTTATTGCAATATTCTGTGAAAATGCGGTACTTGATACACTAACCAATAATGCAAAAAGTAAGTATTTAATTTTTTCAGAAAGCTTTTTCATGTTAAACTTTAATTATGTAATTATTAAGAAACGGGCTTGCCCCAATAACGACATAATTGTTCAGTTATCTAAGGCTTTACATCAAATATAAGACAAAAACATCCAACTTAATTCGGATTTAATATTGAAGCCCGAAACAGGCCTTTTTCCTCATCTCAATTTCTCCAAAACATGAGGGATTCCGCTTTTTTAATACTCATATTTCAGCCTTTTCTAACCGAATTTTGCCATTTTGCCTACAAATTATCAGGAAAAAAATATACTTTAATTCATTATATTTGATATTGGCTAATTAATTCAGTAAGCACTTCTAATTTCCACAATAGAAAGATACCGTTATATTAGATACATTGTAAAATAAATTCACATGAAAATTAATATAACACAGCAGGATCTATCAATAGGAGATAAATATAATATTCAGGTAAGTGGCGTGCAGGCTTATGTTGCAACCCGTTTGTTTTTGGCCTTCCCGGTAAAAATTATTCTCTCAAAAGAAAAAGGCAGTGAATCAATATTGGTCATCAGGAGACGTTTTATTCCATTTATAGCCAACTACATCATAAGATTAAATAATGATGAAATTTTCAAATTCAGATAGTGAAATCAGGCATTTCTTTAAATATGAATACGGGTACATTAATATTGACTCGGAAAATATCTATTTAACACACACAGGTAATTGGTCGGAGACAGTTAATATGGAAGCGAAAAACAATAAAACTATCCAAAAGAGCACTAAAAGAAAATGGTGGATATTGAGTTGTATAATTATTGGTAGTGGGCTTATTTATCTTTTTCACTTTCTGGAAATATTAAGCGTTGGAAAAAGTATTATCCTCATCTTGTTTATTCCATTAAACTGCCTCCCGCTTTATAAATATATGCGAAGTGAATTGGGCCAGAAATTTCTGATTCCAATTAAAAACATCACATCCATTGAAAATGAGAATAGCGGGTTGCGAATTAATTTCCGGAATGAAGTTTTTGAAGATGATACCGTATACCTTGAATATCCCAGAGGTTTGGATAAAGAATTCCTTCAGCAATTATTGGCTGAGGAAAAAGATTAATTTTGTTCAATACCATAACTACAAAATAACATGAACTATAAATTACCATTAACAATTGTACCATTTATTTTTTTCTATATTGATGGAGGTTGCCAGCAAACCCCTGCCGATGCGGGCTTTACCAACAAAGCGGAAGCTGAAAATAAAATGGTGAGTGGGGTGAAAGAAGGAAAATGGATTGAATATATTGATGCAACTGGAGACACTACACAGGATGCAAATCAGGCCATCTTTTATAGTCTTACAGTGTATAAAGCCGGAGAACCAAACGGAATTAAAAGGGAATACCGTAAAGGAAAACTGCAATATGAAACTCCTTATGTGGAAGGGAAAATAAATGGCGTAAAAAAGGAATATTATAAAAGCGGTTATATGCGCTCGGAAACTCCCTATACGGATGACGACAGAAATGGCATTAAGAAGGAATACTACGATAGTGGCAGGATTCAAACAGAAACACCTTATTTAAAAGATACTATAAATGGTGTGAAAAAAATCTATTTCGAGAGCGGAAAACTGGAGGAAGAAACCCCATACAAAAACGATATTCTGGATGGTGTGAAAAAAGAATATTACCCCAATGGAAAAATTCAAACCGAAACACCTTATTTAGCTTACAATGTGAATGGAGTTAAGAAAGAATATTATGAGAGCGGTCAGTTGGAATCAGAAGACCCGTATTTAAATGACCTGGAAGATGGCGTAAAAAAAGAATATTATGAAAGCGGGAAAATTCAGGCAGAAACTTCCTTCACTGCAGATTTATTAAATGGCCCCTATATGGAGTATTACGAAAACGGGAAAATAAAAGCTGAAATAGTTTATAAAGATGGTGTTGCCGTATTAACAAAAAAGTATGATGCAAGTGGCAATGAAATTAAATAACCGGGGTATTCTTTTGCCTACTTTGTTTTAGGTACTTCTACCTTTTCCGTTGAAATATTTTTCCAATCAAGGTCATTTATATAACTGAACATCATTGTGCAATTGCGCCTGCTCAAATGAATTGAGTTTCATTTTTTCAACCAAATCCATTTTGCGTTTGTTAAGCAAAATTTTTTTTATATTTTCCTTTTCAAACGAAAGCGGGGAGATACTATTTTTAACCATATACCCTTTAAACCCCACATAATAGGTGTTATCAGTATCTGCAATCTGCACAATGCGGTTGTTATTATTTTGCAAGAATATGTCCTGGTTGGCGGTCTGGATAGGCACCTCTTTCAATACATCATCAAACATAAGCCATGCATTGTCGTTTAAAAAATAATTAGTTGCATTTTGATAACAATAGGTTGCCAGTTTTTCACGCTCTTTTATATCCGATGAATTTATCCAGCCCCTTATTTTTTCCTGTTCCTTGGCCTTTTTTGGCACCTTTACATAAATAATTTTTACAATATCATCTTTTAGCTGGAAGTCCTTTTTATTTTTTTCGTAATAATCGTTAATTTCGTTTTCTGAAATCGTAGTATCCAGCTTTTCTTTCACAAGCTCTTTTTCATATTCATATATAATCAGGGAGTTCTTGTAATCCTCAATCTGTCTGCTAAAGTCAATCTGTTTAGGATCCAGGTTATTCGTAGCCTGATGAACAATTACCTGCTGCTGCATCCAGCGGGTCACGTATTCTCCCAATATCTTCATACTGTCCGATGGTTTGGAACCTTTAGGAACTATGCCTTGTACGTCGGAGCTATATAGGTAGGTATCAAATGCCCTTGCTACGGGCTTTTTGGCAGGGTCATTATTTTTTTTTATTCCGGTGCAGGAATAAAACGCAATGAGGAACATTGCCAGAAAAAAAGGCTGATAAACTCTTTTGCTTTTCTTATTTATTGCCATTTACGTAATAATTCAATTAAATCAGCCATCAGGTGGCCTTTGGGGGTGTCTGCTATTGGCGGGTAAACTTCCATTATACGGTTTAGAATACCCTCTGCCTGGCTGGTAGATATCGTCCCGTGCATGTTTTCAATCGAAGTTAGTGCTTCCATCGCAATCGGGAATTCATCTTTTATGACAATATCAGCAAACAATTCCAAATGCGGGGTACAATCCAAATCTGCTTCCCAACATGCTGTCAGCAGCTTCTTTCTGTCAATAGGGCCAGCTTCCCTAATAGCCGTCATAAGCAGTTCAGCGGCTTTGGGTTCTTTCTTTATAAACGCCAAAACCTGCACCCGGTCCGGCTTATGGCGGTCATCACAAATCAACTCAATTATAATGTCCATCTGTTCCTTCTTGGCTTTATTCTCATCGGCAACACTTATGTACACCGTGTTATAAGCCTTCGGGTCCAGTAATCTTTCCTTTAATAAATCTCTATTTAAGGGCATGGCAGAATTTTATTTTTTTGTAAAATTAACGATTAATGTAAATGCAGGCCTAAAAATGCTGCAATAGCATCTCTCCATATTAATATATACACTCCGAATATAGATACTACCCCCGCAATAAAAGTCTTGAAAGTTATTTTTTCTTTGTATAAAATATAAGCTACGGGCAACATTAATATAGGTGCCAGCGATATGATAGTTTGTACAACGGCTACTTTACATAGTGAGAGGCTCCACATTACCAATACAATGGAAAACACTAACCCGAAAATACTTGCCAGTGTGGCTTTCAGGATGGTTGACTTCTCTTCTCTTATTGGTGTAATTACTTTTTCTTTCAGCTTTCCGGTTGCAAATGTGAAGACAAAATAAGCCACCGCAGCCCCTAAAACCCTTATCCATGTTGCATGAAGCGGGGATATGGAGATAGATTCATTAGTAAGTGCTTTCTTCGCTAACGCCATGTGAAACCCCTGGAACAATGCTGACAGCACACCAAACAAAACACCTTTGCTCACCTTGCCATACTCATGCACAATATGTGCTTCTATCTCCTTGGTATTGCTGCCTTCTATAAACCATATCATTCCTCCGATACTAATTATCATGCCAATAATCCCAATGATATCAATACTTTCCCCAACAAGCAAAAAACCGAATGCCAGTGCTGCACCCGGGGCAATCGTATTAAAAATACTGAAGCGTTTGGCCCCAAGTATTGCCAGGCAATGGAATCCGAAGTAGTCGCCAATTACCAAACCGACTATTCCGGAGGTGCTTAAATACATGTACTCTGTAGAAGAAGGTGTGGTGAAAAGTTCAATCGGGGATTCTTTATCTATCACCATTACCAGCATACTCAGCACTATAAATGCGACCAGCAGCCGGAAATGATTGATTGCAACAGGCCCCCATTTCCTTGCTGCATCAGTGAATGGGATGGTAGAAAGCGTTCCCACAATCATAGCAAGGAATGCTATTAAATAACCAAGGTTGGAACTGTTCATGGGAGATATTTACAAGGCAAGTTTACGAAAGAAAAAGGAGAGCGTCCCAAGCTTGAAACTTTCAACTTTATTAACTTTACGAACTTTATAAACTTACAATGAACATTATAGTTACCGGAGCAAGCCGTGGAATTGGATATGAACTCGTTAAATTATTTGCTTCTGACCCGAAGAACAAAGTAGTAGCCGTTTCCCGAAACAGGGTTAAGCTTGAGCAACTGAAGCGCGAATGCAAATTAGGCAACGTTTACCCTGCCGTGCTTGACTTCAGCGACAAGGATTTTAAAAAGGATATTACACTGCAGGTGCTTTCGCGCATCAGCACTGTAGATATATTAATCAATAATGCCGGTGCTTTGGTAAACAAGCCATTCGAGGATTTGAAAATCGCGGACGTTGAAAATGTTTACCGTGTAAATGTAATCTCCCAATTTGAATTTCTCCAAGCACTTCTACCTTATATGGGTAAAGGACAAATGCCAACTCATATTGTAAATATATCAAGTATGGGAGGCTTGCAAGGCAGCATGAAGTTCCCGGGATTGAGCGTTTATAGCTCTAGCAAAGCTGCTGTGGCAACCTTGACAGAATGCCTTGCCGAAGAATTGAAAGACCGCAACATCTCTGTAAACTGCCTTATGCTTGGCGCCGTACAAACGGAAATGTTTGAAGAAGCTTTCCCCGGCGAACGTACTGAAATGACTCCTTTGCTAATGGCAGCCTATATTAGAGACTTCGCGCTTACAGGTGCAAACTTTTTCAACGGAAAAATACTTCCGGTTTCGAAAAGTACACCGTAGAGATTAGAAGATGTTTATTCTAAAAAGCTTCGGATATATACCCAACACTGCTTTATTATGTGCGGCTTTCATTTGCTCATACAGCCTTAATTAAGGATCTATCCATCCCTTATTTGACGAAAATCAATAGAAAAAATAAAAAGAATTCAATAATCGTACGTAACTTGCTGATTTAAAGAATATAAATTTTGTAAAAATAAAAACCTGATACAGATCAGTGTTTTCAGGGATAGAATAGCTTAAAGGCTAATGGAATCAAGG
>CAIUPO010000016.1 GCA_903901055.1 uncultured Bacteroidota bacterium
CCTTGATTCCATTAGCCTTTAAGCTATTCTATCCCTGAAAACACTGATCTGTATCAGGTTTTTATTTTTACAAAATTTATATTCTTTAAATCAGCAAGTTACGTACGATTATTGAATTCTTTTTATTTTTTCTATTGATTTGGCTCAATTGACGGGCATTTCCAAGGGGTAGCTACCAGGTATAGCGAACTAAAAATTGAAATATGAATAAAAATAATCCTTATAAAATAGCATATTTTGCCCCTTTAGGTGTTTGGGGTTAAGAAAACAACCTGGGCAATTAAATAAACAGTCTATTTTTAACATTTATTTACCTGATAATCATAACAAAATAGGATATTATGGGAAGAATTACTATCTTAGTACCCAACATTCGCCTTGTGGGGCTCGTTATTAATAGAAAGAGCACATTTATAGGGCATATAACTACATGAAGGTTGAGACTGAGATAATAACTGCCTGCCTGCAGAGGGACGAGAGGGCCGAATACGAGCTTTACCGCCTCACGCACAGTTACCTCATGTCAATATGCCTGCGGTATGCAAAGGACCGGGAAGAAGCAAGAGAGATGCTGAACCTTGGCTTTTTCAAAATATTAACGAACCTTAAAAAGTACCAATTGGAAACATCGTTCAAGTCATGGGTACACAAGGTTATGGTGAATACGTTGATTGATGAATACCGCAAGAAAAAAGCACATAACGAGCATGTGCAATATGTGGAAGACTATGAAATGATAGAAGAGGACACCGAAGTGAATAGTGCCCTGGTGAAAATGGATGTGGAGCAGATTCACGCATTGATTGTAAAACTGCCGCCGGTGAGCCAGAGGGTTTTCAACCTGTATGCCATTGACGGATTTTCGCACAAAGAAATTGCAGGATTGCTTGGAATAACAGAAGGTACATCGCGGTGGCACCTTAACTTTTCGAGGCAAAAATTGCAGGAAATGATTTTAAACATAAACCCGAACTTATATAAACTTGTAGCAGGATGAACAACGAGAAAAACTTTTATGACATTCTCCGTTCCAAATTCAATGATAAGGAACACCCATTTGATGAGGCGAACTGGAAATCGATGAGGAAAATGATTGACGACTCACGGGCCGACAAAAAACGCACCATGTGGATTGCGGCTTCACTCTTCTTCCTTCTTTTCGCAGTAGGAACCTTTGCAATTATTGAATGGAAAACCGGAAACGGAAAGCAAAACAGTTTGGCTAATCAGGGTGTGCCAGCTAACAATTCATCGGAATCGAATGCAGGGAATGGCAAATCTGCTGCGAATGCAAGTACATCTGCGGAAAATTCAAATTCAAAAACTACTAACAATACTATCTCTATTAATAGTGCCACCAATAATAATAATCAAACTGCGAGCTTAAATAATTCGTCAACCGGAACAAACCAGACTCCTTCTAATGGAAATAATACAGTAGCCTCTGTTACTCCAACTCAACATAAAAAGAGTGGTAAGGCACATAAACATATTTACCCATCGGGCGGACAAGTAGTGGGTGGTAGTTTTGATACGCACTTGACGGCAAATCAGTTAGCTGCACTGAATGGTAATAAAGAATATAAAATTCCTCAAGGCTCAAGTAATGGTATTACAGATAACTTGTCCACTAGAAAATACGAGGATACTTTACAAGTTAAACCGAATGCTCCAACACCTATTACAAAAGCACCAACTGCTGCCGCAACCAAAGCTCATATTGCAGATAGTATAGCAAGTGAAAAACTACCACTCCGTTTTTCAGACGAGCCGCGTATTTTCAATGGGGAGAAACAAATGATATCGATTGATGCCGGTGGATCTTATAGCGGAGGCTGGAACTATGGAGGTATTGTTCAGGGCTCAGGGTTCAATTATTTAGTTGGTGTTGGATATACCCGATATTTAAAATCAAAACTATTCCTGAAAACAGGCCTTCAGTTCAATATTTTTGGCCACATGAATACGTTCTCCTACAATTACCAAACGGCACTATCCTCTCACATAGTTAATGATTCTGTTGTAACCACGCAAAGACTTTATTACCTAACTATTCCGTTACATGTAGAATGGTTTTACCATGGAAACTGGAGTGTGAGTTTAGGAGGAACTGTTTCGTATCTATTTGGCAGCACAGGTTCGGCTATAAGCTATCAGCAAATTGACAATAACCCACCAGTTAACATTCATAACTATTCGCAAAATATTCAGTTGAATGGATATTCCAAGATAACATCCTCTGTTTATTGTATGTTCGGATATTCATTTAACAGGCACTTTTCACTACGCGGCGGAATGTACTTTGATGTTATCCCACTTGAAAACAAATCATTCTTTGGGGAAAATGTTTCTGCGGTTGATAAAGGCTTCAAAGCAATATTTTCCTACACATTATAATATACAGATTAAACCTTTTCAATTAGTACCGTCTAAAATATAATTGAATTCATATTAGCTACCTCAAAGGGGTTTGAGGTAGTTTTCATAGGCAACGAAAGCTAAATGAATTCACCAAGTCCCGCTCCGAGAAATTTGAGCGGGACTTTTTTTATGATATACCCAACGTTAAAGCCAAACCCTTCGTTATAGTTATTGAAAGTGGAAGGTTTATTGTTAAAGGAAGCGGCTTATACATAGTACTCCAACTGATTCAGGAGTGTTTTAGTTGGTTAAAGAGAGTCCTCCGGAGCGTGTGAAACCGGGGGACTTTTATTTATCGGAGCCCGACAGGTAATTATTCAATGCCCTTTTAGGGATTAGGGACTCAAAGTTTTCCTTTATAATATCCCGGGAAATTTTGTTTTATAAAAACAGAATCGCCGGCAATTTCATCCGGTAAGTTAATCTCAGAACCTAAATAGCGCTCCAGCATTTCATGCAGAACAATATCAGGGTGCACTTTCATTATTAAACCAATGGGTGGTTTTTTGGTAAAGGCATAAACCGTTTGCTTGAATTGGGTCGAAAGAAACCCTTGCATTGCATCCGTATAACTATCTCTCACTACAAATAACATAAGGGGGCAAGCATTTATATTGCCTGAGTCGTTTGGAATTGTTGGTGGCATATTCCTTACCTGAACAAGCATATCATTTGAAGGTTTTTCCAATTTAGCGGAATCACCGGCTTGGGGATATGCTCCATATTTATGGCCATCGGGCTTTGGCGTAAAGTTATAGAAATGCATCGTGAATACATCATCGAAACCCAGATGGCGCTGCAAATCGCCACCAACGGCTATACCTGAATCCATCTTATAATCAGATAACTCTGCCACCCTTATTTCTTTAAAATCCTGATGCATTCTTTCCATGATTTTACGGTATGCAAAAAATGCACCGAATTTGTTCCAGTGTCCGTCGGTCTCTTCGTAGGTGAGTCTTGTTTTTTTATTTTCAATCAGCTCTTTGCGGTAATCAATAAAACGGATTATTGTATCGTCTTTAAGATATTCTACCAACTGGCTCAGTCGTGAGAACTTAGTCATATACTGCATTCCGGGAGACATAAACTCAGGATAGATATGTTCTTTTGTTGGCGGAGATGTAAAATAATATTTTATCCCCTTACTCTCGAACCATCTGGTCATTATGTCCAGTTTAAGGCGGATATTTTCGAGTTCTTCTGTGGTAAGAGGTTCACTTATATCATGGATATAAGTTATAGGAGTATAATAAAGGCAACTGTCTTTTCCAATTTCCACCAAATTGGGCATTGGCGATTCATGAAAGGTGTTGTATTTCAGTTTTCCGAGGAAAGCAATAGCGGCATTTCGATAAGCAAAACAGTTGTTCATATAATCAGAAACCCCATACGTGAATCCCCATATATAATTAATGTCAAATTTGGGGAATACAGGCAGCGTGCGTGCTTCGAGGCTTGTGGTTTCCTTTTTACCAAAAAGAGGGACTAGCATAACGGTGAAGAAAACCGAAACCATAAAAATAAAACTGAAGGCATACCTCTGAATAATTTTTCTTATGATAAATAAAAATAATATTGCTATTATTAAACTGATTGTCCAAACAAGGGTTGTATTTGAAATAAAAACGGACAGTAGAATATAACTAAGCAGTGATGCAAGTATTCCGACAATTATATATTTTATTGTGTGCTTCATCAGAACCGGAAATAGATAAAAGGGTTATAGGTTCCGTACACCACATTAAGCACAGCATAAACAAATATCAGCGAGAGGGCCACCGATTTAACATTCCTGAAAGAAACCTTTACAGCTTCAATAGAAGATACCGAATTGTAAAGCATTTTAATACCTCCCTTCAGCAATCGGTTGACGCCGTTTATGGCCAGAAGAATTGCAAGCACAAGTACAATTACATTTTCTTTCGTAGTGAAAAAGCTCAAGGTATATCCGGGGTTGTTGCCAATGCCGAAAAGGGTTTTCAGAAATGCCAGGGCATCATCCAATTTGTCTATCCTGAAAAAAACCCAGGCAATTACCACTGCAAATAGTGTATAAAAATGCTTTACTACCCTACCCGACCGCTCCAATATTTTATCGAAACCAAGCCGTTCAATCACCATAAAAAAGCCGTGCAGCAAACCCCATATAACAAAGTTCCAGCTTGCACCATGCCACAATCCGGTAAGGAAAAACACGATAAACAGGTTTAAATAAACCCTTGCCTTACCCACACGATTTCCCCCAAGCGGTATATAAAGGTAATTGCGAAACCAGTTGGAAAGCGATATGTGCCAGCGCCTCCAAAACTCTCTTACAGAGCGGGAGATATAGGGGAAATTGAAATTCTCCATAAAATCAAAACCCAGCATTTTTGCCAGCCCGATTGCCATATCAGAATAACCTGAAAAATCAAAGTATAGCTGGAGCGTGTAACAGATAATTGCAAACCATGCCGAGGCAGTTGACAATTGGTTGGGGTGCAAACTGAATAACAAGTCGGTGCTAATGCCTAGCGTGTTAGCTATTATCACTTTTTTGCCGAGCCCTATAATAAACCGCTCTATACCGATTTTGAAACGGGAGCTGGTTAAAACCCTACTTGTAAACTGAGAAGCAATGTCCTTATACCTAATTATGGGCCCTGCTACCAGTTGTGGAAAAAGCGTGATGTATAAAGCCAGTTGGGTAAAGGATTTCTGTGCTTTGTTCTCTTTCCTGTAGACATCCATGAGGTAGGAAATACTATGAAACGTATAGAAGGAAATACCTACGGGAAGTTTCAAATGAGGTACATTTAATGGATGAACATGGAGTCCTTGCAAAACAAAATTGAGATTCTCCGTTAGAAATCCAAGGTATTTATTAGCCACCAGAAATAATAAATTTACGGCCACGCCAACCGTAATTGCAGCATTATTCTTGCATTTATCAACCCATTTGCCAAGGAAATAATTTACAACCACGGAACCCATGAGCATGAGTACAAAATCGGCCTCACCAAAAATGTAAAAGAGCAGGCTAAGCACAACCAGCAGCCCATTCCGGAACCGTGATTGGCGGGTAAGATAGACCAGTAGCAGTGTTACCGGCAAAAACAAAAAAAGAAATATGGGAGCCGGAAACAACATTTGTTTAAACCTTTAAAGTTGTAATAATAAGAAAATTACCCTATTCAAAGAACATCGAAACCCGAAGGTGCTCTTTTATTATTGCCTATCTTTGCACTTCTTTTTAGTAAGATTTGTTATGACCAAAAGATATCTCTATACCCTTATTGCCCTTTTGTTTGCATTTTCAAATATGCATGCTCAAATGGGTTCTTCCTTTGGTTCTAAAAAAAAGACAGGCGGCTTTGGCAATAAAAAAGGAAACTTCGGTAGCACTTCTGGTAAAGGCGGTAGCCATTTTGGTTCATCTTCTAATTCAAAACACGGAAAGCTGCAAAAAAATGGGAAAAAGACAAAATCCGGTAGTTCCTCCTCTTCCTTAAAAGGACAAGGCGGACCTAACACTAAACAGGGCAGCTCAGGTTCAAAAGGCACGTCCAATCAATCCCATAGTACTTCAGGTGGCGGAACAAGTGGAGGTGCAAGCGGCGGTGGTAGCGGAAAAAGCGGCCACGGCTATCCCGGAATTAAATCAACTAAAACCGGTGCTTCGGCCGGAGGCGGATCTAAATATTCCTACCCGGGAGTATCAGGCAAAAAAAAGGGTGTGAAAAAACAATAAAATTCTTTCTTGTTTATTATTCTTCCGGCTCCAATTTACCAAGTAATTTCAACAACTCTGATTTAAGTTCTAATGAACTTACAACCGGCATTACAGTATGTGAATATTGTACTTCTTTTTTACCAGAAAACTCGATTTTAAGTAATGTGGTATTCCCGGCCATCTCGCCCATCAAGGATATTACATTCGGGTAATATTTTCTTTTTCTTTTAACTAGAAGGCCAAGTTCCAGTAAGGCTGCAAGGTCGCGCCGGGCGGTTTTGGTTCTTTTAGCATAAGCCCTTGCAATGCCCGGATTCAAAACCAATATTTGCTCAAAAGAAAGGCCATTATCAATTGTAAGCGGAATGGCTTTCATCAATCCCGCTCGCCTATCAGTTACTTTTGTTCCGGCATTTTCACCATTAGATAGTTCTGCATTTACAAAGTAGTGCCAAGTTATCAAGAATTGTTGAGCAAGACTGGCCCTTATAGTGCTTTCAAGTCCATCACTAAAACCAAGCAAAGCATATTCCAGAAAGGTTGACATATCTTCCTGCTTCGTTACGAGTTCCATTCTGTTTACATGTTCCGTTTTTGTTTCATTATAAAAAACCGGCAAAATGTATGTTGCTGAGTAAGGTATACCCGCTTTTAACATAAAGACTAACCCTAACAAGTGGGATGTTTTTATACTATCGGGACCAAAAGGTTGCATCCAGTCAAAATAAACCTGGACGAGAATCGCTTTTACTAAATCAGTAGTTTTGGATTCGGGTCTATTCTCACTTGTTCCCTTTTCAAGGAATTCGCAAAATTTGTTCAACCATTCATCCAGTTCCTCCGAGTTGTTTTTTACATTAGAATTTTCTTCACCCAAGGTCGCCAAAAGGTGAAGTTTTTTTATGTATTCAGGTGTAATAAACGGAGGCTTATTTTCAATGACAATTTCCCTGAAAATCCTTTCGCGAATACTCACTATTTTTCGTACTTCCTCCTCCTGGAATTTTCTTCCCTGAGGGATTGATTTTCCATCCAGAATTTGCTCGATATTTTCAATTGAAATTACGTTCCCCTGCAAGGCTAAAATGGCTTGTATCCCGGAAGCAATTTGTTTGCTAGACATGGCACTTCTAAAGCCTGGCAATGCCGGAATATTTGTTAAATCACTTAAAAATGCGACTATTTTACCCAATACATATTCATTTTTCTGAATATCTATATGGACTTTTTTAAATATACTATTAGGATAATTCATATCTATATAACTGTATATTAATACTCTATATCAATAATAATTGGGACATTATTATTGACACTATAAAAGTCAAATATACAACATTTTTAGATACTAAATAACCTTATTTTCCTGCTAAAAGGGGAAAATAAGCAAAAAAATGAGTCTCTTTTATTCAATAATTACTTTACTAACCTTCTGGAAATTTGTATTTCCTACCCTGACAAAATAGGCTCCTTTAGCAAACCCCGAGACATTGATTTTTGTTTCCAGTTTACCAGCTTTAGGGTTCTCCCATTCGGAGGTTAATTGCTTACCATTAATATCGAATAGATTGACTACAATTTTGTCGTTATTTACAAGTCCGTTTACAACCACATTTAAGAAGTTATTTACCTCGTAAACTTTCAAGTCAGCCGTGCCGGAAGAAAGAGATGGAATACCGGCCGATAATTTCGGACTAAGGCGGTAGGAAAATATACGAACATTAGCAGTTCCGCATCCATTGCAAGTGCTGGTTGAATCGATAACATATTGGTTGGTATGCCAGAAAGTGAGCCCGTCAGGATCGAGCCAGGATTCAGAAATATCCCCCCATTGGGTGTTGAATACGTGGGTTCCCTTAGCGGCAGTCTGCTCAGTAAAGGTCATCTGATTGAGCGGATCGGTACCTAGCCTGCCTGTGTATCGTATACCCGGAAAGAGGTTTGTTGAGTTAGTTACATTGTACGCAATTGTAATGTCCCCGTTTAAGTTCATGGCAACACTACTATTCCAGCGGCTTACTGAATCATTTGGCCCATAGGTACTTTGCTGATATATGCTCCACTTTTTGGTGGTATCGTTCTGGCGCAATTCGTACCAGCGTATTCCGGCAACAGAATCACCCAGGTTAACTGTGCAGGATAACACAACAGAACTATATCCCGTAAACTTTATGTAAGGTGCATGATAACTGAAAGGACCTTCGAGCGACCAAGCACTTGTAGTATCACCTGGCTCCATAATATTCCCTCCGAAAGCGTATCCTGCAAAATAGCCATTGTAAGGTGCAGTAGCCAACGAATCTACAAAACTGAGCACACAGGTTTTCGCGGTAGTATCAGCCTTCAATTGGTAAATCATAATGTTGTTGTTAGGATCACCCATATTTACATTGGTATAGTACATCAGATACTCGGGTGTGCCCCATGGAGGCAGGACTCCATCGCAGGTAAGTAACCTTGGGGAGCCGGGTAATTGGCTTTCCCGGTTTGTTACAATATTGCTCGGGAACCTCGAAACAATTAAACCTGCATTAGGGTCGCCTTTAAGCATCCTTATCCTTTCAAGCACGGCCACACCAGCAGTATCAAGATTTATGTCGCGATAGGCCGCATAATACCCGTCTGTCCAAACGGTGAATTTTGGAAAATCAGGCATCACAGGAAAAGGATAAGTATATACATAATATGCACCTGCCGGGTCGGCGGTTGCCGAAATAGCAAAGGAAAGATTCTGGTAGCCATAAGTAACTGCACATACCACCCATCTGTCGGCATACTTATCGTATAATACAATAGGGTCATCGGAACAATCACCACCTAGGATTGACATATCAGTTGAGAGTATAAGGTTTCCACCTTTATCGTAAATATTGTAGTTACACAAATTAACTCCCTGCACGTAATTATTAGGCCCTGCGGCGCCGTTTGCATCAGGCCTGTCATACCAGTTGCCACCTTCAAAATTTATCAATGTGGTATCCAAAACTGTTGAACCCACTTTACGTTGTATAACAGGGTCCGCTGGATATGATTGCTTCCTTTTAAATTTAGATGTTGGATGCATCTCTTTCCGCTCATCGCCAATATCAGCTTTGTAAGGTGCTGTTTTCATTTGATTGTTTGCCAACTCCCTTAAAGGCCTTGTAATATGAAAACCGGTGGGATGGATATAAGAAGAAGTTCCTGCCGGTTTCCCATTTTTATAACCAAGAAGGTTGTTGGTGTTTTGTCCGTTTGCAATACTAACTACTGCAATTACGATTGGTAAGAGCGTAAATTTTCTCATGGTAAAGGAGAATTTTGGTTATTCAAATATAGGAATAAAAAAGGTTAAGGAAAATATAGAATTAGTCCTTAGTTATTTTATAAGAACAAATTTCCCTGTATATATTATTTTGCCTTCATCAATTACCTGATATATATAAACTCCACGAGCCAAATCTGATTCGTTTAAACTTACTTTTCCAATAGAGCCTTCTAATGAAGTATTTTGAACTACCCGACTAACAATATCCCGAACCCTGAACTCAGCACGATTGCCACTCAATCCATTATATGTAATATTTATAATGCCCTTGCTGGGATTCGGAAAGATGCTTACACCTATGGGATACATACTCTTAATATTGGAAAGGGACGTAAAAGTGGAACCACTCATTATCTTATGAAATACATCCTTATGTTGCGGAATTAAAAAATTAGGGTTACAATTTAAATTCCATACTGTACTAATAACGTATCTCAGATTATTAAAGGATGGTGGATGTACATCTGTATAAGCATTAATACTACTAGATAATGAATCTAACCTTTGCCAATTTCCTAATCCAGTAGAGTCACGTAAAATCACGTAATAACTGACAGTTTGTCCTGCATAAGAATTCCAAGTAAGGTTTACGGTGTTTCCAACACCTAAGTCAGCTTGTAACATAATTGTTTGATGATATGCTGACATAGGGCTTTTGCTACAAGAATTCTCCATACCTAACTTATACAAACTGCTCTCAGTACCAGGCTTAGAATCATAATCAATAAAAGAAGTTGCAGAATGAATTGATGCTCTACCGATTTTTACATAATCCATTAATTCTTGCCTATAAATATCAATACTATCAATGTATGTCGTATCCATATTTTCCTTGCTCCAGAATATTTCATTATACATTGATGAAGGGTCTACTGTAACATAACAAATGGAAGGAGGA
Organism: uncultured Bacteroidota bacterium; assembly: GCA_903901055.1. Classification (GTDB taxonomy): domain Bacteria; phylum Bacteroidota; class Bacteroidia; order JABEUT01; family JABEUT01; genus JABEUT01. Next base: position 10,342 of record CAIUPO010000016.1, read on the forward strand.
GACAGAAACTGATATGTACATCCATATATTGAATCAATTAGTACAGAATCGCGAGTTAAATTCACCAATAATAAACCTCCTGACGGACCAAAAAGTCCATAAAAATATTGTTCTACTTTATAATTATTCAATATTGGATCATAACTGAAAATCACGCCCCCAGAATATCCAAAGCCAACTCCACCTCCGTAAGCAGTGCCATAAATTAACCCGTTTATTGGGTACTGTATTAAACTTCCATTAGGATATGCGCCGTGTGTTTGATCAAAACTATATATCGTTTTATTAATATTATTTATTGTATCATAATAATACAAAGTTCCATTAGCCCCCCCCGTATTTCCATAAGTTGCACCATAAATCAGTCCATTGGTAGCTTCCAAAAGTGATGCATACGGAACTTCTGAGTTGTAATTAAAACTAAATAATTTAGAATATTTATTCGCTGTCGTATTATAATTAAAAAACCCACCGCCGTAATAAAAACTTGAACTCGTTCCATAAAGTAAACCATCGGAAGCTTGAATTAAATCTCCGTAACAGTCATTACCTAGGCTATCATTAAGCACATTATAGTTACCCATAATAGGATCAAAGCTAAAAAGCACCCCCGCGTTGTAAGGCCCTCCGGTTGTTGTTTCACCGTAGATAATTCCATTTTTTGCCTGCATTAATGTTCCGTTAGGAAATGAGCCATTCGTATTATCAAAATTATAAACTACACTATCCTTTCCTGTCTTAATATTATAACAAAATATTACACCATTATTGCTATTTCCACCAACAGATGTCATACCATAAAGAAGTCCGTTTGAAGCCTGCAAAAGCCCGCCTAATGGCTGTCCTCCAGTTGAAGAGCCATTAAAATTAAATACATATTTTGATTGATTTGTTAATGGGTTAAATGCATAAATACTACCGCCTGCACTTGTTGAGTCACTATTTAATAGGCCATACAGCAAACCATCACTGCCTTGTATTAATGTTCCACTTGCTCCTAAATTATTCGAGAACTGGAATTCTTTGCACGTCTTGGAAACCGGATCATACTCTATTACTGAGTCTAATTTTTCAGCATATAATACATAGTGTTGGGCTTTGATGTTTGTAGTCAACACAAACAATCCGGAAATAAAAATGATTATTTTGTTTTTCACAGACCTTAAAGAAAGTGCTAATTTACAAATAATTATCTAATATTCAATAACTGAAAAAACACTTATTAAACTTCCCTATCAATTATATAGCTTATTCTAGTGCTGAAGCACAACCAACCTCTTTACAATTTGTCCTGAAGGGCTTGATAGTTTCAACAAATAAATACCCGCAGTAAGTTCAGAGGTATTAATGTTTTGTTGATGAGAACCTGCTCCCTGCGTGCCTTCAAACACTTTCTGAACACAACGTCCATCAGCAGAATAAAGGGATATTCTTACATCTGAATTATCACTGAGTATATAAGTAAGCAGAGAACTTGGGTTTGCCGGATTCGGGAATAGTCCAACACTGTTTGCATTGGTTTGAATTGAAGCAATACCGGAGGGTTTGGTTGTTATTCTATCCCTGTAAACGGTATTTGTATATATGGTTGCATTAAAAATCACCTGCTCATTAATTTGCAGCAATGGCAAATGTTCGCCATTGGTTAACCATTTGTATTGAATCTGTTCAGGTTGCGGTGCATTAAACCCAAAATGGACCGTATCAATATATACACTGTCAGTTGCAAAAATTTCAGTCTTCACGCGCAAAGCAGGAAAAGTTCCATACGGGGTAATCAGCGTTCCCCAACCGTCTACATGATTGACGCGCTTTTGTTTTTGGCCGTAGTAGGCAATAGTTGGAATGGTTACATGATTACTGGAGTTGCAGGAATCCGCACTACCATAATTCATTGGGAAATTATACACCACATCAATAGCATCATCCTTTGTGGATGTTGGAATAATGTTAATGTTGGCTCCGTATCCTACACTTTCGTAACTGCTGGCCTGGTCTTTGTAGTAGTTGATTACATTGGTAATAGTAACAGGGCCAAGTGCAGGTGGGTTTGGCGCTGCCTGCGCAACTGTTAAGGCATATGCAGGATAGAAGAATACATCATTAAAGAATAACTGGTATGCAAGCGGTGTTGATGTAACATTCAAAAATGTATCAATGGTTTGTGATTTCGGAACAAGTTTGGAAAAATCCCATGTAACCCCTGCGCCGGTGAAGGAAGGGGAAGGAACTCCTACGGTGTCGGTAGTGGTGCTCAAACGGATAGTGTCGCCCGGTTGGGGCATATCCGATTGGGTAATTGTGATTTGCGCAAAAGCTATGTTTCCAAAAAAGAAACACACCAAACAAGGAAGTAAATATTTTTTCATGCGAAGGGGATAATTTTTATTTATAGTTCAAAGATATAAAAGAATCGTTCAAATTGGCTCGAAGAAATTAGCGGGCTGTTTTTTAAAGGGCAAAATTCCCAATTCTGTTATATTTGCAAGGGTTGTTAAACCATAAAAACAGCTTTATTTATAGTTACATCATATAGTGAAAAACCCTTCCCGCGAACATAAAAAACAGGTGATACCTGCAAAGAAAAAGCAAGAGCAGGTGCGGAAAAGGAAGCCCTACACCCCGTTTGAAATAGGCATTCCCATTGGTATCTGTATGTTGACTTTAATATGTTTCTGGCATACTTTCAGCAACGAATTTTTATACTGGGACGACAACCAGTATATCCTGAACAATATTTATATCCGCCGCTTTACATGGGAGAATGTGAGACAACTTATCTCTCACCAATATGCAGCTAACTGGCAGCCCTTAACAATGCTCTCTTATTCCCTTAATTATTATTTCTCTAAGTATTCTTCGTTTGGTTATTTTTTCACCAATGTTTTACTGCATATAGCTAATACGGCATTGGTGTTTTTTATCATTAAAAAGCTGCTGACCCGGTTTTTGGAAACTGCGAAGCAGCGTAGCGTCCTTCTGATTGCAGGAATTGTATCCTTGTGGTTTGGTATACATCCCATGCACGTAGAATCGGTTGGATGGTTGTTTGAACGCAAGGATGTGCTGTATACGTTCTTCTACCTGCTCGGATTACTGTTTTACTTAAAGTATGTAAACGGTGAAAAGACAAAAGGAATGTTCATCCTGAATGCCTTTTTGACGATAGTTTGTATCTGGATGATGATTGGGTTATCCGGCCCCGGGTTTCCATTTGTGCTTGGATCATTCCATTTTACTATATGGCCTCCGGTTGTTCTATTCCCCCTTGCATTAATGTTTGCAGTTGCAACACTCGCTGAATTAAAAATCATCAAAATGAGGGTGGGGCTTTTTTATGTTTTTGAATTCTTCCTCTTTTCCCTTCTTTCAAAACCGATGGCTGTTGTATTTCCGTTTTCGATTCTATTAATTGACTTCCTTCTACACCACGGATTTAAAAAAAATGTAATCACAGAGAAGATACCTTTCCTACTCCTCTCTCTTTTAATGGGGCTTCTTACACTTCACACACAAAATGAAGAACATGCTTTAGTTTCGGTTTTCTCTGTTTTCGACCGCTTCTTTATTGCATCCTACAGCTTCGTTGAATATATCATAAAACTATTTTATCCCTTCCACCTTTCCGGTTTTTATCCTTACCCTGCACATGATGCCGGAAAATTCCCCGGATACTTTTTCATTATGCCGCTTATTGTTTTATTAATTACGGTAGTGCCTTTATATTATACTTACAAAAAGAATAAGGTTTGGTTCCGGGTATTAGCTTTCGGGCTTGGGTTTTACTTTGTAAACATTATGCTGGTTCTGCAATTTCTATCTGTAGGGGATGCCATTATTTCCGACCGGTATTCATATCTGTCATACATCGGCATCTTCTTTATTATTGCTTATTTCCTGAATGAATTAATTGAGAAGTCAACTGATGAAATCAAGTATGTTGTAATTACAGCAGGATTTCTATTCACAGGGATGCTTGGCTTTCTATGCTACGACCGCACCTACGCATGGAGCAATACAGAAGCTATGCTGGGCGATGTAATAAATCAATACCCCGGGCAGGTACCGCAGGCATACCGTTTTCTTGGGATTTATTATGCCAAAAACAATCGGCTGAATGACGCTTATAACTGCTATGATGTTCTTATAAACAAAACCCACCAGGCAGGGCCTATGGATTATGGCAATATGGGTAGGGTTTATATGTCGATGAACAAGATGAAAGATGCAGTAAAATATTTTAGCATATCACTGAAAATGGATAGTAGTTTAATAATGTCGTATCTGAACCTTGGGCAAATTTGCGCGGACACCGGGAACCAAATCTCCGCACTAAAGTATTATGAAAAAGCAAAAAGCATCTACCCGAATGATGAAAGCCTGAATTTCCAGATTAGCTTATCTCATGTGGCCTTGAAACAGTTTGACCTGGCAGTTAAGGACTATAGTGTACTGATAGAAATGAACCCGGATGAGGCTAAATATTACTATAACCGGGGCATTGCAGAATATAGCTTAGGAAATAAAGATGCTGCCGTAGATGATTTTAAAAGGACCTTGAGTATGCCAGTCACCCCACAAAATGTGCAGTACCACATGGACGCTAACTCTGCACAAAACCTTTCTATTATTTACAAGGAAAAAGGGGATGAAAAGACAGCTTCGGAATATGCCGGAGTTGCCAAGAGGCTTGGGCAGTAATAAATGAAGGGTTACCTTTCTTTAAATTTGCTTTGAAAAATCTCATCCCACACAGTGGAACTAACACCATAGCCCCTATGAGGTTGCTGGTAGTGGTGTTTCATGTGGTTGACCTTTAGTTTCAGCCAATATTTGTTTTTAAATCCATAATGGTGAATGGCGTAATGGGTCATATCGTAAAATAAATATCCGGTAACCAATCCGGCAAATAACGGAGCAACATAAACAGGACCTACGAGCACCCAAAAAATAAAGTAAAACAATGTTGCTAACGGAATGCTTAGTGATGGTACCATTACCAAACGGTGCGTATCGTTAGGGTAATCGTGATGTACGCCGTGCATAATAAAATGTATTCTTCGGCCAAGTTCACCCGGCAATTCTGTGTGAAATACCCAACGATGCAGAACATATTCTACCAAAGACCAGGCAAATAATCCGGCTATGAAGAAAATGACAATTGCCAATGCTCCAATGTGAAGGCTAAAAACAGAGCGGTACAAACAGAAAAGTACCACCGGAACAAAAATGAATAGCGGAACCGACCAGTGTATGCGTGACAATTTATCGAGCACAGGGCTTTTAAACATCACTACTGACTCATCCTTATTTGATACGAAATTCTTTTCCATTGCGTTAAAATCGGTGCAAAGTTAGGAAATTTAGAGATAAGAGATAAGATATGAGCTATAAGGGCCATTGCCGCCCGCAACACGCTTATCTCTTATCACTAATAACTCATCACTATTATTTCAGGTTTTCATTAAAGAAACTCACATACTCGTCACTTTTCCCGTGCTTAAAGAGTATGTGGAAATTTATATCGGATATATAAAATGACTGGTAAGAGCCTGCGGGCAAGGCTTTTAAAAGATCCGGATTTGTATTGATATAATTGCAATAGTCCTTGGCGGTTGAGGCAGATTGGAATTTATGTATAACCAGCATCTGCTTGTTACTATTCAGAAAAATATCATCCATAGTGAAGTTGTTCTGGCTGTATATTTTCGTATTCATATCAGAAATTGCATTGCGCACTATATTCACCTTGCCCGATTGTTTATTATCAATAGTCAGGATATAATAATACGTTGTGTCTTCATCTTTGGAATACTCCACCGGAATTGTGTCGGGCTTTAAGCTAGAAGGAGGCGGGGTTGCCTGTTTAGGTTTCTTATTCAGGTAATCAAGGATTGACTGGGCTACTACCTTAACGGTATCTTTCGGATAAAGAATAACTACCTTTTCTAGAGCGTTTTTATATGCATCAATACCTTTGGCATGGCCTATCGCAGCTGCCTCCATAAAGGCAAACTTCGCCATTTCATCGTTTTTCGGATAGAGGGAATCGACCTGTGTGCAATTATTCAGCACCTCGGCATAATTTTCTTCTTTATATGATTTTAGGGTAGATTCATAAATCTTAAGAATTTCCTGCCGGTTTGCCTCTTGCTGCTGGCGGTACTTTTCAGGGTCTTTAATAAGCATGGCATATTCTGTTTCCGGATATTTGGTCAGCAGGATGTTTTTATAATAATCTGCACGCGCCATATCCCCGGTTTTGGTGTACATCTTGTACAGCTCATAATAGGCTATCAGTTTGTAATGGTTCTCAGGGAAGCGCAAAAGCATCGCCTCATAATCGGCTTCGGATTTGCGGAAATTCCTTACATATTGCTCATAAATAAAACCCACATTATAATAGGCTTCTATCATGGTATCGTTGGAGTTTTTCATCTGCGCTTCGCTGAAAGGAATGTTTTTCATGTATGCATAACGGCCATCCTTGGCTCTTGCAGAATCCTTTCTGGCGGTTGGCCCACTCTTTGTTGTATCACCTCCATTTTCATTATTTCCCAATTGCATGGCATCAGAAACCTTTTTGCTGCGCCTCCAGTTATCTTCCAAAGGACGGTTGCCCCATCTTTGCGTAAATTCCGTTATACCCTGGCTTACTGCACTCGGATTATAAAAGTACCATTTACCATTAGGCGTATTTAAAATAGGAGCAGTAATGGTTTGATTAGTCTCTGCTGCCACCTTTTCCTGCTCTTTTTTTTCTTCTTCCTTTTTCTTCTCGGCAGCCATCAAACTATCCACATATTTTTCAGCACCTTTTTGTCCGCGTTTTGCAATGCGCTGAAGGCTATCCTGCTGGTCAATAACATTGATATATCTGATTAACCTGTCTAAATTTTCTTTTTTCTCAACGATGGAATCACGTCCGCGATACTTCTTCGGAAGGGCTACCACTGTACTGTCGTAGAACTTTTTGGCAGACTTATAATCTTCATGATTGAAGGCAAGGTCACCTAAAGAAAGATATGATATTGCCTTTTGTACAGGGTTGTTAGTACTTGCCTTTACAGATTTGTGGTAGTCCTCTTCAGCGAGGGTTTCATTCTTTTCCTTCATGGCTATTTTACCCAGCGCATAATATATCTGGTCGCGGTCATCGATATATTTGGTGGGCTTTAACATCTTATAGAGGTTTTCCTTAATCCGCTCATTTTCTTTTGCACCACCCATGTACAACAACGCCCTTTTTATACGGGCTTCAAAATCGAGTTCGTTGTAAGGATGAAGTGTAAGGCATTGTGTATAGCAATCGTAAGCTTTTTTATTATCGCCATCGCGCTCGGCAATCTGCCCGATAATAAAATAATAACGGGCTTTCACCTTTTTATCTTTTTCAACCTTAAGGGCTCTGTTTAATTGGGCTTCCACCTCCGGATATTGACCAATGCGCATATTCCAATCTGCAATAACTGCAAACACTTGCGGATAGAGTTTTTTGGGTATCTTTTTGCTACTCTTTAACAAGTCAATAATCTCTTCTGACTTACTTACCGAACCTAATTGGTTGTCGGTTCTTGCCTGCCAAATAAGCGCTTCATATTTAAAGTCTGTCTTTTTATATTGTTTGGTGGCATATTCTAATTCATCACTCGCTTCCAGCAAATCATTTTTATAAAGATGCGCTTGTGCGAGTAATAAATAACAATACTTGATATAATGAACAGCATCGGGTATTTCGCGCTTAGCTTTATCGGTGATTGTATGTTTTTGAATCATCGTATCCGCTTTCTTGATTGCCCTACTCATGTTCGGATAGATAGCAGGAGCTTCGGTTGGGTCAGGATAAACGTAAACCGGAATGATATCTGTGTAATCGTCCTTATGGGTTTGATTGAGATTGGCTATACCTTCATCGTAAGCCAATTTTCCCCAGAAGTACCCATTATAATGTGCACAGGTATTGTGAAAGGTGCGGGTAAGCCATGTGTTCTTCTGTGTAGTACAAGCAGAAAAACCCAACAGCACCAAAGCCACGGCAGCTAGACGTAATATATTATGTTTGGTCAATGACTTAAAAAAAGGTATAGATATAACCTATAATCTGCAAGTTTAGTGTGCAAAGTTAAAAAGATAACAGTTATGAGTTATAAGTTATGAGTTATAATGCAAAATTTCTCAATGAAACCATCCTCATTTAGAACATAAATCATTTCTTAAAGCGGTATGTTTCCGTGCTTTTTCTTTGGAAGGGTATCCACCTTATTTTTCAGCATTTCAAAAGCCTTAATAAGCTTACTGCGTGTATCTTCCGGCATAATTACTTCGTCTACATAGCCACGTTCAGCAGCCCTGTATGGGTTTGCAAAATGGGATATATATTCCGCTTCTTTTTCTTTCAGTTTGGCGGCAGGGTCTTTAGCTTCCGATATTTCTTTCTTGAAAATAATTTCGGCAGCGCCTTTAGCTCCCATAACAGCAATTTCGGCAGTAGGCCAGGCATAGTTCATATCGGCGCCAATGTGTTTGGAGTTCATCACATCATAGGCTCCTCCATAAGCTTTGCGGGTGATAACAGTAATCCTTGGAACAGTTGCTTCGCAAAAAGCATAAAGCAATTTGGCACCATTGGTGATAATGCCATTCCACTCCTGATCAGTGCCGGGAAGGAAACCGGGTACATCTTCAAACACTAATAAAGGAATATTAAAGCTATCGCAGAAACGTACAAAACGGGCTGCTTTTGTAGAGGATTTATTGTCAAGGACTCCCGCAAGAAAGGCAGGTTGGTTGGCTACAATACCTATACTTTTACCGGCTAAACGGGCAAAACCGACAATAATATTTTCGGCATAGTTTTTATGTACTTCAAAAAAACTGTCAGCGTCGGTTACTTCGGTAATTACCTCACGGATATCATACGGCTGGTTAGGGTTTGCCGGAACTATATTATTCAAGGCAGGCCTTGTTTCAGAGGAGGGTTGATAAGGCACAGATGGCGCATCTTCCTCGCAGTTCTGAGGTATGTAGCTCAATAATGTTTTCAAATATTGTATACACTCGACTCCATTGGCACAGGAAAAATGCGCAACGCCTGATTTAGCTGAATGGGTAGATGCTCCGCCCAATTCCTCGGAGGTTACTTCCTCATGGGTTACGGTCTTAACTACGTTAGGTCCGGTGACAAACATATACGATGTGTGTTCCACCATTAAAATAAAATCGGTTATGGCAGGAGAATAAACCGCACCACCAGCACAAGGGCCCATAATGGCTGATAACTGGGGTATAACACCGGATGCACGGGTATTTCTATAGAAAATATCGGCATAGCCACCAAGAGAAACAACCCCTTCCTGTATGCGTGCACCACCAGAGTCATTCAAACCAATTACAGGGGCTCCGTTTTTCATAGCAAGGTCAAGAATGCGGCAAATTTTTTCAGCGTGAGCTTCCGATAATGAGCCCCCAAATACTGTAAAATCCTGGGCAAATACATAGGTTAACCTGCCATTTATAGTTCCGTAGCCTGTTATTACACCATCACCTAAAAATTGCTCACGCTCTTCACCAAAATTGCTTTCACGGGCGGTGACAAGCATCCCAATTTCTTCAAAGCTGCCTTCATCCATAAGTAAACCCAAACGCTCGCGGGCTGTTAGTTTGCCTTTTTTATGTTGAGATGCAATGCGCACCTCTCCCCCGCCAAGCTTGGCCTCGGCTATCTTATCTTTCAGTTCTTTATGTTTATCGGTCATGATGATGAATGTTATTTCTTAGGGGTGCAAAGGTAAAAGATAATAGATATAAGATTTAAGTTGAAAATTAGAACAAACACGACACTGATTACTGAACGAGAAAATTTTCCGTCTGCTAATTCCAAACAGATCCACCCTCAAAGATAATTTCTGAAACATCTGCTCCAGCACAAAAACTTTTCAAGTCTTCATTCTCATAGGCATTTTCATTTTTAACAAAAAGCATAAACTTATATTCCTCATATGTCCATATATCTTCCTGAAGAATAGAAAAACTAAATACTTTTATTTTCTTTGACTTTTCCATTTCAAAAAGCTCTTTCGGATTATAAAAATGCATGGCGTTCCCCTCCCAACCAAAGCGTCTATTACAAGGAACTGTTACTGTATATAGGGTATCACTTTTAAGTGTATTTATTTTTTGAAAATATTGGCCCATGTATATCCTAGTATATTTTAAAGTATCTTTTTCTCTAACCCTTTCTTCGCAATAATCCCTAATTGGTCTGCAAAGGCTATCGTAACTACATAGTATTGATTTAGGATAAAGCAGACCAGATGTAAAAAGTGGTAAATATTTAAAGTCAAAACTATCCCCCGTTAATTTCAAATATATTCTGGATGAACTATCATATTGAACATATACCTTACCATTTGATGAATCACAAATGGGCGTGCCACTAAACTTTGGATACTCATGTGAATTACGGATTAATGTATACTGGTTAAATCTCCCATATTTCTTATCTTTAGCAGGGTTTTTATATTTTCGATATACAGTTATATCCCCGTTTGAGGCAGTTTCAGTGATTGTTCTATAACCACAAGAGCAAAACACAAATACTAAAAAGAGATACAATAAACACCTCATACTCTAAATAGATTAATTCCCCGGTGCATGCACGGTAGTAAACCCAATCAGTTTATCGTAAAATAGCCCCACTTGCCGGTAATAGGCATATATGTAATAGGTATTGGTGGTTTCAAAATGGTTGCCTTCAATTAACGTGCAATCAGCATAAGAAGAACCTTTTTTCAGATACGCATATTGGTATTCGTAATAACCTTGTTTCAGATAAGCGGTGCCAATATATCCATGCTTGAATTTTTCATAATGCATTTGTAAATCCGGATCGCACTTCCAATTAGAAAGTGCTCCGAAAATATAAATGTTACCTGTTGTAATTTCTGAGTCCATAGGCAGGTAAAAATCGACATACACGTATTGTGAATTAATGGGTGTGCTGTCATCGTCCTTATCCTGAATAAGGAACTGCCCGTTAATATCGTCAAAGGTGTAATACTGCAATCCACCCCGGTTTTCATCTGCTTTTAACTGTATTTCAGTTGATGTTTTATTATCCACAAAAGCTGCTTCGTTCATGGTGAGGTATCGCAAACTGGTCATGTCAAAGGAGCGAAATTCATTTCCACCATCAAAACTGTTTCCCTCATCCAAATCGTATATGATTGATGAGCCTTGTACATAAGAAGGCTGAATGCCTATTATAGCATTATCCCATCGCCCATTCTGGCTGATAAAAATCTGCAAAGCATGAAAAGGGTCGGTAATATTTGCTTTCTGCCCGTTTATGGTAAAAATTATTTCCTGTTTGGTAAACAAATCTCCGCCCATTCCGCGTTTTTCCTTGCCCGCAATACTAATTCCGTTTTCATAAACCATCACTTTATGGGTAAATATAAGGCTGTCGGGGTTATTGTCTTTAAATACTTTAAGTATATAATTTCCTGAAAGCAACACCTGCATATTCGCATTTGGCAAGACCAGCCTGTAGTGGGTATATTTCTGAAATGTGTTGAAAGAAAAGGCATAATCGGTAATCTGGTCGGTGCTGAAGCCCTTCAGGTAATCGAAAGCAACCATATCGGAGGGCATCCAGTCGGCATCACAATGGACGAGTGTATACCCATATTGAACATAATCGCCTGCTAAATCATCAAAATCAAGTTGAAGTAAATCTCCTGAATTAAGCGCTATGATGGGCGGAGAGAACTTCCATCCAATTTGGTGAAGTTCCACACTTTTTATGTAATCTTTAAAAATAGTGTCAACATATTTTGTTTTTCGTTCATTCTCGTTCTTTTGAGCAGTAACAAGGGAAGGAAAGGATAATGAACCTAAAACAAGAAGAAGAAGCAAGTATATCTTAGTACCCATTTCATTTGAAAATATTCCAATCGTAAAAGGATGATTCAAATCATGCTTTTTTGCCTTGTTTGCAGGCTTTACAGGAGCATCCCGCAATAGTTTAATCTTCATAATAGTTAAAAGCATAAATTTGTATTCCCATGTAATAAGTTTCACAAAGATATGAATGTATATTTTGATAATGCTGCAACCACTGCAGTTGATGCTGAAGTTATAAAAGAAATGCTGAACGTGCTGCAAAGTAAGCACGGGAATCCTTCGTCAATCCATTCTTTTGGACGGGAAGCGAAAGCGATATTGGAGCGCGCACGTAAAAACATAGCTACACACCTTAACGCGTCTCCATCGGAAATATTTTTTACCTCGGGCGGAACTGAGGCTGATAACATGGCAATCCGCAATGCAGTGCAGGATTATGATATAAAACATATTATAAGCAGCCCATTGGAACATCACGCTGTTTTGCATAGTATAGAGGATTTAGTACATAAAGGAAAAGTTACTGTTAGCCATGTGGCACTAACCGAGAATGGGCATATTGACTTGAATGACCTGGAAAAACAACTTCAAAAACATCCGGGTGCGTTAGTATCATTAATGCATGCAAATAATGAAATCGGGAATATTTTACCTATTGAAGAAGTTGGTGAATTATGTAAAAAATACAACGCCCATTTTCATTCCGACACCGTGCAGTCTGTGTGCCACTACCCTATCGACCTGCAAAAAATAAATGTGGATTTTATTGCAGCCTCTGCACACAAATTCCACGGACCAAAGGGTATTGGGTTTATTTATATTAAAGGTTCAAGAAAAATTTCACCGCTTATTCATGGAGGAGGGCAAGAACGTAATATGCGTGGCGGAACAGAGAATATGTCAGGCATTGTTGGCTTGAGCAAAGCTTTTGAAATGGCTCACGCTAATATGAAAGAACACGCAGCGCATATTCAAAGCATAAAGACACACATGATTAACAGGCTGGAGGCTGAATTAAAAGGTGTGAAGTTTAATGGAGATGCAAAAGGAAATTCACTTTATACGGTATTAAACGTAATGCTTCCTGCAACCGATGATTATGAAATGATGCTAATGAAACTCGACATGAGCGGCGTTGCGGCATCTGCGGGTAGCGCCTGTTCTTCGGGCAGCAATGTGGGTTCACACGTTATTGCGGCATTGGGCCTGAATATTGAGAGAAGGCCTGTAATCCGTTTCTCATTCTCGAAATATAATACTATTGCCGAGGCAGATTTTTGCATAGAAACACTTAAATCTTTTTATCCGAAAGATACAGTGGAAAAGGCTTCCGTTGTAGAGAAGGCTGCTACCTAAGCGATGCAACTGACCGATACACACACGCATTTATTTGCCGAGGAGTTTGATGCCGACATGGCAGAAATGATTCAACGTGCCATTGATAAAGGCGTTACAAAATGTTTTCTTCCAAACATTGATGTCAGCACTATTACTGCTATGCTGAAAACTTGCGATGAATTTCCTGAAAATTGTTTGCCCTTATTGGGCTTGCACCCTTGCTCTGTTGATGCATCCTATGAGCAGCAACTTGCTGAAATAAAAACATGGTTTGGCAAACGAAAATTTTATGGGATAGGCGAAATCGGGATTGACCTATTTCATGATATAACATTTGCCGAGCAACAAAAGAAAGTCTTCCGCACACAGGTGGAATGGGCAAAAGAAATGAACCTACCAATTATTATACATAGCCGCAATTCATTTAATGAGGTTATGGAAATTGTAATGGAACTGCATGACGAACGCCTGAAAGGTATCTTTCATTGCTTTACCGGAACAGCTGAAGAAGCAAAAAAGGTGATTGAATTAAAGACTTTTAAAATGGGAATTGGCGGAGTAGTAACATACAAAAATAGTACACTACCACAAGTATTGAAAGAAGTACCATTGTCGTACATTGTTCTTGAAACCGATTCCCCATATTTAACCCCGGTTCCCTATAGAGGCAAGCGAAACGAGAGCTCCTACGTTTGGTATGTTGCAGAAAAACTTTCCGAAATTTATCGTTTGTCAATTGAAAAAATTGCTGAGTTAACAACTCAGAATGCCATGGAGATTTTTGGGCAGTTCTGATTAGTGCCACTTACCAAGATTTATATCCAATTTTGTTTTTTTAACAATATCCATCCCTGCAAAGAGTTAATTTTACGTTCTAATTTTTTTCCATGAAAACAATTTACCTTACTATTGCTTGTATTGCGCCTGCACTTGTGTTTTCGCAAGCCAATGTTGACGTAACACCAAAAGTACAAAACGTTACGCTTTACAGGAACGGAGCATTAGTAACTCACGAGGGCACTGCCACGCTTGAAGCCGGCAAAACAACCGTTGTGTTTCATGGGCTCCCTTCCAGCATTGACAAGCAAAGCATACAATTGTCATCGAATGGAGATATTGTGATTTTATCAGTCACATCACACGATGATTATTTGAGCATAAACATGAATAATTCTAAAGTTAAAATGTGGCAGGATTCGGTGGAAGCACTCACGGAAGATTACCAATCCGTAAAAAACAATATTTCTATTCTGGAAGACGCAAAAAGGTTACTTGACAATAACCGCAGCGTTGGCGGCACTACAACAGGGACAACCGTTTTGGCAGTAAAAGCAATGTATGAATACTATATCAGACAGGTAAATGAAATTGATGATTCGCTTTTGTTATTACATAAAAGAGAAGGGAAATATTTAAGCCGGATCAGGAAAGTTTCCGATGAAATAGCGGAATGGAAATCAAGAACAGATACAGTTGCAAATGATGTAGAGGCAACAATTTCTTCTGACAAAAAACAAAAAGTAAGTTTTCATCTTTCTTACCTTACTTATGATGCAAGCTGGTCCCCAGTTTATGATTTGCGGGCAGAAGACACTAAACATTCGTGTACATTCTCTTATAAAGCCAATATTTCGCAACATACAGGCCAGGATTGGAATAATATTGATCTGACCTTGTCTTCATCTAACCCTGAAGTTAACCAAACGGCACCAACATTGAACCCATGGTATTTGGCGTATGCATATACCCTTACAGTGACTGATGCCAATGGAGCCATGGCAGGCTCGCCTGTTCCGGGGGTTTATGCATGGTCAACAAGTAATGCTGTAACTGCAAGTAATACTTCGGATTATTCCGTTATGAAGTCGACCGAGACTAAACAAAAGGAAAACAAATATGAGGCCAAAGGAGTTGGTAATACAACCACGGAAAATAACCTTTCTGTGGAATTTCATATCGATGTGCCCTACACGCTTCCTTCGGATGATAAGCCCCACACAGTGGAAATAAAACAATATAATCTGAATGCCATTTATCATTATCTCACTATTCCAAAATTGCAGAAAGATGTTTTTCTACTGGCAGGTATAACCCAATGGGAAGACCTGAATATTCTGGCAGGAGAGGTTAATATTTATTATGCCGGAGCTTATGTAGGGAAATCATCTATCACCCCGGAAGCTACTTCTGACACACTGAATTTCTCGCTTGGTATGGACAAAAAAATTGTGGTAAAAAGAACACGGACAAAAGATTTCTCATCCTCCAAATGGATTGGAAGTACAAGAACACAAACTTTTGGTTGGGTGATAACATTACATAATTCGCAAAGCGATTCAATTACAATGGATGCGTATGACCAGATTCCAAAATCTACCGATAAAGATATAGTGGTAACAGAACTTGATTTAGGTGGAGCGAAAGAGAATGCAACGGGAAAATTAACCTGGCGTGTATCGCTTGCGGCGGGTGAAACGAAAAAACTTACATTCTCTTATTCAGTAAAATATCCTAAGGACAGAACCCTATCAAACTTATGGCAATGATAACAACAAATTATTCCATGAAAAAAATACCATTAATAATTGCCTGTGTCATACCTTCTCTGGTATTTTCGCAAGCCTCGCTAGATATTACTCCGAAGGTAAAAAGTGTAACCCTTTATCAATATGGTGCACTTGTAACCCATGAAGGAGAAACCAGCATTGGTCCGGGCAAAACTACCGTTGTGTTCCATGGACTTCCTTCAAGCATCGATAAACAAAGCATACAACTTTCATCAAACAGCGATATTGTTATTTTATCCGTTACATCGCACGATGACTACCTAAGCATAAACAGAAACAACACCAAAGTAAAAAGGTGGCAGGATTCACTTGAGGACCTTAACGAAGAGATTCAAACAGTGAACAACAGAATATCCATTCTCCAAGATGGGAAAAAATTGCTGGACGACAATCTTAAAGTAGGTGGAACATCAACAGGAACAACTGTTACATCGGTAAAATCAATGTACGACTATTATGTAAAACAAGTACATATTATTGACGATTCGCTTATGTTTCTCCGTAAAAGATTGAGCAAGTATCAAAACAGAATGCAGAAAATTGCTAATGAAGTAGATGAGTGGAAAGCAAAGACAGACACTGTAGCAAGTGATGTGGAAGCTTCTATTTCTTCGGAGAAAAGACAAACTGTGAGTTTCAGGATTTCCTACCTTACTTACGATGCAAGCTGGGCAGCCGTTTATGATTTGCGTGCGCAGGATACAAAACACCCTTGCCAGTTCTCTTATAAAGCCAATATTTCCCAGCATACCGGTCAGGACTGGAATAATGTTGACTTAACACTTTCTTCTTCAAATCCGGTGGTAAATCAAACTGCCCCGGTAATTTCCCCCTGGTATTTAACTTTTATGGATGTAAATAGGACAATTAATGAAATATCAACTGTTTCGGGTAGAACCCCTGCAAAATATGGGGATATTGCAGGTGGTGTCGTTCAGTTTTCTTCAGATCGTGATGCGGAAGAATCAGAAAAAACGGATATATATACCACCCGCCAAATTGAAAATTCAACCAGGGCTAACCAATTATCAGTAGAATTCCATATAGACGTTCCGTATTCGCTTCCCTCTGATGATAAGCCACACACCGTTGAAATAAAGAAATATGATTTAAATGCCTTTTATCATTACCAAACTATTCCCAAACTACAGAGGGATGTATTTTTATTAGCGGGTATAACTAATTGGGAAGAATTGAATATTCTGCAAGGTGAAGTAAATATTTACTATGCCGGAGCATACGTTGGGAAATCATTCATCAACCCCGAAAATACCGCAGACACATTGAATTTTTCGCTTGGGATGGACAAAAAAATTGTAGTAAAAAGAACCCGAACAAAGGATTTTTCATCCACCCAATGGATTGGCAGCAATAAAACCCAAACCTTCGGATGGGTGATAACGCTTCACAACTCACAAAGCGATTCCCTTTCTTTGGATGTATTTGACCAGATTCCCGTTTCTACCGATAAAGATATGATAGTAACCGCATTGGATTTGGGTGGAGCCAAAGAAAATTCATCCGGAAAACTTACCTGGCATATTTCACTTGCAGCAGGTGAGACAAAGAAACTTACTTTTGCATATTCAGTTAAATATCCCAAAGACAAAACGATACCTAATCTTTGGCAATAATATTTGGCTCTATATGATGTATGAAAATATATTTTAAGAGGCACACAAGCCTTCGAAGGGCATTCTACTTTTTCCCGCTTCAGCTAATGCTGATGATCATTAAAAAGAATTTCTATTATATACTCATCTGGCTAATTTTTTTTGGTTTTATCACTCACTCCATTGGCGCTAAATACGGCGTTCCTTATCTTTTTCTCTACCCTGAATATTTAAATAAGGTCAATTTTCTTTCCTATCTCTTGCTAGGATTTTCTTGTGGCGGATTGATTATGGCTTATAATATTTCCAGCTATGTAATTAACAGTTTCCGATTTCCGTTTCTCGCAACACTCGAACGGCCATTTTTTGTTTATTTTATCAATAACTTACCTATTCCCCTTGCATTTATAATCACTTATATTTTTGCTGTTTTTCATTTCCGAATTAATGATAATGTACCGACATCGTTAATCGCATTGCACCTTACAGGGTTTCTTATTGGAGTATTAAATTTCATGATAATAACCATTTTCTATTTCTACCTTTTTGATAAAAATGTTTTCCGGGTATTAGGCGTTGGCCCAATAAAAGCAGTAAAAATAAAATACAACAAGATAAAAAAAGACCATGAGCTGGACGTGATATTTAAAACGGATGCACACATGCCATTATCCTATTCCGACCGTTCATGGTTTGTGGAAACCTATATTGCAGGAGGTTTTACAATAAGGCTTGCAAGAGGCATAAAACACTATCACAATAAATTACTTGAAAGTATATTCAGGCGAAATCATCAGATTGGTTCTGTATTTGAGGTTATTGCAATTGTCAGTCTTCTTGTAATGGGCATATTCAGGCAAAGCCCTGTATTTATGGTACCCGCAGGAGCAAGTATCATGCTTCTCTTCACAATTTTCATTATGCTAATAAGTGCTCTGCACACATGGTTCAGAGGGTGGACTACCACTGTTGTTATACTTTTATTTTTTGGTATCGATTATTTTTCCCGCACACACTGGTCTTATTTCTCAGCAAAGGCTTATGGCCTGAATTATGCTGCCGCACCGGCTGAATATTCATATAGCGCTTTTGAAAAAATGAATGAAGACACTGCAAGGTTGCATCGGGATAAAAATAACATCCTGACTATTTTAGGAAATTGGAAAAACCGTAATTCAATAGCTGATTCTTTAGACAATGAAAAACCGGATTTAGTTATTGTAAATACCAGCGGCGGCGGATTACGCTCATCTCTTTGGTCTTTTTTCACTTTACAACAGTTGGATAGCTTAACAGGCGGTCAACTATTCAGACACACTGAATTAATAACAGGTTCGTCGGGCGGGGTATTAGGAGCAGCATATTACCGTGAACTTTACCTTGAAAAGGAGCAGGGAAAAAAATTGGATTTGCAAAACAGATTGTTCTTCGACAAACTAAGCCAGGATATTCTAAATCCTGTTGTATTTACTATTGCCACCAACGACATTGCTTTCCGCTTCCAGCATTTTACAGATGGGAAATATACGTATACAAAAGACCGCGCTTATGCGTTTGAAGAGAAATTAAATGCCAATACCGACAGCGTGATGAACAAGCGGCTTTTTGATTATCAGATGCCGGAAGCGCTGGGCAAAATTCCCATGATGTTTATTACGCCTTCAATTGTAAATGACGGACGCAAAATGATTATTTCGCCGCAAGGTATTTCTTTCATGACAAGTTATGATGTAGATACGAATGTTAGTTACCAACCCATTCCGCAGTCGGTAGAGTTTTGCAGAATGTTTGAAAAACAAGATGCGCATAATCTTGAATTCACCAGCGCATTGCGAATGAATTCAACATTTCCATATATAACTCCTTTGACAGAACTCCCCAGTAACCCTCCGATTGAATTAATGGATGCAGGAATGATTGACAATTTTGGCCTTGAAGAAGCCGTGAAGTTTATTTATACTTTCCGCACCTGGCTGCCAAAACATACCCGCAGAATTATTATTATTCAGATACGTGACCAGGTTAAAAAACAAAAAATATGGGGTAACTCCCCTACAGATATTATGGGAAGTATAAGTTTCCCGGTAACCCAATTTTATAACAGCTTGTTCCCGGTGGAAAACTTTAAAGAGGATCGGATGGTGGAGTATATGAGCCAATGGTATAAGGGAAAAATAAGCTTGGTTTATTTTCAGCTTAACAACGAAGGGAACGATGATGTTTCATTAAGTTGGAGACTAACAGACCGTGAAAAAAACATTATCCTTAATTCAATGAAAACTCCCGGCAACCAAAAGTCCCAGCAACAATTGGAAGACTTAATGAAATAAAAATGAGCATTAAGAAGGCCTGTATATTATTATTATTTCCTGTACTTTTAATTAGCAATAAAGTAACTGTTGTGAATTTTGAGCAACTGCAAAATTATGCCGCGAATAAAAATAATGATACTCTTTATGTTGTGAATTTTTGGGCAACATGGTGCGACCCATGCGTGAAAGAGTTACCGGCATTTCAGCAAGAATCGAAAAAATATGCTGCCAATAAAGTGAAGATAATTTATGTGAGCCTGAATTCGGGAAAGGAACTTAATAAGGTGCAGGATTTTGTTGATTCACATAAGCTCGGACCACCCGTATTGCTTCTTTCAGGGGACAACCCGAATGTGTGGATAAACAAGGTGGATACATCATGGAGCGGGGCAATTCCTGCAACAGTTATGTATAAATCGGGGAAAAAAGTTTATTTTCGCGAAGGGGATTTTACCTCTGAATCCCTCGACAAAATAATTCAATCAAAAAATAAATAGTCATGAAAAAAATAATGTTCATTTCAGCAGCAATTATTGCACTTTGCTCATTTACAATAACCGGATATAACGTAGGTGATAAAGCCACTGATTTTAAACTCAAAAATATAGACGGTAAAATGGTTTCAATGGCAGACTATAAAGATGCCAAGGGTTTTATTGTTGTATTCACATGCAATCATTGCCCGTTCGCAAAAGCTTATGAGGACAGGATTATTGCTTTAAATGCGAAGTATGCTACTAAAGGGTATCCTGTTATTGCCATTAATCCTAATGACCCAAATGCTGTTGCTGAGGATAATTATACCACTATGCAACAACGCGCAAAAGCTAAAAACTATTCATTTCCTTACCTTGTAGACAGCACTCAAAACATAGCACATACTTATGGAGCTACGCGCACTCCACATGTTTTTGTATTACAAAAATCGGGTAGCGATTTTTTGGTAAAATACATTGGTGCAATTGACGACAACAGCGATGACGCAACCGCAGTAAAAGATAAATATGTTGAAAATGCGGTAGACAATTTGCTGGCCGGCAAAGCGGTCAATCCAACCTCTACAAAAGCTATTGGATGCGGTATTAAATGGAAGAGCTAAGCATACGCTTCTAAATTTATTTCCGGCATTTTACAAACTGCACACAGATCGCACTTATTATAAGTAAGCCAGTGGTCACGCTCATTAAAGGGATATTTGTTTACATAAGGCTTCAAAATAATTTTCTGTTTCAACCAGAATGTAGTAATCTTAGGATTGTACGCATAATAACGTAATACACGAAAGGGTTCTTTCGGCATATCTTTTTTTGCAATCGGGTATCGCGTTATCAGTCGAATGCATACAATGTCTAAATTTTTCTCTAATGTCAACTGGTCATAAACCTCCACTGTAAGCCCATATCCTATGGTAAGAATGTCTCCCCCCCATACTTTATCCAAACAATATAAAAGGTTTTTTACGGAAGTTGTAATCAGTAACCTACGGTCATTTAATGGCCCCGCCGATTTCTCCAAAACAAATGCATTATCCTTATATACAATATTCAAATAGGTCTCTTCTTTGGCATCTTCGAGTTTTATAGAAAAGCGTGAATCATTAAGAATTACCGGATGGTATAACACTTTGTTATAATTCATCCAGAAAGTCAGTTTTGCAACTAATTTAGTTATATCTGAATCAGGTACAAATTCAATTCTATCGGCATCTTCCATTTCCTTTTCATAATGCTTGTAAGCCAAATCGTACTGTTCCTTTTCACTGAGATTATGAAGAATGGATGTTTTAGTGATTAGCCCATTTTCAATTATATCTCCGGGGAAAGGAGTGTAAAAAATAGTAGCATCCGTACTTTTGAAGTATTGCTTGTAATAGGTGTCCAGCTTAGTTCTAGGGAATTTAACATGGTTTATCCATCTGTCATTTTTCTTCAATAATACAAATCCCGGAGGAATTGAAACTGCATAGTTGGGTTGGAGAAAATTGGTGAACCTGAAAAAATTATTGGCAAAATATTGTTCCCTTAATTTTCCAATCTCTACATCATTTTTGTTAGGATACTTTACCTGGTTAGGGAAGTAACTTGCACCACTCCACCCGGAAATTAAATAGTCAATTTTAGGCCATTTTGTTTTAATTTCCTTCAACATTAAATTAGCTGCATTCTCATGATTCGAGTTAAGTGCGTCATTAATGTTAACAAGTACTTCACCTTTATATTCAATTACAATAACGCTCTCCAAGGAATAGCCGAGGTAAGTAATTTTAACATCATTAATAGTATAGGTCTTCAAGGTTACAGCTTCTGTAACTTCATTATATCCTAAATGATTTAAATAGGATTTCACACCTGCTTTCCATTGAAAAGGGAAAAACACATGGGCGCTTTTATCCAGTGATTTCAATGTTCCAGGGTGAAGGTGGTCTTCATGTCCGTGAGAAATGAGAATTAAATCAACTTTCAGATTTTCACTTCCTTCAGGCGGCAGTGGCCATAAATACCATTGTTTCAAATATGCATCGCCCGTCAACCATGGATCAAACAATATTTTTGTTCCCCCACATTCTACTAAGAATGATGAATGCGCCAGGTATTTGAGCTGAATCATTTTCTTAAACAGGGGTTATTCGTGTTAATTTATATTTTAATCCGAGCGCCTTTTTCTCTACTAAATGCCATGAAAGAAACGCAAATGGCAACGTTACTATTGTTCCCCACAACATAAGTGGTAAATAACTTAGCTTGAAAAAGTGCATTAATGTTTGTTGAACCGGGAAAGCATAAATATATACCCCATAGGAAAGATCTCCAATTTTGCTTTTTGCATTTCTTAGTATAGGGATTGATGAAGTGCCTATTAATATTACAGTCAGAGGTAAAACAAAATATTGAGTCCAGAAATAAAAATTAAATTGTATGGAAATTATCCAAACCACAATCGACCCAATGATCAGGAAGCCTTTGTAGTTTATTTTTTCTATTTTGAAAAGCGCGAGCAATGCACCAACAATAAAACCTCCGCTGTAATCCACAATCCGCCTCATAAAAAACGGGTATCCATGACTAATAAAATAAGGATGCAGGAATATTTTTACCAGCATAGCCGAACAAAAAACGATTGATAAAATAGAAATCCGCGTTGCCTTATTCTTGAAAAAATAGAGTGAAGCAAGAAGAACATAGAAAAGCATTTCATAAGGAAGCGTGCAAAGTGAGCCATTAATGACAGATTTAAACGGATTATTTTCGAATACCCCATTTATTGCATATTGCATCTTGAACAATGATAGATTAAAAGGGACATACGTCCACGTGGACATGTTTCCAAGGTAATTTAAAAGGCTGCCGTTGTAAACGAAAGGTGCAAGTACAACAGTTACTATTAATAGAACAATAAGGGCAGGATAAATGCGCAAGAACCTTTTTAGGAAATATTCCGTTAAGGTTGTACTGCGTGACAGACTTTGCATAACCAGGTAACCACTTAAGGCAAAAAAACCTGCAACACCTATATTTGAAAACGAAGTTTGGTTATTTGAAATTTGTGCTAACCAATCAAGGGAAACTGAACCCGAAAGCACGAAGGAATGGCTTATTATTACAAAAATTGCAAAAACAATCCGTAAAAAATCAAAGTTGTTTTCGTGCATAACAGAAATGGACTAATAATAATTGGGGTATTTCTATTTTGTCATCTTTCCGTAGGCTAAAGTAATTATTTATTACAATCAAACTAAATTATTCATTGAAAACGAGGCGTTTTATGATTTATTGCATGGTCACAGTCTATTTATACTTTAAAATGTATTTTTGCGAAAAATAATTTATGAATAAATATTCCCCTGCTATTCTATTTGCATTTACAGCACTTGCATTTTCTTCTGTTAAAGCACAAGACACTGTGTTGTCTGAAAAAAATTACCGCATTTATTCAGTTAAAGAAGGTAAAGAAATTTCATTGAAAGATGTAGTTAGCGACATGAAAAACAATGATGTGATTTTTTATGGAGAAGAACACAATGATTCAGTCACCCACTTCCTTGAAAAATCACTTTTTATGGGGCTTTATGGCGCTTACAACAACAAAGTGGCCCTGTCAATGGAGATGTTTGAAAGAGACATTCAAGGGGTGATGGACGAATATTTGTCCGGTGCTATAAAAGAAAAATATTTCAAAAAAGATGCACGTACCTGGAGCAACTATAAAGACTACCGACCGATGGTTGAGTTTGCCAAAAAAAATCAATTAGATGTTGTTTGTGCAAATGCTCCCGGACGATATACAGCAATAGCAGGCAGCAAAGGAGAAAAGGCCTTGATGGTTCTTCCTGAATGGTCGAAAAAGAATTTCGCGCCGGTACCTTATGATACTGCATCCGGAGAATATTATTCAAAACTACAGGAACAATCAGCGCACATGCCGGGTTTTGATTTGGTGGTTGGCCAGGGATTATGGGATGCCACAATGGCTTATTCTATTTCAGAATACTTGAAAACCCACCCTGATAAAAAAATAATGCAGGTTAATGGCAGGTTTCACAGCGACCAGGGATTTGGTGCAGCTACACAGTTAAAGAAATATAATCCTAGGGCTAAAATCCTTATTATATCAACCGGTTCCGATGATTCCTTTCCGAATATTGATTGGAGTAAATTCAAGCAGAACGGAGATTATATAATTATTACCGACCCAAAAATTCCAAGGTCATACAAGGATAGTTTCAATTAATACTTTGTTTGTAGTAATCTATTTTATTCAGCCATGGCAACCTCACGGGCTTGCCTAATTGCTTTAATTGTTTTATCTATATCTGCATCGGTATGGGCTGAAGAAACAAAACCAACTTCATATTCTGACGGGCCCAGATAAACACCAAGTTCAAGCAATGCCAAATGGAATTTTTTAAACTTAACCATCGTCAATAAGTCAATATCCTTGGCTGCTCTTATCATATCATTGTCACTGAAAACACACCAGAAAATGGAACCAATATGGTACATACGGAATGCGTCGTTTGGCAGTAATCCTTCCATCACGCCTTTAACTAATTTCTTTGTTTTCCTTTCCAGTTCTTCGTAAAACCAAGGCTTAAGGCATTCTGTTAGTTGAGCTATACCTGCTGCCATAGCTACAGGATTACCGGATAAAGTACCAGCCTGGTAAACATTTCCATCGGGTGAAATTGACTTCATTATATCAGCACTCGCCGCATAAGCGCCAACAGGAAGTCCACCGCCAATTATTTTCCCAAAAGTGATAATATCAGGAGATACATTGTAATATCCTGATGCACCCGAAAATCCAACGCGGAAGCCTGAAATGACTTCATCAAAAATCAGTAATGAACCATTCACAGCACAAATGTCAGCAAGGAATTCAAGGAACTCTCTTTTCTGAATCAACAGCCCGTTATTAGCAGGAATCGGCTCAATAATAATAGCGGCAATATCATGTTTATGATGATCAAAAGCATGTTTCACAGCATCCATATCATTCAATGGAAGCACAATAGTTTCTTTGGCAAAAGCCTCCGGAACACCCGCCGATGATGATATTCCGAAGGTTGCAAGACCAGACCCTGCATTAACCAAAACCGAATCTGAATGGCCGTGGTAACAGCCTTCAAATTTTATTATCTTGTTACGTTTGGTATGGCCTCTTGCCAATCTTATTGCAGACATGCAAGCTTCAGTGCCGGAACTCACAAAACGTATTTTTTCTATATGCGGATGGTTACTTATAATTAAATCCGCCAATTCATTTTCAAGCGCTGTTGGAGCTCCGAATGAAAGGCCTTTATCTGCTGTAGCTTTCACTTTTTCGAGCACTGCAGGATGTGCGTGCCCTAAAATTAATGGCCCCCAGGAGCAGCAATAATCTATAAACTCATTATCGTCTACATCCCAAATGTGGGAACCCCTGCCTCTGTCAATAAATAAAGGCACTCCGCCTACCGCTTTAAAGGCACGTACAGGTGAATTTACACCACCCGGAAAATGTGTTTTAGCTTTTTCAAATAACACTTCTGATTTTTCTCTCTTCAACATGGTTGCTTTGTTTAGTACAGCCAGCTCTTTATATTCTTCCATTGTGGTTCGAATTAATACTTGGCATATTTGCACAAATATGCAACTAAATTGAATATTAAAGTCGCACTTGTCCATGATGGATGTCATAATTAAAAATGACAAGCATGTCACACATAAAGTTTTATGTTGATTACTTTCCGTCTTTCAGTCTTTTAGCATCCTATTGTTTCCATAATTTTGCCCACCTAAACAACACTACATGACAACTATTAAATCAACACAAAGTCTCACCTCAAAAGATAATCTTATACTTATTGGTACCGCCAAAAGCGACTTTTCAAAACATGGCTTAACCAAGACTGAAAGCGATTTCGTGAGTAAACAAATCAAAGCAGAAGAACACACGATAAATATAAACCAATACGAGCGGAGGATTCTTATATATATAGCAGAAGATAAAAAGAATGAAAACTTAACTCTTGAGGCTTTCCGTAAAGCAGGAAACCGTGCATGCGGAGTTTTTAATGCAGCCAAGGCAGAACAAGCAACCCTCGTTGATTTAATTGGAAATTCTGCTCAAACCCTAGCATTTGCAGAAGGTATGGCGTTAGGTAATTACCAATTTATCCAATTAAAAAAGGATGCAAAAAAGTTGACTCACTCACTTAAGACAATACTAATTCATTCCAAGAAAGTAACTGCTAAAGAAATTGAGAATTTGCAAATTGTAGTAGATGCAACCGAAAAAGCAAGGACCTTAGTGAATAAGCCTTTAAATTATTTAAACGCCGTTCAACTTGCACAGGAGTTTGAAAAGCTGGGAAAGGAAGCGGGGTTTAAGGTGGAGGTGTTTAATAAAGCTAAAATTACTGCTCTTAAAATGGGCGGATTATTGGCTGTTAATATGGGAAGCATTGATCCTCCAACATTCACAGTAATGGAATACAAACCAAAGAATGCAGTAAATAAAAAGCCCTACATGCTTGTTGGGAAAGGGGTTGTGTATGATACAGGTGGATTAAGTATTAAACCTACTGCGGGCATGGCAGATATGAAATGTGACATGGCGGGCTCGGCGGCGGTGGGATGCACAATGTATGCGATTGCAAAAGCTAAATTGCCTGTTCATGTTATTGGATTGGTACCCGCGACAGACAACCGCCCCGGTGGAAATGCTTATACCAATGGAGATATTCTAACAATGTTTGATGGTTCAACAGTAGAAATGCTGAATGCAGATGCCGAAGGCAGATTGATTCTTGCAGACGCTTTGAGTTATGGCAAAAAATATAACCCTGAATTAGCGATTGACCTTGCAACCCTCACCGGTGCGGCAGCAGCTGCTATTGGCAAATATGGAATTGTAGCTATGGGAACAGCGGACAAAAAACAATTTGATGCACTTAAACAAAGCGGCGAAAATGTAAATGAGCGTTTAGTTGAATTCCCAATGTGGGAAGAATACGGTGACCTTTTAAAAACAGAAATTGCCGATATGAAAAACATTGGCGGACCTTATGCAGGTGCAATAACGGCAGGGAAATTTTTAGAGAAGTTCACCTCTTACCCTTGGATACATTTGGATATTGCAGGCCCTGCATTTATTGACTCTGCCTGGGATTACAAAACCAAAGGCGGCACTGGTTGCGGAGTAAGATTGTTATTTGACTTTTTGAGTAATGTGAAGAAGTAAAAGTCAGAACTATGATTTCTATGATTAGTTTGATTGGTAATGATTAAAACTAGTATTTTAAATAAATTAGCCTCCTCAATCGGAAGGCGAGACACTGAGCCAAACAAGGATTTGGCACAGCAGATTGTTGCAAAGAATGACAAAGCTGCGATTAAAGAATTGGTGGCTAACCTCAGCAACAAGGACAAAAATATTCAAAGCGATTGCATAAAGGTTTTGTATGAAGTTGGGGAACGTAAACCTGAACTGCTTGCTGAATATGATAAAGAGTTTTTGGAACTTCTAACCAACAAAAACAACCGTCTAGTTTGGGGTGCTATGACTGCTTTGGATTGCATAGCATCTATTAACCCGAAAGGGATATACAAAAACCTTGCATTGATTTTAAAGATATCAAATACAGGTTCGGTAATTACAAAAGACCATGCAATTGGAATATTAACGAAAGTGGCCGCCGTTAAGGAATACAAGGACAATGCGCTGATACTTTTATTAGACCAATTTAAAACTGCGCTTACTAATCAGTTGCCGAAATATGCGGAAGATGCCTTTCCGATTATTGATGACAAACACAAAAAGGACTTTATAAAAATACTGTCTTCACGGCTTGATGATATTGAAAAAGATACTAAGAGGAATCGAGTAGAGAAGGTTATTAAAAAGTTAAGCAAGTAATGAAAAGCAACATTTTATTAGGTATTTTATTCTTAGGATCATTATCTCTACTTGAGTTTGGTGGCTGCACCCAGGGAGGCAACACTAATGGCGGTTCACAAAACCATGATTCGTTAAGAGTCCAAAATCATGACTCGTTAAGAATAAAAATCAATCAAATTGCTCAAGATGCAAAAGGCACTGCCTGCGTATCAATCGAAAACTTAGAAACAGGTGATACGCTTTCTTATAATGGGACCCATCACTCCCCTATGCAAAGTGTTTTTAAATTCCCGATTGCGTTGGCAATAATGAATATGGTTGATAAAGGCACAATTTCTTTGGAGGATAAAATACATTTAACGAAAGAAGATTTATCAGATACCTCAACCTACAGCCCCATGCGGGATAAGTATTTTAAGAGTGATACCTCTTTAGCCATGAAAGAATTATTGACCTACATGGTTTCAGAGAGTGATAATATTGCATGTGACATTTTATTAAAAAAGGCAGGTGGCCCAAAGCAAGTAGAGGACTTTATTCATAGTCTTGGCGTAAACGGAATTGCGATTGCTGCATCGGAAAAAGAAATGCATGCTAATACTGCCCTGCAATATAACAGTTGGTGTGAGGCCAAAGAAATGACGCATCTGTTAAAGTTGCTTTATACCGGGAAATGTGTTTCAAAATCATCAACAGATTATATTTTAAATATTATGTATGGAACTTCTACCGGGGCGAAACGCCTTAAAGGATTATTACCTGAAGGAACTGCCATTGCCCACAAAACAGGCACATCGATGACAGAGAAAGATCTTGCAGCGGCTACCAATGATGCAGGAATAATTACCCTGCCGAATGGACATCATTTAATTATTACTGTTTTTGTTACAGATTCAAGAGCAGACTTTGATACCCGAGAGACAGTCATTGCAAGGGTTGCAAAGGCCGCTTATGATGAAATGGGGAAGAAATAATCTTACTTCTTTTTCACAACATTCTTGTCGTCTTTCCTTTCTTCCTTTTTAGGTGGCGGGTCTGATTTGGCAATTTCAGCAATACCTTCTACCAACCTGTCAAGTTCCCAAAGGGAATTATAAATATTTGGAGAAACCCGAACACAATTTAACTTCTCATATACAATAGGAGTGACGAATATTTTTTTATCGCTGAAAAGCCTATCAGTTATATCTCCACCTTGCCATCCATCTATTGAGAAACTAGCAATAGCGCAGGAATATTGAGGCATCATGGATGTGCTGAATGATACTTTGGGGATACTCTTTGCTTTAGCTGTCCAATATTCTTTCAGATAGCGGAGCCTAGCCTCTTTACGTTGTATGCCTATACCCTCCATAAAATCAACAGCATTGCCAATTGCCATTTCAGAGGCAAAAGAACGGGTGCCCAGCCATTCGAACCGGTCCATTTTATCCCTTGCCTTATCATCATCGCCAAACAATGACCATATATTTTCAATCTTATCCTTTTTGATATAAAGTAGACCGCTGCCAAACGGTGCTCCAAGCCATTTGTGGAGTGAGGTTGCAAAATAATCTGCTCCGGTATCAGGTATCTTATAATCAAAATGATTGAATGAATGGGCACCGTCAACAATCACTTCGCAACCCTTGGAATGAGCCAAATCTGCAATCTTTTTTGCAGGCATAATTTGCCCCACCCAGTTAATAACATGGGTAATATGAACCACTTTAGTTTTCGAAGTAATCTTATCGGCATAGGCTTTCACAATGGCATCATCGTTTTCCGCCGGCAATTCAAAATCAATATATTTCAGTACTACACCATCTCTTCTTGCCCTTTGCTCCCAGGCTTGCAGCATGTGCGGGTAATCGTATTTATTAACTACCACTTCATCCCCTGCTTTTAAGTGTAATCCGAAAATTACCGTATTTAATCCTTCGGTAGCATTACGGTTTATAGCAAGTTCCTCAGGGCTGCAACCAGCCAAATCGGCTAATTTTGCCTTCAGGGTTTTTCTACCCTGATCAAGAATATTCCACATATAATAGGAAGGCCCCTGGTTACAAAATTTATAGTTTTCAATATGTGCATCCTGAACAACTTTGGGCTGGGCACTAACCCCACCAGCATTTAAATTGGTAACATTCGGGGAAAGGGTGTAGCTCTCCCTTACCCAAGACCAAAAGTCTTCATCATTAGCCGTTTGTAGGGGCGATTCATGAATCGCCCCTACCTTGCGCTCTAATGCTTCGGCAAACACCGGGTTTGAAAACTTTAAGAATGATAAAGAACCTGCCAATAAGGCTGATTTACCTATGAAATCTCTGCGTGATACCATTTGAAAATGAAATTGATTGGTTCAAATGTAAAAATTAATTCGACGGTATGGTTTTTTGACCGATAATTGCATCCAGATAAAAAATAGTCTTGGGGTAGCTTATATTTAAAAAAATATTACCTTTGCAGCCCTTATAAAGAAAAAGAACAGTTAAAATCCTGAAAATCATGTACGCAATAGTAGATATAGCAGGCCAACAGCACAAGGTGTCGAAGAAACAAAAGATATATGTGCACCGCCTGAAAGCAGCCGAAGGAGCTCGTGTAGAGTTTAATAAAGTCCTGTTGGTTGACAACGAAGGCGCTGTTAGCGTTGGTATGCCATTTGTTGATGGAACCCGTGTTGCCGCAAGAGTATTGGCTCACGTAAAAGACGACAAAGTACTGGTTTTTAAGAAAAAACGCAGAAAAGGATACAAAAGGCTAAATGGCCACCGTCAATATTTAACTGCATTACTTATTCATGGTATTTTTGGTAAAGGCGAAGAAATTGAAGAAATTCCGGAAGAAGTGGTAATTGTAAACCCTGTTGAAGAGGAAGTAATTGATACAACCGACGAAAACATGGAGGAACAAGAACAAGTGGAAGAAACTCCTAAGAAGAAGAAAAAGATAGCTGCTCCTAAAAAAGCAAAGAAAGCTGAGGCAGAAGAAGAACCTGTAGCAGAAAAGAAAAAAGCGACTCGTAAAAAGTCAAAAGAATAATATTAACCATTAAAGACTAAACAGTCATGGCACACAAGAAAGGTGTTGGTAGTTCGAAGAACGGTAGAGAATCACACGGAAAGCGCTTAGGCGTTAAAATATTTGGCGGACAGGAAGCTATTGCCGGAAACGTAATCATACGTCAGCGTGGCACTGAATTCCACCCGGGTAAAAATGTTGGTATCGGCAAAGACCATACCATTTTTGCATTGGTTGACGGAACAGTAAAGTTCACTACCAAAAGACAAGACAGGCGTTTTGTTGCAGTTATTCCAACCGGAGAAGTTCAGGTTGATTTAGTAGCACAACACGGCATTAGGACTAAACCTTCCTCTAAGAAGGCTAAGCCAACTGACGAAGCACAAGCTTAATTATACCCTACTATAAATGAAATCCTGCTTAAGTATTAGGCAGGATTTTTTGTTTTGATGCGTGAACAATGTAACTTACTTATAAAGTTATGTAAGCTCCAACCTATTTACAATGTGCTTATTTGTAAAGTAAACTTAAATTACTTCGCAACCCGATAAAACCAAAGGCACATTATGAAAACAAAGGAGCTAAACCTATTTATTGTTGAAAATGACTTATTAGTTGGAATGGCCTTGGAGGACTATCTCAAAAAGAGATTTGCTTCATGTATTCGCATATCTACTTTTAAAGATGGTGAAAGTTGCCTTGAGGAAGTTGACAGTAATACCCATGTAGTCATTCTAAATCATTCCCTGGAAGGTGCGAAAGGGTTGGAAGTTTTGAAATCTATTAAAGAAACCAACCCCAATACGGAAGTTATTATGTTATCGGATAGGGAGGATATTGCCTTGGCCATAGAATCTTACCAGGCTGGGGCAAATAATACTGTTGTGAAAGGAACAGGCTCGCGCAAAAAGTTAGCTGTTCATGTGAAGCGGATCCTGATGGCACCTATACGGATTATTGTAATGGAATTAGGCTTGTCCAAGCGCTTAGCCATGTTTGTTGTGTCATTCGTTACGGTAGGTATAGTAGTACTATGTGTATTAAAATTTATAAACTAAATATATGTCATTCTGGACCTGGTGGGGAGTTTTAGCAATAGCATTGGTAGCCGTAATATTCGGCAAGTTATTGCATGGGTGGTATAAAAAGTAGTTCTACGTCTGCAATACACCCACGTTATAAGGGCGTGTGATAGGCGCATGGTTAGCCATTTCAATACCCATGGAAATCCATTTGCGGGTATCGAGCGGGTCAATAATATCATCTACCCAAAGGCGTGATGCTGCATAGTAAGGGGATAACTGCTTTTTATAGCGGTCCATTATTGTATCTAATAACTTCTTTTCGTCTTCAGGTGTGATGACTTGTCCTTTAGCTTTGAGCGTGCTCACTTGAATTTGTAAAAGGGTTTTAGCAGCTTGCTCCCCTCCCATCACCGCAATTTGTGCAGTAGGCCATGCAGCAATCAGGCGTGGGTCGTAGGCTTTGCCGCACATGGCATAGTTACCTGCCCCATACGAATTACCAATTATGAACGTAAACTTGGGCACTACACTATTCGACATGGCATTTACCAGTTTGGCCCCATCCTTAATAATACCTCCATGTTCCGAGCGGGAACCTACCATAAAGCCAGTTACGTCTTGTAAAAAAACAAGAGGAATCTTCTTCTGGTTGCAGTTCATCACAAAGCGTGCAGCCTTATCGGCTGAGTCGGAATAGATAACGCCGCCAATCTGCATTTCGCCCTTTTTACTTTTTACAATTTTACGTTGGTTGGCAATAATTCCTACTGCCCAGCCCTCTACTCTTGCAAGTCCACACAAAATGGATTGACCATATCCCGTTTTGTATTCCTCGAATTCAGAGTTGTCTACCAAACGGTCTATGATATCACGCATGTCATAAGGCTTCTCACGAGTTTCCGGCATCAAACCATATATTTCTTTCGGGTCTTTTGCAGGGGCTTTGGCTTCTACTCTATCAAATCCTGCTTTGTCGTAGCTACCAATCTTATCAAATATCTTCTTTATTTTGTCTAAACACTCCTGGTCATTTTCACATTTGTAGTCGGTAACACCGGAGATTTCAGAATGAGTAGTCGCTCCTCCGAGCGTTTCATTGTCGATATCCTCGCCAATAGCAGCTTTTACAAGGTATGAACCCGCGAGAAATATAGTACCTGTTTTATTTACTATCAATGCCTCATCGCTCATAATTGGAAGGTAAGCCCCACCCGCAACACAGCTACCCATAATGGCTGCAACCTGTATGATGCCTAATGAAGACATCTGCGCATTGTTCCGGAATATCCTTCCAAAGTGTTCTTTATCAGGGAATATTTCATCTTGCATTGGAAGGAATACACCTGCACTATCCACCAAATAGATAATAGGGAGTCTGTTTTCCATGGCTATCTCTTGTGCTCTTAAATTCTTTTTTGCTGTACTTGGAAACCATGCACCTGCCTTTACTGTAGCATCGTTGGCGACAACAATACATTGCCTTCCGCTTACATAGCCTATTACTACAATAGCTCCACCACTAGGGCAGCCGCCATACTCTTCATACATTTCATCGGCAGTGAAGGTGCCAATCTCTATGCGTTGTGCACCACTATCTAATAAGTAATCTATCCGCTCACGGGCCGATAGCTTGCCCTGTGCATGTTGGGCCTCTATCTTCTTTTTGCCTCCGCCTTCATATACTTTAGTTGTCTTCACTTCGAGCTTAGATAGTAGCATCTTCATTGTATCTTCCCGTTTGTTGAATCCCATTTCTTGTGCCATAGTTCTTTTATAAAGTCTGCAAATATACCAACTTATAAAAGAACTGGTTTCCGGGGTAAGTTCCGAACTAAAATTATACTCCATTTATATGTCACAATATGTCACACTTTTTCATGGTTTAGTTATAGCTAAAAGGAAATTACTTACGCATTATTACCTGACTTTCATGCCGTTTATATATGTCACACATTTTAAAAATAAAAATGAAATTCCGTTATATTTTCTTTGTGTGGCAATTGCCACACAAATCCGGTCAATGACATATAGTGAAGTGAACATCCCTTTACTATATTTGTTAGCTTATTCTCTTATTATGATTACCTGCATCCGTACAAACTCCGATAATTTAGATTTCCAATTGCTGGTAAAAGAACTGGATGCCGATTTGCGTATTAAAGATGGCGACCAGCATGGGTTTTACTCCCAATACAATAAAATAGATGCTATAAAATATGTGGTTGTTGCTTACGAAGACAATACACCCATTGGCTGCGGTGCTATTAAGGAGTTTGATATTGATACCATGGAAGTTAAACGCATGTATGTTCCTCCACACAAGCGTGGCATGGGAATT
The DNA here is from genome assembly GCA_903901055.1 of uncultured Bacteroidota bacterium. GTDB lineage: Bacteria > Bacteroidota > Bacteroidia > JABEUT01 > JABEUT01 > JABEUT01. The sequence goes on from CAIUPO010000016.1 coordinate 44,821, forward strand.
GCCTCCATGATTTTAAAAGAATTAGAAAACTGGGCACAGGAATTAAACTATAAAAAGTGTGTGCTGGAAACCGGCAAGCGCCAACCCGATGCAATTGCACTTTATTCTAAAAATGGATACACCTCAATACCCAACTACGGGCAGTATATAGGGGTCGAGAATAGTGTTTGTTTTGGGAAGGGGTTAAATACATTTTGACACAGAGAGCATGGAGGAAAGGGAGTTGCACAGAGAAAACAAATAACTCCATTTTAAATTTCTATCGATCCGCCAATTGTAAATTGAAGCAATCCTAAACTCATAGATTTAGGAACATTGTAGGTGTTCGATAAACCCGATGTAGAAACGGTGTAGCTGGGATATGAAACGCTGCAACCGGTATATCCTGCGCCGAGGTGCAAGGCCATTTTTCCATTAGCAATTGTGTATTTGAATCCGCCAGCCAAATTATATCCGATGCCATTCCCTATGTTTGTTTTCTCGGCCTGTGAAGCAGTAACTCCCATATTAGTGTAGGTATAAGTAAGGGTTGGGTAGGTAGCCATCACATCCCCGAAAAGGATATTAAATTCCGCACTAAGATTTGGAGAGACTAAAGGAACTTTAAAGTAAAATCCGAATAAATACTCTCCTACATAATAACTGCCGCTAGCTGAGAAAACGGGAGGAGTTCCGCTAAACCCGTAGCCTTTGTATTGTGCGGCAGCATTGGATGATAACGTGGACACATCGAACGAATTAAAATTGCCACCAATGGATATCATAACACCAATGTTTTGTATCAGCATATAGCGGCCATACACATTGAAATGAAAACCTGCTTTTGCATATCCATTAATAGTGCCTGAATCGCGCTGGTTATACTGCACAGGCAAAACGCCTGAGTAATTAGGTAAAGCAACAGAGTCGTTCCGCGCAAAAGCACGCTCGGGTATACTTACCCCGACGTTAAATCCGAAATTGAATTTTTTAAAATTGTTCTCATCTTCCTCCTGCGAAAAGGCCGGAACAATGGATGCAAACAAACAAATAAATAAAATAAAAACGTTTTTATTCATTTCTCAATTGTGAAGTATAGTGTTAATAATACCTGTCGATATGTCCACTTTCCGTATACAAAGGTTGGTGTTATCCAAAAAATAAAAATTCCCTTTTGCATCAAATGTGAGGCCTGACAAATCGCCCAAAGAAACAGCTTTTGCAGAACCAGAATAATCTAATGAAGTATTGGTGCCACCTCCGGCAACTGTATAAATAAGATTGGTTTTCGAATCAATTTTCCGAACACGCTGGCGGTCGCAGAAATAAACATTTCCGGCGGTATCTACCTTAATTCCGGCGGGGTAATTTATTCTGGCCGATGTGGCCGGAATACTGTCGCCATTATAACCTATAATTCCATTTCCTGCTATGGTTGTTATTACATTTATTCCTGCGGTAACTTTACGGATGCGGTAGTTGCCCAAATCACTAATGTAAATATTACCCAGATTATCTACAGCAACATACCCTGGTTGAATCTGGGCTAATAAGGCCGGACCTCCGTCTCCGCCAAAGCTTGCAGTGCCGTCGCCAGCAACGGTAGTAATTACTCCGGTAGCCAATACCACCTTACGAATCCGGTATCCATCTACTAAAAACAAATTATTGTTTTTATCAATTGCAATACCCGCAGGGCCAAATAAACCTGCACTCAGGGCAGGGCCACCATCGCCACTATAATCTTGTGAGCCATTGCCTGCAATAAGAGACATCATATTTGTTGCTGCATCAATTTTATGAAGGGTGTGGCAACCTGCATCGGTAAAATAAATATTGCCGGAATTATCTGTTGTAATTCCAAACGGACCGGAAAGTGACGCAAAATAACAGGAACCACCATCCCCACTACAGCCTAATTTCATATTTACATTCACGAAGGGCTGGGCAGTTCCGGCATCGTTTACAGAAAGAATATAAAAATTACTTATGTCAGTAACGAAAAGAGTTCCGGAACTATTGCCGGTAATATCTTCCGGTTGAAATATTTTTTGAAAAGGGACAGGTGTAGAAGTCTTTTGCTGCGAGCAGGAAGCGAGAAGCATAGCGGCTAAAGAAAATACAGAAAGAAGTATACAGGGAATTCTTTTAGGTTTCATAAAGTATTCACAAAGATATAACTATCCTTTTATAAGTACCATGATCCAATATAGACAACCGCCCTACTCCCGCCAAAGTAAGGGAATTTGAAAATGCATTAAGTTTTGGAAAGATGAAGGAACTTTCCAACCTTTTTAAAGAAATTAAGGTAGGCATCCCGGTCGAAGATGGAAGAATCAACAGCGGCTTTGTAGGTTAAAAACACCCCCACAGGTATGAGAATAAAAGCGGAAAGCCATGAGCCGACAAATACACTCATCACTTCCTCGCGGGCTGATTTAATGCCAATAATAGTAAGGATATAATACAACACGAAAAACAGTGCAGCCACCACAATTGGCAAGCCAAGGCCGCCTTTTTTAATGATGGCCCCAAGTGGTGCGCCAATGAAAAACAGCAGCAGACAGGCAAATGGGAAAGTGAACTTGCGTTCAATTTCGAGGTCGCGGGCAATGATGCCTTCATGGGTTGTATCGAACTGGGCAGAATATTGGTCGACCATGGTTTTGGCATTGCGAACCGAATTGGTGGCAGCATCAACAAGCACTGACCTGTCTTGTGCCGCTGTATAATGCAGTGCCCTTTTGAATGGCCTGTTGGTGGGGATAACACTCAAATAGGTATTCGAAATTTGTTTACTGAAGTCGTTTTTATTCCGCACAAGGGTATGGCTCAGCGAATCGACTGAAGTGCGAAGCTGGCGCATATCCATCATCTGGTAATTACTTTTAAAGAACTCTTCTTTCGTACGGCTAAAGCGGAAGCTGGACAAATCGAAATAATTTGTCAGTTTATTAAAATGGTTCTCGAGCAACGGACGGGTTATCCTCGATTGCGGGTCGTTATAGGCCATTTCTTCATACGAATTGCCGTCGTTCATAGTAAGTATAAGGTATCGCTGGTCGGTCGACATTTTCATCGTGCCTGTTTTTGCAAACACCACTTTCACATTTCCAAGGTGGGCAGAATGGTCATAAATCATAATATCATGCAAGGTTTCCTGGTCAGCATCCTTTTTACCAATACGGATGTTGAAATCGTTAATTCCATTGTAAAATACGTCCGGCTTAAGGCTTAGGGTTGGCTTGGTGTTTTGTATATCCCATAAAAGCGAATTGAGTTTTAGATTTATAACCGGCAGGGCATAATTGGCAAAAAGAAAAGCACCGATAGAAATGCCTAATACTACAACACCCAAAGGCGCCATAATTCTGGTGAGTGATAAACCCGATGATTTCATGGCAACCAACTCGGAGTTTTCGGCAAGGTTACCGAAAGTCATAATGGAAGCCAGCAAAATAGCCATAGGCAAAGCCAGTGGTACAAGGTTAAAAGCCACCCAAATCATAAACTTTGAAATAACTAAAAAGCCAAGACCTTTGCCAACAAGGTCGTCAATGTACTTCCATAAGTACTGCATCAATAATATGAAAAGAGCTATGAGCAGGGTGAGTGCCAGCGGCCCTATAAAGGATTTGATGATATATCTGTAAAGGGCCTTCATTGGATGGTAAAGATACTTGAAATAGAGATAAGTGATAAGAGATGAGAGATAAGTGGAAGCATAGGCTAGCTTATAACTTATCTCTCATATCTCATCTCTTTTACTATTTTTGCCCCATCAAGCCCTATGATAAACAATAAGAAAATAGTAGTAGTTCTGCCTGCCTATAATGCGGAACTGACCCTGGAAAAAACCTATAACGAAATCCCATTTGATATAGTAGACGAGGTTGTGCTCGTGGATGATGCCAGTAAGGATGATACTATTGGAAAAGGTAAAAGCTTGGGTATAAAACATATAATCAGGCATGAAAAAAACAGGGGTTATGGCGGAAACCAAAAAACCTGTTACGACAAGGCTCTTTCAATCGGCGCGGATATTGTTATTATGCTCCACCCCGATTATCAATACACCCCAAAGCTTATTCATTCCATGGCGTACTTGATTGCCGATGAAGTTTATCCGGTGGTATTTGGGTCAAGAATATTGGGCAAAGGCGCTTTAAATGGAGGGATGCCACTATATAAATATGTTTTCAACCGCTGCTTAACGCTTTCACAGAATATTCTCATCGGCCAGAAATTATCGGAATACCACACAGGCTACAGGGCTTATACCAAAGATGTTTTAGAGACGATCCCATATGATTTATGTTCCGATGACTTTGTTTTCGATAACCAGGTTATCTCACAGATATTTTATGCAGGGTTTGAAATTGCAGAAATCACTTGCCCTACGAAATATTTTCCGGAGGCATCGTCTATAAACTTCAAGCGAAGCACTACTTACGGACTTGGTGTACTGAAAACATCCTTTTCCCATTTCTTTAACCGCATAGGACTAGCACACTCTCCTCTTTATAAAATGAGGAAAAAGGTAGGATAAGCTAAAATCCCGCTTATGAATGACAAGTCGAAGAAATGGTTAAAGCGAATACTCTGGCTTAATATTATTCCCGCAATCTGGTTCTCCAGTTGGGTAGTTTGGACCAGCACCCCTGAAAAAACTCATGTGATGCGTTCACGGCTAATTGGGTATGCCGTTTCGTTACCGCTTGGATACATCGTTTTGCTGTTAATGGCTTTTCTGCCAGCATTATTGATTGGTGTTTTGGTCAACGCGAATAATGGAAAGAGTCATTGGAATACAACGATAGGGGCAACTTATGTTATGTGGTTTATCGTCGCTGCAGGCACCATTATATCCGCTATTCAGGTTATTGGATTATAAGCCCACCTTTTTCTTATCTTTGCAGCCCTAAATTCTAGTCATTTATTCTCTAATTATTCAATTATATGACCAACGCATTTTTTAAGGTTCCAATAGCAAAGAACGAACCCATATTAGGCTATAAACCCGGAAGCCCGGAAAAGCTTGAACTCAAAAAAACCATCCAAAAGATGATGGGTGAAAAGAAAGATATCCCCATGCATATTGGGGGCAAAAAAGTCCGCACTAAAAAGTTAGTATCATTATCTCCTCCGCATAACCATAAACACATTATCGGACAATACCACAAAGGTGATGCAAGCCATGTGAAAATGGCAATTGATGCCGCTATGAAAGCCAAACACGATTGGGCTAATCTTCCCTGGGAACAACGTGCGTCTGTATTTCTGCGTGCCGCTGATTTAATGGCAGGGCCATACCGTGCGGCTATGAATGCAGCGACTATGATTGGTCAAAGTAAAAATGTATTTCAGGCAGAGATTGATTGTGTATGTGAACTGGCGGACTTCTACCGTTACAACGTACAATTCATGACCGAAATCTATCACCAACAACCGGAATCTGCCCCCTTGATTTGGAACAGAACAGAACACCGTCCGCTAGAAGGATTTGTGTTTGCACTTACCCCGTTCAACTTTACATCCATCGCAGGAAATTTGCCCTCTGCACCTGCATTGATGGGGAATACCGTAGTATGGAAGCCATCACATGCACAGATTTATTCTGCAAGCCTAATAATGGAAATTTATGAAAAAGCAGGATTACCTCCCGGTGTAATTAACTTAGTTTTTATTTCGGGACCTGAAGCAGGAGAAGTTATTTTCAATCACAGGGACTTTGGAGGAATTCACTATACGGGCTCTACTGAAGTGTTCAATGGAATTTGGAAAACCATTGGCGACAATGTTGCAAAATATAAATCTTATCCAAGATTGGTTGGAGAAACAGGTGGAAAAGATTTTGTGGTAGCTCACCCATCATCAGATCCGAAGACTGTCGCCACAGCACTCTCAAGAGGTGCGTTTGAATACCAGGGGCAGAAGTGCTCTGCTGCTTCACGTGCTTATATTCCACAATCGATGTGGAAAGAAGTGAAACAACTTTTACAAGACGACATCGAATCCTTCAAAATGGGCGATGTGGATGATTTCACCAATTTCATCAATGCGGTTATCGACGAAAAATCATTTGATAAAATTGCCGCCTATATTAATGGTGCCAAGAAGGACAAAAACGCTCAAGTTATAATTGGTGGTAAATGCGATAAATCAAAAGGGTATTTTATTCAGCCCACTGTTATTCAGGCTCTCAAGCCAGAATACAAAACCATGTGCGAAGAAATATTTGGGCCGGTATTGAGTATTTATGTTTACGATGACAATAAGTTTGAAGAGATATTGGATATAGTTGACAAAACTTCCTCTTATGCATTAACCGGAGCAGTTTTTGCAAACGACAGGCAAGCCGTGCAATTAGCTACTACTAAACTTACTCATGCTGCGGGTAACTTCTACATTAATGATAAACCAACCGGTGCAGTAGTAGGCCAACAACCATTCGGCGGAGCCCGAAAATCGGGTACAAATGATAAAGCTGGTTCTATGTTTAACCTTATTCGTTGGACCTCGCAAAGAACAATCAAGGAAAACTTTGTTCCTCCGACGGACTATAGGTATCCTTTTATGGAAGAAAAGTAACATTAAGCTAAGAGGCAAGAACTAAGAGCTAAGAGTATGGAATACCCTTTAAGAGAAAAGAGCTATAAATTTGCTTTGAGGGTTATTAAACTTTATAAGTTTCAAGTTACAGAGAATAAAGAATTTGTCCTAAGTAAGCAGGTGTTAAGAAGCGGAACTGCCATTGGGGCATTAATCAGTGAAGCCAAGTTTGGACAAAGTACGGCAGACTTCATTTCAAAAATGAACATCGCTCTAAAAGAGGCTAATGAAACAGATTATTGGCTTTCACTTTTAAAAGACTCCGATTATATTGATGAAAAGCAATACAAAAGTCTTCATAAAGACATTAACGAATTAATTTCTATGCTGGTCTAAACGGTAAAAACATTAAAAAGCAAGAAATAGTTTGCCTTTCACTCTTAGCTCTTAGTTCTTACCTCTTAGCTTAGAGATGCATGTCGTCGAGTATAATATGCAGCACCATTGAGTGAAAATTCTCAACAATTCCAAAACTCTTTATTGGAATAATAATATTGGCATCACCTAATTTGCCAAGGGAGTTTTCTTTATTGAAACCGCTTAGGGTGATAATCTTACCACCTATTTCTTTGGCTTTGCGGGTAGCATTCAAAATGTTTTTTGACTCGCCGGAACTACTGATAGCAACCAGCAAATCACCTGGCAAAAACTGGGCAATAATCCATTCTTCCATAGCTTTTTCCCAACCGTAATCATTGGCATAGCAGGTTATCATTGCCGCATCGGTAAACGACATAGTATGCTTGCGGCCCATCTTCATGTAATCTTCCATCATGTGCGAACAGATGGAGTTAGAGCCACCATTGCCAATAAAGAAAATACGTTGGTGAGCCTTTAAAAGTTCAGCCGCTTTAGCGGAAGCACTTTTTACTTCCTCCGATGCAAAATAAGTTGCAAAATCATTTTGATATTGAGACCAGTGTTTAGACATATTCTGTTTTAAATTGGGTGCAAAGATAGGGAATTTAGGGGAAAGGGATTGCCACAGATTACACAGATTTCAAAAGTTTTATATTTGTATAAAGATCTATTTACAAAATGTCAATTCCAAAAAGGTTCACTTTTATTTTAGTTATTTCCTTTATCACGCTTACTTGTTATTCTCAAACTAAGAGTAACGATAGCATTGCAAGAGACAGTCTTTTCAGGATTTATATTACTTACATCACCCGTCTGGCTCAAAATAAAGACACGTCTATTGCTACCAACTATAAAACTAAGCAATTTGATGTGGCATTATTTCCGCAATGGTATTTTTGTTTGTCTGTTGAAGGCGAAAAATCCTCTTTCAACGTAACGAAACAAGAAGCGGATAGTTCTGAGTATGCACTGAAGTCCTATTTAAAAGAACAACCCTACCCAATTTATAAAAAGTTGAGGAAGTATAAGCGGCAATATTTTGGCTATGTAGATTCAAATGGACATAAAATTTTATTTATTAATTGCTTTTGGAATAAGGAATTTAATTCTGAATGGCTGCAACAGGAAATTATAGTGTGTGATGGCGGTTGGTATTATTGGCAAATAAAGTTCGACCTGACTACAAGTAAGTTTTTTGATTTTTATGTGAACGGTAACGCCTGACTAACTAATCCCAAAATTCGTATTTTCGCCTCTCAATGATTAAAGAACCCACACAGGTCTGGGATACTCCCCTTATGAAGCAGTACCAGGGCATTAAAGCCAAGTACCCTGATGCTATTTTGCTGTTCCGTATAGGCGATTTTTATGAGACTTTCGGCGAGGATGCCAAACAGGTTGCCAATATTCTGGGTATCGTGCTCACCAAAAAATCTATTGGCAATAATGCCACCACCGAACTGGCGGGCTTTCCTTATCACTCTATGGATAGCTACCTGCCCAAATTGGTTCGTGCCGGGCATAGGGTTGCTATATGCGACCAATTGGAGGACCCGAAAGTTGCAAAGAAATTAGTGAAGCGCGGAATAACTGAACTGGTAACACCCGGCGTTTCCTATAATGATAAGATACTCCAGCATAACGCGAATAACTTTTTGGCGGGTGTATTTTGGCAAGGCAAAATGGCGGGAGTAGCTTTTCTGGATGTATCAACCGGCGAGTTTTTAGTCGCACAAGGAGATAGGGATTATATTGAAAAACTACTGCAAAGTTTCCAGCCGACAGAGGTTTTATATCCCAAGGACCGCAAAAAAGAATATGAAGAAATATGGGGTGATAAGTATTACAGTTATGCCCTCGATGGATGGATTTTCACCGAAGATTATGCAACTGAATTATTGCTAAAACGCTTTGATACCCTATCCCTGAAAGGCTTTGGAATAGAAGGAATGAAGGAAGCCGTAATTGCAGCTGGGGCAGTATTAAAATATTTAGCAGACACACAACATGACAAGGTTGCACACATTAATAAAATAAGCCGTATTGAGCGAGACCACTTTGTTTGGCTTGATGAATTTACAATACGAAACTTAGAACTCGTGCAGACCATCCACGAAAAAGGCAAATCACTTTTGGAGGTAATGGACAAGACCTGCTCTCCAATGGGAGCAAGACTTTTGAGAAGATGGATAACTTTTCCGTTGAAAGATAAAGTACTGGTAGATGAACGCTTGGGCATGGTAGATTTTTTCCTGAATCATGAGGAATTTATGGAGAAAGTCACTCAACAATTAAAGTCTATCGGTGATTTGGAACGCATCATTTCAAGGGTGGCTGTGGGTAAAATAGCACCTCGGGAAGTGGTGCAATTAAAAAATGCTTTGCATGCTATTGAGATTTTACAAAAAGAATCTGCGGCAACAAACGAAGCACATTTCAAAAAAATATCGGAACAGTTTAATCCTTGCAAAACCATATCGGAACGCATAGCTAATGAAATTGTAGCCGAGCCTCCGGCCCTTGTCAATAAAGGAAATGTAATAAGCAGCGGAGTAAATGCAGATCTGGATGAGTTGCGGAAAATTGCTTTTTCGGGTAAAGATTATTTGGTGCAAATACAACAAAGGGAGATTGAACGCACTGGAATTCCATCTTTGAAAGTGGGATTCAATAATGTGTTTGGATATTTTTTAGAAGTCACCAATACCCACAAAGACAAAGTCCCGCAGGAATGGATACGAAAGCAAACCCTTTCCAATTGCGAAAGATACGTTACCGAAGAGCTGAAACAATACGAAGAAAAAATATTAGGAGCAGAGGAAAAGATATTGGTATTGGAAGAAACTCTGTTTAATAATTTGGTACTATCGTTAGCAGATTATGTAGCACCCATTCAGTTAAACGCCTCTCTCTGCGCCCGCTTGGATTGCCTTTTATCTTTCGCAAAAATTGCAAGGGAGCATAATTATGTCCGCCCGCATATTAACGAAGGTAAAAAAATTGATATAAAAAACGGAAGGCATCCTGTAATTGAACAGCAGTTGCCTGTCGGGGAAGCCTATGTTGCAAATGATATTTTTCTCGATGACGAAACCCAACAAATTATAGTTGTTACCGGGCCCAACATGTCAGGTAAATCAGCACTCTTGAGACAGGTGGCTCTTATAGTTATTATGGCTCAAATGGGAAGTTTCGTTCCTGCCCAAAATGCGGAGATTGGAATAGTAGACAAAGTATTTACTCGTGTCGGTGCTTCAGATAATATCTCATCAGGTGAGTCAACATTTATGGTGGAGATGAACGAAACAGCCAGCATCCTCAACAATATTTCCGAGCGGAGTTTGATATTGCTTGACGAGATTGGCCGCGGCACGAGCACCTACGATGGCATCTCCATTGCTTGGGCTATAGCAGAGTATATTCATGAGCATCCTGATGCTAAAGCCAAAACATTATTCGCAACCCACTACCACGAGTTGAATGAAATGGAAAGCCAGTATAAGCGGATAAAGAATTTTAATGTATCAGTAAAAGAGGTAAAAAATAAAGTAATTTTTCTGCGGAAACTTAATCCCGGTGGTAGTGAACACAGTTTTGGTATCCATGTTGCACGTATGGCAGGTATGCCTGTCAAGGTAGTGCAACGAGCCAATGAAGTATTGGGCCAGTTGGAAAATTCTCACAGCCCTGCATTGAATGCCAAAGCAATTAAGCCTGCCGAAAAGGACGATAATTTGCAATTAAGTTTCTTCCAATTGAATGACCCTGTTTTGGAACAAATAAAAGAGGACATTCAGAATATCGATATTGATAACCTCAGCCCAATTGAGGCGTTGGTGAAATTAAATCAGATTAAAAAACATTTGAACGGATAAAATCGTTCTCCCAAAGGCGCAAGGCCGCAAAGAAATTTCTATTTCAATGCTTTCCGGGCGGCCGCTTTCTGGCAATCATCAGCTAAAGGCTGTGCATCCTCATAACCTAAGTCGGCTGCCTTTTGAAAATAATCGCAGGCATCTTCGCCCATGTTCTTTTTGCGCATTCCCATCTTGTACCAGGAGATACCCTCACTCGGTTTCAATTTTATTAAATTCTGATAGTCATATAGCGCAGCCTCCGGCATATCAAGACTTTCGCAATCCGCTGCATGGTGTTTATATGCATCGGCATATTTGGGGTTCAGGGAAAGAACCTTATTCAAATCAGCAAGAGCTTCTTTAAATTTCTTTGCAGATTCAAGAGTCAAGGCCCTTCGGTAATAACCGGTAAATTTAGTTGAATCCATTTTAATTGCGCTGCTGTAGTCAGCCAACGCAGAATCAATTTTTCCAAGGCCTTCATAAGCAATACCCCTGTAGGCATAATAATTTCCGGAATCCTTACAGAAGAAAATGGCGAGGTTCAGGTTTTTCAAGCCTTCGGCATATTGCCGTAAATCAACTTCTGTTTTCCCTTTTGTATATGCTTCTATTCCGCACATCCAGCAAAAATTTTCTTTGTATGCTTTTTTGGCTGCTTTCATTGTATCGCTCAATAAACGTGCCCTGCATATATATGGGCATGCTTCGTTTTTACCTTTACCGATTACCGACAATCCTTTCTGAAGGAGGGCTTCAGGATATTTTGAATCTATTTGAATGGCCATGTCAAAATCTTTACCGGCTAGTACAAACTCACTAATATTCAGATAAGCCATACCTCTTTTATAATAACCCACTGCCCAATCGTGCCTTACAGAAAAACCGGGAAATAGACTAACTTGTTCTGCACCACTGCTTGTATCATACGATTTAACTTTTTCAAGGTAGGCCGCAAGTTTAGGTTCAAATGATTTTATGTACTTACTATAATGCTCAGTGGCAAGCTTATAACTTCCCAACTCGCAGGATTTTTCGCCTGCCAGAAAGTTCGCATCATCCTGGGCCATGAGTAGACCCAATGAATTCAAAAGTAAAAGAGAAAGGAGAAGTATAATTTTTTTCATGTGCCAAAATTATTGGGGCGGCAAATCTATTAAAAAGTCGTCAGTGGTCAGTTGTCGGATGTCAGGGAACTGAAAAGTTAATATAAAATTAAACCCTTCCTGATGCCTGATTTCTGACCACAGACGACTATTAAAAAATAATTGCATATTTGCAGACAACTAAACAAGCAACTTTATGAAAGAAATAGATGCATATATCAGTAAAAACAAAGACAGGTTTATAAATGAACTGTTAGATTTTCTAAGGATACCCTCTGTAAGCGCCGATTCCAAGTTTAAAAAGGATATGGAGCGTGCGGCCGAATTCGTAAAAAAATCATTACTGGCGGCGGGAGCCGATAAGGTTGAAATAACCCCTACCAAATTGCATCCTATTGTTTATGGTGAAAAAATAGTTGATAAAAAATTACCAACCATACTTGCATACGGCCATTATGATGTGCAACCACCTGATCCGCTTAATCTTTGGCATTCACCTCCATTTGAACCCGTAATTAAAGACGGAAAGATATATGCCCGTGGTTCATGCGATGACAAGGGGCAGGTTTATATGCACGTGAAAGCGCTGGAAATGCTTTTGAAAATCGGCAAGCTTCCATGTAATATTAAATTCCTTATAGAAGGGGAAGAAGAAGTAGGTTCAGTTTCTCTGGGTGACTACGTAAAAAAGAACAAAAAGAAACTGGCGGCCGATGTAATCCTTATTTCAGATACTGACATTATTGATAATAAAGTTCCTTCAATTAATGTTGGATTGAGAGGGATTGCCGGGGTTGAAATTGAAGTTACCGGACCAAACAGGGATTTGCATTCGGGAGTATATGGTGGGGCTGTTGCGAACCCAATTACCATTTTGTGTGAAATGATTGCATCTTTAAAAGATAAAGACGGGCACATTACCATACCGGGGTTCTATAAAGATGTGAAAGTGCTTTCTGCTAAAGACAGAAAGGACTTAAACAGTGCACCTTTTAACCTGAATAATTACAAAAAAGATTTAGGAATAAAAGACGTTACGGGAGAGAAAGGATATACAACATTAGAACGTACCTCTATCCGCCCGACGGTGGAATTGAATGGCATTTGGGGTGGTTACCAGGGAGAAGGTTCTAAAACAGTAATTGCTTCCAAAGCATTTGCAAAAATAACGATGCGTTTGGTTCCCAACCAAAGCCCTGACAAGATACTTGAACTATTTAAGAAGCATTTTGAAAAAATTGCACCGAAATCAGTTAGTGTAAAGGTAACGTTAGGACATGGTGGCGATCCGGTTTTGCTTGAAACTACATCACCCGGATATATTGCTGCTAGCAAAGCCATGCAGGAATCGTTTGGTAAAAAACCTATTCCAACACGTAGCGGAGGCAGTATCCCTATTGTTGCCCTATTTAAAAAGGAATTGGGAAATGATTCCGTTTTGCTTGGGTTCGGGTTGAATTCTGATAATATCCACTCACCCAATGAGCATTATGGAATTTTTAACTACCTGAAAGGTATTGAAACAATCGCTTTATTCCACCATCAATTTGCAGCATTATCAAAATAATTTGAAAATTATTTGTCTGGTAATCCGTTAACTACGGTCAATTGAATTGGTTTATGAGTCAAAATTCATAAACCACCCAACCTTAGTGGAAAACCATGCGTAATAGTATAAAGTCGATAGGTGTGCTTACAGGCACAATAAAAGGCCAAAGAATGTGTTTAAATGAAAAACCGTAAAATAGCTGTTACTTTATAACCCAAAAAGAATATATTTGTACCTTTAATTTAAAACCATGAAAAGAAATATCCTGTCTTTGTGTGCAAGTTTCGCCGTTGTTTTCGCAACAGCTTTTACAACCACAGTTAATGCTCAAACTGCCCCCCTTACCCCCGAACAAATTGAAACATTTGGTGCAAGCTGGAATACAGCATTGGAAAATGTAAGAGTAAAATATGGAGCCTCTACCAAGGATTATGAAACCTTTAAGCGATTTGACTTAAATGCTTTGCAACTATTAAAAGCGCAGGTTCTGCATAAGGTTAAAGAAGGACATTTCGAGCAGTCGACTCTTACCTCTTCAGAAAAGGATAACGAACTTGACCTTGGTATTTTATATGAAAAGTTCCTGAAAGCGAAAAAGACTTACCCGACCTCAGTTGAAGAATATTCATTTGAACATAAGATTTCCACCACTAATCCATGCGACTCAACTGGTTGCACCAATATCGGGTTTGAAGATGGTGATTTCTCAGGCTGGTATGGTTACTATGCAACAAACAGTTCAACATTTACAACAATAAATATTACTGGTATTACCGGAGGTGCATTAGGTCCAGTAACCCAGGGTGCAGATGATCCGAATGTTACAACCTATACAGCTCAGCCGCATGATTACCAACTTAATATTACATCCAGTGGTTATGATAAAGTTGTTCCTACCATTCCAAGAGTATCGCCTTGGGGAGGAAGTCACTCGGTTATGCTTGGTGACAGCCAGATTATGTATTACGGGGTTGCTATTTTAAGTAAAACATTTTTGGTTACTCCAAATACTGCGAATCTTACTTACCAATACGCTGTATTTCTTAATAATCCCGGACACCCGAAAACGGAACAGCCTTTTTTTGTTGTTGCAGTGCTTGACCAAAATGGCGACACCGTTCCAAACTGCGGTACATATAATGTAACTTCAGGTTACGGAACATCCAATTTTGACAGTATAAACTACTTAAGTGTTAAAACATATTACAGGGACTGGACTATTGTAAACGTACCTTTGAAAAACTATGTTGGACAATGCGTTACTATTGAATTTAAAGTTGTTGACTGTGCTGCAGGAGGCCACTTTGGCTATGCGTATGTAGATGCTACCTGCTCCCCACTTGGACTTATTGCATCCTCGCCGGGATTCTGCGGACAGGATTCAATTCTTTTAACAGCTCCTCCCGGGGCCCAAACTTATGCATGGACAGGGCCTACTAACGGAATTAAAGGGGATACAACCAAACAAAGCATCTGGGTTGACAGTACAGGTACATATAGAGTTATTACTATTCCTGTAACCGGTGCAAAATGCGCCGATACTTTAACCATTAATATTGGTAAAGCTCCCGGCCCACCTCCACACCCAAATTTTTATGCTGATACAGTTTGTGCCGGTAGCCCAACCAAGTTTTTTAATACCTCAAATCCAAGCAATGGAAAGTTCTCATGGGATTTTTATAACATAGGTGTTTACAACCTAACGGATACAAATAATTTTAACCCAACTTGGAGTTATGCTACCCCTGGAGTGTACCATGTAAAATTGCATGAGATATATAATGGTTGTGGGGTAGACACGGTACTTACTATTGTAGTAGATACTATTCCTAAAGGTTCATTCAGTGCATCAAGCGGATGTACAAACACACCTGTTACCTTTACTAACTTAAGTTCAGGCGGACAGATATATAGCTGGAACTTTGGAGACCCTTCTTCCAATCCGTATGATACATCATCTGCTATGAACCCAGTTCATACATTTACTGCCGCAGGAACATATACTGTTACATTGATAGTAGGAAATAAAGGTCAATGCAAGGATACTGTGAAAGCTACATTTGTATTTACAGCACCACCTAAACCCATCATTACAGGCTTGGATACAATCTGTCCGGGAACTGAAGATACATTAAGGGTTACCGGTGGAACTACCTATGTTTGGACCATTAATGGTTCAACAAATAATTGGATTGCTGGTAAGCCAACCACCACGACAACTTATGTTGTAAGGGCATATAATGGAAGCTGTGAGCATGATACATCATTTACAGTGAATGTTGTTCCGACACCTGCAGCACTTATAAAAGCTTCGAAAGATAGTGTTTGCGCAGGCGATACCTTAACCTTGCAAGCTAGTGGCGCCACTTCTTATACATGGGAGCCCGGTGGTTCTACTTCCAAATCAATTACCGTAACCTTGTCTACAATTAAGACCTATACATTGGAAGGACACGGAGGTAAATGCCTTGCACTGGATTCTATAAAGCTTACATTAATAAAACCAATTACTGCCAAGGCAACCCAAAGCACAGATTCTATCTGCCCCGGCTCTTCAGTTGTTCTTTCAACAGCAGTTTCAGGTTCAGTGGCAACAGGATATTTATGGAG
Source organism: uncultured Bacteroidota bacterium (assembly GCA_903901055.1). Lineage (GTDB taxonomy): Bacteria > Bacteroidota > Bacteroidia > JABEUT01 > JABEUT01 > JABEUT01. The sequence goes on from CAIUPO010000016.1 coordinate 60,894, forward strand.
TAACGGTGCAACAACATCTAGCATTACTGTTAGCCCTACAACTACCACAACCTACACAGCAACAGTAGAAGGAAAATGTAATAACGTTAACAACATACTTACCGTAACAGTTGTTCCACCACCAGTTCCTACTATTAAAGGAACCCTTTGGAAGTGTAGTGGAGTAAAAGATACACTTAAGGTAACCAGTTCTACCAACCCTACTACTTATGTATGGAGTAACGGTAAAACCACAACTACCTATATTACCGGCCCTATTTTTGCCGATTCAAATGTTTATGTTGTAGCTAAAAATGCGTTGGGTTGTTCCGACACAACATATTTCCATATTACGTTAAGGCATCCGCCTGCAATTACCTATATTCCACCGGCAATTGCCTGTGCAGGAAGTAACGTTCTGCTTACAGCTAAAGCAAGTGGTGTTGGACCATTTACCTATCAATGGTTACCTGGCAACCAAACAACGGATACTATTTCTGTGAGCCCGCTTACAAAAACTAGTTATACAGTAATTGTTTCCAACGGTTGTAAATCTACAAAGGCAACATTGGTAACTCCGGATAATCCAAATGTTAAACCAAGCCCTGATAAAACAATTATCATTGGCGATGATACAGTTATCTGGGCGTATGGAAAGGGTATTGTAAGCTACAACTGGCAAGATACAAATGGTATAACCTGCCGTAATCCTCCGCTCTGCGATTCAATAAGTGTTTCGCCAACAGTTACAACTACCTATACTGTATATGCAACCGATACAATGGGTTGTGTAGAAGCCAGGGTTATTACTGTATTTGTTGAGGTACCATGTTTCGATATTATAGTACCTAACGTTATAACCCCTAACTATGCCGGACCCGGTGGAACTAACGGTGGTTATAATAATGAATTCTATATTCAGACAAAGTATATGGATGGATGGTCAGTAACAATCTATGACCGTTGGGGCAAGGAGATGTTCAAATCAACCGATCCGAACAAATTCTGGAATTGTACTACCGAAAGCGGTGCAGAAGCATCCGATGGTGTGTACTACTACATCATAACCGGAAGTTGTCAGCAAAGAACCTATAAAAAACAAGGTTTCGTGCAGGTGATTCGATAATAGTTGGCATATCAAAACAAACTAAAAAGCCCGGCAATATTGCCGGGCTTTTTAGTTTGTGTGACTAGCTAAATTGTCATTGTTTTTCGGGATTCCGAACGAAACAAAGTAGAGTGAGGAATCTGACTCTTAGTTAACTACCCCCAAACCTTTGTTCCCTCGGTACAGTTTGTGCAGATATCTATTTCTTTACGCGAACGTAATAAAGAGTGCCTGAAATTGCGGTATTTTTCACTGTTCCACAATTCTTTAAAAGACTGTTCTTTTAGCGAACCCATAGGATGAGAAGCATCTTTATCAAAACAGCAAGGCACCACATTTCCGTCCCAGGTAATAACGCATGAGTTCCACATACGCCAGCAGTGGTTTAGCAGTTCATTTTTAATCTCGTACTTTCCTAATGAGTTCTTTTTATACCTCGAATACTTTTGCTGTTCAGGTATTAATGGGTTGCCATTTTCATAATCATAAATCTGAACCGTTTTAAGCCTTACTTCATCAATCCCAATCTCCTTTGCAAGTGCTTTAATTTCCGGTACCTGATGCTCATTAGCCTTTACCACCAAAAACTGGAATATCAGGTAAGGTGTTTTTGATTTCAGTTTCTTTTTCCATTCAGCTACATTTTTTGCACCTTCTAAAACCTTATCAAGTTTCCCTCCTATCCTGTAAGAAGAATAAGTTTCCTGTGTTGTACCATCAATGGAAATAATAAGCCTGTCTAATCCAGATTCCACTGTTCTTTTTGCCACATCCGGAGTAAGGTAATGTGCATTGGTTGAGGTAGCCGTGTATATGCGCTTGGTAGAAGCATATTTCACCATATCTAAAAACTTAGGATTCAGATATGGTTCTCCCTGAAAATAAAATGTAAGGTAAGTAAGGTGCGGTGCAAATTCATCAATAACCTCTTTGAAGAAATCATCTTTCAGCATACCTGTATTCCTGGTAAACTCTCTGAGTCCGCTAGGACATTGCGGGCAGCGGAGATTGCATGAAGTTGTAGGCTCAAAAGAAATACTTATAGGCAGGCCCATGTGCGCAGGCTTACCGGTTAACCGCGATAACTGGTAACTGAACAATACCTTTCCTCCGTTCCAGATTTTATAGGCTGAAAGTTTGGATGCGATATTTAAACTATCTCTTAGTTTTCCTGACAAGCTGGGGTAAATTATGGCAAAGATAGGCAAAGCAGGTATAAGATATGAGCTATAAGATAAGGCCAGCCACTATTAACATATAACTTACGACTTATGGCTTACGACTTATATGTAACTTTGGCGTGCTATGGCGTACACTATTTTAGAAGTTGCAGATATACTTCAGGCTGAATTAAAGTTTAATCCGGCAGTGAAGGATATGGCTATTAAGCAACTGTTAATAGACAGCCGCACACTGGCAGAACCTGACGGTGTTTTGTTTGTGGCTTTAAAAACACATAACAACGATGGCCATCGGTTTATTAAACAACTCTATGAAAAAGGAGTACGGATATTTCTGTTGAATTCAGATTACGAGGACGTCAGTGCATACAGCGAAGCCGTTTTTATTAAAGTTCCGGACACCCTTGCAGCCCTTCAGCAATTGGCCGCATGGCACCGCAAACATTTCGATATTCCCGTTCTGGCGATTACAGGAAGCAATGGAAAAACAATTGTGAAAGAATGGCTTTACCAATTACTTTCTCCCGATAAAAATATAGTGAAGAGTCCGTTGAGTTATAACTCGCAGGTTGGTGTTCCGCTTTCTGTATGGCAGTTAGACAATACCAATGAGCTAGGCATTTTTGAAGCGGGAATTTCGCAACCCGGTGAAATGGAAAAGCTCGAACCAATTATTGCTCCCACAATAGGAATCCTTACCAACATTGGCGAAGCACATGGAGCCAACTTTAAAGACAAGACTGAAAAGATTGAAGAAAAACTGAAACTTTTCCGGAATGTTAAAACACTTATTTACTGCAATGACTATTCGGAGGTTGATACCTATATAAAGTCTAATTCTTCTTTTTCAGGAATAAAGCTATTCACCTGGTCGGCTAATGCAGATGCTGATTTAAAGATACGAACCCTTGCACAAGGGGTTGGAAACACTAAAATAACTGCCATCTATAAAGAAGAGGAAATTAGCATCATGATACCTTTTACAGATGATGCATCCATTCAAAATGCCATGAACTGCTGGGCTTATATGCTTTTTGCAGGTTACGAGAATATGGTGATAGAAGAACGGATGAGTTACCTGCAACCTGTGGCTATGCGTATGGAGATGCTGAAGGGTATGAATAATTGTACTATCATAAATGATTCATATAATTCGGATATAAATTCACTTTCGGTTGCATTGAGTTTTTTACACCGCCAGGAGCAGCATTCCCGCAAAACCCTTATCCTTTCCGACATGACTCAAAGTGGAAATAGCGAATTGGAGTTGTATGAAAAAATAGCAAGCATTATAAAAGCAAATCCCCCTGCAAGGCTTATTGGTATTGGTGAAGCAGTTTCCCGTAATGCAGGCCTTTTCAATATCGAAAAATATTTTTTCACCAACACTTCCGATTTTTTAAAACATATTTATGAATTCAACTTCAAAGATGAAGCCATATTGCTGAAAGGCGCCAGAAGTTTTGAGTTTGAAAAGATAAGCAGGGTATTGCAGGAAAAAGCGCATGAGACAGTAATGCTTATAAACCTTGCATCCATAGCCCATAACCTTGCTTACTACCGCTCATTGCTTAAGCCAACAACCAAAATAATGGCAATGGTAAAAGCCTTTTCGTATGGAAGCGGAAGTTTTGAGATTGCCAATATGTTGCAATTCCGCAGGGCAGATTACCTTGCTGTGGCTTACCCCGACGAGGGTGTGGAGTTGCGCAATGCAGGTATTTCATTACCAATTATGGTTATGAACCCGGAACCGGGCAGTTACGACCTCTTCCTGAAATACCGCATGGAACCCGAGGTTTACAGCTTCCGGACATTGAAAATGGCTGCTGAAGCAGCAATGCACAGTGGCAGTAATGAAAAACTACCAATCCATATTAAGTTGGATACCGGCATGCACAGGCTTGGCTTTGCGGAGGAAAATATAGATGAATTAATTTCCATACTTTCTCAAACTCCTTCACTTACGGTTAAATCAGTTTTCTCGCACCTTTCCGCAAGTGGCTCTGATAAACATAAAGATTTCACACTTCAGCAAATTGAAAAATTCAGATTGTGGAGCGATAAAATAATTAACGCCCTACCCTACCCTGTTATGCGCCACATCCTCAACTCAGCAGGAATAGCGAGGTATCCGGAGGCACAGTTTGACATGGTGAGGCTTGGCATAGGGCTTTATGGAGTTGGTAATGATGATGCTGAACAACGCAAACTGGAAAATGCAAGCACCCTTAAAAGCGTTATATCTCAAATAATGCTCCTGAAAAAAGGGGAGACTGTCGGGTATAACCAAAGTGGAGTTTTAGAAAGAGACAGCACGGTTGCAACAGTTGCAATCGGCTATGCCGACGGCATCAGCCGGGAGTTTGGCAATGGAAAAGGAAAAATGAAAGTACACAATAAGCTCGCCCCAGTGGTGGGTAATGTATGTATGGATATGTGCATGATTGACATTACCGGAATAGATGCTAGAGAAGGCGATGAGGTTATAATTTTTGATGATAGTGCTTCACTCCTTCAAGCAGCAAATGATATGAACACCATTCCTTACGAAACCCTGACAAGCCTTTCAGGTAGGGTGAAGAGGGTATATATACAGGAGTAAAAAATCCTGTATTCTTCCACGAAAAAAGAACCATTTTTTTTGTATCTCCATTATAATAATGGGAATATATTTTTTATTTTGTATAAAATAATGCTTATTTTTTGCCATATTAAAACGTTTAAATAACAGGAGCGTTAACAGGACGGTAACAGGGAGGGAACAGGGCGAATAACAGGGAATTGAGTTATTAACACCGATTGGAGATGAGGCGGTTGCGGAATTTCCGCCTGTTAATAACAGGCAAATACAGGAAATGAGTTTGCAGAGTTTCCCCGAAAACTCTTCTAAGATTTTGTTCGTTTTTGTTTTCATGATACAAAGTTACTCCATCAAATGTTGTTTCTAAAGAAGTTAATGACTATTTCAAAACACAACAAATTTTTATTATGAATAATTTTTAACACAGAGTTCACGAGTGAACAGAGTTGCGCAGAGAAATATTTGTTTCATTAAAAAAAAAAAATTAACAGGGATAACAGAGAAACAAAAGACACTAACTAGTGGGACCTAATTAGGTCGGAGCCCGACAGGCAAATATTTACGATGCAGCTTATTTTTGAGCAAAATAGCACCTTCGGGGCCACCTGTTTGCAATAACCAAGGAAACATACGGTATATTCTAAACTCCGTAGGTGCGTCATGTTTAATATGTAGTAACAGGCCACTCCAATGGAGCTAAAAGGCATAATGTGATTGCATGGCTATAAACAGGACACCCCTATGGGGTTTGGAAAGTTCATGTGGAACTTTATTCTTTTATAAACTAGCGGAAGCGGTGGGTTGTTTGAAGATAACTTTTTAATGTATCCAAATAAATGGAAGCTGCACTTTTCAGCGTGTCGTTTGTACTTGATAGCATTCGTTTAATTAAGTCAGCATTTGAGTGTGCGAATAAATATTCGAAAACCATATTGCTATCTTCCTGGCAATAATAGGAAGCCATATTTTCATCATTTAATTTAACTGGATATTTAGGGTAATACTTTTCAAGTTTTTCATTCCAATAATATTGCACAATAACAGAATCATTAATGACTTCTTTATCGTTATCATCTTCTTCTTGATTGAAAAATTTTGTAGGAAGTGATACTGTATAATTGTATTTGACGGTAAGTGGTTCAAATCTTATTATTTTAGAGTCCATTGTATACCCCCTAGGCAAATACCCAATTTCATCCAGACCAGTTGAACTTATGATATTCAATACTGGGATTAGCTTTCCATTCACATACTTGTAGAAGTAATTTTGAAACCAGCAAAGCCCCATGCCCTCATCGAAGCATTCGGGATAATAAACCACAATACTTCCATCCTTTGTTTTGAAATGATAATTGCAAGGTTCGAACCGGAAGAAATTATAATGACGGGCGATTAGTTTATTGGAGTCAAAAAAATATAGGATTCTATCTTGTCCGCAATCATTATTGGGACAATAAGGATAAAATGCAATTGCAAAATATGTGAAGTCATTTGCATTTTTATCAAAAGGAATAAAGTCCATATATAAAAGGTCGGGAACAATTACCTTGTCATCAAATTTCAAATTTGGAAATATTCGTTTTGCAAATGACAACTTTATTTTATGGGTTTTACAAGCAGATTTGAGCGCGGCGAAATCCTCTACAGAAAGAGTAATATTGAAATTGGTTTTGCTCTCGAGTGAATCTTTGGGATATCTTTTATTATTAGATAAATCTACCCGGTCATTAATTGAATCTACTACTTTTTTCATCGAAAAATTTTTAATTGAGTCCAAAAAAGACAGTAATTCTTTATTGCTATAATGTGAATGCCGATGAGATAAAAGTTGGGCTGCCGGCTTGGCATACAATTGTTTAAGTGAGTCTTCCTGTTGACTTTCAGGCCTTCCACCGTAAAGAATTATGGGTTGCTTAGCTCCATTATTAGTTTGTGGAGAATTATGGCAACTCAAAAGAAATAACGCCGGGACGATTAAAAACAATTTTCTCATGGGAATATTGTTGAATCAATATTTGACAAAGTTAAATCAAATTATAAAGAATTTAAAACATCCGTGTAAGTCCGTATGCTCGGTGGTGCGAATTGCAACCCACCCCACCCCCTCCAAAGGAGGGGAATTAAACTACATAGTCCTTCAAATAAGAATACGATGGAGTAAGGTTTCCACCCTTGCAAATAGTTGCCCGTTCAATCATACCTTCTTTATCATCCCCGAAAAAGAAAGGCATAACACGTTCCATTAATTCTTTGCCAAAATCTTCGGAGGCTTCGCGGGGTAGTTCGCAGGGTAGATTGTCGACGGCCATAACAGTAACTGTATTTTTTGCAAAAGGTATATCGAGGGCTTCAGTCATGGGGTTGTAGCCGTAAAAAGGCTCTGGGATCGAGGATGCACGAAGGGTGCTGGGTACAGAGCCGTTCACATCACAGGTAATATCGGCAATAACGCTAATATGAAAATCGGGGAGTTTAATCTGGTCTTTAGTGAAAAGTACGGGTGCTTTTCCATCCCAAAAATGGCCGGTAATAAGCAAATCGCACTCCTTGGTATATGGCAAAAACGAGGAGACATAATTTTCCGGATTAGTATAGAAATCTTTCAAATTCCAGGAGGAGCCATCCTTAGCCTGATACAAATCCTTCGAGTGAAGCTGGCAGTAAACAGGCTCACGAAATGAACAATGCAGGAACTCATACGGGGTAACCTTGCGGATTTTCAGCAGTCCCAATGCCTCGGTGGCGCCATTAGCAACACGGCCCCCGCCGGTGAGGAGTATTTTAATGTTGGGCAGCCGCACACGACCAATCTCTTCCAGCAATTCTTCTTTATCGCGGCATTGGTAGGCAGGCTTAACATCAAAGAGGTTGTATCGTTTCCCATAGCCTCGCACACCATTATATGTACCCACAATTCCAGCATAGCGGCCGAATCCAATAACCCGGGAATGGTTTTTATCGGTCAGGCACTCATAGTCAATCAACTCGATTTTATTTGACAAAAAAGCCCTTAACATTTCCTTATTGTGCGCCTGTTTTTTGGTAGTATGCGAAAAGATGAAATACTTTTTACCGGGGAACATTTTATCTACGGGTCTTTCTTTTAGTCCCATCAAAACATCACACTCGCTTAAGTCGTCGGTTAAAGGAAGCCCAAATGATGCATATTCTTCATCGGTATAGCAACGGTCTTTAGAACGCTGAACAATTATTTCAAGTCCAGTGTAAGCCCTTACCAATTCGCTGCATTGTAATGGGGAGAATGGAACTCGTTTCTCAACCGGAGTCTTTTCCTCTTTAAGGATGCCTATCTTAAGTTTTTGCATGGTTTTCTAAATCGGGTGCAAAGATATTTTAAAAAGCTATAGTCTGCCCCAAATCGGCCCAGGTAGACTTCCTTTCGTCACTGCGAGGAACGAAGCAGTCTCTATATAATTGAGATTGCTTCGCAGAGCCTCGCAATGACGGGATTCCATTACTCAAAGCCTGTTTAGGGGTTTAGGGCAAAATCAAAACTGGGCGTTGCCACATATTAAAATTTAACTTATATTTGAAGTCACTAATTTTATATAAACATTTAAATTTTACAGCCATGCAATTCGAACTCACAGGTACACTCAAGCTAAAAAAGGACGAACAAAAAGTTTCTGATACATTCAAAAAGAGAGAATTTGTTGTTACCGACAATTCATCTAATTACCCACAACATATTTTATTCCAGCTAAAGCAAGACAAATGCCGCATTTTAGATAATTTCAACGTGAATGATGAAGTTAAGGTTAGTTTCTTTATCAGTGGCCGTGAGTGGTCAAAAGACGGAGCTACCAAGTATTTCACCTCATTGGATGCTTGGAGAATTGACCCTGTTGAAAAAGGAAGTTCCAATGCCGGCAGCAGCCAGGAAACATCTTATGCCAGCGCAGCCGCCCTTCCAGCTACCGAAGAACAGGACGATTTGCCATTCTAATTGTAAATTGTGAATTGTAAATTGTTAATGAATTTCATTTACCATTCAGCATTTACAATTTACCATTTAGAATGACTACCATTTTACTTGTTGAGGACGAAAAGAACTTGTTGTCCACTATTAAGCTAAACCTTGAACTGGACGGTTATGAGGTTATCGCTTTTATGAGTGCTGAAGAGGCTTGGCAGCGGTTTAAGGGCATGCAATTCAATCTTATCATTCTGGATGTAACCCTACCCGGAATGAACGGGTATGAATTGTGTGAAAATATCCGCAAGGTTGATAAGAAAACACCTATACTTTTCCTCACTTCAAGAAGTTCTCCTGAAGATAGAATTTCTGGATTGAGGCTTGGTGCCGATGATTATTTGGGGAAGCCATTTCATTTGGAGGAGCTATTGCTTCGGGTGAAATCATTATTGAAACGCGGACAATCTGATAGTGAAACTAACGGAGAAGATGAGTACCGTTTTGGCAAATGCAAAATAAATTTTAAAACTTACGAAGTAAGAACTAAGGACGGTGAAAAAAAGGAATTAAGCAAGCGGGAAATTGATCTCCTCAAATTACTGGTTGAACGCAAGAATGAAGTAATTCCCCGGGAATTAATTTTGAAAGATGTTTGGGGGTATGATGCTATTCCTTCTACACGTACAATTGATAACCATATTGTAACTTTTCGGAAATATTTTGAAGATGATCCGAAGAACCCTTTGCATTTTCACTCGATAAGGGGTGTGGGTTATAAGTTTACGGAGTAGTGGTCAGTGGTTAGTTTTCAGTGGTCAGTATTGCATTTTAACTGACAATTGATTACTGTTTCAAAATATGAATTTCCGTTCTCCTGTTAAGTTTTCTTCCTTCAGGCGTTTCATTGGTGGCCACCGGATCTGCTTCACCATAGCCCTTGGCAATAATTTTAAGGTGACTAACACCTCGTTTCATAAGATAATCCCGAATGGCATCAGCCCTTTCCTGTGATAATTTAAGGTTGGCTTCATCCGTTCCAACATTATCAGTATAGCCGGCAATCTCAATAACCATGGTCTTTTGCGCTTTCATAAATGAAGTAAGCTGGTTTAGTTCCTTGTAAGATTCAGTAGTAATAGTAGCTTTATTGATGTCAAAAAACACATTATTGAGCGTATACTTTTCGGGCAGTTGCACACGTACGGTGTAATTGAAAGTAATCAACTGGTCTTTTCCTTCGGGGATGGTAAGTGTATTATTGTAGGCGGCCTCCGAGGTGAACTGAATATACTTCACATCATAGCCAGCACCTTTAGGCATTAGCAAATGGAATTTACCTACACTGTCTGTCGTACCAGAGTATATTTTTTGATTTACTTTGGAGGTAAACGAAATTTTTTCTCCGGACATTGGCTTTTTTGCAAAGTCAATTACCGAGACATTTAACACTGCATTGGTGTCGTCGGGTTGCAAATCCTGACCTATCCCCAAAAGGGGAAAAAATAATAACGCTGGAAAAATAAGCCATATTTTCATGGCGAAAAAAATTACGTAATCTTTCTTGCAATCATCAATCCGTCTCTTATTGGTACTAACACATTTTCTACTCTTGGGTCGCGCATAACTATATCGTTATAGGCCATTATAGCTCTTGTTTCATCGTCCGATTTATGGACAGGTTCTGTGACTTTTCCACTCCATAAAACATTATCGGCAACAATAAATCCTCCGGGCCTCACTTTATGAATTGCCAATTCATAATACTTGCTGTAATTGGTTTTATCGGCATCAATAAAAACCAAATCAAATGTGGCATCTATCGTTGGAATAATATTTAACGCATTACCAACATAAGTTTTGATTCTATTCTCCATACCAGCCTCTTTTATAAACCTCATCACCATTGGATGCAATTCTTCATTAATATCAATAGTATGCACAAGTCCACCTTCTTTGAGGCCTTCGGCGAGGCAGAGTGAGGAATACCCGGTAAAGGTGCCTATATCTAATATCTGTGAGGGATTGACCATCGTGCAAATCATTTTGAGAAATCTGCCCTGTACATGCCCCGAGAGCATCTGTGGCATCATCACTTTGGCGTGAGTTTCACGATTAAGTTTTTTCAACACTTCAGGCTCCTCGCGGGTGTGAGAGTCCACATATTTTTCTATTTGTTCGGGCAAGAAATTCATAGGCTAAGAATTGGACTCTAAAGATAAACCTTTTCTATGTTAAACGTTGTAATCACCATGTTATTTTACGTTAATGCAGAAAAAAGTTCCATTCTAAGAAGGAAATAAGTCATTACGATTAATTCCCTTAGTTTTGTACTGATTAGTATTATGATTAGAAGCATCCTCGGATACGCCAAGAATTTTAGTATTTCCCTGCTTTTTACAAAGGAGAGAAGTATTGTTTTGAAGGATTTCAAACGGTTTTGTTTAGGGCAAAAGGTGCTGAACAATCAGACCGTCAACCCTTGGTCTGATAAGATTTACAATGAAGAAGAACGAGCAAAAGCGCTTGATAAAGCTGTTAATTGGTTGTTGCATTCGCAGGATTCTATGAGTGATGCCGGGTTTGGTTCATACCATATCATCAATAAATGGACTACCTCTTATGTGGAGACCTCGGGATATATTGTACAAACACTTCTTGATTATGCGAGGCGAGAAAAAAATAACGACATAATCAAACGAATGATTGAGTCAGGAGATTGGTTAGTCTCAATCCAAAAACCAAGTGGGGGTTGGCAGGGAGAATACATTGCCGATAACCGGGCCGAAGTGGTTTTCAATACAGGGCAAGTGATTAGAGGTTTGTTGGAAGTATACAAACAAACCAACGACAAAAAGTATTTGGATTCAGCAACTAAATCCTGCGATTGGCTATGTAGTATTCAGGAAGAGGAAGACTATTGGCAGAAGTTTGCTTTCAGAGGAGTACCGCGGGTATACGACAGTTATGTGGATGCACCGATGTTGCTGACATATCAGATTACAAAAAACGAAATCTATAAAGAAAAAGTACTTAAGAATTTGTACTGGATTATAGATAAGAAGCAACTGGAAAACGGCTGGTTTGAAGATTGCGATAATACCATCAAAAGAAATGCTAAACCGATCCTCCATACCATCGCTTACACAATTGATGGCTTGCTTGAATGTGGTATGATATTGAACGACAAAAAAATAATTGATGCTGCTATAAAAAGTGCGGATAAATTATTTGAACTATTTAACAAACATAAGTTCCTTAACGGGCGTTATAACCGCAACTGGAAAGGCTCGCAGGATATTATTTGTACGGGTTGTGCACAGACAGCAATTATATGGCTGAAGCTTTTCAAACTCACCAAGAATATTCAATACCTGAATGCAGCTATGAAGATGAATGATATACTTATATTCATTCAGGATAGAGGAGTAAACGAATCAAAAAATACAAATGGAGCGATGCCGGGCTCCTATCCTATTTGGGGCCGATACGAACCATTTAGTTTCCCGAATTGGGCTACAAAATATTTTGCAGATTCGCTTCTATTAGAAAAAGAATGTTTGAAAGAAGCAGTTGAATTAAGCAAATGAAAATCGGGTTAACTACATATAGTTTAGATAATAAAGATTTCAGAGAGCAACTTAGTTCCATGTTAAAAAATGGAATTAAACCGGACTTCATAATCCGTCACTATGGTGGGATTCATAAGTTTGCAAAGCGAATTAATTTTCTGAGAAGGACAATTAAGCAAAGGAGATTAAAAACAATTTCTTTTCTTTCTTCCTACAGGAAAAAAAAACCAATTCAGGTTACTTATAAACTTAATGATGAAGATTCTAAACAGGTCAATGATTTTATTTCTACAACAAAAATTATAACAGTAAAAGGAATAAATCATGTTTCAACAATCCAAACAATAAAGGGATTGGGAGAAGTTATTATTGCCTGCAACAGTGGTAAACTTAACTCAGAAGTAATAGGTGTTTCATCAGCGATATTCCTGAATGTCCATGCATCCAAACTGCCAATGTATCGCGGAATGAACAATGTTGAATGGGCTTTATGGGAAAATAATGAAATCTATTGTACCATCCACCGAATATCGAAAGGGATTGATGAAGGAGACATTTTATTGCAGGAAAAAATTGAAGTAGATACTAGTAAATTAAAATCGATTTCCGATTATCGTGCATTCTGCTTTTTCAAAAGAAATGAATTAATGGGAAAAGCAATAAGCGGATTTCTCGATAAGAGGTTATTATTTACAAAACAAGATACACTTGGAAACCCACTTGCACAGTATTATACAATGCACCCAATTTTAAAGGAATACCTGAATAAGAAGCTTAAAGGTAATTAAGCTTATTGCATTGGAGAAAACCGTCTCTTGTTCTTTTTACCATATATAAGTTCAAATTTGATACCGTTGTTTTTCCATGAAGTAAGGATAAAGTGTAGCTTTCTATCATCATCTATCAGCAATTCGAATTTGTTCTTTTTTCCGGTCTTGTCTTCAAATTCAATAAAATTTCCAACTCCATCTCTTGCCCAACCTCCTCTCATATCGCGCTCACATTCGTTATAAATTATTTTGAAGTTGGTAATTTCGTTTGTCAAATAACTTGACTTAACCATTCCATTTTTAGCAATAATAGAAATTGAATAACCATTCAGTTTCAGTTTTCCTAAAAGTTTAAACTTCCCAAATATTGGAATAACAATAAATGCCTGAAAAAGGAATACCAAACTAAGCAGCCCGCTAATTCTAACCAAAAGATCAATAAAGGTATGTGTTGTTAGGTCGCGTTCTACTTGTGAAGCGAAGAATAAGCCCAGAAGGAAGCCTACAACTAATAAGATTTGACTAATCCGAGCTGCAAGAGTTTTGCCACCTATGAATGAGAAAGTATATTCAGGATGTGCGTTCAATTATTTAACCTGCTTTTCTTTTTGTATTGAAACTCCTTCAGTAATTTTACGGGTAGGGGTAGCGTATTTTTTCTGATTTGTAAATAGATAGTTTCAGTTGAACCAAATCCTTTATAGAACCTTGCTAAATCCTTATCCAATGAGCCCTCAAAATCAAAAATTAAATTTTGTCCTGAATGTTCTTCAATAAATTTATTGATTAAAAAAGTCATTGCATGGGTTTCGTAAGCCTTATCATTAGCGCCAGAAAAAAGAAAGATTGCTCTGCCATTACTCGTCAAAAAGAAAGCCCCTGCAGATAATTCATTTTCTTTTGCAAAAACTCCCCATGATTCACCAACACCTCTCTTTATGCATGTCTCCATAAGTTTGTTCAGGGTGCTATACTGAGTGGAATTATGAGAATATTGTTTACCTCGATTATCTTTGAATAATTCAATCACTTTCTCAATCGGTGCAACTTTAGTAATTGTGAGGGATGCCGCCTGTGCCTTCTTCAAATTCCGTTTAGTCTGAGTAGAGAAATTTGCAAGAATATTTTTATAGGTCTTATTCAGATTTAGCAAATGCGTTACACCCTTTGATATTTTATACTCCTTACTCACAAATGGATTTTGCTCATTCAAATTCATCTCTATGTACTTGTACTTAGCGGGTATTTTTGAAATAAAATCAGCAACAGCATTTTCGTTTAATGAAGAAGTTGAAAACAGTCCCAGTTGCTGAATATAAGGAGGTGGATATGTATAACGGAATCCATATTTTTCAGCCATGGGCAAAGGCATTACACTTTTGTAATCATCTTCAACAAGTCCTTCCCAACCAGGGCTGACAATATCCAAATACCACGAATAAGCATATATCATTCCATTTATGGAATTGCTTATACAAGCATCCCATTTGGCTTTATCGATATTTTTATGTTCGAGATATTGAATCAATGCAAATGTGTTTAGGATGCTGCTTCCAGAATGGTTTCAAAATAAGGCCTCCAACCTTTCCAATGTTTCTTTTCAGTTAGGTTGTCGTTATGCCAGATTGCAATAAATTCTCCTTTACATTTCCTCACTTTACCAATCAATTCCTTTGTTGTTGCAATTGAATCCTGAGGCGACATGTGCATATATCCGTTCAGTGTACCATCCATAACAACGCTTGAATGAACTTTAACAGGTAAACTATGTTCGGACTTCAAATCGTAGAAATAAAATGGAGTACAAATGCTTGCCCTGAATCCAACTGCTCCGGCATAGGCCATGGTATAATCATCTGTAATGCCAATTTCAGCAAGACATTTGAAGGTTTCGGGCAAATTCATTTTTAAAAAATGCTGTCGGGAAGAAGTTATCTTTTGAGAAATATTTTGCTCTACTTTTTCAATTTCCCCTTTAACTACTTTCGGGTTGCTATCGGAATTGTAAGAAGGATGAATTCCAATTTCTGCAAATGAACTCAAAGTCTTTACGAGGGCTTTAAATCTCTTTCCATCAGGTGGAATATTTTTGTCATTATGGCCTCGCTTGCCGGCAAGCATAAAATAAATAGGGCGTAGTTTATATTTGGTAAAAAGGCTTTCCTGGTATTCAAATGTATCGTAAGGGTCTTTCTTAAAATGGAGAATGACCAACTTTTTTTCAACCATCGTTAAAAACTGGAACTTGGAAAGTGCTTTGAAATAGGACCCAAGTGTATGTGCAATACTTCTTCCCAAATGTGCATAAGCAATGTCCACATCTACAGTTGGAATAAAAGCGTATTTATTTTCTGCAAACGGAACATCCGGATATTTCGCAAGAATTATTTTCCTCAGTTCTTCCGCCCATAAATTTATCAGCGGTTCATCCAGAAAATGGTTCTTAAAAGCAAGACTATTGCTGTGGTGGAAGCGTGAGTGTTCATCAGGCTTGTGTGAATAGTATTCCTCATATCGGCTTACTAAAAAAAAGGAAGCAGAAAAAATATCGAATGGCAAACTTCCCCTGTCAACTTGAAAAAATATCTTCAAATCGTTCCACTTCGTAACTGTGATCAGTTGAGCTTTTATTCCTGTTTCAGAAAGCAATCCGCAGGGAACAACCTGCAATTCATCAGGTAAAAATTGGTTGGCTGAATAATTTATTTTTTGACCTGTATATGCCTTGAATGCAGCTTCATCAGAGGTTATTGTAAAATGTGTTTTGATTATTGAATCAAAAAAAAGCTGAAAAATATAATTAACCCGCTGGGTAACTTTAGGGGTATATATTAGCAGTCCCGGCACGATTAACTAAAGTTGCGGATGATTTCCTTGCAGATAAAATCAGCTGCATTTCCGTCACCGTAAAGCGCAGGATAGCTTATTTTTTTCTTTCCTTTATATTGTTCGTAGGCATCTTTGATGCGTTCTGCATTGGCGTCTACCAATAGAGAATTACCACATTCAATTAATTCTACCCACTCTGTTTCATGGCGCAATACAATACAAGGTTTGCGCAGGAAAAACGCTTCTTTTTGAACCCCGCCTGAGTCTGTGAATATCATAGAGCATCTCTTTTCCAGTAAATGCATTTCAAGGAAGGAAGCAGGTGTTATTACATGAAACAATTTATTTTCCTTAATATGTTTTGATGCCGAATACTCGCCTTTTTCCAACGATGCCGTTGTTCGAGGATGCATTGGAAATACAACATGTATACTCTCACTTATACTAATATCATTTATCGCATCCAATATGGAGTTTAACCTTTCCGGCACATCTGTGTTACTGTCGCGGTGAACGGTAACCAATAAAAATTCTTTATTGATTAATTCCAAGTCTGAAATAATTTGTGAGGCTGTTTCTGCAACATCAGAAAAATAAAGAGTGTTGTCGTACATCACGTCTCCACAATGAAAAATCCCTGGATTATCGATTGTAAAAGGAGATTCATTATCCTGGTTAAATCCTTCGCGTGTTAAATTTTTATACCCCGCACCTGTAGGAGTAAAAAGCATTGTGGAGCAATGATCGCAGACGATGCGGTTAATTTCCTCAGGCATACTTTTATTAAATGAACGCAATCCGGCTTCAATATGCACTAATGGAATTTTCAGTTTTGATGCAGCTATTGCCGTAGCAAGAGTTGAGTTGGTATCGCCGTAAACAATAATGGCATTGGGCTTTTCAATCAGTGCGATTTTTTCAATGCCCTCAATCATCGAGGCAGTTTGTTTACCATGCGAACCCGAGCCTACATTCAGGTTATAATCAGGTTGGGGAATGTCCATTTCACGAAAAAACACATCAGACATGGAATCATCATAATGCTGCCCTGTGTGCAGGATGACCTCCAGAATATCCTTACTGTAGCGGCCATTAATCGCCCTGTTTAAAGCAGATGCCTTAATAATTTGCGGGCGTGCGCCTATTACGGTTAATATTTTTATCATAGTTATAAAAGGCCTTCGTCTGCAAAGCTAAAGTAACCTGCGTCAGAAACAATTACGTGGTCAAGAATATTTATGTCGAGAAACTTTGCAGTCTGCTTTACTTTTTGCGTTAGATCCTTGTCTTCGTTACTTGGGGTAAGGTTTCCCGATGGGTGATTGTGGCAAAGCACTATGCCAGTTGCAAAGTTGTCAAGTGCGTCTTTAAGGATTATTCGAATATCCGCTACGGTGCCTGTAATTCCGCCCTGGCTAATCCTTTTAGATGCAATTATTTTATTGGCACGGTTCAGGAACATCACCCAAAACTCCTCGGTGCGCAAGTCTGCAAGGTGATGGAAATATTCAAATACATCCTTGCTACCGGTTATTTTTTCTTTTTCCACTACCTCCGCAGTTCTTCTGCGCTTGGCAAGTTCAAGCGCGGCAACAATAGTAATTGCCTTTGCCTCGCCGATTCCTTTGTATTTTTTCAAGTCTTTTACCGACAACTTACCCAACTCATTCAGATTATTGTGTACATCTTTCAGAATTGTTTTACACAAGTCGACAGCCGATTCACCCGGGGTGCCCGAGCCAATTAAAATTGCCAGTAACTCAGCATCAGACAATGCACTTGAGCCTTTGAGCATCAACTTTTCCCTCGGACGGTCTTCCTCCGCCCAGCTGCGTATTCCGTTTATTTCTTTGGTTGTCTCTTCGGTTATGTCAGACATTTCCTTCCTTAGTTTGAGTACAAATATACAAGAGAGTAGAGATGAGTGTTAAAAGATGGCAACTAAACGTTGAAATTCACCCCAAATTGAGGCAAAGAAAACGACTCTTTAACCTTTCTGGTAAGGGAATCAGCTATCTTATTCATCCATTTAATACCACTAACTGATATCTATTACCTCATTGCTACTATCTATTCTTTACATTTGCGTCCCTAAAATGGCAATTAAAAACCTCGACATCATACGTCCTGTTATCGGCAAAGAACTCGATGAGTTTGAAATCCGGTTCAGAGATGCAATGAAAAGCACCGTACCACTACTCGATAAGATTACCTACTATCTTATTAAAAGGCGTGGCAAGCAGCTTCGCCCTATGCTGGTGTTTTTCTCTGCCGGTTTACATGGGACCATTAAGGATTCAACTTACCGGGCTGCTGCATTAATTGAACTATTGCACAATGCCACATTGGTCCATGATGATGTGGTGGATGATTCTTATCGCCGCCGTGGGGCATTCTCAATAAATGCCTTGTGGAAAAATAAAATAGCGGTTCTTGTTGGCGATTATATGCTTTCGCGCGGATTGCTGCTTGCAGTAAAAGACAAAGAATTTCATCTGCTTGAACTTGTTTCGGCCGCAGTGCAAAAGATGAGTGAGGGGGAACTCCTTCAAATAGAGAAAACCCGCAAACTAAATATTAACGAAAGTGAGTATTTTGAAATAATCGCCAACAAAACAGCATCACTAGTTGCAGCTTGTTGTGCTGCCGGAACTGCATCTACTGGTGCAAGCGAAGAGGTTGTAACCCGAATGTGGACAATGGGGGAACTGCTCGGTATTGCCTTTCAGATTAAAGATGACCTTCTGGATTTTGAAACAGGAACGGATATTGGAAAACCTACCGGAACGGATATTAAGGAAAAGAAAATGAGTTTGCCGCTTATATATGCGCTGGAACAATCTTCTTATGCCGAAAAGAAAAGTATTCTGAGTAGCGTTAAAAACAAAAGTGCCGAAAAAGCTACTGCCGCAAGAATATTGGAATTTGTGAAAGAAAAAAAGGGACTTGAATATGCTAAAGGCAAAATGTATGAATACCGCGAGAAATCAAAAGTAATGCTTAATGAATTGCCAGGCTCACCATACAAAACTGCATTTGAGCAGCTTATAGAGTTTGTAACAGAACGGGATAAGTAATTGTATATTGATTTTTTTTAATTTTGCGTAAGTAAAACAATCCTATGAAAAAAACGGTTTTTATACTTTTAGTTTCTTCATGCGCATTAAATGGATGCCATCCTACCACTCCTGTAAATCAACCTGAAAATTCAGTAAAGAATGTAACTGTAATAGATACCTCGCAAATGCAGGTAAGCAGGCAAGCCGCTGATACAACTATAAAAGATGGCCCTTTGGTTACCCGCTATGAAAACGGGGTAATAAAGGAAAAGAGTTATTATTTGGCAGGTAGAAGGCAAGGTGAATGCCAAAGTTTTTACCCGAGTGGAAAAATGTGGAGTGATGATTATTTTACTAATGGACTACGCGATGGAGCCACCACCACCTATTATGATAATGGACAAAAAAGGTATGAAGGCACTTTTATTAAAGGAAAACCGTCCGGGAAGTGGAACTATTACGACAACTCAGGAAAACTGACAAGAATAGTAAACTACGGCAAGAAAGCAGGCTCTCCGGCTATTTAAGTTACCTTATTTCAGGGAAACGTCTACCACGAATTTATTTCTTAATAAGCGGCTGCCTAACAGCATTGGATATTTCATGTTCCCCCGGTCTGTTAAGCTAATCCACGCCTTTATCCTTCTACCATTGATACGGATTGCGGTACGAATCAAATATCTTTTTTCAGTATCGCCAAACGAATTTTTAATCATCTTTTCCTTAAACCGCTTAAAATGAATTACCCTTTCCCGGTATTCAGGATGAGAAGGATCGAGCAGGTTAAAACAGAGAATTTCTTTACCACCTTCCATTTTCACATTAATTAAATGGCAATGCAGCGAACAGTAATAAGCACCGGTATCTGTCTTTGCCGGAATGCCTGTAAAACCTAGTTTTGGCAGGTCAACTAATACAGTCCGACCTATCACATCTTTTTTCCTTTCTTCTTGCATAAATTACAAATGAAGCCCTTCAAAATTAACAGTATATATGAATACGGACAACATACGCTTAAAAAAACTATTTTTGGAAGTAGAATTCTGAAAGAAACGCCTCCAGAACTAAGCATTCATGATAACCTATTATATACTTGGATTTACGGTGATTTTCTCCCTGATTGGGATTAATGACAGAGCCTTCTTTGTAAAGTATTTGTTTAATCCTTATAGGATCAACAGTAATAAGAAAGAGTGGTACACGGTCTTTACACATGCCTTTCTGCACGCAGATTTTCAGCATCTGCTTTTTAACATGTTCACCTTATTCGTATTTGGACGCGATCTGGAGACAACTTCTTTTCCGGCATTTTTTGGTCTGAATGCCAAATGGTTCTATCTTATTTTATATTTTGGCGGTATTATAGTTTCTTCCATTCCAGCCTACGAAAAACACAAAAACGACCCGGCTTATAGTGCTGTAGGCGCTTCCGGGGCTATTTACGCGGTGCTTTTTTCATACATCCTGATTAACCCGACAGCCGAACTTGGTATTATGTTTATTCCTTTTCCAATTCCGGCATTTGTTCTTGGAATCCTTTATTTACTGTATGAATGGTACATGTCGAAGCATGGCAGAACCAATATAGGTCATGATGCCCATTTGTGGGGTGGGCTTTTTGGCATTGTCTTCACAATCATATTGCACTACCAGTTTGCACCTAGATTTTATTATCAAATAGTAGAATTATTTACATCATGAATAAAGCCGTTTTTTTAGACAGAGATGGAGTTCTGAATCGTGAGCGGGGTGATTATACATTCCGAATGGAAGATTTTGACATTTTGCCTGATGTTTCGAAAGCTTTGAAACTATTACAAAAAGCAGGCTATTTACTAATCATCATTTCTAACCAGAGTGGAATTGGAAGAGGATTGTTTAAAATTGAGGATACTGAAAATTTGCACAATCATTTGCTTGAAGTACTAAAAAAAGATGATATTAAAATAGAGGAAATATATTACTGTGTTCATCATCCGGAAACTGGAAGTTGTTTGTGCCGTAAACCAGATTCGCTCCACGTAGAAAAGGCCCTCGCACGCTTTGATATCGACCCGATTTTATCTTATTTTATCGGTGATAAAGAAAGGGATGTGCTGGCGGGAGAAAAGGTAGGCGTAAAAGGAATTCTGATGGAATCAAATACTTCCCTTGTGGAGGCCATTCAACCATGCATTAACAGATGAAGATTGCCGTAAATACCAGGTTATTGCTCAAAAACAAAATGGAAGGGATTGGTGTGCATGCTTACAATGTATTGAAGCGCATTACTGTCAATCATCCGGAACATCAGTTTCTTTTTCTTTTCGACAGGAAATATGACGAAGAATTTATTTTCTCTTCAAACGTTACCCCTGTTGTTTTATATCCCCAGGCACGGCATCCGTTATTATATTATTGGTGGTTTGAAAAAACAGTTGCTCGAACCCTAAACCAGGTGAAGCCAGCATTGTTCTATTCACCTGACGGTTTTCTTAGCTTAAATACTGAAGTCCGCTCTGTTCCAGTTATTCACGACCTTAATTATGAGCATTACCCGAAAGATTTACCCCGATGGACCAGTTGGCATTACAGACATTTTTTCCCAAAGTTTGCAGCAAAGGCAAGAAGAATTATAACTGTTTCTGAGTTCTCGAAGCAAGATATCGTTCAACATTATCATGTTCATGCCGATACTATTGATGTGGTTTATAATGCTGCCGACAGTCATTATAAAAAACAAGAAGAAACAGAAAAAAAGGAAATTAGGAATAAATATTCCAACGGCGAAGAATACTTTTTATATGTTAGTGCCCTGCATCCGCGTAAAAATGTAAAGCGCCTTCTTGAGGCATTTGACAAGGTAAAGGAAAGCTCCGGTTCAAATTTGAAGTTGGTTTTGGTTGGCCCTCATTATTTCAAAAACAGTGAAATGGAGAAGGTTTATCAGAAGATGAAATTCAAAAATGATGTAATATTTACAGGACGTTTAAATGTTGATGAACTCAGCCAAGTAATGGGTGCCGCATTTTGTTTGGTCTATGTATCTTATTTTGAAGGTTTCGGTATTCCCCTTGTAGAAGCAATGCAATGCGAGGTTCCGGTAATAGCATCCGATGTAACATCCATCCCGGAAGTAACAAGCGATGCCGCGCGTATGGTTAACCCGTTTTCGGTTGACTCAATTGCCGAAGGGATGCTTGAAATAATTAAAAACCCCGGTTTAAGAAATGAACTTATTGAAAAAGGCAAAGAAAGATGCACTGATTTTTCCTGGAACAGAACCGCTGAATTAACCTGGAATTCCTTAGAAAAAGCTTCAAGCTGATGGCGCTGAAATCGTATTTAAATATTGATTTAACTGAAGCTGGTTGCGATGAAGCTGGCCGTGGATGCCTTTCAGGCCCTGTGTTTGCTGCCGCAGTAATCCTTCCGAAAGATTTTTATCATCCACTTCTGAACGACTCGAAACAAATTTCTGAACCTATCCGCTATGAACTACGCTCTGTAATTGAAAAAGAAGCTCTGGCTTGGGCTGTGGCGGATGTAAGTAACAATGAGATTGATGAAATAAATATTCTGAAAGCCTCCTTTCTTGCTATGCACAAGGCAATAGGTAATTTACAAATGAAACCTCAATTTTTGTTAATCGACGGAAATCGTTTTACTGCATATCATGATATACCTCACAAGTGTATTATAAAAGGAGATGCTAAATTTGCGTCCATTGCAGCGGCATCGATACTTGCCAAAACATACCGAGACGATTACATGAATAAATTACACATAGACTATCCGTATTATGGCTGGAACCAGAACAAAGGATATGGAACCGCTTCTCACCGCGCGGCTATTGAGAAGCATGGTATAACCATTCATCACAGGAGGAGTTTCAAATTAGTGGAATGGGATTTATTTCATCAGCAATAAACAGGAAATGGCAAAAAAAATCATAACCGTACTTTTGCTCATTCTTGTTTTAGGAGGTGGCACCTATTTCTATTTCCACCTGAAGAAATCGGAAGCACCTGCAAGCAGCGCCATTAAGGCAGTACCAATAGATGCATCATTTATTTTTGAAAGCCGCAAAACGTTACCGCTATGGAAAAATATTTCACAAACCAGTGAAATATGGAAAGACCTTCTGGATATCCCCTATTTTTCTGAATTAAACCACCAGTTAAAATCGCTTGACTCGATAATACGCGATAACCCGGAAATGGCAAATATCCTGGAGAACCAACCGCTATTTGTCTCTGCTCATACAAATGGACTGAACCATTTTAATTATCTTTTTATCTGCGCTATTCCGCCGGGGACCTCGCAATCAGCCCTTACTTCATTTTTAGATTCGGTAAAAGGAAATAACCCGGTGAATGATTTGCATTATGAAGAAACCGTTATCCATTGTATAAAAATTGACGAAGACAATAATTTTTACTACACCATAAGTAATGGGATATTTATTTCCTCATTCGGTTCTGCACTTATTAAAGAGTCGATGAGGCAGCTTGAATCGGGCATATCGTTAATGGATAATCCTTATTTCACGAAAGTTCTGAATGCCTCCGGCGGACAGCCTGCCGCCAATATTTTCATCAACTTCCAAACAATTAATAATGTTTCAGGGCAGTTGTTCAATAAAAGTTTCCTTCACACCTTTACATCTGTTCAGGATTTTGGCCAATGGATGGGATTGGACATCACAGTAAATCCGGATGAACTTATTATGACGGGATTTACCGCTTGTGACAGCACCGGAAGCCAGTTCCTGAATCTTTTTCAACATCAATCCTCGGGCGAAATAAAAATTGCATCAATTGCCCCGTCGAATACAGCCTACATGGTATGCCATGAATTCAGCAACTATGGCGCATTCCACAAAGACTATCTGCAATACCTCGGCACACATAATAAAAACAGAGACAGGGCAGAATGGATAGCCAGAGCACAAAAATATTACGGACTAAATGTTGAAAAATATTTCTACCCATGGATAAATAATGAGGTTGCACAAATTATTACTGAACCCACCGACAGCACACTTCTGAACGATACTTACGTTTTAATTGAAGCAAGTGATGTGAAAGAAGCGGTAAATAAAATAACTGCTCTGGCCGATACTATTGCAGCAAAGAAAGAATCCAAAGTAGTCGATTCAGTTTATATGCATCACGATATCCGTAACCTTGACCTTGATAATGTGTTAGGAAATATTTTGGGCAGCACCTTTGATGGAGTTACAAAATCATGGTATACTTCTGTTGGCAATTATATTGTATTTGCCAATACGTTAAACGCAATGAAAACTTTCATTTACGAATACGAAGGGAGCAACACCCTTGAAAAAGACACTTACTATAAAGACTATGTAAAACAGCACGTAGAAAGCGAATCGGGTATTTATATTTATAACAACATGGCATTGTCGCCCATTGTTTATTCAAAATACCTGGATAAATCGTATGCTGCGGACATGAAAAAATATAAAACCGCTTTCAGTAAATTTCATGCTGCTTCATTGCAATTCAGTTTTATGCAGGGAATGTTTTACACCAATTTATATCTTAAACGGAATCCAATGTTCCGCAAAGAGATTGCCCCACTATGGCAGGTGACACTTGATACAGGTGTTGCTGTTCCGCCTAATTGGGTAACCGAACACATCACACACGGGCAGTTTGTAATTACGGAGGATAAAAATGATAAAGTTTATTTTATTAATAACAATGGGCATATTGAATGGAAGAAAGGAATTGACGGTGAAATACAGAGCCCCATTTTCCAGGTAGATGCATTGAAAAATAAAAAAATCCAGTACATGTTTAATACTGCCGGAAGCATTAATTTACTTGACAGAAATGGTGATAATGTTGATGGGTTTCCGTTGAAATTAAAGTTTGTCGCCTCGGGCCCAATGAGTGTTGAGGATTTCGATAATAATAAAAACTACAGGCTGGTAATCTCCGGCGAAGATTTGAAAATACATGAATATGACATCACCGGAAAACCGGTTGATGGATGGGCAATGCCAATAACAAAAGAAGAAGTGAAATGCCCTGCACATTATTGCAATATTGAGAATAAAGATTACTTAATTTTTGTGGATGAGGGCGGAAAAGTTTATGCGTTTGACCGCAAAGGAAATGAGAAACTAAATATTGATAACCGGATGCCTGCACACCTTCAGGAGTTCTTTACTTCACAGGGAAAATCATTATCCGATTCTTATATAATAGCCGTTGATTCTGTGGGAACAATTTTCAGGTTAAGCCTTTCCGGCGAATTAACAACGTTGCAATATTTAAAAGGAAGTTATAACCACCCTGATTTTGTTCCGGGACCTAAGGACAGCAGTGGCAAACAAGAAATGATATTCTTAAGTGGCAATGATGTTTGGGCTTACAATGCCGACAAAACAGAACTTTTCCATACTACAGCCAAAGATGACCTAGATAATAATCTGCTGCTGTTTATTTATCCTGACCATTCCATAAAATCAGGGGCAGTGGACGATAAAAATAACCGGATATATTTATGGGACAACACGGGAAAACTTTGTCCCGGATTTCCGCTTTATGGCTCGCATAGTTTTAGCATCGCTGACATGAAAAATGACGGTTCGCTTTACCTGGTTACAGGTGCTGACAATAAGGTTTATGTGTATGGATTACAATAAGTAGCTTGCAAAAAACTTAACGGGCAATTGTAAGTTCTCCCTTTTTCACTTTCTTACCGATGCTTTCAATGGTATACTTACCAAACGTCTTCATCATATTAGCCCTTATCTTAACCATCTGTTCATGTATAGGGCAGGGATTTTCAGGTTCACAATAATCCATTCCTAGGCCGCAGCGTGTAAAGTATTCAAGCCCATCAATTGCTTCAATAACGTTCAGCAGGTTTTTTGTTTTCTCCTTTTGGGTCATAAAAAATCCGCCATTAGGGCCTTTCGTAGACCTGGCTAAACCACGTTTTACCAATTGCTGCATTATTTTTGCAAGATAGGGCTTGGGAATATCCAGTTCTTCTGCAATTTCGTTCAGTTCCGTCTTCTTGCTATTTTCACTTTTCATTCCGATTTAGAGCAACGCTCGCACACCATATTGACATGACTTCGAAAGTATCATAATACAGGGGGTTAATTAATACTTAAATTCTATTCTCACTTGCAAAAAAACACAAAAAAACCGGACAACAACATGACAATTGGCCTATTTTACAATTGATATTTGTCAGTTATCCAAAAGGCATTGGGACACAGGAATAAGGGAATTATTTATCTTCATCTTCAAATCAGTGCCTTTTCATCTGTTGTTTATTACCTTAACCTTAGTTACTTTGCAGTTGAAAAGCCAATTTTATTTATGAAAAAATTTCTTTCTCTTTTAACGGTTAGCTATTCCCTCATGGCTATTTGCGAGGCTCAGCAAACATTCCCCGTAAACGGAACCCATGATTCGAGACATAATTATTATGCCTTTACACATGCCCGGATTTTTGAAGATTATACCTCAATTATTGACGACGCAACCTTGCTAATTAAGGACGGACAAGTTATCGATATAGGTGTTAGTGTTGCACTCCCAAATGATGCAATCATTTATGATTGCCACGGTAAAACAATTTATCCATCATTTATTGACCTCTATACTGGGTATGGAATACAACCTGTTAAACCCTTGCCGAGAAGCGGAAACCCTCAGATGATGTCAGCCATTCCGGGTGCATTTGGATGGAACCAGGCGGTAAAATCGCAAGTTGATGCTGATCAGTTTTTTCACTGTAATCCGACTGACGCAGCTTCTTATCGGGCTATTGGTTTTGGGACAACGTTAACCTCACAGCATGATGGAATTGTTCAGGGTTCTTATGCCCTTGTAACCTTTGCAGACACAATGGACAATGAGGCAATACTTCAGGGAAAAGCCGCCGCAGGATATTCTTTTAACAAAGGCAGCTCCATACAGGATTACCCAAGTTCGTTAATGGGCTCAATTGCTTTAATAAGGCAGACTTATTTAGACGCTGAATGGTATAAAAATGCGAAACATAAAACAGAAGTAAACCTGTCACTTGAAGCCTTTAATGATTTGCAGAATCTTCCTCAAATATTCTTGG
Source organism: uncultured Bacteroidota bacterium (assembly GCA_903901055.1). Taxonomy (GTDB): domain Bacteria; phylum Bacteroidota; class Bacteroidia; order JABEUT01; family JABEUT01; genus JABEUT01. The sequence goes on from CAIUPO010000016.1 coordinate 88,010, forward strand.
TAGATGATAAACTCTCCACATTACGTGCTGACAAAATTGCACGGGAATTTGGAGTAAAATATATTATTAAAGGCTCAGGCGATGAGTACCAACTTTTGGATGCAATAAAAAACACCGGAAGAGATTTTATTATTCCGCTCAACTTCCCAGACAAGCCCGATGTGCAAGACCCTTACGATGCAAGAATGGTTAGTTTTTCAACTTTATTGAATTGGGAAATGGCACCATTAAATCCCGGAGCGCTTGAAAAATCGGGGATAAATTTTTCGCTTACAATAGATGGATTGAAAGACAAAGGAGCATTTTTAACCAATCTTAGAAAGGCTGTTAAATACGGGCTTTCAACTACAGGTGCATTGAAAGCACTTACCTATACACCTGCCTCTATGGTTGGAATGCAGGATAAAATAGGCTCGTTGAAAAAAGGAATGTTGGCAAATTTTATTGTCACAAGCGGCGATATTTTCAAACAAGGAACCTGCATTTACTCCAACTGGATAAAGGGTTATCCTTACCAAGTGAATGATACAACCAATATTGATTTGCGTGGGAGCTATTCTTTATCTGTTGATAATACTGCATATACACTTATGATTGGTGGTGATGCCAACACCCAAAATGCAACAGTTCTGGATGATAAAAAACATAACATTAGTGCTTTTTTTCATCTTTTAAACCCGATGGTAACGCTTTCATTCCGCCAAAGTGGTGATACTTTACACCCGGTACAATTAAGTGGACTTCTTTCACCGGATCATACTACAATCAGTGGGACAGGAACAATTGGCATCAGGCAAATTACCTGGCAAGCTTCATTAACTAAGGCTTTCGTAGACACTGCCGCTGACGCACCAATTCACATCCCATCTATAGAGGAAGTGCGTTATCCATTTTGCGCTTATGGTAGAACTGCCTTGGAAATGGACTCCATAAAAAGCATCTATAAAGATTATGTGATACGAAATGCTACCGTATGGACCGGGGAAAAAGACAGTATACTTTTGAATACGGATGTATTTATAAAGGATGGAATAATTTCAGCCATAGGTAAAAAACTTTCAGTACCCACAGGGGAATGGGAAGTAGACGGAACCGGAAAATATCTGACAGCCGGTATTGTTGACGAGCACTCTCACATTGCCGCTTCAGGCGGAGTAAATGAAGGCGCTGAAGCCTGCAGCTCTGAAGTAAGAATAGGAGATGTGCTCAACTCCGAAGATATTTGTATTTACAGGAGTCTTGCAGGAGGCGTAATAGGATGCCAGGTGCTGCATGGCTCGGCAAATCCGATTGGCGGACAGAGCGGAATAATTAAGCTGCGCTGGGGAGTTACGCCTGAACAAATGAAAATTCAATATGCCATTCCATTTATAAAATTTGCGTTGGGAGAAAACGTGAAACAAGCCAATTGGGGAGATATTTTCACGGTGCGATATCCTCAAACCCGCATGGGCGTTGAACAATTTTACTTTGATAATTTCACTCGGGCAAAGGAATATCAGTCGGCGCGGGATGCGTATGGCAAACTTCCAAAATTAAAATCAAAAGATGCACCTGATGCCCCTCGGAAGGATTTACAACTGGAAGCCCTTTCGCAAATTCTTCAAGGAAAAAGATTTATTACATCCCATTCCTATGTTCAATCGGAAATAAATATGCTGATGCATGTTTGTGATTCTTTCCATTTTCACTTCAACACTTTCACTCACGGGCTTGAAGCCTATAAAGTGGCTGATAAGATTGCAGCACGAAATATAGGTGTATCATGTTTTTCCGATTGGTGGGCCTATAAAATGGAAGTAATGGAAGCAATTCCATATAATGCTGCTATCTGTACGAAAATGGGAATAGTTACGGCCATTAATTCCGACGATGATGAGATGCAACGCAGGCTAAATCAGGAGGCTGCAAAGTCTGTTAAATATGGTGGATTAACCGAACAACAATGCTGGAGAATGATTACAATCAATCCTGCCAAACTTTTGCATTTAGATGAACATACAGGTAGTATTAAAGTTGGTAAAGATGCAGATATGGTGCTATGGTCTGGTAATCCGCTTTCCATTTATACCAAAGCCGAAAAAACTTTTGTAGATGGTATTTGTTTATACGATATTCAAAATGATGCCGCAATGCAAAAAGAAATTGCCGCTGTCAGAGCCAGTATTATCAACCAGTTGGTATCTGAAGTAAAACCAACAGCGAAAAAAGTAAAAAAATAATATTCTTATAATAGCTATAGATCATGAAAAGATATTTCACATTTGTCGCATTTGTTCTTGGAGCAATATATACGTTTGCGCAACAGCCAATTCCTGCATCCCCGCCAAATAAGAGCATTTTATTGAAAGGTGCCACTATTCATACCGCCACAGGTAAAGTAATTGAAAATGGGGTAATAGGAATTAAGGGTGGGAAAATAGTTTTAGTAGCTGAATCAAATTCACAATTTAAAACAGAACTTTACGATACTGTAATTGATTGCACCGGCAAACAAATCTATCCCGGCTTTATTGATCCAGATTGCACATTAGGATTGGTTGAAATTGGCGCCGTGCGAGCCACTACCGATGTTGCAGATATTGGGGCATTAAATCCTGAATTGCGCACATTGACAACATACAACACCGATTCAAAAATTACTCCTGTTGTAAGATTAAATGGAGTACTCACTGCTCAAATTACTCCACAGGGAGGATTAATTTCCGGCACGTCATCTATAATGAATCTGGACGGCTGGAACTGGGAAGATGCCTGTTATAAAGCAGATGATGGTGTGCATTTGAATTGGCCTATAATGTATGCCAGGGTATTTTTAAATCCTGACCAGATTGGTGGATTTGTTCCTAATAAGAGTTACGACAAACAAATTCAACTGTTGAACAAATTCTTTTCGGATGCACAAGCTTACGCAAAACAAAAAACGCATGTTGAAATGGATGTTAAATTGGAAGCCATGAAAGGAGTATTTGACGGTAGCAAAACATTATTTATTTATGCAAGTTTCGCAAAGGAAATTCTGACCGCAATTACTATGGCAAAGGGTTTCTCAATCCCTAAAATAGTGCTGGTTGGCGGAAAAGATTCATGGCTCGTAACTGATTTTCTTAAACAAAATAATATCCCGGTAATTGTAACAAGAGTTCACAGCCAGCCTGCCATGCCTGATGATGATGTGGACCAACCTTACAAGACCCCTTACCTACTCCAACAAGCAGGAATACTTTATTGTTTGGAAAACGAAGGCGACCAGGAAGAAAATGCTTCACGCAACCTTCCATTTATGGCCGGAACTACTGTTGCTTATGGATTAACACAGGAACAAGCTCTTGAAGCAATTACAATCAATGCTGCAAAAATTTTGGGCATTGATAATTCAACCGGATCAATTGAAGTCGGGAAAGATGCAACCTTATTTGTATCGGATGGTGATGCACTTGACATGAGAACAAACAACCTGAGCCTTGCATTTATCAAAGGGAAAAAGATTCAGCTTACGAGTATCCAGACAGAATTGAATCAAAAATATATGCAGAAATACGGATTGAAATAAACTATAACTTTATATAAATTAAAATTCCACCATTATGAAAACACTCACGCAAAAAGTAGTATTCAAAAACGCAACTCCCGAACAGCTTTATGATATGTATATGGATGCCAAACTGCATGCAATGTTGACAGGGGATGGAGCAAAAATCTCCAAAAAGGAAGGTTCATCATACCGGGTATATGGTGATTTTATATCCGGCAAAAACCATCAGCTTATACCGGGGAAGCTTATTGTGCAGTCATGGAGGGCAAGCGACTGGAAAAAATCTGATTTGGATTCCATTTTCATTTTGCAATTAGAGAAAAAAGGTAATGATGCGGTGCTAAATATGGTTCATGCAAATATTCCGGATGACCAGGCTGAAGGTATTAAAAGTGGCTGGACCGATTTCTATTGGACTCCTTGGAAAGCATTTTTGGCAGAACAAAAACCAAAAAAGAAAAAATAGAATATTCCACTCCATTATTTAAACCCATGAAAACTCTTTTTTCACTTGGTTTTATTATTTTATTATCACAAAATTCTTTTACCCAAAATCTTAAACTTAGAGTTTATAATAAGACAGGATACAATATTGATTCCCTCCAAATTGGAAATATTTACGTGGGAAAACTTCCTAAAGACAGTTCATATTTAATGTTGAACATACCAGAGATTGGAATTCAAGATGAAGTGCCTCAGTTTTTTCCTTATGGAATTCTTATGATAAAAGGAAAAAGTGTTAGGGTGGAGTACCATACTATAGATTGCGCTCACGGCAAGGTTCATATTCTAAAAAGCGGGAATTACGAATTCGATCTAACTTTAGGGGAAGTTACTTGGCGCCATGGATATGACCTTTGGTGGGATACACACCAAAATAAGAATAAATAAACCCGAACGAACTAAATACTATCTTTTATACGGTAAACAAAAAAAGGGAAAGCCAAATAAATGACTTTCCCTTTTTATTCAGGCTGCTTATTTAGCAACACCTATTTTTCCATTCTTCTTTAAATTTAGCTTTCTCTTCCTCGGACATACTCATCCATTTTTCTTTCCATTCACGGCGTTGTCCCCAACGGCCGCCACGTCCGCATCTGCCTCCGCAGCCACAGCCGCGTCCTTTAAATCCACCAAAAAATATTTTAGAGAGGATAAGCAGCATTATTGCCTGGCAATATGTTATTGGCCCGAGTGAGGTGAACACATGAGGCATTACCGCATTCCATAAATACATAACAATTAACCCGAAACCAAATATTCCGGCAATTACGCACACGGGTATAAGTAACCACCATTTGCGTCTGCCGCCACCACAGCAGCTTCCTTTCATATTTTCATTGTCTTCGTTCATGACTTTTTATAATTAACGTGTTAGTAATTCGTGGTAAAGAGAATCAAGTTTCTTACGCAAATGCAATACCGCATAGCGTTTACGGGATATCAGAGTCTTGATGCTTTCGCCGGATTTTTCAGCCATCTCGCGGAAAGTTTTATCTTCCATCTCATTCTGAATAAATGCATCTTTCTGTTCTTTTGGCAATTCATCGAGGGCTTTCATAAATTCATCCCAGAAAACTTTTTTCAACTCTTCATCTTCCGGGTTTTTAAAATCTGAAAGAAGAATGTCTTTATAGTTCACCTCGCCATCCTCATCTTCATAAACAAAATCATCAAGCGAACTTGGTTTTTGTTTACGATACATATCGGTTATTCTGTTTCTGGCAACCGTATAAAGCCATGAACCTACTTGTTCAATTGGCTCACCCTCGCTTGCATTACTAAGCCTGAACCATACATCTTGTAATATGTCCTGAGCATCCTCATCGCTCTTTACCCTGTTACGAATAAAAGAGAAAAGCCGATTACCATAATCTTTTACAACCTGTATAATATCTACCTTGCCTGATTGAGCAACATTTAATGCTACCATTCCTTTGTGTTTATTGTGAAGACGCTCCATATTTTTTTTTGCTTTAAGCTATTTACATAAATATCTAATCAAAAACCATACCAAACAGATTTCATGCCAAATGAGGTAAAAACAGGAAAAAATCCATCCTTTAAACACCACCCTATTGATTTTCAACTCGATATTGATATACATTTTGTCAGTAACGAGGTTATTTTTTAATATACTCTCAACAAATCCATGACAGTTATCCTGTGTTTCAGGATATTTTTGTACGAGATTTGCAGCCTCTTAAAGGGAGTAAGTACATTACTTTAGTATTTTGTTTTAAGATTATGGACTTTACTTGCTTATCTTCATGAAAGCGGATTATTGTGAATGAAAAAACATTTATATCATCAAATAGAAACAACTAAACGTGTCCATAAGGATTTCGTTTATGGTAAGGCGTGGATTTGTGTTCCTAATTTCCCCAACCGAAAGGAAGGATAGCTTATATCATAAAACACCTGATTTTACAAGCATTCTAAACGATTATAAAAATGCATTTCCTTAAAAAGGCCAAACACGTTTTGGTTAATATGTCTGTGAATTACTTGCAAATACCTTAGGAAATTCACTTCTATTAAACAACTATTATTGTAAATTATTTTTAATGTGATTCGATGCCAAAAAGAAAGATAAGAGTAAACACCGCAACTTTAATTGTTATAGCCAGTATGATTGGCACGGGCGTGTTTACAAGTCTGGGATTTCAGTTGATGGGCGTCCATTCCGGGTTTGGCATACTTATGCTTTGGCTTGTTGGCGGTGTAATAGCCTTATGCGGGGCTTTGTCTTACGGAGAACTTGCTTCCTCCATGCCCCGTTCCGGTGGGGAATATCATTATCTCTCTAAAATATTTCACCCATTTGCCGGCTTCCTTTCAGGATGGGTATCGGCCACGGTAGCATTTGCAGCACCAACAGCCCTTGCAGCTATGGCTCTTGGCACTTACGTTAATAAGGTTTTTCCAATTTCCAATCCAGTTGTTCTCGCTATTGCGGTAATTGTATTGGTAACATTTATCCACTCATTTAACCTCCGCCAAAGCGCGAGGTTTCAGAATATTTTCACCATACTTGAAATTGCACTTATTCTGTTCTTTATTATTGCAGGATTTACCATTCACACACCACAACCCATTTCATTGCTCCCTCAAAACGCAACCGCTGCTTCCGAAGGATGGCATTCCATTTTTTCATCATCCTTTGCTGTTTCTCTTATCTATGTCTCCTACGCCTACTCCGGCTGGAACACGGCAACCTATATGGCAAGCGATATTCAAAACCCGAGACGCAATGTTCCTAAGGCTTTGTTTAATGGAACCATTATTGTAATGGTTTTATATATCCTTCTGAATTTTGTATTCCTCTATTCTGCACCTACAAAGGAAATGCAAGGGCAAGTCGAAGTGGGATTAATTTCAGCAATACACATATTCGGATTAAAAACAGGTAATTTTATGGGAATGATGATTGCATTACTTTTGATTGCATCAATCAGTTCATTTGTACTGGCAGGCCCGCGAGTTGCACAGGTGATGGGTGAAGACCTTTCTCAACTTTCATTCCTTGCAATTAAAAACAAACATGGTGTACCTTATGTTGCTAAAATAATCCAGGGCGCCATTTCGCTACTACTTATTCTTACTGCATCGTTTGACAAAGTATTGTTATATGTTGGTTTCACGCTTAGCCTTTCCACCTTTTTTACTGTTCTGGGATTGTTCGTTTTAAGGGCCAGAAACAATGGTAAAACAGATGGCTACAAAACATTCGGCTATCCTGTAACACCCATTATATTTCTGGCACTAAGTGCATGGATGTTATTCTTCACCATGAAAGAACATCCCAGAGAATCGCTGCTTGGATTAGGAACTATTCTTGCCGGCAGTATAGTATATTTTATTAAAAAACCCACCATATCAATTCATGAAAATTCCATCGTTTCTGAAAAATATTAGTTATTTTTCGCTTATTATTATTATTGCTTTATGTATTCACTCGTGTGTCAACCAACCGCAGCCTAAAACGATTGTGATAGCTCCAGCACCTATAAAAGATACAACTGCAAAAAAAGTTGTATCCGACACAGTAAAAGCCTGGCAGGATGAGGACTTCGGGAAAATAATTTTCAACCGCAAGTACAATGACATTGCCCGTTATATTGCCGGAATGAAAGCGTGGCCCGGAAGCCCTTACTCCAAAGAAGAAAATGATTCAGTTTGGATAAGGTTTCACAAAAACTTTGATTTTTCCTGGAACCAGATCGCTATTAGCCGCCTCGAGCCCATGACTGCATGGGGAAACACAGAACTTGCTGAGGAACGCAAGGCCAAACTTGACATTTTCTACCCGCTAAGTGGCCCGGATATTCTGCATGCCAATTACTTTTTCCCGGATGCGAAAAACTACAGGCTATATGCACTGGAAATAAACGGAGCTCTGCCCGATTTGGATCACATGGATATTAAAACAACTGAGAACTATGTGAATGAAGTTTACAAATCATTAGGAGACATTTTTAAAAGAAGTTATTTTATCACGAGCAGGATGTCAACCACGTTGAATGCGCAAAATGTGAATGGTACTCTTCCGCTCCTTTGCGTTTTTTTAGTTAGAACAGGTCATGAAATTATTAACCTGCAATATTTCCACCTGAACGATGATGGCACCGAAACGCCTTTGCCTTATGACAGTTTAGGAACCCGGCACAATGACCTTGTAAAAATTTATTTTAAAAACAGCAAGAATAATTCTATACAAATGGTGAGTTATATGAAATGTGATTTATCAGATGGAGGTTATTCAAAAAATATTGCCTTGAAAAAAATGTTTACAAAAATGAAACCATGCGTTACCTATCTTAAGTCAGCTTCTTATTTACTACACTATGGTTTCTTTTCCCAGTTCAGAGAAGTGATACTTTCCAAAAGCAAAACCATTTTGGAAGATGATACCGGTATTCCATATAAATATTTCCCCGGTGATAAATGGTATGTTTCCCTTTATGGGACTTATGTTAAGCCTGTGAGTGATTTTTCAGGCGTTTTCCAAACTGACCTTCTGCAAGCTTATGGTGACACCCTGCTTAGGAAGCCTAAGAAACTTCCATTTTCTTTAGGCTATCACTGGAATACCACCAAGCAGAATCTTATTAAAGCCCAAATCAGGGGTTAATTTAAATGAAGAAAAAAGCATGTATACTCGTTGTACTATCAGCGATGTATTTGCAATGCTGTGGCCAGAATATTCTTAAAGCTATTCTTCACAATGATTCTCTCGACACTAAATACAAGGAGGTACTTACTCATCCGGGAAAATATCATCTGCAGGTTATTTATACTCGTGTAATTCACGACAAAAACAAGCATACTATCCTGAAAAAATATTTCCTGGAGCCTCCCACAAAAAAATATTATTACCCGGCCAGCCTTGTCAAACTTCCACTTGCGGCATTAGCACTTGAAAAAATCAATAAATTAAAAATCGATAATCTTACAAAAGATACACGACTAAGCATTGATAGTTCGCATAATTGCGAGACGAAAGAGCACTATGACACAACCGCTGCAAATGGATATCCTACGATTGCTCAATATTTAAAACGCATGCTTTTGGTAAGCGACAATAACGCATATAACAGAACATACGAATTCCTTTCACCGGCATACATTAATAAGAGGCTGCATGAAATGGGTTATGGAAGCGCTACAATAAACCAACGTTTCAACGGAGGTTGCGACAGTACTGACAACCGGTATACAAATAAATTTACTTTTCTGGACAACACTTCCAATATTATATACAGTCAACCTGCGGATTATAATTCAGGAAATATTAAGAATCATGCCGTTCATACAATAATCGGAAAATCCTTTCAGGACGGGAACAGGCGACTTCCCGCAAAAAATTTTCGGTACAACAACTATATTCCCTTCGAGGACGAAAACTATATTCTTTTATCGCTCATTTATCCAAAAGCAGTTAAGCCTTCCCGACGCTTCAATTTAACCAAAGATGACTATGCTTTTCTTAAAACCTATATGGGAATGTTACCACGAGAAAGTACTTATCCGAGATATGATTCAAAAGACTATCCCGACAATTATAAAAAATACATTTTCTTCGGAACATCAGGAAACACCAGAGATACAAGTGTTCGTTCCTATAATATTGTTGGAAGAGCGTACGGTTTTTTAGCTGATTGCGCGTACATAAAAGATTCAAAAACTGGAGTTGAGTTTTTCCTTTCTATTTTGATTTATGTAAATGAAAAGGATATTCTCAATACCGACGATTACCAATACGATTCTATCGGACTCCCATTTATGACAGATGTGGGGCGAGCCATTTATAGATATGAGTTGAAAAAGAAGAAGAAGAAAAAGTAATTAATTTACTTTTCGCTTAACACCCTCCAAGGTATTTTTTAAGAGTGATGCAATGGTCATAGGCCCTACTCCACCTGGAACAGGTGTTATATAACTGCATTTAGGAGCCACCTCATCAAACTTCACATCGCCAGCAAGCCGGAAGCCGCTTTTCTTACTTGCATCCGGCACACGAGAAATACCAACATCAACCACTACGGCACCTTCTTTCACCATATCAGCCGAAACACTTTCTGTTTGTCCGGTAGCAACAATCAAAATATCAGCTTGCAGTGTATGGCTTTTCAGGTCAACCGTTTTGCTGTGACAGATTGTAACGGTGCAATTACCGGGTTTGGAATTACGCACCATTAAAAGACTTACAGGAAGTCCTACAATATGGCTTCTTCCTATTACTACACAATGTTTGCCGACTGTTGGAATGTTGTATCTATCCAGTAATGTTATAATTCCAAAAGGCGTAGCAGGTAAAAACGCAGGCATATTGAGGGCAACCCTTCCAAGATTTTCAGGATGAAATCCATCCACATCTTTTGCAGGAGATATTGCATTGATTACTTTATCGTCGGAGATATGTTTTGGTAACGGTGATTGAACAATGAAACCATCAAGATCCGGGTCGTTATTTAATTCCTCTATTCTTTTTAATAACTCCGATTCTTCAATGGTACTGGGGAAACGAATAAGCGTAGATTTGAATCCGACACGCTCACAGGTTTTAACTTTACTTCCTACATAAGTCTCGCTTGCAGGGTCATTCCCAACTAATATTACCGCAAGATGTGGTGCTTTTTTACCTTCCGATTTCAGTTTCTCAACATCAACTTTAATCTCTTCTAAAAGTTGCTCCGATATTTTTTTGCCGTCTAATAAAATCATGCCTAATATTGAATTATAAAAACCATGCTACAGATTTCACAGATTAATCCTTCTCTTTAAAATTATTCTTTGTTATTCAATCTGCGAAATCTGTGGCAAATTGTATTACCTGCCGTGTGGCATTTTTCCCATCCTCTGCATCAATCCTGCCATAGCAGATTTATTGCTGAACATCTTCATCATCTTTTGCATATCTTCAAATTGCTTAATCAATCTGTTCACGTCCTGGATATTAGTACCGCTACCGCTTGCAAGCCTTTTCCTGCGGCTTCCGTTGATAGTTTCGGGTTTGGCACGTTCTTCAGGTGTCATGGATTGTATGATGGCTTCCGTCTGCTTAAAAGATTTTTCATCAATATCTCCTTCCTTAATAGAGTTGCCCATTCCAGGTAACATTGAAGCAATGTCTTTCACTCCGCCCATCTTTTTTATCTGTTGCAACTGTGCAAGAAAATCATTAAAGTCAAATTGGTTTTTGGCAATTTTCTTTTGCAGTTTCTTTGCTTCTTCCACATCAAACTGTTCCTGTGCCTTCTCAACAAAGGAAACGATATCACCCATACCCAAAATCCTGTCCGCCATCCGTGCAGGATAGAACACATCCATAGCATCGGGCTTCTCCCCGGTTCCCACAAACTTGATTGGTTTATTTACCACCGATTTGATAGATAGAGCCGCACCACCGCGGGTATCGCCATCCAATTTGGTAAGTACAACACCATTGAAGTCTAATCTGTCATTAAAGGCTTTTGCAGTATTAACAGCATCTTGGCCTGTCATACTATCCACCACAAAAAGTATCTCCTGTGGATTGATGACTTTCTTTAATTCAGCAATTTCATTCATCATCTGCTCGTCAACAGCTAAGCGGCCTGCAGTATCAATGATTACAACTGTATTTTCATTCAGGCGTGCTTGTTTAATAGCAGCCTGAGCAATCTTGACAGGGTTCTTTTCGTTTTCATCGGAATATACTTCTACTTCCAACTGTCCGCCCAAAGTTTTCAATTGTTGAATAGCAGCAGGACGGTAAACGTCACAGGCAACGAGCAAAGGCTTTTTACCCTTTTTATTTTTAAAATAATTAGCAAGTTTAGCGGAGAAAGTCGTTTTACCCGAACCCTGCAATCCCGACATTAAAATGATTGTTGGATTAGCAGTTAAAGCAACGGTGCTTTCCTGGTTACCCATAAGGTCGGCAAGTTCCTCGTGGCAAATCTTCACCATCAACTGACCGGGAGAAACAGCCGTTAGGACACTTCTGCCTATAGCTTTTTCTTTTACCCGCTCGGTAAAATCCTTGGCAATTTTATAGTTTACGTCGGCATCAATTAAGGCGCGGCGTATTTCTTTCAGGGTTTCGGAAATATTGATTTCGGTAATCTTTCCCTGACCCTTGAGCATCTTAAATGCCCTTTCTAACTTTTCTGACAGACTATCGAACATGGCTTAAAAAATAGAGGTGCAAATATAGTTATGAATTATGAGTTATGGGTTATATATTGAGGACATTACAAAAAATGACTAAATTTGTGTTATTAAATAGCTGAAAATATGAGCACAGCCGAATTAAAGTCCAACTTGGTGAGTATCATTAATACTATCAATGACAGCAACACTTTACAAGAAATTTATTCTTTTGTTTCGCAAAAAAAAGGAGACACTAAAGATTCATTAAATTTGGAAAAGCAGGATTTGAACAACTTAAGTGCTTCCGGGCTTGCTAAAGCGTATGGCAATGATGAGCCTGATTATTCAAATGTGGTAGTCAAAGAACCCAATCCTGAATATCATAAATGAAAGAAGGAGATGTTGTTCTGATTTCTTTACCTCAAAGCGATAAGAAATTTAAGAAACGCCCAGTATTACTTTTAAAGAAGATGCCGGGTTTTGGCGATTGGCTTGTTTGTGGCATTAGTACTCAACTGCATCAATACGTTCCCAATTTTGATGAAATTATTGACCGAAACCATCCTGATTTCAAAGCATCTGGGCTATTGGCTCCTTCACTTGTAAGACTTACATTTATTGCTATTGTGCCAAAGGCTGATATTCCGGGCACTATTGGTTCATTAGGAAATGGCACAATTACTAAAATTATCAATAATTTGATTGAGTTCTTGAAAAAGCCTTAACCATGAAAAAAGATTTTGATGCCGTAAAAATGATGCGTGAAATCAGGGAAAAACTAAGCAAAAGGTATTGGAAAAATCCCGACTTGTTGAAAAAAGACATGGAAGCAGTTCGCAAAAAATATATGACTGAACCTGTTGTTTCGGAGAAATAAAGGAAAGCTACAACTCCATATTACCTTTTACAAGGTTATGTTCAGCGCAAAGTATTTGTAAATTATCCAACTCTGTTTCTCCACCTTTTGACCAAGGTTTTATATGGTCAAAATGCATGTTTTTACTTCCTATAAGCTCAATTTTACAAAGTCTGCATCTATTCCCGTCCCGAAATAATACTTGAAGTTTTAGCCTTGAGCTGGGCTCTCTTTTTGTCTTATGTTTAACTTCAATTTCTTTTCCTTGAATATCCCTATAGCGAGTTATTTCAATTTCCTCATTTGTTTGGGATTCGTCAACATCGGTGTTTATATACTCAACAAATGCTTCAAGTGCCTTTCTCCAAGACCCGAATCGATTTGAATAAGGTGCTGCTGTATATTTTGAAAGTGGTCGAACCATATCCCTACCACCTGGTTGTTTTCCTAATTTAACCCATACCTCTTCTATATTTTCAAATAATTCGCCATCTGAAATATTGGTGAAATTTTCTACGACAAGCCCTGCCTTTTTTAAAGCATTATTACAGCCTTTGAATCTATTTGAAAATGTAGTACTATGGAACTTCCCTCCGTTGTTATCGTATTCTCTTGAAGCAATAGTTTCCTTGTTAATTTCTTTTGCTATTCTTTTTAAATCGTCCAATAATTCCTCCTCTGAAATATTTGCAAATTTCGTTACTGGTAACCCTGCTTTTTCTACTGCATTGTTCCAACCTTTGAATCTGTTAGAAATTGTGCTGCTATGGAATCTCCCTCCTTGCTTATCATATTCCCTTGATGTAATAGAATTCTTGCCAAGAATTTGCGTTATTCTTTTTAAATCATCCAATAACTCTTCATCTGTGGCATTGTTATTATATGGCTTAAGTTCAAATTTCATTCTATGAAGAAAAAATTAATGGCTACTCCTGCGCCTTTGCAGCCAGCAGATAAAGCACCGCCATCCTTATAGCAACCCCATTCTCTACCTGGTCAAGGATGATGGATTGGTCGGAGTCGGCAACATCGCTGGTTATTTCCACCCCACGGTTGATAGGGCCCGGGTGCATAATCAGGATTTTCTTTTTCAGAGAGTCGAGGCGTTGCTTGTTTAAGCCGTACTGCATCGAGTATTCCCGCGTAGATGGGAAGTATTTTATATCCTGTCTTTCCAACTGTATGCGGAGCATATTCGCTACATCGCACCATTGGAGGGCTTTCATAAGGTCGTATTCCACTTTTACACCGAAAGCAGAGATATACTTTGGTATCAATGTCGGCGGACCGCTAACCATCACTTCGGCACCTAATTTTTGCAGACAAAGTATATTCGATAGTGCCACCCTTGAGTGCATTATATCACCCACTATAGCCACCTTTTTACCTTTAACATTTCCTAAGTTTTCGCGTATTGAGAAAGCATCGAGCAAGGCTTGTGTAGGGTGTTCATGGGTACCGTCGCCGGCGTTTACGACTACCGCATCAATGTTATCGGCAAGGAATTTGCAGGCTCCCGCGCTGCTGTGGCGCATCACCACCATATCCACTTTCATGGCGAGGATGTTCTTTACCGTATCTATCAGTGTTTCGCCCTTCTTTACCGACGATGCCGAAGCGGAGAAGTTAAGCACATCGGCCGAGAGGCGGCGTTCAGCCAGCTCGAAGGAGATGCGGGTGCGGGTAGAGTTCTCGAAAAATATGTTGGCTATGGTCACATCCCTAAGCGATGGCACCTTTTTAATGGGTCGGTTGATAACAGATTTGAAATTGTCGGCGGTAGCGAAAATAAGTTCAATATCGCTAAGCGTTAAGTCTTTAATTCCTACCAGATGCTTGACACTTAACGCTGTTTTCATATTGTTAGATTATAAAGTTTTTGCTCATCACTTTTCACTTTTACCTTTTACCTTTTCACTCTCTATCAGCCACACCCCATCGGTCTTATCCCCTGCTTCTTTCAAATCGGTTTTTACATTTTGCGATACAATGGTATCTACCCGTTTGCCCACATAATCGGGCTGGATGGGCAGATGGCGGCTGAAACGCCTGTCTATAAGCACCAGCAGTTCCACCTTTTTGGGCCGCCCGAAATCGAGCAAGGCATCTAAGCCGGCACGTATGGTACGCCCCGAAAACAGCACATCGTCTACCAGTATCACGTTTTTATTTTCCACCGTTACATTGTCCATGTTCATGCTGCTGGGCGATATAGGATGCCCCTTGGTGCGGAAGTCGTCGCGGTAAAAAGTAGGGTCAATCTCGCCGTAAGCAATTTTAACGCCTTTTAGCAACGCACTGAGTTTCTTTTGCATCCTGCGCGCCAAATAGATGCCACGGGGCTGCAGCCCAATAATTACGGTATCTTTAAAATTGTCGTGGTTTTCTATTAACTGGTGGCAAAGACGGTCGAGCGTGAGTTCGAGTTGCTTTTGTGAGAGTAATACTTTGCGCTTCATCAAAGCCCAAAGATAGTGTTTTTTTTAATTAGGAATTAGAAATTAGGAATTAGGAATGAAAATGCCTTAAAGATACTCGATAAAGACATTTAAATCATTATCTTGGCCCTAATGTGAAAGGGGAAAAATACAGATGAGAGGCAAGGTAGCCTTCAAGCACAATAACTAAATCTTTGATTCTTTGAGATAGTAAATTTAAATCATGTCTAATTGGTGCATCTTCCCACATAATAAAATCTTCAGGCGTAAAAAGAAGTCTAAATTCAGCATTGTCAACGTGATACTTGTCCCAAAGAAGTCGGTTTTCAGCGGCAGCAAGAATACTTATGTAAATGATTAACTCTGAAAAATAATCTATTTTTACTGAAGCTTTTATACCTGCAGTAACCCTTGAAGGGTGTTGGAACCCCATTGTTCCTCGGCAAACATCCTTTTCTCCATCAATTTCAGGCACACATAATGAATCATAATCAATCAACTTAATTTCACCAGTATCGGTAATAAATATGTTCTCATTTTTTAAATCGCCATGGGATATTTTATTTTTATGGAGATCATCAATCATAATTAGAAATTTTTCAGCAAGAGCCTCTATAACTTGAGGGTACCTGAGATTGTAAGAAATATAATCCTTCAAATTTGTTCCTTCAATCCATTTCATTCTAAAAGTATCTACGTATTGAGAAGTATTTGATTGTATATCGGTTACTATAAGGCCATTTTCTACATAACTGAAATCAGTAAAATAGGAAAGTTTACACTTTGCTAAATATTTAGAAATTTTTTTATACCGATTTCGAATATCCCTAATCTCTCTAACCCATGCTTTTAAAGCCCATTTCTCATTATCTTTCACCATACAATAAGTATTGCTAAATCCACCTGGCCACTCCTGCACCTCATTACCCTTTTTCTTATAAATTATAGAATAACCATTGAAAAAAGTATCCTTAATAAATTCAGGATACTTTACAGCATTGTTGAGTTCGAATCTTGTAGGATAGGGCATTTTCTTAAAATTTAGAAATGATACTATTTGCCAAATCCTCTAACCCATTCCCAAGCATTTCCTCTAAAGGCTTTAGATGTGAGATGTCATCATAATTTAAACATTCAATAAGCTTTTTTGTTAGGTCGACAATCTGAGGGTTAGGAGATATTATTAACTGCTTAAATAAAGGAGATTCATTGGGAAATTCATAATCCTGCCTTGAAAAAAGTAAATCTTCCGTTCCATAGTAATCCTTCCACATCACTTTATAATCAGCATATACTAATAATGAAAGATAGATTACTAATTCAGAAAAATAATCAAGTTTTGAATTAACAGCTTTATTCTTTCGTCTGGCTGGATGTTGATATCCTGGTAATCCCTTTATAACGTCTGGCATTCCATTTAAATCCTGAACATACATTGAATCATAGTCAATAACGATTAAACTTCCATCCTTTCTAATTTTAATATTCCCATGAGATAAATCCCCATGTGCTATATTATTCTTATGAAAAAAACTTACCATCACTTTGAAATTTTCGGCCACCTTTAAAATTGCTGAACGATTATTTAGGTTTTCTTCAATATATTCCTTTAGAGTTGGCTCGGCAACATAGTCCATTGTAACAATAGGTTCAAGAATTCCATTAATAAGCAATGCTTTATCATGAAATTTCAAACCAACAAAATAAGGAGAACCTAATTTGGCTAAATGGGAAGAGATTGAGGTCATTCTTCTTTTAGGATCCCCAATATCTGCCCACCAACATCTAACAACAATCTTTTGACCATTGCTTTTAATAAAAGGAAAAACAATTGCGTACCCTCCCGAATCTCTAATAAGCCAAGTTTCATTTTTTTTTAATACATTACCACCTATTAATTCTACCGATCTGTAGCAGACTTGATTTTGCATCGCAATTTCAATATGGTTTTTAGATGGGTACATTTAAACTTGGCTTCAAAATTTTTCAGTAATTGAACTTATATCGTCATTTGGCTTAGTCCTGCTTTCGTCATTTTCATCATTACCTTCCTCTTTCTCCTCTGTATTTTCAGGCTCTTCTTGTATTTCAATATAATCTTGCCTATAAATTAGCTCATACTGAATTGTATCTGATTTGTCCATTCCTGCATTGTTTACATCCGCATCTTCTTCATTTTTTTCGTTCTTAAATTCATGTTCAGTATTATGTCGATTCATCCAAGATTGAGGAATAAACCTTTCCCAAAACCGAATTTTTCGTTTTTTTATCTCCTTATTATTATTTTCAATTTCAGTTAATGAAGTCTCCTTATTGGTCTCAATAACTATTGTAGGATTTATTACTTTTTCATTTTTAGCTTTTAGACTATCTACATTGCTTTGTTCATTATCATCTTTGAAAGCAACAAGTTTTGATTCTTCATGGGATTCATTAAGTATAGGTATTTCTTCTTTGCTCTCTTTTACAGTTTCAAGACTTGGCACAATTATGTGCTCAGTTATTTCATTTTTAATCGCTTTATTTTCGGTTTCGATTAATTCATCCAGCTTGGTTACCAAAATTTCCTTATAATGTATTTCAGGTATATTATCCTCCTCAATATTTACAATTAGTATCGCGGAATCGTCATTATAAAGGGTGGTTTTTCGAAGTTGTATTACGCTTTTTTCAAAAGTGTCCTGCGATTTCCATTTTGAAATCTCTTGAATTGCTGCTTGTTTTTCTGAAATGAACCATTCAGCCAATGCGTCGGTCATTAAATAAAAAGTCCCGCCTGTAAGATTATATTCTCTTTGACTTATTCTGCCCTTGTGAGTATGACTTCGACTATCGAAGAAATCAGGAAAATTATTAAACTCGAAATCATTTTTTGAAGAAAGATGAATGACTTTATTAAAGTTTTCATTAATATTTTCAACGTCTTTAGGAATAAAAAATAAAAAACTATCGCCTAAAGCAACAGCTTCCCATTTTAAGCTAGTATTATCTTTGTAAAAATGCAGTCCTACAAATGTTGCTGCTGCCGGTCTTCCTTGTATAAAGAAATTACGAACGAAATATTTTTGATTAGGTTTATTTACAATTTCACTGACCTTTTTTAGCCATTCATTTTGGATGGCTTTATACTCATCGATATTAGCAATATTAATGCGACCTTCGTTTTTTAAAAAGAACTCAACCAATAATTCTGCCCAAATATCAGGGAAGAAAGATTTTGAAACACCATCTGATATTGCAAGTTTATTGGTTTTTACATTAACACCAATACGATCGAAGCAATCTGCGTACTTTTCAGCAGTTTTATGGTAAATAAAACCTTTAATTGAGACTTCCATACCTAAATTTCTCCGACTATTCTCTTAATTTGTTGCTCTATTGACTCCACCTGAGGAACCAAAATTTATGAACTTAAGTAACGTATCAGGTGAAGCATTTGAAATAAACCCTTTTGCATTAGCCCCAATGTTTTTAAGGTCTAAATCTTTTGCTGCTTGTTTATAAACAATGGGCACCTCACTTGATATTTTAAATAAAAGCTCTGCCATAGGATCTCCATTTAATTCAAAAGTAAATTCAGGAAATTTAATCTCATTACCGTTATTTGCAATGTGAACATTGAAAATTAATGGATTGCCATCCAATGTTTTTAAGCCCATAATATCTCTTGCCGTCGAAACTGTTCTTTCAGTTTCAATTATTGTAAGTTCAGGAGTTTCAGCCTCTGGATAACCATCGGAAACATTAATAATAACTGGTACAGGATTATCATTTTTTTTCTGAATCCAACCTTCAATTAATTTTTTTGCAAGCCCAAATGCTCCAGACATAGGTGTTAATCCGGCCCCTTTTGCTTTAATAAAAATTGGCATTTTTACTTCCATTTTGACCATTCTACCAGTTCCATCATTTACCTCATTAATAAATGTGTCATATCCATACTTTGGGGGATTCTCAGCATAATAACTTAAATATTCCGAGCAGACGTTAGTAATTTCATTATTTCCACCATATGTAATTAATGAAACAAAAACTCTATTCTTAACAGTTTCTCCTGCCGCATTCGTTGAAATCAACTCGCTTATTGTTTGATTTATTACTTCTGCAGTATATTGAGCGGCTGTCTTTTCTCCCTTATATAGGTTTTGCATTGTTCCAGATTGGTCAACCAAAAAAATTAAATAGCCTGGAGTAGCAGAACTCCATTGTTTTGTATAGGGACTCATCGTTTGCTTAGTTAAGTAGTTTCTGTAATATTAATAAGTAGTGCAAAAATACACAAATAGACGTAACCCGATTTGGATTCAATAACTACAGCTTAAATTACAATTATTTAATAATAATACAAACAGGTGGCTCCTACGGAGCCCGATAGTATGTATTAGCACAAAACTCTTGTGCATAGTTGCGTGAGGGATAGCAGCGTAAAGCCCGCAGCCTAAGCGAGGACTTGCAGCGTATAGCCCGACGGCATGTTCATCAGCCGGCACGCCCTAGACCTCACCCTACCCTCTCCTACAAGGCGAGGGATAGAACAAAAAAAAGGTGGATTCCTTGCGGAACCCACCTTGTATTGATTAATCAGTTGCGATTACTCGCCGGCTGAATCTTCTGACTTTTCTGCAGATGCTTCGTCGTCGGCTGCTTTCTTGTCTGATGCCTTTTTATCGGCAGCTTTCTTGTCGGCGGCAGCTTCGTTCTTAGTCATCTCGTCTTTCAGGTTCGAGA
>CAIUPO010000017.1 GCA_903901055.1 uncultured Bacteroidota bacterium
TCGCCAGATGGACAAGCCCCACAACACTTGGTATTGGAATAACAGAAGATAACGGAACAGACGTTGGAATTGGCACGTCTGCAAATTCGGGAAGAAGATTAGATGTTGTAGAAATTGACCCGAGCGGAGTTGCTGTTACGGTAAGGAAGTAACAGAATCAAGTAAAAAACACGCTCCTCTTCCCAGTGGGAACGCATTAGGCTTTATTACATTATCCCATGAGGACAAAGCAATAAAACGTGCATTTTCTTCAAAATTGATTTCTATTAAATCAACTTGGTTAATACCAGATTTTTTCAAGCTATCAATTATACCCTTCGCCTCATCCTTTTTAAAATGAGTTCTTTTATGTACCACTACCCTCTTTGGTAGTTCACCTATTGAGTTAAAGAATAGTTCTCTAATTAAAGTACCAAATTTATAAGCTTCTTGATAAGATAGATATGGGTTGTTCTCCCTGTCTATAATACAATCCTCTACTCTTGATAGCCTGTACCTCAAACCTTCACCCAAAGAGTTATAAATATGGCTGCACCCCAATACCACTTTACTCCCTTCTTTTCTCTTGTTAACACTATAACCAATTCCGACAAATGCAGCATCCGTTTGTAAATTATTCAATACCCAAGGTGTTCTTTGGGATTTGACATAAAAAGAAAGCGATAGCCACCAGTTGACCTGACAGGTCAAAGGGTCGGTTAAAGTAGCTTCTTGAATAAATTGCGTAGCCATCTGCTTTTGCGCAGCATAAGCTTTTATGTAGTCATGTAAATCAAACTTTTCTTCCTCGTCGTTAATATCCGTTATAATATTCCACTCAGTCGGCAGAAATATTACCGCTACTAACTTCTTATTCACAGTTTCCAGTTGGTCTATAGCCTTTTTAATTTTGTTAGCAAGTTCAACCGCCGATTGTATTCGGTTCCCAGTTGGTGGTTCTATTGATACATTTTTCCACAATTCACTTTGTTCATCCGGTATATTGAGTGGAATTCTGTAAGCACCTATAAAGCCCGGATAGTCTAATAAATAATCAGGATTGTATGCGCCAGCAGGAGTAGTATTGTTAAGACGGCTCAAGAACTGTAATAATCCTCGTTGATGACTGGCTGGACAAATAATACCCAAATTAACCTCGGGTTCAAATACATTGCCATTCATGGCAAAATCATAAGGAAAGTTTTGGATTAATCCCCTCATAGGGTGAAAATCTTCTATTTTACAACCGGATACTTTATCAGTGAAGTCAAGAGTCGGTTCGCTGTACTGAATTCCGGTATGCAGTATTAAATTTATGAGGAAGTATGGTATTTACTAATGCTTCATAGTGCATAGATTGGCTAATTATCAGCATTTATAAGGGTTCTTATTGCTGTTTCAAGGATTTTTGGTGAAAGTATTGGGAAAGATGAGGGAAGCATGGCTGAAGTATCGGGGATTCATGGAAGAAGTATGGGGAAATATGAAGGAAACATAGGGGAAGTATGGAGGAAATATGTGGGAAGCATGGAGGAAGTATGAAGGAAGCATGTCCTTGTATTGAAGGTTTTTCTGTAATTTTCCCACTTTTTATACTGGTCGCAGCATCAAATATTAACAGATAACTCCAAACTGAACAATAATGGCAATAAAAATGGAAGGAACTTCATTGGATATAAAGCAAGATTTACTCCAACGACTTAAAATTGTTATACCTGGTGCTTTCACAGAGGATAAAATAAGTGTAGAGCAACTCAAACAACTATTGGGTGAGGAGGTGAATACCGATTCAGAACGGTATCAATTATCTTGGGCAGGTAAAAGTGAAGCATACCAAGTATTGCAATCTCCAACGAGAGCAACTCTTTTACCACAGCCGGAGGAATCAGTTAATTGGGACACGGCTGAAAACATTTTTATTGAAGGCGAAAATCTTGAAGTCCTAAAAGTCCTTCAAAAATCGTATTACGGCAAAATCAAAATCATTTATATTGACCCTCCATACAATACAGGCAGTGATAGTTTTATTTATCCTGATAGATTTTCCGAAACAAAAGAAGAATATCTAAAAAGATTAGGGGAAAAAGATGAAGAAGGTTATATGATGAAAGAAGGGTTGTTTCGCCCTAATAGGAAGGAAAACGGACAGTTTCATTCAAATTGGCTTTCAATGATGCTGCCCCGACTCTTTTTAGCTCGCAATTTACTTAAAGATGACGGTCTATTTTTCGTTAGTATTGATGACAACGAGGTAACGAATCTAAAACTTTTACTTGATGAAGTTTTTGGAGAAAGTAATTTCATTGACATGTTTAGCTGGGCTAAGTCGGAAACTCCCGCAAATCTTTCCAAGAAAAGTAAAAAAATAATTGAATATGTGTTATGTTATCAGAAAACAAAAAACTCTGAAAAGTTCACCGGAATAAAAAAGAACAGTCCAAGTTCTAATGGTTTGCTTAATCAAACAAATGGAATTGGTGTTTTAAAATTTCCGGCAAATTTTGTTTCCACAAGTATTGAAAACCAAGTAATTAAAAATGGAAAGTATGGTACAGATAGTTATGACATAGAACTTCTTGAAGATACTGAAGTCATTGAGGGTAAATTTTCTGAGCCAGTTATTTTAAAAGCAAAATTCAAGTGGTCTCAGCCAAAATTGGATGAAGAAATCACGAAAGGGACTAAAATCAATATCCCTACAATTAGATTTAGCCCTTCTTATGAAAAACTTGAGTATGATGAAGAAGTTCCTCCTAATCTAATTAATTCAAAAGTTGGTGTAGGAACTAATGAAAATGCAGGAAAAGAATTGGAGAGTTTATTTGGGGCGAAGGTATTTGACTTCCCTAAGCCACCAAGTTTGATTGAATATTTGGCAGGATTTTCTGATGACCCTAATGGAATAATACTTGACTTTTTTGCTGGTTCAGGGGCTACGGCACAAGCAGTATTAGAAATGAATATCAAGGATAATGGTAATAGGAAATTTATATGTATTCAATTACCTGAAAAAACTGATAAGGATTCTACTGCTAAACTGAAAGGTTTTGAAACCATTTCCGAAATAACAAAGAAAAGAATCAAACTCGTTTTGGAAAAATTGTCAGGTTCATCAAAAAGCGAATTAGAATTTTATGATACTTCCAAATTAGGTTTTCGTTCCTATAAACTTCATTCTTCAAACTTTAAATATTGGAGAGGAGATATTTTTGAATCGGAGGATGACTTAGAAAAGCAACTCAACATTTTTAAAATACCACAGAAGGAGCATTCAAGTAGTTTAGATATTCTGTGGGAACTAATTGTGAAAAATGGTTTGCCCTTGCATTCAGTCACAGAGGAAATAAAAATAGATGATAGTTTTATTTATTCTGTAAAACATGGAGAAATTTTATTTGCTCTGGATAATATTTCAGAGAAAATATTGAAAAAAATTATCTCTCTTTCACCTAAACAATTTGTATGCCTTGATTCATTGTTTAAAAACAATGACTGTAATAAAACCAATCTTCAACTAAAGCTACAAGATAGCGGTATTGATTTCAAATCCATTTAAATAAAAACATGATAGTAGAAAATTTCGATTTTGATGCAAATTATCAAATCGCACTTCAAAGAGCCGAGGAAATGGTTAGGAATGGACTCCATTCCAGATTCAATCTTTCTCGTCAGGAGAGAGTTGACAAAGCATTATTAGGGTGCTTAGGTGAACTTGCCTTTGAGCAAGTTTTAAAAAACGGAGGTTATGCCTATGAAGTAGATAGGGAGGGTTTTGAAGATAGAAATACAGACAATTTTGATTTCTTAATTGAGGACAAAAAAATTGATACTAAAGTTGCCAAGAAATCAACTGCTAATCCCCCAAATGATAATTGGACATACGGTTATCCACAAGAACAAAACCCTGTGTCAAAGGATTTTGTTGTTATAGGTTGGGTTGATTTTGTTAATAAGCAGATGGGATTTTACGGTTGGATAACAGGCGTAGAAGTGAGCCGGTATCCTGTAGTAACCAGAAATACTTTTGCTGGATACGCTTATTTAACCCCAAATCATGAATTTCGTTGGGGGGCATTAAATAAAGATTTCAATTTACTATTTCAAAGAATTTTTGGCGCATGATGAAACTTGTATTTGATAAAAACCAATCTTATCAGCTTGAAGCAATTCAATCTACAGTTGATTTGTTTGAAGGTCAGCAGTTGAATAAATCTGATTTTGAGTTTTCTCTATCTTCCGATTCAGGCGGAAGCATTCAATTCACTGATTCAGGTGTAGGTAACCGTTTTACTGTTTCTGAAGAACAAATTTTATCTAATCTCAAAAAGATTCAAGTCGCCAATGAACTGCAAGAGCATGAATTATCATATAGCTTAGAAAAACTATTTTATAATGACCCGCCATTATCAAAATCAGTTCTCACTGATGAAAGTTTGGTCACCTCGTTCCCAAACTTTTCTTTGGAAATGGAAACAGGCACAGGCAAAACCTATGTGTATTTGCGGAGCATTTATGAATTAAATAAAGTTTACGGTTTGAAAAAATTCATCATTGTAGTTCCGTCCGTTGCCATTCGTGAAGGGGTAATAAAAAATCTTGAAATCACTTTTGAGCATTTTCAGGAAATCTATGAAAATGTTCCCGCTGAGTTTAAAGTATATGATTCAACAAAGTTGATTCATCTTTCAAATTTCGCTAAAAGTAATGCCATTCAAATTTTGGTAATCAATATTGATTCATTCACCAAAGACCAGAATGTAATCAATCAGGTTAGAGAAACTGGAGTAAAGCCGATTGAATACCTGCAATCAACCAATCCGATTGTAATAGTTGATGAACCTCAAAATATGGAAACCGATATTCGTAAGAAGGCACTTGCGAATCTAAACCCGCTTTTTACGTTACGGTATTCTGCAACACACATCAATCTTTACAATCTTGTTTACAAGTTAGACCCTGTGCGGGCTTATGATTTAGGGTTAGTAAAGCAGATAGAGGTTGATTCAGTTGTTTCTCAAAATGATTCAAGCGGTGCTTTCATCAGTTTAGACGGTTTTAAACTCAATAAAACTTCTACTGCTGCCAAACTCACAATTCTTTCAAATGAAAAGAGTGGTGTTACAAAAAAACAGGTTAATGCAAAAAATGGAGAAAACCTTTATGATTTATCAAAACGAGTTGAAGCATATCGTGATGGCTACATAATTAATTACATTGATTCAGAAGAAGGGTTCATTGAGTTTTCCAGTGGTACATTCGTTTACAAAGGAGAATCAAAGGGAGGACTGAACGATTATATATTGAAAGATATGGTTAAAGCAACAGTAGAAAATCATTTCAGAAAAGAAAAAGAATTAAGCTCTCTCAACATTAAAGTTCTTTCAATTTTCTTTCTTGACAGAGTTGCCAATTACCGTTCTTATGATGAAGCGGGTAATACAATCCCGGGCAAATTCGCAATATGGTTTGAGGAAGCATTTAAAGAACTAAGTAAAAATCCAAAATACAAATCACTTTATCCTTTTAAAGTTGAGCAAATGCACAACGGATATTTTTCTCAGGATAAAGGTCGCTATAAAGACAGCAAGGAAGGAAAATCTACAAAAGCTGATGATGAAACTTACCAGCTTATTATGAAAGACAAAGAACGGCTCTTAGATGTGAAAGAACCTTTGCGTTTCATCTTTTCCCATTCCGCTTTGCGTGAAGGTTGGGACAATCCAAATGTCTTTCAGATATGCACATTGAATGAATCAAAATCTGATTTGAAAAAAAGGCAGGAATTAGGTAGAGGGCTTCGCTTATGTGTTGACCAGACCGGAATGAGAAACTTAGAACGAGCAGTAAACCGCTTAACTGTAATTGCAAACGAAAGCTATGAAGATTTTGCGAGAGCTTTACAGAAAGAGATTGAGGAAGATTGCGGAGTAAAATTTGAAGGCAGAATAAAAAATGCAAGGAAAAGAGAATTTATTAAGTTGAAAAAGAATTGGGAATTGGACAAGAATTTCCTTGACTTATGGGAACGCATCAAACACAAAACAGAATATAAAGTTGATTACAAAACCGAAGAACTTATTCTCAGGGCATCCGCTTCATTGAAAGAAATGCCTACGATTCAGAAGCCACAAATACAACGAGTAAAAACAGAAACAGAATTTGTCAGGGATGAAAACAACCGGCTTGTAGAAGTTGGAGGTAATATTAAAAGTTCAAAGGACAGAATTGTTTCCGAAGTGCATTACGAGATTCCAGATTTTGTTGGTTACATTCAATCCAAAACAGAATTGACAAGAGATACTATTTCCCGAATCATTCTTAATTCAGGCAGAGTAAATGAAATCTTCAATAATCCCCAATTATTCATGGACACTGTTGTTAAGCAAATTAAAGGGGAGTTTGACCGATTAAAAATTAATGGTATTAAGTATGAAAAAATTGCAGGTCAGTTCTATGAAATGAAACTCTTTGAAACTTCTGAAATTGAAGAATACCTGGACAACCTAATTGCTGTTAAGCAGCAGGAGAAAACACTTTTCAATTTTATACAGATTGATTCTCTTTCAGAACCGGAAATGAAATTCGCAAAGGAATGTGAAAGCCGTGATGATATTCTTTTTTACATAAAATTACCTTCATGGTTTGTAATTAAAACACCAATTGGTTCTTACAACCCAGATTGGGCTTTAGTTAAAAAGGAAGAAGGTGAGGAAACCAAAATCTATTTCGTAGCTGAAACTAAAGACCCGAATGCTGTAAAGGATAGAACCTTACTTCGAGACAGTGAGAGAATGAAAATTGAATGCGCAGAGAAGCATTTTGAAACCTTTGACGGAGTGCAGTATCAGGTAGTTGGTTCAGTGAGTGACTTAAAAATTTCTCAGAAATAGCACTGGATGTTCAAATAAAACCTTAAATATAGGGTACAGATAATGAGTCATATTACAAAAAGCAATACTTGAAAAACGCATCCGTAAAACATCTCCATACGCTAAACAAATGGAATATATTCAGAAAAAACTCATTGAAGTATATAACGGTATGAAGGGAGATTCCTTGCAGGTACAAGTGAATGATAAAACGCTAAAAGAGTTTACAAAGATTGTAAAGCATGAGAAAGTGTTTCTATCTATTCAATACATAAAAAGGTATGTGAACCTGCATGGAAAAACTGGAATAAGGGAAAAGGCAAGAAAATTGTTTGACCTGCTTAACAAAGCCGTGAAACAGAAAAAAATAACGGGTAGTGATAAGTATTCTAAGAAACTGTCTGAAATCCATGCCTCACTTAAAACCTTTTTAGATGATGAAAACCAAACCAAACTTCCCATTGATAAAGCACAGCTTAATGGTTTGATGGGTGTTTTGGATGGATGCAATTGTAGCGAACTTGGAGAATTGGGTGAACTGGATGATTTGGGTGCGGATACCAATGAACACAATCTTATGAACAGCCTGGACTTTGTTAATATGCAATTTAACACCATAGGTTTAACAGGGAAATGGCTCAAATTAATAGGCGACCCAGCCCCCGGATTCACGGCAATGGTTTACGGTAAGCCCAAAACAGGCAAATCATTTCTTTGTGTAGAGTTTGCAGGTTACCTTGCAAGGAATCACGGTAAGGTCCTTTATGTTGGCCGTGAGGAAGGTTTATTCGCTACCCTGCAAAAAAAGTTGCTTGAAAAAGAGGTGGGACATCCTAACCTATTTATCAGCGACTACCTGCCTGAAGATTTGACAAAGTATGACTTTATCTTTTTGGATAGTGTTACAAAGCTGGGTTTGACCCCGAATGATATTGAGAAACTCCGTAAGGGCAACTTGGGTAAATCCTTTATATTCGTATTCCAAGTTACTAAAGACGGGCATTTCAGGGGGCGTAATGACTTCCAACATGATGTAGATATTGTGATTGAGGTATTAGAAAAGGGTAGGGCAATACAATTTGGCAGGTATAATCAGGGTGGGGAAATGAATATTTTTAGTCAACATGAGTAATGAATATGCTGAAATGCAACCTAAATTTTTAGAAGCGTTTTACAATGAATTAAAAACGCAACTGATTTCTGAGGTAAAAGGAACCTTCTTGACTGAAGTTAAGGCTCTTATAAAGCAGGAAATGTTAGAGGGTATAGGAAAAATAAAAGAAGGTATAATTGTTGACGAGTATATGCCTGTGAAATATTTTTTACAGAAATATGAGTTTAGCCGTGAAACTTTTCGCAGGATATTGAATAGTGGTAGGGTTCATTCGTATTATAAAATAAGCAGGAAAATATACCATGTGGAGCAATTTAAAAAGGCTTTAGACGCATATAAGCCTCTCAAACCTGTATTTGTAGGGTATTTAAAGAAAGTCGCCTAAGCAGTCTTCTTATCTAATCTTTGGAATGCTTTTAATAACAAAGCAGCATTTGATTTTTGACTTATTCTGATATATTTTTGAAAGGAGGATAAAGTTCTATGCCCTGTAACATTCATAATCAATGGAATAGGTATGCTTTTTATCACACAATTAGTTGCAAAAGAGCGTCTTCCCGTATGAGAAGTAACCAATTCATATCTTTTAACCTGTTTCTCCTTCCTTACATTTCCAGCAGAGGAATAGATGGTCTCAATTACGTCTAATGATGTAACCTTAGCGCAAATCTTCTTAATTTTCTCATTATACTTTGGGTTTGGTATTCTGGGAAGTTCTCCATTATACTTTTCCAATATTTTTTTTGCTTTATCTCGAAGTGGTATGTCAAGGAAATCCTCTGTCTTAATAGTTTTAACTGAAATATAGTCTCCTTTCCAATTTTCCTTTTTCAGATTCATCAAATCGCTAAAACGTAATCCAGTAAAACATGAAAAGACAAATTCATCTTTTGCTGCATCTAAGTGTACTGGTAATTCCAAATCATAAATTGTATCAATTTCCTTTTCGGTAAGGGCTATTGCAAAAGTATCTTCTTCTTTGCGGCGAAACTTCTTGTAATTCAAATTTATATTCCAATTTCTTTCTGTCGCATAGGTCAAAAGTGCTTTTACCCATTTAACTTGTTTGTCCGCAGTATTTACTTTAAAGTCCTTTGCATAGAGGAACTTGATAAACTTTTGATGAAAACCTATATCAATTATATCAAAGTCAAGGCTGGATTTTCCATTTTCCTTTATGTAATCAATTAATATGTTATTTAGTGTTGTATAGGCTTTTATGGTGTTCTTTTTTAGGTTTTTTGGATTATCCTTTACGAAATATTCAAGTAAATCTAAAAGATTTGAGTATCCCTGTTGTTGTCCCAGTTTAAGTTTTTTTACTTTCTCTGGAGAAATAATTTTCGTAACCTCAATTTTTAAATTTTCTACGGTAAGAGGTTTGTTCGATGTTACATGATTTTGATATATCTCATGTGCCGCACTTTCAATATCCTTGAGTTTTGCATTTAATTGTGCTGTTATTTTATCATTACCCCTTATTTCCATCCTTTTATCGTTCCATTTATCAGGTTCCACCTGAATATTGGTTGAAATTCTAAGGCGAGTACCATTTGCTCTAAGGTCAATCCAAATGTAAGTTTGTCCTGATTTCGTGTGTTCCCTTAAATAATACCTTGTATTCATGGTGATTAGCAGATTAATAAGTTTTAGGGTACAAAGATATGAAAAGGGCACGAAATAAGGCACGTTTTTAAATTAAAAACCGCTAATATCCTGAATATTAGCGGTTTAATTTTTGTTTTTGTAGCCCGTAGGGGAATCGAACCCCTGTTTCCAGGATGAAAACCTGACGTCCTAACCCCTAGACGAACGGGCCCAATATTTTTTGGGAGGCGCAAAAGTAAGAAAAAAATCAACTACAAATAGGAAAGACTATTTTACTTTGAAGAAAAGTACGATAAAGCCTTGTCAATATTGGCTTTTATCGCAGAAAATAGATTCTGATTATTTTTTTATCGCAAATCAGGAAGGCAAGACTTCTTAAAATCGAATTTTAATACCTATTCCATTACAGGTAAGCCCCAGCTTAAGGTTAAAGTTAGTTGAGGCGGTACTTTTCAAGCCTTTATTATAAATAGCTACGGCGTTTCTTGCATGCTGTTTATATGCAACAAATAATGGAATCTCCAGAAGTATTAAAGCCGCGCCGGCACCTGCCAGATACCAGTTAAACTTACCTCCTGCAAGTGCAGTTCCTAAAGGGAATCCCAGCAGTCCACCGCCAATAGCTCCCAGTACATTTCCACCGTCTAAATTATCCTTTGCTGTCTGCATCTCATCGTGGGCTGCTTTATTTGTAATAGTGATGTCTAAAAGCTGCCTGTTC
This sequence comes from uncultured Bacteroidota bacterium, assembly GCA_903901055.1. Taxonomy (GTDB): domain Bacteria; phylum Bacteroidota; class Bacteroidia; order JABEUT01; family JABEUT01; genus JABEUT01. The sequence continues at coordinate 10,292 of CAIUPO010000017.1, forward strand.
GACAAAGTTTGGCCGTTTCTAACAAAACTTCCATCGATTGTTCTAATGCTATCTGTTTTTGATTGGGAAAACAGTGGCAATGCAAGCAGGAAAAGGATAGAGGTTAGAATAATTTGTTTCATGTTTATTGATGGTAGATAGTCATAACTATGGTGCAATTAAACGGTATACAACCATCAAATATACAGATATATTCGAAAAACTGAATAAATCTGAAGTATTTCTTAAAAACTAGGGCAATTTACAACCCTGTAATGATATTCTTTGAGGTGAAGTTCCTTGCCTTTTGGATATTTAACAGTAAAGGCAATCGTGTAGGTTATAGTTTCACCCGGCTTAAGGCTTGCCAGCCATTTAAGCCTTCCGGTAACATTGTCAAACTGAGCGCCAGATATATTTTCCACATCAACTGTAATGTCGCTTTCCTGTGAAATTGGAACCTGGTCTTGCACTTCAATTTTTACAGGTGTGGTTTTGTTGTTTTTCACAGTGATCTCATATTTAAAAGTCTGTTTGCGGCTTGAGCCAATCAATGCTTTGCTTCCGAAATCTTCTTTTTTCTGACGCGCGATTTGTATTTGGTTATCCCTGCCGAGAGATAACTCAAGGGTATCTTCAACACGCTGGGTTGAAAGAACGGATGCACCTATGTAAGCATTATTGAAATAAACGTTCATTGGTCCGTCAATCAGGTAAAGCTTTTCCCATCCCGAAATCTTTGCCACAAGAAAGGCGCTGTTATCTAATTTTGGAATGGTAACGTATCCGTAGGTTGCATTTAAGGTATAGCTGGTAATATCAACTGTGTATGGTTTAGCATCGGATGGAATAGAGTAGGGGGTAATAATATTAAACGAAGTGCTCAGTTCTGATACTGTAATACTTTTATACCTTACTGAATTATCAAGCGTTACCTGGTTTTTTTGTCCATCATAGCTAACTTTAATGGAATCCGCATTTTCAGCCTTTTCAAGTTCTTCGTAGTCGCCCATACGTGAGGTTTGATTTAAACTCCATGTGGAAAGATAAGGGCGCGATGCGCTTACTGTAGGGTCGGCAGTAGAGAAGGTAAGTGCTACATTTTTCCAATCGATGCCTGTATTATTATAAACCCTTGCTTTATATTTAAGAGTAATTGGTTGGGTTATATCATTTGCAACTAAATCATAAGAAGGCTCCCAGCCGGTGTTGCTTACGAGATATCTCAGGTTAACTGTAACATGCCCGCTAGCGGCGGAGTTAATTACAACAATAATTTCTTTACGCTCTGTATTGTTTTTGTAATTCAGCGCAGATAATTGGCTGTTCATTAAAGTTAATTGCTCGGTGAGCATAGTTTTTTCTTTGTTTAGTTTTGCCGTGTTATTATTTATCTCCAGTGTTTTTTTGTGAAAATAATCGGCAGCTTTATCAAGTTCCAAAAGCGATGAAGGGGTCTGTTTACCTCCCACATTTTCATTCACAGTAAGCATATATTTTTCGGTAGAATTCGCATCCAGTTCGCTGTTAATATCTGTTATTTCTGTATTCAACATGTCAATGGAATCTTTCAGGTCTTTAATGCGCGGATCAAGCTTTTCAGCGCTCAGGTAATTGCTTTCAGTCGACACAGATTGAATATCGGCATCCCCTTCTACAGAAGCCTGAACACTGCTCAGTTCCATATATGCTGAAAGTTTATCGAACACAATTTTATTGGTCCCTTTTTTTAACGAAACACTTTCGCTGTGTTTTATTTCTGCGCCATTTAAAAATACGGTTACGGTTTTAATTACGGGAGTAATATGGGTTTCATTTTCCTGTTGGGCATTTGCAGTTATTGCAAAGCAAGGGAGGATAAATAAGAAAGCGTAATTGAAAATTTTCATGGCGAAAGGATTTGTAAATTAAAATCAAATGTAATATGCAAAAGGATTCTAAAGCAAATAATAAAGTATGAAGATAAAATTAATCTTAGTTAATGTTAGCCAACTCAACAATGTCCTTTACCTCTAATATTTGTTTTTCGGAACCTGTAGTAACAGTATGTATCATGGCCACCCCAAGTTCTTTCAAGCTGCAGACATAACGGGGGCTGAGGAACCGGATTATCGGAAGCATCCAGCCTAAATAGGTGTATAATTTCAGGGTGTTTTTTAAACCCTTTGTTGGTTCAATAACGGCAGGGCGGAACATGTACGCTTTTTTAAACGGCAGTTTCATCAAATCATTTTCTGTTTTGCCTTTTACTCTTGCCCACATCAATTTTCCTTTTTCTGTGCTGTCGGTGCCGTTACCCGATACATACGTAAAAACCATGCCCGGGTTCTGCTCGGAGAGCGTTTGAGCAACATGCATGGTAAGTTCGTAAGTAAGGTGGTAATACTTATCTTCCTTCATTCCAACGGATGATACGCCCAAACAAAAGAAACAAGCGTTATAATTCACAAGAAATTCCCTGATAGGGGAGAAGTCGAAAAAGTTGTCGTGGATAATTTCGTGCAATTTGGGATGTGTGACTCCGCAGGGTTTTCTGTTAATTACCAATACATGCTCAACATCAGGATGCATAAGGCATTCGTGTAAAACGCCCTCTCCAACCATTCCGGTGGTTCCTGTTACGATTACCCTTATTTTTACTTTCATTTCACCTGGTCATTATCGGCACTGAAGCGGAAGCCAAGGCGTTTGCCTGTTTGTAGTTGCATGCGGTTTGTTTCTTCTTCCATAGCAGAAACGCTAACCTCTTTTATATTATCGAATGGTGGAACAAACAAATTAAAAGCAAGGGTATAAATGATAGCCGAGTTGATAATTTCAGTTAAGGCTTTTTTGTCAAGTATGGCATGGGCAAAATCATTATAAAGGAAACCTAACTGGCGCTTACCTTCTACAAAATAGTGCATATCATGGTTCACAAAAATGCGGGCAATAAGATAGCCGGAATCATTGGTACGGTTATAAGTAAATGAGTCGGAAAGAAAGTTATAGATGCTGATAATACCACAATAAGCATTGCCTTCATTGTTTTTTACGTAGGAACTTTGCCACACTTGATGACTTTGATCAAAGACAAAAACATTGCTTTGCATATAAAACACCAGTACGTCTTCAGCAATTGTAAGGTCAGCTTCAAACTCACTTTTTTCTTTGTACTGGACATTTATTCTTTTATCAAGGGCAGACGCTTTATGCGAAAGATTTTTGGAGATTTCAGCCAATGTTTCCTTCATCATTGCGAATGCATCAGCCATATTTTTACGAACATCGAGTTGTAAGCTTGTTTTCTCTTTAAACAGCTTTACAATAAGTTCCTCAGGGCTGAATTTTTCTGACATGGCAGTTTACAAACTTTCAACTATTAGTATGCTTTAGCAAATATAACTCTTTGTGCTGAAGGCTTACCTGAGTAAATACATTTACCTTCTTCCTTTTCTCCTTCAAGCGGTATGCATCGGATGGTGGCTTTGGTCTCTTCTTTTATTTTTTCTTCAGTTTCCGAAGTGCCGTCCCAATGGGCTAAAAGAAATCCGCCTTTCTTCTCAAGGATATCTTTAAAGGTTGTATAGTCATCTACCTTGATAGTACTTGCTGTGCGAAAGGCTATGGCTTTATCATAAAGGCTTTTCTGGATTTCCACCAGCAGGTTTTTTATATATGCAGTGATGCCGTCAATTGGTACAAATTCTTTTTTCTTTAAATCACGACGGTAAACTTCCACCGTTCCTTTTTCCAAATCTTTTGGGCCTATTGCAAGGCGTATCGGAACGCCCTTTAATTCATATTCTGCAAACTTCCAGCCGGGGCTGCGGTTATCTGCTTCGTCATAAAGAACCCGTATTCCTTCAGCCTTAAATTCATTTTTAAGTTTAGCAACTACTTCATTAATTTTCTGGTGTTGTTCTTCTTCTCTGTAAATGGGAACAATAACAACCTGATGTGGTGCAAGCATAGGAGGAAGTACAAGCCCTTCATCGTCGGAATGTGTCATTACCAATGCGCCCATAAGACGTGTTGATACACCCCATGAAGTAGCCCAAACAAAATCTGATTTACCTTCTTTATTGAGGAATTTAACATCGAATGCTTTCGCGAAATTCTGCCCGAGGAAGTGCGAAGTGCCCGATTGCAGAGCCTTACCATCCTGCATTAATGATTCAATACAATACGTATCTACAGCACCTGCAAAGCGCTCGTTGGCGCTTTTTATTCCCTTAATTACAGGCATCGACATCCACTTTTCTGCGAACTCAGCGTATGTATCCATCATACGAATGGTTTCTTCAATGGCTTCCTGAGCCGTGGCATGTGCTGTATGCCCTTCCTGCCATAAAAACTCGGTGGTACGCAGAAAAAGGCGTGTACGCATTTCCCATCTAACCACATTTGCCCATTGGTTAATAAGCAGTGGTAAGTCACGGTACGATTGAATCCAGCCCTTGTAGGTATTCCAGATAATTGTTTCCGAAGTCGGACGGATAATCAGTTCTTCTTCAAGTTTGGCAGTTTCGTCAACTACAATTCCTTCGGGTGAATTTTTTAAGCGGTAATGTGTTACAACAGCACATTCTTTTGCAAACCCTTCAACATGGGAGGCTTCTTTTGAGAAAAATGACTTCGGAATTAATAATGGAAAATAAGCATTTGAGTGACCGGTTTCTTTAAACATGTCGTCTAATGCTCTTTGCATACGTTCCCAAATGGCATAACCATAGGGTTTGATTACCATACAGCCCTTAACTGCAGAGTAATCAGCCAGTCCGGCCTTAATGACAATTTCGTTATACCATTGAGAATAATCTTGTTCACGTGATACGATTGCCTTGCTCATAATTACTAGAAAATGTTAAAAACTATTTGTACCCTGTTCTTCACCAAAAATTCATTTTAATAGCGTACCTTCGTCCCAGATTTAAAAGGTAAATAAAAACTATTTCGGCAGCGGCAAAAGTAAACAATAAACCTTTGATTAAATAGAAAGTCTAACCTTCAAAACAAGTAATCACACCTATGAAAAACTTGATTAAAATATCAGCAGTCGGGTTAATTGCATTTAGTCTTGCTTCCTGCGGGTCGCAGGAAAATATTGCAGGCCATAATGACGATGGAGTTTATGCTTCGCGTAATAACCCTGAACCCGCCAGCACTCCTGTTGCAACGGCTTCAACCAGTACCCCTGCACCAAGTAATTACACTACCCCGCCTGATTCTAACGCCGGACAAAGCCCAGCAGTAGAAAACAATTATTATGGTAATACCAGTAATTCTTATGCCGACGACTATTCAGATTATGATTACACAGCCCGTATAAGAAGATATGACCAAAACTGGGGTTACAACGGGTACTACGATAATATTTACACAAACTCATACTTTTACAGTTATAACCCATACCAGTATGGAATGAGCATTTACATGGGCTCACCCTGGTGGGGTCCTGATTATTATTACTATTCTTATGCACCATCTATTTATTGGGGATTTGGCTTCGACCCATGGTGGAGTTGGGGCTGGGGTTCTTATGGTGCCTTTGGTTGGGGCGGATGCGGCTGGGGCAATGGCTGGGGCGGAGGCTACGGCTGGGGCGGATGTGGCTACGGTGGCGGTTGGTGCAATAACTACTACTATAACAGTTACGAAAATAATAGGGGAACTTCTTTTGTAGCACCAAGAACAATATCAAATCCTTCAAGTTTTGGAAATCGTCAAATTGCAAGCGGCTCGCCTGCTGCTATTAATCGCAATCCTTCCACCTTCGGAGACAGGTATCAAAACTCATTACGTACTGAGGCTGCTACAAATTCAAAAGGCATAATGACTTCTTCTTCAATTGCTAAAGGAAATAGTTCAATTGCAAGCTCAAGCACTCCTTTACATATTGCACCGAATGCATATTCAGGGAAATCTTCTACTCTTTCAAATTCTTCCAGTGCAAGAGTTTCAGGAAGCAAACCTGTAATTAATTCATCTAAACCTGCCACCGCTAATGTTAACAGCGGCAGTGCAAGAGTTAACACGAATGCTAATTCGGCTCCAAGGGCAAGCACCTCGGTTAATGCTAATAGAAGTAACGGCCAGCAAAGACAAGTTTATACCGGAAACGCACGCAGAAATGTAAACAATAATTATTCCCGTGCTAATACGAATGTTAACAGGTCATACAACAGGCAAAGCAATGGCAGCTACAATAACTCGCAACGTGTAAATCGCGGAAGCAATAATGGCGGTGGCGGTCAACGGAGTTACGGTGGCGGAGGTGCTCAGAGAAGCTACAGCAGCGGAGCAAGCAGAGGCTCATCCGGTGGCGGCGGAGGCCGTTCAGGTGGAGGCTACGGTGGTGGTGGCGGAGGCCGCTCATCCGGTGGAGGTGGCGGTGGAGGAAGATCCAGCGGCGGCGGTGGAGGTGGCGGCCATGCAAGTGGCGGCGGCGGACACTCAGGCGGACACAGATAATTCGAACACAATTTTATAAGTAAAACAATAAAAACCTGGTAAAAATGAGAAGGTTCATATATTCGGCTTGCCTTTTTTCGGCAATAATTCCCCTCGAAACTCAAGCACAATTGAGTCAGATGGATGCATTGAGGTATTCTACAACCATGTTAGGCGGTACTGCACGGTTTACAGCTATGGGAGGCGCATTTTGCGCAGTGGGTGCGGATTTGAGCACGCTTGCTTATAATCCTGCCGGGATTGCAGTTTATAATAAAAACCAGCTTGAAATTACCCCGGGGCTTACACTTCAAAACACTAGTTCATCCTACAACGGTACAAGTGTTTCAAATGAAAACAGTAAAGTTAATTTACAAAGCATTGGGCTGGTGGGCACACGTAAGGTTGGCAAGGAAGATGGCACAGGATGGAAAAGTTATAACTTTGGATTTGCTTATAATCGGTTGAACAACTTCAACGATAATGTTACCATAAGTGGCTATAACTTTAAGAATACTTTTCTGGATAATGTAACAGCGGCTGGCCAGGGAACCAATTACCAAAACCTTGATCCGTTTCTTATAGGCCCGGCCTTTAATACATACCTATTAGATACAGTAGCAGGAACAAAGGGTTCTAATTATTTTAACGTTATTCATCCTTTTCTTGGTGGTAATACCGGGAATTACATCGACCAGTTGGAAAATATTACAACCACCGGCTCAATGGGCGAGTATGACTTTTCTGTTGGTGGTAACTATAATGATAAACTATTTATTGGTGCTACTTTAGGCATTGTTAATACAGATTATACACTTACGGATACCTATACGGAAACTACGCACTTTAATAATGATACCGCATTCGGATTGCAAAATTATTCGTTGACAGAAGGGTTAACAACAAGTGGTGTAGGTTATAACTTTAAAATTGGTTTTATATACCGCATTATGGATTGGCTGAGAATTGGGGGTGCTGTCCATTCACCAACATTCTTTAATATGACCGATAATTTTTCAACCTCTTGGGTTGCAAATTATGGCCCTTCACCTTACACAGGAACCGGGGGCTCAACTGATCCTTTGGGTGCGCAGGCTACATATAGCTATAATTTAACTACACCGCTTAAAGCCATAGGAGGCATAGCCGTGATTATTAATAACCAGGGTATACTTAGTGCCGATTATGAATATGTAGATTACTCTTCTATCCGCGTTAATTCAACTGACCCTAGCCTGGCTGCAGATTATACGTCCCAGGTTAATTCAGCAATAAGTCAGCAATTTATTCAGGCTAGCAATATCAAAATTGGCGCTGAATGGGTACTATACCCGGTTAGCTTCAGGGCTGGTTATGCCTTATATGGAAATCCTTTTAATGAAGCCAGTGTTGGATTTAGTTCTCCGCGTACAACGTATTCAGCAGGTGTCGGATTAAAAGTGAACAATGTGTTTTTTGATTTTTCATATACGCGCACCCAATACAGCGAACAATATCAAATATATGGTGGGGCTAATGCATCCACATTAAATACAACTATTTCGAATGTTATATTCACCTTGGGATACACTTTTGGTGAGCATAAAAACAGGATTCCAAGGAAAGAGAGATTCTCACCTTATCCTCCACCACCGCCTCCGCCACCTCCGGGAGCATACTAAGAAAATTAAAAACACCTGCATAATTGCGGGTGTTTTTGTTTAACCCCAAACCCCTAAAGGGGCTTTGAGCGTTAGTGACTTTAAGCCCCTTTAGGGGTTTGGGGCATGATGTAATATGAAAAGCTATTATTTCTTCGTATCCAAATGAAGTGTCCTGAGGGTTTTTGCTTTCAGTGTTGTAAAGCCTACTACCAAAATCGTCATTGACCCTCCGAAAATAACGGAAGGTATAAGACCCATTAATTTAGCCAGAGCACCTGATTCAAATCCTCCAATTTCATTGGATGAGCCAATGAATATGTTGTTGACAGAAGAAACCCGGCCTCGCATTTCATCTGGTGTTAATAGTTGAAGAATAGTTGCCCGAATAATTACGCTTACACTATCAAATGCTCCACCAAGGGCAAGAAGAAATACAGAGAGTATCAGATTAGTAGAAAGAGCAAAAAGAATCATGCAAACACCAAATCCAATTACTGCAAGCAACATATTTCTGCCTGCATTTCTCAAAGGTGGCCTGTAAACCATTATTGCTCCCATCAGCACCGCTCCAACCGAAGGAGCTGCTCTTAAAACACTAAATCCCACCGAGCCTGTATGTAGAATAGTTGTTGCAAACAAAGGCAATAATGCAACAGCTCCACCAAATAATACGGCAAATAAATCAAGGGAAAGTGCCCCTAATATTGCCTGGTTGCTAAAAACAAATTTTATTCCTCTGCCAAGGCTTGTAAATAAATCTTCCTTCACTTTTCGTTCCGGCAAAGGACGAGGTTTAATAAAAGTAACTAGTATGAGAGAGATAATCATTAATGTGAAATCGGCAGCATAACTATAATCCAGCCCTACAATACATAAGAATCCGCCAATGGGTGGCCCAATAGTTGCTCCAATTTGCCATGCTGTACTATTCCATGTGGTTGCATTCGGGTATTGCTCTTGGGGAACAATTTGAGAAAGGAAAGCAAAAAATGAAGGAGCGATAAAAGCCCGTCCAATACCATTGAAAAATATGATAACATAGATTGGTAAAATACCGTAACGATGAATAAAATAGCTGTCATTTAAGGTAAATGCAAATAAAATAAAAGTGGACACACTTAAAAGAGTTGTTGCCACAATAATAATTTTTTTCCGTTGAATAA
>CAIUPO010000018.1 GCA_903901055.1 uncultured Bacteroidota bacterium
GCATTACTTTTAAAAAGAGAAGGTAAAGCATTCAAAATTGAAAAGATAGAACATAGCTATCCTCATTGCTGGAGAACAGACCAACCGGTAATCTATTACCCGTTAGACTCTTGGTTTGTGCGCACCACAGCCATGAAGGACCGAATGATTGAGTTGAATAAAACCATCAATTGGAAACCGGAATCTACAGGCACAGGCCGTTTTGGTAATTGGCTGGAAAATATGGTTGACTGGAACCTTTCCCGTTCACGTTTTTGGGGAATACCACTTCCAATATGGAGAACAGAAGATGGCAAGGAAGAAATGTGCATTGGCAATTACGAAGACTTAGATAAGGAAGTAAAGAAGTCTCTTGCCGCTGGCATAATGACAGAAGATGATTTAAAGAAAAGCAAATGGACCACTTCTGAAAGAGACATTCATAAACCTTATTGCGATAATATCTTTTTAGTTTCTCCAGGTGGCAAAAAGATGACTCGCGAATCTGACCTTATAGATGTATGGTTCGATTCAGGCTCTATGCCTTATGCCCAATGGCATTATCCTTTCGAGAATAAAGGCAAGTTCAAAGAAAACTTCCCTGCTGACTTTATAGCGGAAGGTGTTGACCAAACCCGTGGTTGGTTCTTTACTCTTCATGCTATTGCCAGTATGTTGTTTGATTCAGTTGCATTTAAAAATGTGGTGTCAAATGGCTTGGTATTAGATAAGCATGGCAACAAAATGTCGAAGCGGTTAGGCAATGCCGTTGATCCGTTTAAGATTATTGAACAATATGGAGCCGATGCTACACGTTGGTACATGATTAGTAATGCTCAACCATGGGATAACCTTAAGTTTGATGAAGAAGGTATTACGGAGGTGCAACGCAAGCTTTTCAGGGCTCTTTATAACACCTACGCCTTTTATGCCCTTTATGCCAATATTGATGGCTTTAACTATTCAGAGGCTGAAATACCAGTTAACCAGCGTCCGGAATTAGACCAATGGATTCTTTCAGTGCTCAATTCCCTTATCAAAAGTGTAGATGAATTCTATGCTACTTACGAACCAATGAGAGCTGCTCGTGAAATAGAGTCATTTGTAACCGATCAACTCAGCAATTGGTATGTTCGTTTATCACGTCGGCGTTTTTGGAAGGGTGAGTATAGTGAGGATAAAATAGCGGCTTTCCAAACCCTCTATAATTGCCTCGAAACTATTGCCAAATTAATAGCCCCTATTGCCCCCTTCTTTTCGGAGAAATTATTTACTGATTTGAATGGTGTTTCTAATAAGGAAAATGTGCAGAGTATCCACCATTCTTTGTTTCCTGTTTCTGACGCCCAAAACATCAACTCAACTTTAGAGGAAAGGATGGACCTGGCGCAGCGAATTTCATCTTTAACTCTTGCTTTACGAAAGAAAGTAACTATTCGTGTTCGTCAGCCACTTAACAAGATATTAATCCCTATACTTGATGAGAGCTTGAAACATCAGATTGACTCAGTAAAAAGCCTCATTCTGGCAGAGGTAAACGTAAAGGAATTGCACTATGTTCATGATACCGAAGGAATGCTCAACAAAAAGATAAAAGCCAACTTTAAGGAACTTGGTAAAAAACTAGGACCTTTAATGAAAGAAGCTGCTGCTGCAATCAGTGGTTTTGGTAAGGAGGAAATCAAGCTTTTAGAGCAGAATGGAAAGTACGGACTTAACCTTTCGGGTCGAGAGGTAGAAATCCTACTTACAGACGTTGAAATTACTTCTGAAGACATACCCGGATGGCACCTGATGTCGGATGGTAAAATAACCGTTGCCTTAGATACAACAATCTCAAAAGAGCTTGAAGAGGAAGGCATTGCCCGGGAACTCATTAACCGGATACAAACCTTGAGAAAGGAGAATAATTATGAAGTTACCGATAAGATAAAACTCCAAATAGTTAAGAACAATGCCCTGGAAACCGCGATTAAGAATAATTTTAACTATATTTGCACGGAAATTTTAGCAACTTCCTTCGAAATGGTTGATAATCTTGACGAAGGACAAGCTATAGTGGTAGAAGTAGCTGACAATTTAAGTGCTTCTATTTTTATTAACAAGTCTAATTAAGGTCACTATGAAAAAGAAACCAGCAAAAAAGACCAATAAGGTTAAGGTATCTGCCTCAAAAAAGGCTGCTCCTAAAAAGGTTGCTAAGAAAAGCAAACCGGTTGTGAAAAAGAGTGTTCCTGCTAAGAAGAAGACTGAAAAGAAAGTGGTAAAATCAAAAACAAAACCGGAACCTAAAAAAGTAATGAAAAAACCAGAACCTAAAAAAGCAAAACCGGTGGCTAAAAAAGCACCAGTTGTTGTAAAAAAAGAAATTAAAATATTCAAACCTGTTCAGAAAGTTGAAGCTAAACCTGCTCCTAAAGTTGAGGTTAAAGCGGCACCTGTTGCCAAAGTAGAAGCTAAAAAAGCAGCTCCCGCAAAAGCTCCTGCTGTTGATGAAAAACAACGTTATAACGAAAAGGAATTAGCTGAATTCAAAACCCTGATTGTAGATAAACTAGACCAGGCGAAGAAGGATTATGAACTTTTAAAGAATACCCTTTGCCATACTGATGACCATGGAACTGACGACACTTCTCCTACTTTCAAAGCATTGGAAGATGGTTCAGATGTATTGACCCGTGAAGAAACTGCCCAACTTGCACTCCGCCAGGAAAAATTCATACAGAACCTTCAGAATGCATTGGTTCGCATCCAGAATAAAACATACGGTATTTGCAGGGTAACCGGTAAGTTAATTCCGAAGGAAAGACTTCTCCGTGTGCCGCATGCTACTCTGAGCATAGATGCGAAATTGGTTCAACAGTTCAATCAATAATAAGCTAAGAATAGGGCGTGAAAAGGCCTTTGCTAATTATAATGCTCGTGCTGGTGATCGACCAGGCACTAAAGATTTATATTAAAACCCATTTCATTTCAGGGGAAGAACACCGATTTGCCTCCTGGTTTATTATTCATTTTACCGAGAATAATGGAATGGCTTTTGGAATGACATTTGGTGGGCCTTATGGAAAGATATTCTTAAGTGTTTTCCGTATAGCAGCTGTAACCTTGATTGGTTACTATTTATGGACATTAGTAAAACGCAACGCCCACAAAGGCTTAATAAGCAGTTTCGCCCTTATTTTCGCCGGTGCATTGGGAAATATTATTGACAGCGCATTTTATGGTATGCTTTTCAGCACCAGCGATGGTGTTTTTGAACCGGCAAAGTTTTTACCAAAAGAGGGCGGATATGCAGGCTTTTTGCATGGCAAAGTAGTTGATATGTTTTATTGCCATTTCTCCTCGCTCGATGGACATTTCCCAAAGTGGTTTCCATTATGGGGAGGAGAAGACTTTCAATTTTTCCGCCCGGTGTTCAATGTTTCTGACTCAGCAATAACGGTAGGTGTTATTTTAATTCTGATGTTTCAGCGGAAGTTTTATCCAAAGAATACCGGAGAGTTATCTCAATAACTATTCATCCTTTTTCTTTCGCTTCCCGGGCTTTTTGTCATCAGCTGTATCCTTTTGCTTTTTAGTTTTTTCACTTTTCGTATTATGTTCTTTGTGCGCTTTAATTGCCGATTGATGGGGAGTCTTCTCCTTAATTACTCGATGCGGTCTTTCCTTGGGTTTCAATTTATCTATTTGATTAGAGTCTAGAACTTGCCGCAATTGATTAAGGTAATTATCATGTGCTTCTTTATTGAATCTGTTCAATTCTTTTGTATCCCCTCCATAATTTTGTTTATTAATTTTTCTGGCTTTCAGATATTGTTCAACAGCAGGCCTAACATCTTTTGCCTGAGCAGAGGTGAGACCGCACATTTTATTTAAATAATTAACTTCTTTAGTTATCTCTGCCTGCGTTATTTCCTGAGCCCTTACATTTAGTATTGCAAGGAACATACCAAGAATTAAAATCAGCTTTTTCATACTGATGCAGGAGTAAAAATCAGATATCCCTTTTCTTTAAAAGAAGCCATGTGCCCAGGATAAAAAGGCAAGAATAAAATAATGCAAAACCGAATTGAATACCCAAAGGAGAAGTATCAACAGACATTCCGGGGATTTCTATCGGAAAACTGATAAGTTTCGACATGCTATGAAATGGAAGGCAATTTTCAATTTTATCAGGCAACGGTAACCCTATCAAAAATTCAATAATCTTTGTGTAAAGAAGGAAGAAAATTATGCCCATACCTGCTTTTTTGAATAAAGTACCCATAAATAAAGCAAAACTGAAATACCCCAATGCTTGCACAAAGTAAGCAAGTACAAAATCCATTTGGCCAAATATATCAGCACCTGTTTTAGATGGGCTTGCAATTAGCCCATAGACAATTCCAATTAGAAACACATATATGGTTGCAGCCAATGCGAGAAATACCAGCAAAAGAACTTTAGCCGATACAAATTGATTTACACTCCAGCCATCTATTATGTTTTGCCTTACCGTTCGGAATGTGAATTCATTGGTGATAAGAATAACTATCAATACCCCGAATAATAGGTTAAACCAACCTGCTACATAAGTTAAGGTATGCCATAATGCCGGAAAAATGAATAGTGGATTTGAAGTTGGCATGTTGCTCGGCATTCCGGGCATTTTGAATGTTGCAAAAGCTAAAAAAACCAGAAGCAACAATGCAGCATACAGGGAAATAAATACCCAGAATGCCGAATATGACAATACTTTTTTAAATTCTATGGATAGCAACTTCATCATGTTCCTTTCTTGATTAATTCGAGGAATTGAGCCTCCAGCGTCTTCTTGCGGAGGATTAAATGTGAAATTGAAACCCCTTGTTTATGGAAATAATCATTCAGGTCGGATGTTGCCACTGTGCCTGAAAATGTTAGTTCCAGCTTGCCTGCATTATTTTTAATGAGTGATTTAATCATTGGATGGGACTTTGCAAGGCTTTCCAATTTTTCAAAATCCCATGCTGCTATTTCTATAATATCGTTGCTTCCTAATATATCCGATACTTTTCCGGAAGTTAAAACCTTTCCTTTTTGCAAAACAACTGCATGGGTACAAACTTTTTCAACCTCATCAAGCATGTGGCTGGCAAGGATAATAGTTTTACCCTGCTTTGCTATGGCAATAATTAGTTCGCGTATTTCTGCAATTCCCTGCGGATCCAATCCATTGGTGGGCTCATCAAGCACAAGAACCTCAGGGTTTGCAAGCAAAGCAGAAGCAATTGCAAGCCTTTGTTTCATTCCTAAAGAGAAAGTTGAGAATGCATAATCTTTGCGTTCAAACAGGTTTACCAACTTAAGCATCCCTTCTATATTATGGTAACCCACTCCTTTAATATCTGCGGCAATCTGCAGGTTTTTGTAAGCGCTTAAATAATGATAAAAGTTTGGAGTTTCAAGAATTGCGCCTACCCGCTTCCTTGGATTATCGGTGGTTTGATTATCAAACCACTGGTAACTTCCTCCCGTGGAATTTATAACACCCAGCACTATCCCGAGAGTGGTTGTTTTTCCACTTCCATTCGGCCCGAGTATACCAAACACACTACCTTTTTCAATGGAGAATGACACACCCGAAAGTGCTGCCAGATAACCATAGCGCTTAGTCAGATTATTTATACTCAGAACCATTTATCAAAATGAATAAGATAGATTGACAAAGGTAATAATTGAATCCAATTATGAAACAGGAATTTATTAATGTGAAATAAAAAAGCCCTGACGAAATTGCCAGAGCTTTTCAAAATGAAAAATTAAGTGTTCCTATTCCTCCTCTTCTTCGCCACCGCGCTTGTTACCCCTGCGGTTTTTCATATCTGCTTTCAGCTTTTCAACCTGATCGGCTGTAAGCACAGTTTTCAGTTGGTTTTTGTAGTTTTCCCTGTTCGTTTTATTTGCAGCTTTCAAGCCTGCTGCATCATTTGCGTATTGTTGCTTGTTTGCCATCCTGGTCTTAATAAAATCTGCAACTATTGGCTGTACCTTTGCCACCTGATCATCGGAAAGGCCACATACTTGCGTAAGATGGCTTACCATTTTGTTTGCTATTTTATCGCCTTTCTCTTGTGCATTTACACAAAAAATTCCTGCTATTATTAATCCTAATGTTAAAATAAGTCTTTTCATGGTTGTTTATTTCGAAGTTAGATGATGTTAAAATAGGAAGGTTTAAAAATAAAGTATACTTCTTTTTGTTCTGAAAGAAAAAGAATCAAATAAAATTAAATGTGAAAGCCCGCCTTATTTTACTGAAGCTAATTGCGCACCACTTTGTCCATTTCCCTTCATTAACCCGGGATTACGTTGGTCAAATGCTTTTAGTGTCCCCATTTGTTCCGGTGTTAATATCCCGATAAGCTTTGTTTCATAATCCCACCTGTTTTTTCTTACCGCTTTGCTTAAAGCATCCGGGTTACTGCGGTATTTTTGATAACTATCATCCCTTGTTTTCTCAAAATCAGCAATTATAGGTTGGACTTTTGTAACTTGTTCAGGAGTGAGATTACAGGTTTGCTTAACTTTTTCAGTTAAAGTTACTTCGGAACTGCTTTTATCCTGAGCTTTTACAATCCCCAGTCCGAGTAGTACTAATGATATTGTTGAAATTAGAGTTTTCATAGGATTTTAACTGTTCAAATTAATTTCTTCGGTTTTTCCAATTTGAAATGGATTTACTTTCAGCCACCGAATTTAAAGGTATACGTTTTTTATCGCTTTTAGATACAAATATATCAGCCACCAGTGCTGCCAACATACTTTGTTCCTCATTTTCAGGCGCTAAATTCAACATTTCCGGTTTAAAATAATGTGATACGAAATGTGTATCAAACTTACCGGAAGTAAAAGCCTTGTGTTGCATTACAAACTTGCAGAATGGCAGTGTAGTTTCAACACCCGAAATCTGGTATTCATCTATTGCCCGAATCATCCTTTGGATAGCTTCTTCACGATCTTTTCCATAAGTGATAAGTTTGCTTATCATTGAATCATAATAGATTGGAATTTCCATACCTTCTTCAAAACCATCATCTACACGCACACCCGGGCCTTTAGGGGGATTATAAATTCTTAGCTTACCAATATCGGGCAGGAAGTTATTCGCAGGGTCTTCTGCATAAACGCGCACTTCTATAGAGTGTCCTATTATTTTAAGGTCTTCTTGCTTGAAGCTAATTTTATTGCCTCTTGCAACGTTTATCTGTTCTTTAACCAGATCAATTCCGGTAATCATTTCCGTAACCGGGTGTTCTACCTGTAAGCGGGTATTCATTTCGAGAAAGTAGAAATTGAGTTTGTCGTCCAATAAAAACTCCACGGTTCCAGCACCTGAATAATTACAGGCTTTAGCTATGCGCACAGCACATTCGCCCATGGCCTTTCTAATCTCCGGAGTAAGAACCGACGAAGGTGCTTCCTCAACTACTTTTTGATGGCGACGCTGAACGGAGCATTCTCTTTCAAAAAGATAAACAGCATTGCCATGATTGTCTCCCATCACTTGTATTTCAATGTGGCGGGGACTTTTAACATATCGTTCTATAAAAACCGCACCATCACCAAATGCCGATTTAGCTTCGCTGGATGCAAGTTTTATTTGTTCTTCTAATAATTCAACACTTTCAACCACACGCATACCTTTGCCTCCACCACCCGCACTGGCTTTAATAAGTATTGGAAAACCAACCTTTTTCGCGACTTCAATGGCTTCTTTAATATCGGTAATAGCTCCGTCGCTGCCCGGAACCATGGGTATGTTGTGCTGCTTGGCTGCATGTTTTGCAGAGAGCTTATCACCCATCATTCGCATAGCTTTAGCCGAAGGACCTATAAATATGATACCAGCGTTTTTAACTTTATCTGAGAATGCTGCATTTTCAGAGAGGAACCCGTATCCGGGGTGGATACCCTCTACACCTAGTTCTTTGGCTACCTCAATTATTTTATCAGCATTTAAGTAAGACTTAGCAGATTCTGGAGGCCCAATACAAACAGCCTCATCGGCATAGTTTACAAAAGGAGCTTTTCTATCAGCTTCAGAAAAAACCGCGACGGTTTTAATTCCCATATCGCGGCAAGTGCGCATCACCCTAAGGGCAATCTCTCCGCGGTTGGCAACAAGAATTTTTTTCATCAAATCTTATTTTGAATGCTTTGCAGCATTTATTTTCTCTAACAGTTTCTCAGGAATTGGCCTGCATGCACACTGCTTAGTATGTTCCAAATGCCAATCAATCCTTTCCTGTAAAGATGCATTTTTAGGCATTGGATGCTTATCATGCCATGCTTTATTCATTTAAAAGTAAAATCAATTTTGATTTTTCAAAACCTCTGTAACCAAGTCTGCAGCTTCTTGCAGCAATATGGCTGAAGAGACTTTCAGGCCGGAATCATCAATAATTTTTTTGGCTTCAATTGCATTTGTACCTTGCAACCGCACGATAATAGGCACTTTTATTTCGCCTATGTTTTTGTAAGCATCCACAATACCTTGTGCAACCCTGTCGCAGCGCACAATTCCGCCAAAAATGTTAACAAGGATGGCTTTTACACCTTCTTCCCTTAATATAATACGGAACGCTTTTTCAACACGCTCTGCATTGGCTGTTCCACCTACATCAAGAAAGTTAGCCGGGTTACCGCCAGCAAGTTTAATAATATCCATAGTAGCCATAGCTAGTCCTGCGCCGTTAACCATGCAGCCAACGTTACCATCCAGTTTTACAAAGTTCAGTTTATAGCTTCCCGCTTCTACTTCAGTAGGATCTTCTTCCGCTACATCACGCATCTCTACATAGTCAGGGTGACGATAGAGCGCATTGCCATCAAGAATCATTTTACAGTCTACGGCTATAATCTTATCATCAGTAGTTTTAAGTACAGGGTTAATTTCAATCATGGATGCATCGGAGCCCTGATAAGCTTTGTACACTCCTGTCACAAACTTAACCATAGCCTTAAAAGCCTCGCCTGAGAGGCCAAAGTTAAATGCAATCTTACGTGCCTGAAATGCTTGCAAACCTACTTTTGGGTCAATTTCTTCCTTAAATATTTGCTCAGGGGTATGTTCTGCAACTTCTTCAATTTCCATTCCACCTGCAGGTGAGTAAACAATCATATCACGGCCTGCAGCGCGGTTGAGCATAACGCTCAGGTAAAACTCCTTGGTTGGAGTCGGGCCTGGGTAATACACATCCTGTGCAATCAATATCTTATGTACAATCTTTCCTTGTGGGCCAGTCTGCCTCGAAATAAGATTCATTCCTAATATAGCTGTGGCTTTTTCTTTTACCGCATCCATAGATGTGGCAACCTTCACTCCACCTGCTTTACCTCTACCTCCGGCATGTACCTGTGCTTTTATTACCCATACTTGTGTGCCTGTCTGTTGTTTTAATTCCTTTGCAGCTTCCAGCGCTTCTTCAACTGTAGTGGCTACAATGCCTTCCTGAATTGGAACTCCGTATTGTTTTAATATTGACTTGCCTTGATATTCGTGAAGATTCATGTAATAGTTATGAGTTATAAGTTATAAGTTATGACCTAAAAACGGCAGCAAGTTAATAAGAATTGAGTTTATGAAACTTGTAAGATTTCAACAAAACCCAAAACTCCCAGACTTTTATCAGTCCCAAACCGCTATAGGGGCTATCCTCTTCGCCTTTTATAAGGGGTTGGGGGATACTACTCAAAGCCCCTTTAGGGGTTTGGGGCTGATTATGTAAAACAAAAAATCCCCCCGGGTTTACGGAGGGACTTTCTTTATAAATTTTTACCTTTATAAACTTTCTACTGAGTAGATTATTTCTTCTTGTAACGGGTATTGAACTTATCAATACGTCCTGCGGTGTCAACCATCTTGATCTTACCGGTATAGAACGGGTGCGACATATTTGAAATTTCAAGTTTTACTAATGGGTATTCGTTGCCGTCTTCCCATACAATTGTATCTTTGGTTTCAGCAGTTGACTTGCTTAAGAACGAGTAATCGTTAGAAACGTCTTTGAAAACTACTAAGCGATAGTTCTCCGGATGTATGCCTTTTTTCATGACTAATTTTAAAATTGGGCTGCAAAGATAGAAAAAAAACTAATCAGTTGTCAGTAGTCAGTTATCAGCGGTCAGAAATAATCTAATTTATACCTCAAAATTGACATCTGACCACTACCTACTGATAACTATTCATATTATTTTCCGGCTTTTTGTATCTTTATCTCCCAAAGGAATGTATTTTAGTGCAATAATTTTTAAGACACGATATGCAGAGTATGCACATAGCAGTAGCAGGTAATATAGGGTCGGGAAAGACCACGTTAACACGCCTTTTGGCGAAACACTATAAATGGAAACCCCATTTTGAAGATGCTGATGAAAACCCCTATCTGAATGATTTTTACGAAGATATGCAACGCTGGTCGTTCAATCTTCAGGTATCATTCCTGCATGCCCGTTTAGCCCAAATACAGCAGATAAGAAAGAACAATAAGACCGTAATACAGGACCGTACTATATATGAAGATGGTTACATTTTCGCCCCCAACCTTCACTCGATGGGGTTAATGACCACCCGCGACTATGAAAACTATATGGCTTTGTTTAATGTGGTACTTGAATTAGTTCAGCCGCCTGACCTCTTAATATATCTCCGAGCCACTGTACCTGCTTTGGTGAACCAAATTCAAAAACGCGGCAGGCCTTATGAGGAATCAATACGTCTTGATTACCTGAAAAGGCTTAATGAGCGCTATGAAGCATGGATTGACGACTTCGAAAGTCAAAAGAAAACCAAAATACTGGTAATTGATGTGGATGAAAATAACTTCTCGGAGAATGCCGACGACCTTGGTAAAATCATCAATATTATAGACAGGGAACTTTTCGGAGGGCTGTTTTAAAAATCAGCTATGACTTTTACCACCTACCTTTCTGCCCAATTAGTAGATTTCGTAGAGGTTTATAAAAAGTATTTCAAAAAGACATACAGCACATGCATTGTATTGGCAATATGCCTTTTGGTATGTATTGCGCTATTTGTAAGATTTGGTAGTGAAGGCTCTTCCATCCATTATAAACAGTTCAGTATACTTGGCTATTTTCTTCTGCGGTTCAGTGAAGGCAGCAATTATGACCTGGTTGACCTTTCAAAGCTCATATTCATTTTTATGGTTAGTATATTTTCTATATCTATTTCAAGGTTTGAAAATTCAGATTTAGATTCGGCAGAGAAAAAATCAATAACAGGGAATATTAGTTCTGCAGACATAGCTCCCCTTATTTTCATTCTAGTACTTACTTCCGGTATTGATTACGGACTAACTAAAATCTATGGTATTTACGAATTAAAACTAAGCGCTTTTAGTGTGTGGGCATGTGGAATTATTCTTCAAATGAGGATATACATTCCATTTTTTCTTTTCTCGATAATGATTTATCAACTCCGAATGGAAAGATACCCTAAAATCACTTTCAAAAAAATCTTTTTCCTCTTCGTCACACTCTGGTTATTTAATGAATTCACTATTGAAATGGCGCAATTTGTAAGAGCTCAAATATTCAGGTTTATATTAATCCCTTATGGAAATGCAAATACATATATAGAGGAAAGCCTGCTTGCCCTTCCATTAATTGCTTTTTGGTTTTTAGGTTTTCATTCTGCTATGAACAGTTCGCTAAGATTATTGGATGAGCCCAGTAAAACAGGGAATCCGGAAGAGGATGAAGTTGAGGAAACTGAGAAAGAAATGGAAGAAGACGGCGGTACATTTCAGGTGGATGAGCCACAATAAGACGTTCAATTCTACTCACTGAAATTGCTACATTAAATTCTATTTATCAGTTAGAAAGAAGGAAGATATATGAGTGATTGTTAACTGTGAAACAGAAAAAACACTAAAAATTATTTCCCTATCTTTGCACTTTAAGCAAACCCTCATGAAATATATTAAATCTGTTTTTACTTACTCAGCACTTATTTTTATGGCAGGAACAATCTTCTTTTCCTGCTCTAAAGATAGCCAAACAACAACCAATACTTCGAACAATACAACACAACAAACTGGCCCTATGCTGGTGTTTGTTTTCAAATTCGATTCCACTCAGGCAAGACTCAATAATTTTGGCCTTCCCGATGTAATGCCGACGGGCCATTCGGGCTTATCTCCCATATTTAACACCATGAGTTCTCACTACATTGAATTAGCCCCGAATGCACTTACCGCTCTCGGCTCCGGCGATGTGCTTTACCGCGCACCAGAGGTTGGTTCCGGACCTAACCTTGCTATTGATTTTAGTAAATGTACACTTGCCGGACAAGGCCAGGCCTTTTACTCCTGCCCTATCAGCAGTGTAACACCCGGCACATACCAATGGCTAAGGGTTTCGATAGCTTATCAAAATTATAACATAAAATGGAGCGCTCCGGGTTTCAGCCTTTACGACCAACCGGGCACTATTGCTTCTTTTATTGGGTTCAATTCCTATATCACCAGCTATAAAATAAAAGATAGTACGAAAATTGTAAATGGTAACCGCGCACAAGGCTATTGGGCCTTTGAAGACCCATTTAACGTAGTAACCGGACAAGCACCACCCGGAGCAACTACCGTGCCTAATCCTATTTCATCCACTTCACCTATTCCGGCAGGTTCATGCGTAGTTACCGGACAATTCTCTCCCTCGTTCACAGTTACAGGAAGTGAAACCAAAAACGATACAATTGTAGTATCATTATCTACCAACAAAAGTTTTGAGTGGAAAGATGCCAACATGAATGGAGTGTATGAGCCATTAAATGGCGATACGGTTGTAAACATGGGCATCCGCGGACTTATACCTACAGTAAAATAAACAGTTTTACAGGGGCTGATGAAAAGCAAACTAAAGATTTTTGCAGCCGCACTTTGCTTTATAGTAATTGGTTGCTCCAGGAGACCAGAAGGCAATAAAATTCAAATTGAGAACAAACTCAATAAAAATATAATTTGTCTTCTTGGCTATAATTACCCTGACTTAACTTTTAAGTTTTTAGACAAAAGAATACTTAAAAATCTTCCGCAGTTTGCTGTATCACCCAAGGAAACCAAAGCTATTGACACATTAGGATTATGCGATAAACAAATTTGGGATACCCACATACACTACAATTTACTTATGCTTTTTGTATTCGACAAGGACAAGGTACTTGCAGGTGCAACCCTAGAAGGTGCATTAATTAATCGCTATTACTTCTCCTATTTTCAGGTGATGAATACAAATGGGGTAATAAAGGTTGATTAAAAAAACCCTTCTTACAGGCCTTAACTGATGAAATCCTTTAAATTTTTAATTTTGCGTCCATACCAATTTAATAACTAATAGAAATTAAGACTATGGGCGCACTTCAGGAATTCAAAAAATTTGCAATGCAGGGCAGTGTTGTTGACCTTGCCGTGGGTATTGTAATTGGTGCTGCTTTCAGCAAGATTATAACCTCGTTGGTTGACGATATTATTACACCCCTTGTTTTAACCCCTGCATTAAAAGCGGCCAAACTGAGTGAACTTAGCCAACTTGTTATACCGGGCACGGCAATCAAGTATGGCAACTTTTTATCCAATATTATCTCTTTCTTAATAATTGCATTTTCATTATTTATTGCAATCAGGTTGATAAATAGAATGAAGAAAAAACATGAAGAAGATGCTCCGGCACCGCCTCCACCGGCTCCCACAGCCACTGAAACCCTGTTAACCGAAATCAGGGATTTATTAAAGAAATAAGAGTAAAGCAAAGTCCTGAATCGTTACGGTAATAAATTAACATTACCTTTATTTCTCCGTTTAAATAAACTCTTATGAAATATGGGTTTATAGTTTTTATATTTGTTGTTCTTCATGGTAATGTTGGGGCGCAGGATACTATTGATAACAGAATAGATACCGACAGGTATCCGAAACACACCGAGCTTTATAAAATGCGCTTAATAAGCGACTCCATTGTAAAATCAGTATATGGTGAGAAATTTTTTAATAGCCAGATTAGATGGTCTTATAAGGACTCTTATTATTTTTTAGCTAAATCCGCTGATAGTAATTTCCCAAATGGATGGCCTTATAACGATATAGATACCATCAATGATGCAAATGCGTTCAGTGTACGGTATGATATAGTTTATAATTCCGGTGTAATGAAAAGCGGTATTCAGATTTTAATGGACAGGGCGGGAAACCTTCTGCCCTTTCATCGGTGCAATAATAAGGGAGCAAAAATATATAACCAGGGGTTTGAAAAAATTGACACCAACGATTCGGATTTTAAGTTGACAACTGAAGAAGCCCTTCAATTAGCTGTTAACAATGGCTTGAAGACAAAAGACACCTCCCGGGTTTCCTGCAAACTGGCTTGGTATCCGGCAATGGACAGTACCGCGGTAATTGATAGCGGCAATTTCTATTTCGAAGTGCTTTATACCCCGGAATTTACAAAAGGAGAAAGAAAAAAATTTCAGAAAGGAAACAAAGTAGAATATGATAGTTATATATGGCTATACGACCCTTGGACTAAAGAGCTAATAAGAAGATCAACTATTCCACGTTACTTTAAAACATCGAGGAGATATTAGGGGGCAAACAAAGGGCGCGGAGGAAACTGAGTTGCACAGAGAAAACATGAACCTTATACACTCTTATATTCTGCCTTTAATGAATTTAAAAAATCCAATGTATTATCAATATAAATTCTTGGTGCCCCAGAAATATTTTCATAAAGTTTAGAAACATTTAATATGTGCTCATTAAGAGCAGCAGGTGTTGGACCTATTAATAGATGTTCAACTCTTCCACTTTTTAGATTTGCTTTATACTTGGAATAGAAATGAGAAGTAAGTTTTTTATCTGTAATTGAATTTAATTTCACCTCGAAAGTATGATCAATTATTGCAGAGTATAATAATAATTGGTCATGTAATAGATATGCATCAATTATAGGTTGCCCGAAGAATAATGAGTTCTTGAAATCTACTGTAATTTCTCCAAAAGAAATGGCACCTTTAACAGCAATACCATCACCTATACATGCAAATAGAAATACTGCAGAATCCAATAATATTTTATTAACATCTTGTTCAGTATCACCTTTTGAGAAAAAAACAATTGAATCTGAAAAAGTGATTGCTCGGGTTTCAGAAGTATTGAGCAGTGATTTGACGGAACTATCCTTATTCATGTTTTCCAAATCGTTTAATGCAGTTTTCATTTTCATGAGTTTCTCAACAACAATATTGTGTTCATTTCTTGCTACATAATCTTTAAAACCCATTATATCAAAAAAAGCGACGAAGCGATTTGCGGTTGGTTTCCAGTCATTATTTTCCATCCTTTTTTATTTATTTACTTCAAAAATAATATAATATGCGCTACATTGAAAATTAATAGTAGTCCTTTTTAACATCTTTTATCACCCTCCCCTATTTTTGCTATCTAAATGCAACTATCTTTGTATTCCTCCGTTTAACATAAACGAGGATAAATAAAAAACCACCGGACTATACTATAACTTTACAAAGTCAGTCGTCAGTATACAGTAAGCAGTTATACTGTTGCATAACCAATGCAGATGATATTTGTAAAGCTTACCGCCAGCTGCCGACTGACAACCATTAAATTTTACACACTATGGACAAAATCAGTATCCTCTGGGCCGATGACGAGATAGATCTCCTCAAGCCCCACCTGTTATACCTGCAAGACAAAGGTTTTAATGTAAAGACCGTTACCAACGGCAACGATGCCGTAGATGAGTTTGGCAAAGCCACATTCGATTTGGTGTTTTTGGACGAGAACATGCCCGGTCTCTCCGGTTTGGAAACGCTCGGCAAAATCAAAAACTTGAACCGCAACGTTCCTATTATAATGATAACGAAGAGCGAGGAGGAAGCCATTATGGATAATGCCATAGGTTCCCAAATCTCCGACTACCTTATTAAGCCTGTAAACCCGGGGCAGATTTTGCTTTCTATCAAGAAAAACATTGATAAGAACAGGCTCATCAGCGAGAAGACCACAAGCAACTACCAGCAAGATTTCCGCAATATCAGCATGTCGCTCTCCGATAACCTTAGTATTAAGGAATGGGAAGACGTTTATAAAAAACTGGTGTTCTGGGAACTGGAACTTGAAAAATCAGGTGACCCCGGCATGAAGGAAATCCTTTCTATGCAGAAGTCTGAGGCGAATACCCTTTTCAGTAAGTTCATTGAAAAGAACTATGTAAACTGGTTCAGGCAAGGTGCTAAGGATGTCCCGACCATGTCTCACACGCTGATTAAAACCAAGGTGCTTCCGAATATTGAAAATGAGAGTCGCCCCGTGTTTTTGGTGGTGATTGATAACCTCCGTTGGGACCAATGGAAGCTATTGCAACCTGTAATAGAGGAAGACTTTAAGGTAGATAAAGAAGAAATGTACTTTGCCATTCTGCCTACCTGCACGCAATATGCGCGTAATGCTTTATTTGCAGGGTTGATGCCATCGGAGATTGAGAAAATGTATCCTGGAAAATGGCAAAACGATGAAGATGAAGGCGGCAAAAACCTTTATGAATCAGAGTTTTTGGAGGGCTTACTAAGACGTTCCGGAAAGAACATCAAATATTCCTATAATAAGATAACCAACTTTGAAGCAGGCAAACGCCTTGCAGATAATATCCACAGTTTGGCTGCTAACAACAAGTTGAATGCAATTGTCTACAACTTTGTTGATACCCTCTCTCATGCCCGTACCGAAATGGAAGTTATCCGTGAGTTAGCCAGTGATGATGCGGCTTACCGTTCATTAACGCTCTCATGGTTTCAACATTCGCCTCTGCGTGATATTATTAAGAATATCCATGCCGTGGGTGGTAAACTCTTTATTACTACCGATCACGGTACTATTAAAGTAGGTGAACCATCAAAGGTTATAGGCGACAAAAACACTACTACAAACCTGCGTTACAAACAGGGCAAGAGTTTAACCTATCAGAATAAGGATGTGTTTATGCTCAAAAATCCGGCTGATGCGTTTCTTCCTCGTACCCACGTAAGCAGTATATTCCTCTTTATTAAGGAGAATAAGTTTTTCGCTTATCCCAATAACTTCAACCATTATGTATCCTATTATAGAAATACCTTCCAGCATGGGGGCATTTCGTTAGAGGAAATGATAATTCCTTTTGTAAATCTATCTCCAAAGTAGTAGTATTTTTAAAAATGCCTGGTAATGAATAATTGCCGGGCATTTTTATTTTTCTTCCAACCAATTTACAAAAGCAAAATCTGCCAATAATCTGCAAGGCAGTCCTTGAGCATCATACCCAATATAGGTTGAATAACAACCATCACCCACTCCAGTTTCAAATGCAGCCATATTAAAGCCATCAAACTCATGCATATAGTATTCACGATATAGTTGTTGATTGTCCAGTCGCTTATCAATAAATACTTTCTCCCACTCAGAATGTTCTTTTTTATTAAATACATCTTTAGCTTCTTTATCTATAAACACAGCTAATCCCGCATCGACCGAAAAGCAATAAGATTTTCCACCATTTATTGGCAGTGCATCTTGGCCAGGACATAGTGCAAACTCCCATCTCACCACATCATTGTCAGAAAACTTTATCCTGCTATAAGCTACTCTCTCATTCGCATTATTAATCTTAACAATTGATAATTGTACCGGAAATTGTCCGATTGGGAATTTTTGAGTGAACTCATCCCGGCCATACATTACTATTGGGTCGCATGCTATTACGTACCCGCTTGGAATTTTTATCTTTCCCATTTCAAGTAAACTAAATCTTAACTCATATTCGTATTGTTTAACTCTTGTGCCGTCAACGAAAGCACTTTCAAGAATTTCAGGGAAAGGATAGCTCATAGATTTAAAGATTAATCCTAACAGATTAAGAGTCAAAAGTACTGAATATTTTTTGGTTGCAATCCTTTATACTCTCCACAAAAAGCATAACTTTGAAGCTGATTTAAATTTCTATGCGATTACTCTACACTATTGATAATGAGGAACTATTAACCAATGCAGCTAACCTTTTACTAAAGGAGTTTAAGAACAATCGGCTGTTCATATTTTCGGGTACCCTAGGCGTTGGTAAAACCACCTTTATTAAGTATATTTGTAAAGCACTAGGGGTACAAGCCGGAATCAGCAGTCCTACATTTTCTTTGGTAAATGAATACGAATCCTCCGGGGGAAGTGTTGTCTACCATTTCGACTTTTACCGCATAAAAGATGTACAAGAAGCATACGACATAGGCTACGAAGAATATTTTTACTCGGGCAACTATTGTTTTATAGAGTGGCCCGAAAAAATACCTGGACTTGTGCCGCCGGATGCTGTAGAAATTAAGATTGAAGTTAAAAACAACGGAGAAAGGGAGATATGGGTAAAATAACTGCAATAACAAGGCCACCTATCCGTCTATATTAAACCCCAAACACGTATGAAACAATGAGCTACAAAGATGTAATGAGAACGTTAACCAAGGGAGCACTCGCAACCCAGGAAGAGATGTTGGAAGTGGGGAGGAAAAAGGGAAGCCTTTCAATAGGTATCCCTAAAGAAATATCCTACCAGGAAAACCGTATTGCACTTGTTCCTGATGATGCCGCCTTGCTGATAAATCACGGACACAAAGTAGTTGTTGAAACGAATGCGGGTAAAAATTCTCATTTTGAAGATACCGATTTCAGTGAAGCAGGCTGCCAGATAGCTTATGGCCCGGGCGAGGTTTACAAATCCGATGTGATTTTAAAAGTAACACCTCCGCTTATTAATGAAATAGAAATGATGCATCCGGGGCAAACGCTCATCTCGGCGCTGCAACTTTCCGTTCAGCCTAAAGACTTCCTGAAGTATTTAATGGATAAAAAAATTAATGCCATTGCGTTTGATTCTCTTCGTGACGAAGCAGGTATACTTCCTGTAATCCGCT
The DNA here is from genome assembly GCA_903901055.1 of uncultured Bacteroidota bacterium. GTDB lineage: Bacteria > Bacteroidota > Bacteroidia > JABEUT01 > JABEUT01 > JABEUT01. Next base: position 18,974 of record CAIUPO010000018.1, read on the forward strand.
CTATGAGCGAGATTGTGGGTGGTACATCCATCTCTATTGCAGAAGAATATTTAAGTAATGCTCACAACGGGCCTGGTCTGATTATGGGCGGTGTTTCCGGAATTGCACCTACTGATGTTGTAATTCTTGGAGCTGGTACGGTTGGTGAATTTGCGGCACGTGCTGCTATCGGCCGCGGTGCTATGGTGAAAGTTTTTGACAACTCTATATATAGACTAAGAAGGTTACAGGTGATGTTGGGCACAAGGGTATTCACATCGACTATTCGCCCGCGTGTACTTGCCCGCCACTTAAAAAGTGCAGACGTGGTTATTGGTGCGATCCGAGCAGATGCAGGTATAACCCCAATGGTTGTTACCGAGCAGATGGTTAGTGATATGAAAGTGGGTTCAGTAATTGTTGATGTAAGCATCGACCAGGGAGGCTGTTTTGAAACTTCACACGTTACAAATCATGCTGAGCCTGTTTTCCGCAAACATGGGGTAACACATTACTGTGTTCCGAATATTGCCTCACGTGTTTCCCGGACAGCATCGATTGCATTCAGTAATATTTTTACTCCCATCTTACAAAAGGCAGGTGACGTTGCCGGATTCGAAAATCTGATAAAAAAGGACATGTACCTCCGAAACGGCGTCTACATATACAGAGGAGTATTAACAAGTAAATATTTGGGCGAAACTTATAATATTCCTTATAATGATATTGAACTGCTAATTATGAACAATCAGTAAGTTGAAAACATCTTAATAACTCTTTTAAAGCCTAATTGACGTGGCATACAGAGGGAGTGTTAATAACGGTGTTAAAAACTATACACTACATACCCGTCGGTTAAAAAGTTGAGAACATAGATTTGCAGATACGTTTTTAAAAATAGAAAATCAAAACACGACATTAACCTTTTTTCGATATGGCACAGAATACCCTAAACAAAACAAAAGCAATGCTTGATGCAGAAGAAATAAAAAAAGCATCTACCAAGTATTTCGGCGGCGACGAACTCGCGGCATCTACCTGGGTGAATAAATACGCTTTACGCGACAAGAACGGAAACGTTCTGGAAAAAACTCCGGACGATATGCACAAGCGCATGGCGAAAGAATTTGCCCGCAAGGAAAAAGAATATGCTGAAATTTCTGCAATGAACGGCGCATTTGCACACTTATCGGATTACGGACAGAAAAGGGAATTCCTTTCTGAAGAAAAGATTTTTGATTTGTTCAAAGACTTTAAATATGTAATTCCACAAGGCAGCGTAATGTTCGGACTTGGCAACAAACACGTAATTGCTTCTTTATCCAATTGCGTTGTATTACCTGAAATATATGATTCTTACGGAGGTGTTATGTACACCGACCAACAATTAACTCAACTCTTTAAAAGACGTTGCGGTGTAGGTATTGATATTTCAACCCTTCGCCCTTCAGGATGTATTGTAAATAATGCTGCAGGAACAACCACAGGTGCAGTTTCTTTTATGGAACGTTTCTCCAACACCACGCGCGAAGTAGCTCAAAACGGCCGTCGTGGTGCCTTGATGATTACGATTGATATTGCACATCCCGATGTAGAAAATTTTGTAACCATTAAACAAGACCTTAGCAAGATTACAGGAGCAAATATTTCTGTCCGCTTGTCAGATGAGTTTATGGATGCTGTAGTAAACGATTCAGAATATACACACCGCTTCCCAATCGAATCTGCAAAACCGGAAATCACCAAAACTGTAAAGGCTCGCGATTTGTGGAATACTATTATTAAATGCGCTCACCAAAGTGCTGAACCCGGATTGATTTTCTGGGACAGACAACATAAATATTCTACCTCATCTGTTTATCCTGGTTTCAAAAATGTATCTACCAACCCTTGCTCGGAAATTGCGATGCAAGGCGGTGATAGCTGCAGGTTGATTGCGATGAACCTCTACAATTTTGTTGACAAGCCATTCACCAAAGAAGCTTCATTCGACTATAAAAAATTCTATGAAGTAACTTACGAATCTCAGCGTTTGATGGACGATTTAGTTGATTTGGAATTGGAATCAATCGAAAAGATTTTAGCGAAAGTAAATAGTGATAAAGAACCTTATGCTATCAAGGAAATTGAAATGAACACCTGGAAACTCCTTTACGAAGCAGGGAAAAAAGGAAGAAGGACCGGACTCGGATTCACGGCATTGGCTGATGCAGTTGCTGCACTCAACTTGCAGTTTGATTCAGATGAGGCTATGAAAGTAGTGGACAAAATGATGAAGACTAAATGCGATGCAGAGTTCACCAGTTCCATTGATATGGCAATTGAGCGTGGCAGTTTTGAAGACTTTGATGAAAAGATTGAGAACACCTCGGAGTTTGTACAAATGCTGGAAAAAGAACTTCCTGAAGTTTACAAACGCATGATGAAGTTCGGAAGAAGAAATATTTCTATCAGCACTGTAGCGCCAACAGGAAGCTTGAGTATTCTTGCTCAAACATCCTCAGGACTGGAGCCTGTTTATCTCCTCTCCTACAAGAGAAGAAGGAAAATTAATCCGAACGATAAAGATGCTACCGTTGACTTCACCGACAAAATGGGCGACAAGTGGCAGGAATTTGTGGTATACCATTCCAAAGTAAAAACATGGATGGATGTTACCGGCAAAACAGATATTACAGAATGCCCTTACTATGGTTCAACTGCTCCTGAAATCGATTGGATTAAACGCGTAGAATTACAGTCACTTGTTCAGAAATATACCACCCACTCTATCAGTTCAACAATCAATCTTCCAAACGATGTTCCGATTGATAAAGTAGGAGAAATATATGTGGAAGCATGGAAACATGGCTTAAAAGGAATTACAGTATATCGTGACGGTTCACGCAGCGGAGTACTTATTTCCAATGATGAAAAGGAAAAGCCAAAGGCTGTTACTCAAATCATGGAAACCCACGCTCCAAAACGTCCTAATGAATTAAAAGCAGATGTAATCCGTTTTATGAACGGAACTGAAAAGTGGATTGCAGTAGTCGGCATGCTTAATGAAAAACCTTATGAGATATTTACAGGTAAAGCTGAAGACGTATTTAACCTGCCAAGTTGGGTTAAGGATGGTTTAGTAATTAAGAGCAAAGGTGCAGACGGTAAGAAAAACCGGTACGATTTCCGCTTTACCGATAAAGATGGTTACAGTGTAACCATTGAAGGACTCTCCCGTTTGTTCGATAAGGAATTCTGGAACTATGCTAAATTGATTTCAGGTGTATTGCGCCATGGAATGCCAATTCCGCAAGTAGTTGACCTGATTGGAAACCTCAGCCTATATGATGAATCCATTAACACCTGGAAAGCAGGTGTTGAAAGAGCATTGAAAAAATATATACCAAACGGAACTAAGAGCAGCAAAGACAGAACCTGCCCACAATGCGGAGATGAAGGACTCATCTACGAAGAAGGTTGCCTGAAATGCACCAGTTGCGGACATACCAAGTGCGGTTAATCTGATATTATTGCATGTTGATTAATGAAAACCCTGACTGAAAAGTCGGGGTTTTTTATTTACAATTATATGGTATGTTTGTAATCAGAAATCCACCAAAATGAAACCAAAATATTTCTCCCTTCTATTATTCTTTCCATTATTGATGAGTTGCAACCATGCCAAAGATGCCATGAATAAAACCGGACAGCTTGTTGGTAAAGGCGCTTCTGAATTCGTAAACGGCGTTGGACAGGGAATTGATAAAACATTTGAATGTAAAATTGATTTATCCGACAACTTGAAACAGCAAGGATTAAAGTCAGGCAAGTTTGCCGTGAGTGATTCTATCCTTACCGTTTATTTTATGTTTGATAAAGACTTCAACCAAACTATAAAAGTAAAAGTGCTTGATAAAAATGGATTGGAATATGGTAGGACAAACCTTTTATTACAAGGCAAAAAGGACAGTGCCCAATATGTTGATTTTAAATTTGACGGAAGAACCAAGATTGAAAGTAAGAGTGATTTTAAAATGGAGTAAATATCTTTATTTTACAGGAAATAACTTTTCTTCACTATACCCAAAATCCATAGGGTCTCCAATGTTATTTCTTAACCCATATGTGCAAGTGAAGCAATTAAACCAACTTAATACTTCTATTTTTTTTGTAAGTAATTCCTCATATTCCATGCGGTAAACGACCAACGTCTTAAAACCACAACACGGACATTTCTTAATATCATAAAACCCTTTTTGGTCTTTTTCCATTTCTACAAATCTTTCTATCCGTCCAATTGGATCCTCATAATACCTTTCATGATAGGATTGTCTTCTTTTAACTGTAAAGCCATAATTATCATATATTGAATATGTGGCTCTTCCTAATTCTTTAAGGTGAGCAAGATGCACAATCTTCTTGCGCAATTCTGTATGTTTTTGTTGATTATAAAAATCTCCATATTCAAACTGTATTTTTTTAATCTCTTCTACTATATTTATTCCGGTTAATGTAGTAAAGAATAAGGGTAGCTTATCATTTAAATTATTTTTATCAATTTCTACAACAGATAAGACAAGCGGAATAATCTTTTGTGAAACTAAATAATCCATTAAATAAATATTAGGTAATGTAGTTCCATTATGCATAATACGATTTCTCCAAACAGATAGCCTGTTAAGTGTTTCGCCTTCAATAAGAAATGAAAATTTCTTTGCTATATAATACTCACTTTTATCCGGATTTTTGTCATAGTAATTAACTGCTTCTTTAAAGCGGCTATACGCTTTTCCAAATTCAACTGATTCTAGTTCTTCCGAATTTAGCTCATTATTATAAAATCTAATTTCTTCCTTTTTATCTGGAAATTTTACTGCAAGAAATGGATTTATTCTACCCAAAATATCTTTTAATAGAAGTTCAAAAAACCTATGAAAACCTAAAATAGCAAAAATCGCGCTTCTATAGTCATGAATGGTAGAACCGAATGATTTCTGACCCATTGCGCCAAAATCAAGTATGTCATGGTATGTATCTTTATTTTCTCTAACTACCCTATAATAATTATAAAAAGCATCATTAAGTGAATAGTAGTATAATGGAGGCTTTACTTCAAAATCCCTATCCTTTCCAATTCGTGTTTCATTTTCTTTAAAAAAATCATCTAATGTCTTTGCCATTTAATCTTTGTTTGATTTTCAAATATTGACACCGCATCAATACCTTATTGTTTATAACTCTCCCCTCCTCAAAACCCCTGCATAAATTAAGATTGTAAATTTGTGCAAGAACTCATCAAAGATAACAGCTTGTGCGAAATGACCCTTATGTTTCTTTAAGGAACCCCGAATTCAGGCTATTCGCATCTGCTCGCCTATTAATGACCATTGCCACTCAAATGCAGGTCATTATTGTTGGTTGGCAAATTCTTCAGTATACCAAAGACCCTCTTATGTTTGGGTTGATTGAATTAACAGAAGCAATACCATTCATACTTACTGCTCTTTTTGCGGGGCACATTGCAGATATTATTCAACGGAAAAAAATTATTATTGTGGCAACAACTCTTTTAAGTGTGTCCACTTTTATTTTATTTGCATTTACCTTAAATGACAGCTATTTTATTCATCGTTACGGTATTTTACCAATCTATGTTATCATATTTTTCA
>CAIUPO010000019.1 GCA_903901055.1 uncultured Bacteroidota bacterium
GCATTGGCTTATGGCTTAGACAAGAAACATAAAAACATGAAAATAGCGGTGTTCGACTTAGGTGGTGGAACATTCGATATATCTATATTGGAATTGGGCGAAGGCGTATTTGAAGTAAAATCGACCAACGGTAATACCCACCTGGGTGGCGATGACTTCGACCAGAAGATTGTTGACTGGCTGGCAGATGAATTCAAAAAAGACGAAGGCCTGGATCTCCGCAAGGACCCTATGGCGCTGCAACGTTTGAAAGAAGCTGCTGAAAAAGCCAAGATTGAACTTTCCAGTTCTACCTCTACCGAAATTAACCTGCCTTATATTATGCCGGTTGACGGTATGCCAAAGCACTTGGTAAAAACCTTATCGCGCGCTAAATTTGAAAGCCTTTGCGACAGTTTGATACAAGCTTGTATTCCGCCATGCGAAAAAGCCATGAAGGATGCAGGCCTTACCAACAAAGACATTGACGAAGTGATTTTAGTAGGTGGTTCTACACGTACCCCTATCATACAAACCATTGTAGAAAAATTCTTCGGCAGAGTGCCAAGCAAAGGTGTAAACCCTGATGAAGCTGTTGCCGTAGGTGCAGCCATACAAGGTGCTGTGTTGACAGGTGAAATTAAAGATGTGTTGTTACTTGACGTAACCCCGCTTTCCTTAGGTATCGAAACCCTGGGAGGTGTGTTTACCAAGTTGATTGAAAGCAACACTACCATACCATCACGCAAATCGGAAACCTTCTCTACCGCTGCTGATAACCAGCCTTCGGTTGAAATACACGTTTTGCAAGGCGAACGCCCGATGGCAAACGCTAACCGTACAATTGGCCGCTTTACATTAGATGGCCTTCCACCTGCACAACGTGGCACACCTCAAATTGAAGTGACCTTTGATATTGATGCGAACGGAATTGTGAACGTATCGGCAAAAGACAAGGCTACAGGCAAATCTCAACATGTGCGTATTGAAGCAAGTTCTGGATTGAGCGATGCAGAAATTAAGCGCATGAAAGAAGAAGCCGCTGCTAACGCTGACAGCGACAAGAAAGCCAAAGAAGAAATAGACAAGATAAATAGCGCTGATGCCCTCATCTTCCAAAGTGATAAGCAACTGAAAGACTACGGAGATAAACTCTCTGCAGATAAGAAAGAAGCTATTACCAAAGCATTGGATGGTTTGAAAGAAGCCCACAAAGCAAAAGACCTCGCACGGATAGATGTTACTATGGGTGAATTAAACACCGCATGGCAGGCAGCCTCCGAAGAAATGTACAAGGCTACCCAAGCAGCCCAACCCGGCGCAGATGGTGCCAACGCAGGCCCACAAGCCGATGGAGAAGGCTCCTCCTCCGCAGGAGCTCCGGCGGACAAGGAAGTAACCGATGTGGATTTTGAAGAGGTGAAAGACGATAAGAAGTAAGCGATTAATGAAAAACGAAAAGTGAAAAATTAATAAAGAACCCTCGCAGAAATGCGGGGGTTTTTGCATTTTTTAAAGCAATAAAATGAGATTATCATTACCAAATTTAACCTTCGTACTTCCGCCAAAAAACTACAGACATACCAATCTAAATGCAAGCTGGAAGGAATACAATGAGCTTGTAGATACTTTGATTTATTTACACGAAAAGGTAGCTGAAGTCAAAGTGCCAATGAAAGAATACGAGCTCAGTGGAGATAACCTAATGACAAAGTTTTATTTTCACTCTCATTCGTTTCATAGACTAATGTCGGGATTCGAAATAAGTTCAAGCTTCTATAAAAAGGAAATAAATGGCCTTAAGGTAATCGACATTTCTTCTTCACTAATTATATTAAGAGCTCAATTTGAAACGTATTTAATGTATCATCACATCTATGTAAATCCCAAAAATGAAGATGAAAAGGAATTAAGGTGGTATGCGTGGATGTATTCGAGCTTATTAAACAGACAGTCATTCCCGAGTGAAACTTTTTATGCTAAAGGCCAAAAGAATAGAGATCAGGATATTTTGGGGAGACTAAAGGCTGTCATACCAATGCTTCCTGGTTATGCTAAATTAACTCCTAAAATGCAAAAAGCTTTATTAAATAGTGGAAGTGGTAAACTTTTCAACCATTGGGATAAAATAATGGCTGAAACCGGTTACGGTAAAAATCACTTTCTCACATACTTTTATAATTTTCTTTGCACACATGCACATTCCGAAGGCACAAGTATTTTACAAGTAAAAGATTCACATCATGTGTTTCATGAGAACAATGAAGTTGCAATTACATATGTAAGTGCATCCGCAACAATTATAAGTTCACTGATAATTACAATAAAAAAGAGATATAAGATTGTTGAAATTGTATATAATACGCTTCCTCAACAACGACAGGAATGTATAGAGTATTATGACCTATTAGCAAAAAATACATATCATTAATTTTCACCTATAGCCTAAGTTGTTTTTAATCGGGATACTAAATTTCCAGTTGCCACAACCTTTGCCAAAGGGAGGGCTGTGTTTCATTTTGCCTGCCCGGATGAACCGTTCGGACGGGGGTTTCCTGCTCCCCCTAAGCTCTGCTTATAATTGCCAGTCGTGCTTCCGACTAATTTGTCAGTCGTGCTTCCTACCTCATCAAACACCTGCACATAGCCCGGGTAGCAAGATACCCACACTTGTTTGTTTTCATTATTTAGACAAATGCCAATAGGGTAAGCGCTGGTTTTAATTTCAGATTCAAGTTTAAAACTATTCAGGTCAATAACGGAGACTTTGCTGTCTTCATAGCAATTCACAAACAATTTATTTTTTGATGCAGAAAGCACCATGCTGCGTGGAGCCTTGCCCACTGCAAGCTTTGTAACCTTGTGACTGGACAAATTTATGCGGCAAATATTTCCTTCACCGTTTAAGCTGGCATATAAATAATTGTGTTGTACACAAAGATGGCGCGGATTTTGAAGCCCTGAAGCAAGTGTTTGGGTATGATAATTCTCCAAGTCAAGCTGAATGATTTTATCGCTGCCCATAATTGCAATATAGGCATATTTACTTGCTGTATCAAAGGCAATACCCCTTGGTGCACGGCCTATGGAAAGCCGTTTAATCTCTTTCTCTGTTGATAGATCTATAATGCTCACATCGCCGCTGCACCAGTTGCTAACAACCAACTTTTTTTGGTCAGGTGTAATAGACAAATATTTAGGCACACTTCCCACCTTTATTATATTTTCAATTTTATATGTCTTAGTATTGATTTTGTAAACAAAGCTTGCATCGTGCTTTGTTTTGCAACAAGTATCGCAACCGGGGTTTGTATATCCGGCGCCATACATGCAATAATTACTCACCCAGATATATTTGCCGTCTTTTGTTGCAGCACTTTCCACGGGGCTGCCATGCAACTCGCATGTAATATCTTTATAGCCAAAGTTAGCGGGTTTTACACTATCGCTAATAGTGGCAACCAGGTTAAATAAACTATCATATACAGTAATAGAATGATGATACATCATATTCTGGACAAAAAATAAATTATTGCCGCAGTTTACAATTGATTTGGGAGATATTTTGCCCCTGATTGTTTTTACTAACTTATAGGTGGTTTTGTTGGACTGCCCGTAAACAGTGGCAAATGCCGGAAATGCAATTAACAAAATAGTTACAATTTTTTTCAAATAAGAACATTTAATGCTCATTACCAGGGGCAGGTTTAGTTAACAAGTATATCCGGATTATTCACAAAAATAGAAAAACTTATCTAATTCTTAAATAATTGTTCAGCCCGTTTTTTCATTTCATCGGCTATGTATTTGCCATCGCCGCCTTGCTCGCTTAGCTTTTGAATAATGTTATGATAGCTGGCCTCGTCTCTGTCCTGGCTAAGTTTAAAAACGTTTTCAATGCTTTCCACTTCAATTTCAAAGGCTGCAATGGCTTTCATCAGCGGTTGCTTATACTCCGGTGCAAGGTTATCAAAAATAGTGGTGGAAGCATTGTTATTCTTTTCGAAGTGCAGGGTAAGTTTCTTTAATACATTCATTAAACCTTCTTCATCCAGAAATTTTATTTTGCCTTTCACAAACACACTCATAAAGTTCCATGTAGAGGCTTGCCTTGGGTTGCTTTACCAGGTAGCGCTCACATAAGTATGCGGGCCTGTAAATACTGCGAGCACATTTGGATTCTTTTCAAATGCTTTGTGGTGGTCGGTTTGCCGCATAATATGCCCGGTGAGGAAATAGGTCCCGTTTCGTTCTTCTATAAATACAGGCACCTGGGTAGCTACAGGTATTCCATTTTCATTACATCCGCTTACGAATGCAAAAGGATGCTCATGGATAAACCGGATAACGACCTGCTGGTCTTTCTCTTTATAATATGGTAAATCATACATGGGGTAAAAATATAAATTAAGTGAAAAGAGTCGAACAAAAATATAGTTTAATATGTTACAAACTTCCCTATCTTTTCTATACTATGCTTAGTTGGAAAGTTCAAAAGCCTAATCAAAATTAGTTTTACATTTGTATAAAGGCTAAATCTTTTCGGAATGAAAAAAATACTACTAGTAATCGCAATTGTATTCGGTGCTCTATCAACACAGGCACAAAGAATGGATACGAATGATATTCCTCAAAAAGTGAGAGACGCCTTTAGACAGGATTATCCAACAGTTGAATTTCCGGGGTGGACCAAATTTGGTGATATTTATATTACCACCTTTGCTTTTAATGGTTCTGTTACCATAAGATACAATACCGATGGAACTTTAAATCACCTGGAAAAAAGTATCGAAACGAATGCAATTCCCCAATCGGCAAAAGATTACTTAGCTAAAAATTGCCCCAACGATACAGTCCAATTCGCATTTCAAATAAAAGACGGAAATGGTGTAATTACTTACTTAACCGATTTTAGTTATAGTGATTCCAAAAAGATTTCGAAATACATTTTTGATGCTAACGGAAACTTTATTGAAACAAGAAGCTGGTAAATCTGGCCTAAGCCTTCTTCAAAAACTCAGGCCTTAGTACAATACTACTGCCGTTTATTTTACAATCAATTTCGTTTTCGTCGTCGGTCAGGCGTATCTTCTTAACAACGGTTCCTCTTTTTATAACCTGCGATGAACCTTTTAATTTAAGGTCCTTAATCAAGATTACTGAGTCACCATCATTAAGTATTGTTCCGTTGCTGTCTTTTGTGTCCATAATTGGGTTGGTTAATAGGCGCAAAGATATATCCTAAGTATGGTTATAAAAATATGATTTTACACCATAAAATGGCTCTGAAACCACCTTAAAACCCCCAATCCCGAAAAAAAGCGTACCTTTGCAGCCAATTGAATCAATTTTTACTCGGGTTACTGTCTGCTAACTGTTTGTGAAAGTTGATGTCTTAACATAACAAACAACGTGAGCAACAGATTTAAAGAACTCGGGATAATAAAACCCGTATTAGAAGCTATTACCGAACTTGGGTTTGAAACCCCTACCCCTATTCAGGAAAAAGTAATACCAACCTTATTAAGCGACTCTTGCGATATTATCGCATTAGCCCAAACCGGTACGGGAAAAACAGCCGCCTTCGGTTTACCATTAATATCGTTAATTGATTTTGCAGGCCGTGAGCCAGTGGCACTCATTCTCGCACCTACCCGCGAGTTATGCATGCAAATTACCTCCGATTTAAAGAATTACTCTAAAAATATTCATGGTTCAAATGTGGTAGCCGTTTACGGTGGTGCCAGCATCCGTGGACAGGTAGATGAGTTGAGAAGAGGTGCGCAGATAGTAGTTGCTACTCCCGGCCGTATGGTCGATATGATTAACAGAAGAAGTATCAACCTGGAGAAAATACGTTACGTTGTACTCGACGAAGCCGATGAAATGCTGAACATGGGTTTTAAAGAAGACCTTGACTTTATCCTTTCTTCTTCATCTGAGACTAAGAATACCTGGTTGTTTTCGGCAACCATGCCGAACGAGGTATTGGCTATTTCTAAGAATTACATGAAGGACCCTGTTGAAGTTACAGCAGGTGTTAAGAACCTTGCCAACGAAAACATTGAACATACCTATTATGTAACTCAAGAGAAGGAACGTTATAACGTACTCAAACGTATCGCCGATTTTTACCCCGATATTTTTGCTTTGGTTTTCTGCCGTACTAAAATTGAAACTCAAAAGGTAGCCGATAAACTTATTAAGGACGGATACAACGCCGATGCTTTGCATGGTGACTTATCTCAAGCCCAACGTGACCATGTAATGAAACGTTTCAGAGCACGTACTTTGCAATTACTTGTTGCGACTGATGTTGCAGCCCGTGGTATTGATGTGAACGATATCACCCACGTTATCCACTACAACCTGCCCGATGAAATAGAAAACTATACCCACCGCAGCGGACGTACAGCCCGTGCAGGAAAGACAGGTATCTCAATTGCTATTATCAACCACAGGGACCTTTATAAAATTAAGACTTTAGAAAAACTTACCCAAAAGAAGTTTACCCGTTCCGATATTCCAACAGGATTCCAGATTTGCGAAAAACAATTATTCCATTTGGTGCAAGGTTTGGACAATGCCAAGGTGAATGAAGATGAGATAAAGGAATATCTCCCGAACATCATGCAGCAATTGGAACACCTGAGCAAAGAAGAAATTATTAAACGTTTTGTTTCGATAGAGTTTAACCGTTTCCTCGATTATTATCGCAATGCCCCTGACCTGGATGCAGGCAGCAGCAGTGGCGATGACAGAGGTTTCCGTGAGACTCCTGCCGGTGTAGTAAAACTATTCCTGAGTGTGGGTAAAATGGATGGGTTCAACAACGACAGTTTGAAACAATTCTTGTCGGAAACTTCGCATGTACCTTTAGAAGATTTAACCTGGGTAGATATTAAAAACAGTTTCTCTTTTATTGAAGTGAAAAACGAAATGAAAGACCAGCTGATGAGCGGAGTTAATGGACAAACCTACCGTGGAAGACAAGTGAAAGTGGAAAATAGAGGCAACCGGGAAGAAGGCGTTCCGCGTGAACGTAACCGTGGATACGGCGGCGGTGGCGGAAGAGATAGAGGCGGCGACCGTGGCAGCGACAGACGTTTTGAAAAAGGCTGGGGCGATTCAGGTGGCAGCAGAGGCGGTGACAGAAGAAGTAGTGGCGGTGGTGAAAGACGTGGTGGCGGATTCGAAAGAAGAAGCAGTAGCGGAGGTGGCGAAAGACGCGGTGGCGGAGGCTTTGAAAGACGTAGCAGCAGCGGTGGCGACAGAGAATTCAAACCGAGAGAACGCAGCAGCGGTGGTTCTGATTACAAACCACGTGAAAGAAGCGGAGGCGGTGAATTTAAACCAAGAGAACGCAGCAGTGGCTCAGATTACAAACCACGCGAACGCAGCAGCGGCGGTGCTTTTGAAAGACGCAGCAGCGGAGGCCCTCCAAAAAGTGATGGATTCAAAAAGACTGAAAGACGTGCACCTTCTGAAGATAAACCAAGACATACACCAACCCCAAAACCGGAAGGTGGCATGAACAGAGCTGAAAGAAGAAAAGCAAAGTTTGGCAGTGGCGAGGCTCCGAAGGGAGATAGCTAAATCACCATTAAAGCAGAGTAGTTATTTTAATATCTATATAGACCTTACCCCTCTTTGGATAATGGGTAGTGCTATTTTCAAAACCAAAACTTCTTAGACGGTTTTCTGCATCTTCAATATTTTTGGGTGTAATGGTACTCCATTTCTCCTCATCAGATATATACTTTACTATATAAGTTCCGATTGGACCACCACCCCTAAAACTCTTGAACTTGAATCTATAGGAGTCTATATATGAAAGACTATCCTCAATATTTTCCAAATCTTTCTTCCTTTTCTCTCTTTGTATCGGATTTAGAAGATGGAAATGAGTGTTAAGGATATTCTCAATATTCATATTTCAAAGATAAGTACTTTTGTAGATTGAATTTATCCAATGGTAAGCAATAATATTCAAATAGAGAATTATCTAAAGTATCTTAATACTTACATTTTGGAAGCAATGATGTTTAAAATACCTGACATTTCAAGATTCCATGTATTACAAACCTATGAATTTACTGCAAATGATGAATTACTAAAATTCAAAGTTGCATTTAGCGAAATATCCCAATCAATAAATTATGACATCAACAAAGAGTTTTTCTTTAAAAAAATGAAAAAAGATTTTTATCCTATTATTACTAGATATAATTCATTTCACAATGCACAGTATGACCATCTAAAAAGAGTTTTAAGTAGAGATAATATGAATACTAGTGTAATAAATCACTACAATGGTATTATTAAACCCTTCAACGATTTTTCAAACCCTTATACTGTATTGTTGGAGTTATGTAAGGAAACAAAGGCAGAAATCGAACTATTAAATACACCACAACCTACACCAAATTTAATAAAAGGAGTGTGGAAAAATATATCTGAAAACCCATTAATATCTGCAATAGTTGCCGGGTTAGTAGTCACAATAATAATTCATTTTGCATAATGCGAACCCCCATCACCCTTACCCCAATTGGCTACGTAAAAAATTCCCGCAGCGGAATGAAAGATGATTTTTGGGGAAATGTAATTTCTGAAATTACAATTTCTGATAATTTATTAGAAGAATGTCTGGATGGCATTGAAGATTATTCACATTTGGAAATTATTTTCTATTTGAATCAAACTGATACCGGGAATAAAATTTACAAAGCTTCTCATCCTCGCGAAAATCCGGAATGGGCAAAGGTTGGAGTGTTCGCAAGACGAAATAAAGACAGGCCTAATCATTTAGGATTGACAATTGTAAAACTCATTTCCCGCAAAGGCAGAACAATAACAGTTCAGGGATTGGATGCCGATAATGGTACACCCGTATTGGATATTAAACCTGTATCAAAAGAATATCTTCCAAGAGAAGAAGTGAAGCAGCCTGATTGGCAAACTGAGTTGATGAAGGACTATTGGAAATAGTCGGAGCCTGACCGGCAATAAAAAAACGTCGTAATTGCGAGGAACGAAGCAATCTCTGTCACTCAATCTATTACTATCTTTGTCTTAATGCTTTCTCCTAAAGAAATATACGGCGGTATAGCCCTTTGCCTCGCAATTGGGGCATATATCATTTACATCTCCAGCATACTTAAAAACAAAACCAAGCCCCATGCTTTCTCCTGGCTGTTGTGGACGCTAACTACTGCTGTAGTATTTACTGCACAAGTATTGAAAGGAGGAGCAGCAGGTTCATGGTCTACCGGATTGACATGTACTATTTGTCTGCTTATTGGAATTATTTCTCTCTTCAAATATGATAAGAAGTACACACTATCTGATATTGTATTTATTAGTGTGGCATTACTTGCACTTATTCCCTGGTACTTTACTAAGGACCCTACTGCTTCAGTTGTATTAATTGCAAGTATTGATGTAGTTGGGTATGCTCCCACACTTCGCAAATGCTATTATTATCCCGATGAAGAAAAAGCTTTAACCTTCGGAATGAATTCCATCAAACATTTCTTTTCCTTTATCGCTCTCGGCAATTATGAAATAGCCACATGGATTTATCCTACCTCGCAAATTTTTATGAATGCGTTGGTAGTGGGATTGATTCTGATTAGAAGAAAAAAATTAGCGTAGTGCGCAATGCATTTGTCATGCTGACGAAGGAAGCATCTGTTTTTTAATGCAGATCCTTCGTTCCTCAGGATGACAATCTCACTTGGTCTTATTTAGCCTAGCCGTTAGTATATCATAGGTGTATCCCATGTACTCATCTATTATAACAAGATTGGCCATACTTCCGTCACTCATATGCACTATCTCAATACTAAGGTTAATGGAATTATCACTTTCACCGATTGCATATTTTACATTGTAACTTCCTGTCGCCTTTGTTTCAGTTGTGCTGATAATGTCCTTGTATTCATCCTTTTTTTTCAGGGCATTTGGAGTCATTTTGAATGCGGGCGGATATATCTGAACATCGGGATTCTTAGCAGAAAAGAATTTTACATAAAGGGTGTCGCTGATAATAATTGCATCAACTGAGTCACCAATTTTTGGCGGATTAAAACTGTCAAATGTTCCGAATACACTCTCAATCTTTCCACTATAGTGGGCATTAATAAGAGGACCCTTTTTCTGAGCAAAAGAAAAGATTGACACACACAAGAAAAGGCTTAGCAAATACCCTTTTTTCATTCTTCAAATGTAGGGTAAAAATCTTTCGTGTATGATCTCTCTGACTTACAAGTTATACCTGAACATCCAAATGCCCATTGATACATTAGCGTTACTTGGTTTGCCAAGGAAGGCGGTGATATCATTTGTCCCCGCATAAAACTCAATATGCTTGCTTGCGTTAAAAGTAACTCCCAATGGTAAGCCCCATCCGAAATAGGCTGTAGTTGCAAAGCCTGTTGAAATAGTAATTACTCTGGTAGCATTTATCTGTGCGCCTAATGCATAATATGGCCCTTGCAAACCACCAACAACTTTATTCAAAGGGAATATAGCATCAGTTGATAATAGCACATTTTTAGTAAGGATATACGCAATGCCCAATCTCATTTTAGCGGGTAAATAAGTGGTGTAGTCATTTGCAGGAACAGAGCCCGCCAGTGTTCCGTTCTTTAATTCATTCATAAAATCACTGCCATATTTTATAGGTGCTACACTTGTGTCATGCGTAATGGTATAACCATTTTTCCATTTGATAGAACCAAAATCTGTAACCGACCAGGCAAAGGTCCAGCGTTTGTATATCTCACTTAATCCAAGGTCGAAAGCATAACCATGTCCGGGTGTATTAAAAAATCCTTTGGGAATATTCGGGTAATCAGGTGTCATATCGTAGATGGCATTAATGCCGCCTCCTGCAATTCCTCCTTTAATATTAGCTACACCGAAAATATATTTAAAGCCTATACCTGCATAAGTTTGAGGATCACCAGCGTGGTCGTCGGTTTTTTTACTGAATGAAAAACATTTGTTTATATCTCCACCTTCATGCCCAAATCCACCATCTCCGCCGAACAGCCTTACTCCATAATCTAGATTTATTTCACGGTAATGCTCATAATTCAGAGTTGTACCATTTAAGAAAGACATTATGGTAGCGTCATTATATACCCTGTCAGTACTATGAATTAAAGCCTCTGATGCTTTTAATCCCAGAAATGCATTGCCCTTTATCCGGTCTCTCAGATTCATTGCAAATCCTCCCGGTATGCCTGGTACACGGAATGAAACGGCAACCCAGTTAATATCGCTATAAGCATTCATACCTCTTGGAGTCCCTAAAATCTTTTGCCAGCTCAAAGCACTTGAAGCTATATTTGATGACTGAAGTGCAGGTATAAGCGTTGGTAGATTCATACCTTGTGATTGTCCGCTTACGCCGGCATCAAGTATGGTGAATGAAAAACGGTGGTTTACATCCCAACCAAGGTTGGAAGGGTTAACGCCAATTACTTCCCAATCATACACTACGGCAGTTAGCGAGCCATTTTTTGCTGTTGATACAGGAAGTACGCTTTGAATCTGTCCGATAGAAACAAATGGAAACAGAATTGCTGCTGCTAATAACGAGTGGAGTGTTTTCATAGGCAGGAGTGTTTGTTATAATTTACGACATTCTTTACCCATAAGTTACACCGAAAGGGTACATAATTAAAGACGGGCTGAAAAGGCAACTATTTTACCTTAGGAATTATGATAAAAGTCAGGAGTAAATTACCCTATTGGCTTTGTCATGTTGAGGAACGAAACATGTCTGTTATTAAGAAGAACCTTCACTGCGTTCAGGATGACAAAGGCATGTTCCGACCTACATTTCATAGTTAATTATTGTTGCTTGTGATTTCTTGTTTATATTTGAGCATTCAGAGAAGAAAACGATGTCGGATTTTGTAGTATCAGCCAGAAAGTATCGCCCCTCCACCTTTAATGATGTAGTGGGACAGGGTGCAATTGTAAACACGCTTAAGAATGCTATTGCCAATAATCACTTGGCACAATCGTTCTTATTCTGCGGCCAGCGTGGTGTGGGTAAAACCACTTGTGCACGTATTTTGGCAAAGACTATTAACTGTCAGAATTTAACTGCCGATACCGAAGCTTGCAACGAATGCGATTCCTGCAAAAGCTTTAACGACGGACGTTCTTTTAATATTCATGAGTTAGATGCTGCATCAAGCAACTCGGTGGATGATATCCGCGCATTGATAGAGCAGGTGCGCTTTGCACCACAGGCCGGAAAATATAAAGTCTATATCATAGACGAGGTTCACATGTTGTCGGCAAGTGCTTTCAATGCATTTTTGAAGACCTTGGAAGAACCGCCTCCACATGCTATTTTCATATTAGCGACTACCGAAAAGCATAAGATTATTCCGACCATTCTTTCCCGTTGCCAGATATTCGACTTCAAAAGAATTCAGATAAAAGATATAGCGGGGCACCTAGCCTACATTGCCAAAGCAGAAGGCATTACCGCCGAGCCGGAAGCATTGCATATTCTTGCTGAAAAGTCAGATGGGGCTATGCGTGATGCACTCTCTATGTTTGATAGGATGGTGAGTTTCGCCGGAAATGAACTGACCTACAAAAAGGTTATTGAAAACCTGAATATTCTTGATTACGATTATTATTTCAAAGTAACTCAGGCCATACTTAATGCTGATATTTATTCAGCACTTTTAATCTTTGATGAAATTCTTGCCAATGGTTTTGATGGGCATCTTTTCATCAATGGTTTGGGTGAACATTTCAGGAATTTATTAGTAGCCAAAAATCCTGCTACAGCAGTCTTGCTTGAGAAAGGTGGAGCACTGAATGAAAAATATATTGCACAAGCATCAGCATATACCGAACCACTTTTGTTTAAAGGACTCTCTATTATTAGCCGTACTGATGTAAGCTATAAAATGGCGGTTAATCAGCGTTTGCTGGTGGAAGTTGCATTGGTAAAACTAACTAACCTTTTAATTGCTCCGGAAAATCAGGTCCTTACTCCGGTAAAAAAAGCCGAAGCTACACCAACCGTTAAGCCAACGGCAGCAGCGCCACCTACACCAAAACAAACAACGCCTCCTCCGCCAACAAAAGTTGAAGAGCCCAAACAGGAAGCTCCACCTAAGTCTGCGCCTAAGCCTAACTTTGCAACTTTCACTAAGATAATTGCAGACAATCCGGCAGCAAACCAAGCGAGCGAAAAGCAGGAAGCAGGTGAACCTGAGAAATCCGAGCCTCTGCCTGAAGCCGCTCTGCTTGAGGCCTGGAATGAATACGCCCAATTGGTAAAAGACAAAGAAATAGCGGATGGAGTTACACTTACAAATGTTTCACCAAAGGTTATTTCAGATGCTCCTTCTACATTTGAAATTTTGGTTGAAAGCTCATATCATCAACAAGTAGTGGAAAAAAGGCGTGATAGCATTATAAATTTTCTAAAAGAAAAATTAAAGGTTAAAAGGGTGAACATGGTTGTTACAATTTCAAAAACTGAAACCCAAAAAAAACCCTATACCGCCCAAGAAAAATATGCTGCTATGAAGACCAAAAACCCTGAAATTGACAAATTAGTCGACCAATTAGGGTTAGGGTTGGATATGTAAGCCCGCAACTCTTATATTTGCAGCCCCGAAATCAATTATTTTAACATTTTTGATTTGGCCTGAATCAGTAACCACACTATACGAAAAATATGAATCCACAAAAAATCAGTATTGACAAAGGAAAATTAAATGTTCCTAATAACCCTATAATCCCTTTTATTGAAGGCGATGGAACAGGCCGCGATATTTGGAAAGCATCGGTACGCGTTATTGATGCAGCCGTAAAAATTGCATACAATGGCGAGCGCCAGATTGCATGGAAAGAAGTATTGGCAGGTCAAAAAGCTTTTGACCAAACTGGTAACTGGCTTCCTGATGAAACCCTTGCCGCTTTTAACGAATATTTAGTTGGAATTAAGGGTCCTCTCACCACTCCAATCGGTGGCGGCATCCGTTCGTTGAACGTTGCTCTGCGCCAAATTTTAGATTTGTATGTATGCCTTCGTCCTGTACGTTGGTTTGAAGGAGTTCCTTCACCAGTAAAGAATCCGGGAGCGGTTAACATGACCATCTTCCGTGAAAATACCGAAGACATCTATGCCGGTATTGAATACGTAGCTGGCAGCCCTGAAGCACAAAAAGTATTGGATTTTATTGCTAAAGAATTCCCGAAAGATTTTGCAAAAATTCGCTTTGGAACTTCCCAAAAAGTGGCCGATTTTTATAAACTGGTTGGTGTGGAAATGCCAAACGAAGTAATGGTGGGCTTGGGTGTTAAAGCCGTAAGTAAAACCGGAACCGTTAGGTTAGTACACAGCGCAATTGCATTTGCAATTAAACACAAACGTAAATCGGTTACCTTGGTTCACAAAGGAAATATTATGAAGTACACCGAAGGTGCTTTCCGCGACTGGGGCTATGCTGCTGCAGAAGAATTTTTCGGCGAACAAGTATATACCTGGAACCAATGGGAAAAAACCAAAGCAGCCAAAGGCGAAGATGCTGCCAATGCTGAAATGAAAGCTGCTGTAGCAGCCGGAAAAGTAATTATTAAAGATGCTATTGCAGATATTACCTTGCAACAAGTTCTTACCCGTCCGGAAGATTTTGATGTTATTGCAACCCTTAACTTAAACGGAGATTATTTATCCGATGCACTTGCGGCACAGGTTGGTGGTATTGGAATTGCTCCCGGTGCAAACATCAACTACATTACAGGCCACGCCATATTTGAAGCTACACACGGTACTGCTCCAAAGTATGCTGATCAGGATAAAGTAAATCCGGGTTCTGTAATACTTTCAGGTGCAATGATGTTGGAACACATGGGTTGGCTGGAGGCTTCTGAACTAATAATAGAAGGGCTAAATGCTTCTATAGCTGCTAAACGTGTTACCTACGATTTCGAAAGGCAAATGCCTGGTGCAACTCTGCTTAAGTGCTCAGAGTTTGGTACTGAGATTATAAAGAATATGTCGGCAGTGAAGGTGTAATTAACCAATACGTTTTAAGATTAATAACCCTGTCTGCCAGCCGGCGGATGGGGTTATTTGTTGTTAATAATCCAGAGTCCATGTACATCCTTCACATCCAAATTTAACTGACTCAAGTTTTCCATTTTTAAAATCATAGAAATGTGTTATTGCATCTACACAGGAAGATAATTTAACCACCCTGAATTTGACTTGCAATTCTTTTGGAATTAAGTCGAAGAACGTTTTATAAAAATCACCCATAGTCATTCCGATTTTAATACCCATGTCAAATTTGACTTTGTTGTCATGTATTTCTCCTTTTAAAATATAAGACTCTTTTGTGGCTTCTCTGTCAGTATCAAAAAAGAGAATTAGTTCATTAAAATCTAATTTCAATAACTGAACTGTAGAAATTTGTGAACCGTCATTTTCATTTCTGTCTGTAACCTGGAAATCCTTTAGGAGGCTGGTTTTTAATTCTTCTTTACTATGTATTATTCCGAATGGAGAATAGATATATTCAGCACAGCTAACTAACTTCAATGTATCTCCCGAAATTCCATCAAAAGAATTAAAATCAAAGGAAGTTTTAGGTGTTACCCAAATGCCGTTAATTTTGAATGATTTCGATGTATCCTTCGGAATAATTTGTGTTGAACTTTTTTTGCTAATTCCGTTGCAAGATTCCAAAAGAAAAATATAAAATAACCCTAAAAAAATTATTAGCCGTTTCCCGTTCATTTGTTAAAATGTGTTATATCCCCCTCAAATATATCCACTTTTGGCGCTCATCCTTACCCTATCCCCGAAAAATGCTAAATTTGGCGGCTCAATTGGGCAACCCGTATGAAAACTATCTTTAACGAAACTGATAAAAACGAAATCCTTGCAAGGATCGAAAAACTTACACCTGAGAGTCAAGGGGTGTGGGGAAAGATGAATGTAGCACAAATGCTGGCGCATTGCGCACTTGGCGCACAGATGCCAACCGGAGATATTATTGTGAAAAGCACTCCCATAGCATTTATCGGACAGTTTTTCAAAAAAGCTATTATCCATAGCGATAAACCTCTGCGTAAGAATTCCCCTACCGCACCTGAACTTACTATGGTTGATCCAAAGGACTTCGAAAAGGAGAAAGCCGCATTTATCGCCGCTGTTAATAAGCTTTATGCCGGAGGCGAACAAGGAATTAAAACTGAAAAGCATGCCTTTTTTGGCAAAATGACCCCTGCTGAATGGGGCATACTTAATTATAAACACGCCGACCACCATCTGCGTCAATTTGGAGTTTAAAAGCATTTTACAACATGTATAGAAATAAATTAGTCTTCCTATTTTCCCTTTGTTTACTTACTATTTCGGGCTTCTGCCAGAAAGCTTATTATGTGTCTACTATTGCAGGAGATACTTCCAATATGTATAAAGGGCTTGACTCCAATGCAGGATGGCGCGATGGTATTGGAAGCTATGCAAAGTTTAACGGACCAACAGGTATTGCCACTGATGTATCAGGTAATCTTTATATAGCAGATACCTACAATAATGTTATCCGTAAGGTGAATGTGCTGTTCAATACGGTAACTACTATTGCCGGTGATACTGCAGACATTAAGAAAGGCCTCGATTCAAATTTAGGCTTCCGTAATGGAAGCAATTATGTTGCCAAATTCAGCAATCCGCTAGGGGTTTGTGTGGATAAATATGGAAATGTATATGTGGCGGATACTTACAATAATGTTATCAGGGAAATATTGGCAACAGGTGGGGTAGTATCCTATGCTGGCAATAATACTCCCGGATATCTAAATGGACATTCAGCCGCAGCGGAGTTTAATCTGCCTACCTCTATTGCAATTGATACAGCAGGTAACATATTTGTTGCGGATAATGGAAATAACGCCATCCGTGAGATTGTGAAAGCTGACACTTCAGTTATAACCATTGCCGGAAAAGGCCCTACCATTTCAGGTTATATGAATGGAGATACTTCAATTGCTGAGTTCTACAGCCTTTATGGAATTGCATTGGGAACAAACGGAGCCGTTTTTGTAAGCCAGTTCGACAATGGAGTAAATGGCATACGCAGGCTTTACAATGGCACGGTTACCACTTATGCAGGTTACGCCACCTTTGGCTTTGATACCTTAATCGGAACTGAAACAGGATACAGAAATGGCAAGATGGATTCCATTGGCACACGGAGTGATACGGTGGTTTTATTTAACGACCCTACCGGAATTGCACTAGATTCGGGCAATGTGCTGGTGGCTGATGAATTCAATAATGTTATCCGCAAGGTGAATGCAAAAGACTCAGTAGTATCAACCCTTGCAGGGAATGCTACTCCCGGATTCATGAACGGATGGTATAACGATGCCGAGTTTTATAATCCTATGGGACTGGCTACAGATAGCAAAGGCAACATTTATGTAGCTGATTTGGGCAACAATCTTATCCGTAAAATCAATATGCAATCTATCACCGGAATTGCCAACATAAGCAAGCCCGTTAATACCTTAGCTGTTTACCCAAACCCTTGCAAAGACAAGCTTAACATAGTCTCTTCCTATAATGGTAAAGCCGATTTATTGGATGTTACAGGAAGAGTAATCTGGACCAATAACGACTTCAAATCACCATACACACTCTCTACTTCTGCTATTACCCCGGGTGTATATTTCTTACGAATTACATCGCAGTCAAACTCAGAAATCAGGAAGATTGAGGTAGTGAAATAAGGAGCTTTTTCTTAAAAATCTTAACAAGCCGATTTGGCTTGTATGTCACACTTTTAATTTTTCAGGATTGATGACATATCACTATAAATAGCTGATATTATTGTAATTAAAGGTCATTTTTTTATGTCATACCCCTTTAGGTGTGACATACTTGACAAATGCGTAGCAAATGCCACACACTTCTGGAATATCTTTATATTTGTATAAAGGCTTGATATTTATTTAAGCTAAAATGAGAAAAATATTTTTTATAATATTTTATTTATTCGCCATCTCCTCTTTTTCTTTTGCGCAAAAGGATAGTAACAAAGCCCACCGCAAAGGCTTCTCCATTGAACCCTATATTGGCCTCGGAACGTCTGAAAGTGTACAAAATGGTACTAACAATTTGGGCGGAAGAATAGGCTGTGGTTTGGTATATATGTTTAATGAACATTGGGGTGTTTCAAGTGGGGTGCAGGTGCAGCGGTATTCCACAAAAGTTATTTCTGGTAAAGATTCTGTATATATTATTAACCTTCCAGGGTATCCGTCTTTTTGGGATATTAATAATGTAAATGCCACGTATAAATTCAATTATTTGGAAATACCAGTTGCGGTAAGATACTTCTCTGGCGTGAAGAATAAGATGTTGATTTTTACTGAAGCAGGTTTTATTATTGGGCACCTAATTGCAGCGAAAGAAACAAATACATTATATGATACAGATATTGATACTACTAAAGGCACTTCATTTCCCAATTGGAATACTGTATCAAATGGTTCAATTCAATGATATAGCTCCCAAAACCGCATATATTAATATAGAAGGGTATTTGACGCTAGGCCTATTTATCGAAATCAATCAAAGATACTCTTTTGTAAGTGATGTTTCTATAAATAAAGGACTTACAAATGTCGGCAACAGTAGCAATGACTTTATTTATGTTAACGGACTATTTTATTATTATAATAATAGCAATAACTATACCCCAAGTAACTCTAATTACGGTACGAATTTTTCTGCGATGATGAGTGTGCGGTTGAATATTAAACTTGGGAAGTAAATGAAAAAATTCCTTTCCCTTTTATTTGCTTTAACTCTGCTCTCCAATTTTTCTTTTGCGCAAAAGGGGAAAGATAGTTCATCCGTTAAAGAAAGTAAATGGTCGGTAAATTTTTCGATTACGCCCACATATTCTTACCGCTATTATAGGCCAATCAATCCGATTTCGATTGGTTCTTTCCCTTCATATTTTTTGAAATATGGGTTGTACCCCACTACTAATGTTGAATATATTCAGGACATTAATAAATTCGAAGAGCCCTATTTCGGGTGGGGATGCGGTATTGGTTTTCAATACAAGGTTAATAAACCCCTATCATTTTGGGCTGGATTTTCGTATGATGATTTTGTATATAGGTCAGTAGTGATTGACAGTATTTATTACGGAGATAATGGGACTCCTTTAATTCTAGAAAACAGTAGATATTATTATCAAATAAAATGGTATCATTCAGACATAGGTACAAAGATTTATTTTCTTAATAATCCAAATTTTTCAATGTTCCTAAATCTAAGTTTATCTTTCGGGGATATGTCTGAAACATATTATCTCCCCAATTCTGCGGGACAAGTAGTATCTAATTCTTCCATTTTTGACTATTTCTCGATGGCGCCAAATTTTAATGTCGGTGGTTCTTATAAATTATCGAATAGATTAGCATTATGCATGGAACCAGGCTTTACCTATATATTAAAACGTATTCCTGAGTATTTCGGGTATAATGCAATAAATATTTATTCATTCCATTTAACAACCTCATTAAATATCAGTTTTTGAGAGCTGTCTTATAACTGTGGTGTACAAGACCTCACCCTACCCTCTCCTATGAGGAGAGGGAGTTGGGCTGAACAAAGCAATTTTCTCTTCCCTTGAATATCGCTTCAATTTATACTCATGCTTACATGCCTCCGACCTGTTTTCAAAAGCTTGTGTATATTTTAGTTTGACAGGTGTTCTACCGCGTGTGTACTTCGCTCCTTTCCCTGAATTGTGTTTGGCTATTCGTTTCTCTACATCGTTTGTGGTGCCGATATAAAATGTGCTGTCGGAACATTCAATTATATAAACAAACCATTGTTCCACTGGATTGATTTAGCAAGTACACCGTGATTAGAATTATAGCCAGTCGGGCACCGACCTAGAAATCCAGCCCCACGCTAAGTGTAGGAAGTACCGGAAGCTGATTTACCCGTTGGTTGGTAATACGGTCGAAGTAAAAGATATTCGAACGGTTATAAAGGTTAATCACACTTGCATCAATACGCAATGCCATATTTGTTGAGAACTGAAAATGTTTTGAAAGGCTGATATCTAACCTGTGATAATCGGGCAAACGCTGGCTGTCGAAATCACCATATAATATGCCAAGGTTCGGATTGGAATTTTGTATTTGACTTCCGATATTGGAGAGCGGAGTCATAGGATAGAATGCTTGTGTAGGAGTGAAAGGGAAGCCTGAGCCATAGTTCCAGCGCACGTTTGCCTGCCAGCTAAGGTCCTTACCAAACTGATACGATACCACAAGGTTTACGTTGTTACGCCTATCGAATGGTGGAGGAAACTGGTAAGTACCATCCCAATAAGTAACATATCCGAGCGAGTACACGCCATATAAAGTAACATGGTGAATTTCGTACTTAATACTGATGTCGGCACCATAGGCCTTGCCCGATTGAACTAAAAATGGTTTCTTAAGGGTGTCCGGAATCAGGTAATTGTCGGCGTTATCATCGTAAATTTTGTTGTAGTTAAGTGTAGAAGTCTGTAGGAAATCTTTCTGGTAAAACTCCACATTAATGTGCATGGTTTTTAATACATCCAATTCGAAGCCACCTGTAAGGTGGTATGCTCTTTGCAGAGGGCTGGTTACAGCAGCCGGTGTGCCACCCTGAGGTGTGAAATTTGACGGAATATCAGAAGTTGGAGGGCTGGTGATAATACCATAGAAAAGGTCAACCACATCACGTTCGTCCACCGTGCTTACAAGTGTTTGTGAGTATAGACCTGCTGCAAATTTCAGGCGGAATATTTTGGTAATGTTCCATTTTCCATCGAAGCGCGGTTCAGGAGAAAATGCGCTGAATGATGCGGATGAATAATATTGAAACCGCAAGCCGGGCTCAATAACCAATTTTTTGTTGTTGGTTATAAATTTCCATTTTACAAATCCGCATAATTCATCGGAGTTTTCGGCTTCGGTAATTTCCCTGTTGGCAGGGTTGTAAAAGTCGAGGTTGGTCCCTGTTCCCGAAATATCAAAGCCATAATATACGGTTGAATTTCCTAAAAACTGGGTGAATTTCAATCCTGCATTGAATGTGAAAATGCTGCTTGACGAAGGAGCAATTGCATTCTGGGTCATGTTAATGGAATAGTTGGAGTAATCGATATTACATTCCATTAAACTTGAAGTATTGGAAGGAACTAAAATAAAGTTAAGCCCTCCGCCTGCTTCATTCCATTTGATGGTGGATATGCCAGGGTAATTTACGTTATCGGTAAAATCAAATCCGAACAGGTTAAGTTTACTTCCGTTGGATGTATTGAATGAAAGTTTTCCATAATAATCGGCAAAATTGAAAGGTATCCCCTGACCTGAATTAATATATGGATAAACGTCTTTCGAAGTCTGCCCCAAATAGGAATTCTTAAAAGAGAGAATGTAGGAAGCACTGGCTTTTGTAGGGTCATCATTCGGATTCCTAAGCAAAGGGCCTTCTACCAAAGCATGCGCTCCGAATGGGCTGGCATCTGCTTTTCCGGTTATGTATTTTTTATTTCCGTCGCGGGTTCTTATATC
Organism: uncultured Bacteroidota bacterium; assembly: GCA_903901055.1. Classification (GTDB taxonomy): domain Bacteria; phylum Bacteroidota; class Bacteroidia; order JABEUT01; family JABEUT01; genus JABEUT01. The sequence continues at coordinate 21,619 of CAIUPO010000019.1, forward strand.
CATGATGGATGAAATACGGTCGCCATATTCGGCATTAAAACCGCCTGCATATACTGTTGCATCACTTATTACATCGCCATCGAATACCGAGAAAAGTCCGATAGAATGGAATGGATTAAAGATTGTCATACCATCTAGCAATACTTTATTTTGGATAGGTTGCCCACCTTCAATGTATAATTGTCCGCCCTGGTCGCCTGTAAACACAACACCCGGAAGTACCTGTAAATACTGGGCAATATCCGGTGTTCCGCCAATGGTTGGTATTGATTTCATATCCTCGGGTGTAATCTGGTAAGTAGATACGCCCGGAGTGGTTTCCCTCGCTTTTGCTTTTGCGTTCACATCAACGGTGTGCATAATAATACCTGCCGATTGTTTGATGTATAATTTTTTTGTGAGAAGCTGGTCCTTGGTGAGGGATATAGCTTCCTTAAGCGTATCATAGCCTAAGTAGGCCACTACCAGCGTATAGTTTCCGGGAGGTACTTTGCTGATAGAAAAATATCCGTTTTCATCGGTATTTTCTCCGTATTGAGTGCCCTGCAAATACACCGTTGCAAACAGCGCCGATTCAAGCGTTTTGTCGACGTAGACAAAACCTTTTACGGTAGCCGTTTGAGCGGAACTACGATTTGCAAAAATGAAAAAACAGAGGAATGCTAAAAAAGAAAACTTTGTTAACTTCATAAATACTAAGATGCCGGTTTATTAAATAGGGTTGGCAAAGGTAGCAATTAGGCGGTCATTTGCAAATTTATCGCGACATTTTAACAATTACATCGTACTCTGCCTTGGATACAGGACTAACTGATAACCTGCCAATCCGTATCAGAGCCATGCCGGCCAGTTTCTTCTCGGCCTTCATCTGGGCCAGTGTTACCGGCTTTTTTAAGGTTTCAGCTGGTGCTAAATCTACTGCCACCCAATCCTTTTTTTCCTTATCTGTTGGATCGGGATAGGCCTCTTTTATAACTTTTGCTATGCCAACTATGCATAACCCATCGTTGCTGTGATAGAAGAAAACCTGATCACCCTTTTTCATGGCGTTCAGGTGGATTCGTGCAGCGTAGTTTCTTACACCGGTCCAAGCGGTGCTTTTATCTTTCAATAGATTTTCCCAGGAATAAACCGAAGGTTCTGATTTTGCAAGCCAATAATTCATAGGGTGATTGTATATAATGTCAAAGATATAATTTACTTGTTAAATCCTATTTGTCTTTCAGCTTAATAATTCGTTTCTCCAAAAAAACAGGAGCAATTATTGTTCCAACAATAAACCCGGCTAAAGCAGAAACTGCAACCGTAGGATAATCGGTATAATGTATGCCTAATAAGATTCTAATATTGGCAGCAACTATACCAGTTCCTATAACAATGAACCAATAAAAAACGGGATTGCGGGATTTGGCATAATCCGTTGCGCGCGGTATTTTCATAACAGCATAAAACACAATTATTCCACCAAGAGTAGAACTGATGTATTGTAAAATTCGGTAATATTTAACAGTTACACCTAATAGAGTTGTGCTTTCTCTAAGGGTGGGAATCATTCTTACAAAATCACCATGTGGATGTGTGAATGCATCCCAGAAAATGTGAGAGGCACTGCCAATAATAAGGCAAATGATAACAGTGAAAAAATTATGCCTTACATACTGTCCCCAGCTGAAATCCATATAACGGGATAATCGTTTTTTTATAAAACGGGGCGAATCACATATTAACGAATTCCTAACAATATAATGATAAATGAATGTGAGTAAAAACCCCAGTGGCAAATCAAACCAGAACAAGCCGGTCCAGGTGTGGCTATAAATACTTTCTACTCTCATCCGCATGAAATATTCAAAATCAGGTGTAACAGAACCTACAATAAGAGCAGTCATAGATACCCACTTTTCAGGCAGGTATTTTGCCGGGAGAACTATAGCAGGATGTGAAAATGTAAATGGCATTTCTTCTAAGGGGTGACTAAAATATATCTTTTTTGCTTATTGACCAGATAAGCTATTTTCTATCTTTGTGCGGAAACAGCAGAAATCCCTCTCATTGAAGAATAGAATTACCCGATTTTTCTTACGAAGCCCTTCCAAATACATTTTTTGGATTTCATTAGCAATGTTCTTCAAGGCTCTTATTCCGTTCCTGCAGCTATTTTTAGGGCATCGGGCAGATTCCCATCTTTTATCTTTTGGTTTTATTGGCGACGGGCCATCTTATACCGACCCTATAGAACATTTAGTTGCAACGGGCCACTATTCACCCGATTTCCGTATGCCCGGCTATGGTGCTATTTACTATCTCTTTCGGTGTATGATGTCTTATAATGCAGCATACAACTGCATGATTATTTTGCAACTTATTTTAGCATCGCTTAGCGTTTATTTTACTGCTCTGTTAGCAAGACTTGTTTTAAAATCAAAGCGCGCATTTTTCGTTTGTTTCTATCTGTTTCTCATCAGTACTTATTCCAATTACTACGATATCTGCATTATGTCAGAGTGTGCTTGCAGTGCTTTCCTGGTGTTTGCAACTTGGTTTTTTGCGCTCTATCTGCACAAACATAAACTCAAGTATATGCTATTTTCTGGGATATTTTTAGCATGGGTTGTTTTCCTCCGGCCTGTTTTCCTGCCTGTCTTCGGCTTATTCGGATTCATCTATTTAATTTATGCATTCAAAAATAAAATAGGTTTTATAAAACCATTACTCATATTGGCTATTCCATTTGTAATTGCAGATGGGGCATGGATAACAAGAAATTATTCGGTGCATAAAAAAATAATGCCGCTTACAAATAGTATACTCTATCCATATATAGATTCGTCCTACATGAAGAATGAATTGCAGTTCGTTCAATCATGGGGAGGAGCAAAAGAAATAACCGACCGCACCACTGCTATGAGCTGGTTTGGAGGCTTGCTTTTTCCCGGAGAACCGGAATTAAAAAATTACGATTCTGTTCCCGATTATGTTTACACTTCAGCATTTAATAGGGATTCATTATTGCGTCTAAAGTCAAAAGTTCATCAGTTTATGGCAATCCAGTTACCGTCACTTGACAGTATGTTTGCTAAAAACAACAAAGACTGGAACAAGGTATTCCCCATATTTTATTATGGACTCCGGCCTGTTTCGCCGCAAGCTGCTGCATTGCAAACAGACATTGAAAATACATTTGATAAGTATACCACATCCGTAAAAAAAGAACATAAGTTTCTTTATTATGTGAAGGTGCCAATTATTCTAACAAAAGGATTTATCTATGGCGATTATATGAAAGTTTATTTTAAAAGAGGAAATATTGGAAAGCTGGGACCATGGATAGAACGGTTCTTTAATTTGTTCTACCTCGCCATGGTTTTCCTTGGTTTGGCAGGTGCAGTTTTACTTTTATTCAAAGGGTTTAAATCTAAAAGCCATCAGGAATGGCTACTGGCGCTGATACCCATCTACACCATTTTAATACATACCTGTATAATACGCATGTGCGCCGAGAACAGATTATTCATGCCTGCGTGGCCATTTGTACTTGCATGTGCCGCCTATACAATTGTTGCAGCAAAAAATCTGGTAAAGCAAAAAGGGTAATTTATTTTTAATCCGCAAAACGGTATTTCACAATGCACCACATAGTGCGCACTGCATCTTTCCAGCCAATCTTTTTGCCATCGTCTCGGGTTCTGCCATAATAAGAAATTCCTACTTCATAAATCTTTATTCCGGGAACTTTTGCAATCTTGGCTGTTACCTCGGGCTCAAACCCAAATCTGTTTTCTTTCAGGTTAAGTTTTTTCAAATGCTCTGACTTGAACAGTTTGTAGCACGTTTCCATATCTGTCAAATTCAGATTGGTAAACATATTGGAAAAGAAGGTTAGAAACCTGTTACCTCCCGAATGCCAGAAATCCATTACCCGGTGGGCTTTACCACCTGCAAAACGTGAACCGTAGACAACATCGGCATAACCTTCCACAATTGGTTGAAGTAAAATATTAAACTCACGTGGGTCCAGTTCAAGGTCGCCATCCTGAACAATAATATAATCTCCAGTCGCAACTTTTATGCCTGTGTGTATAGCAGCTCCCTTACCCGCATTTACTTTCTTTTCATGAACCACAATACTTGGGAGAGAAGCCCTGTCGGCACGCGCATTATATTTTGCCATGTACTCATCCAGCTTGGCCTGCGTATCATCCGAAGAGCCGTCATTAATCACAATTATCTCTTTACCGATATTAAATGAAATCGGCGCATCCACTACTTTATCGAGAATTTCCGCAATTGTACGGCCTTCATTATAAGCCGGTACCAGTATAGAGAGTGTTGCCATAGTTTTTTATCAAGGGGCCTAAAGTAATCCTTTAATTAAAAATACGGACTAACATAGTTCACCTTCAAAAACAAATGTAACAACAAAATTAAAACTTCAATGCTAAATTACTCACCGTTTAACTTAATACTCCATGTAATTTTAGATCCTGCCTTCAACATAGTTGCTGCAACCGAGCAATATTTCCCCATAGATAATTCACAAGCACGCTTGGCTTTTTCAGGTTCTATTTTGCCTTTCAGGAAATATTTAATGCGCACATTTTGCCATAAGGATGGCTCTTTTCCGGGTTCGCGCTCCCCCTCAATTTCTATTTTAAAATCATCGATCTGCTGACGTTGCTTTTTCAGAATGGTAACAATATCAATGGCACTGCATCCCCCAATTCCCATAAGCAGCATTTGCATTGGCCGAACACCAAAGTTATTTCCGCCTGTTTCTTCGCTGGTATCCATAGGCACGGTATGTCCGAATGCATCCTTTGCTTCAAATCCAAAATCCCCTTTAACACGTTCGAGTAGAATTTTCGCCATAGATATTATTTTGCTACAAATCTACATACGAGGGGGTTGAGTTTTTTTTTTCACCCCAACCAATTATCAACGAATTATTGACATTGGGAAAAGTAGCTTACGGGATAACGAAAAATTTTCTTTCTTTTGCATTACAATGAGCACAATCACACCCGACCATCACCGCAAACTATTTTTATTAGACGCTATGGCACTGGTGTACAGGGCCTATTTTGCTTTCAGCAGCAATCCGCGTGTAACCTCAAAAGGAATGAACACCAACGCTATGTTTGGGTTCACAAATACGCTACTTGAGCTTTTCCAAAAGGAAAAACCGACCCATATCGCAATTGTTTTTGATACCCATGCTCCGACTGTGCGCCACGAGATGGATGCCAACTATAAGGCCCAACGCGCGGAAACTCCCGAAGATATTATTAAGGCTGTACCGTACATTATTCGTATTGCTGAGGCTTTTGGAATTCCAGTATTAATGAAAGATGGATACGAAGCCGATGACATTATTGGAACGCTTTCGAAACATGCAGAGAAGGATGGGTTTGAAGTGTACATGATGACCTCTGATAAAGATTACGGACAGTTAGTTACTGACCACGTTTTTATTTACAAACCATCGAATAAAGGCAATCCGCCGGAGATATTAGGCTGCAAAGAAATTTGTGCGAAATGGCAAATTGAAAATGTTAACCAGCTCATTGACATTTTAGGATTGATGGGCGATGCAGTGGATAATATTCCCGGCATACCCGGTGTGGGAGAAAAGACCGCTATTCAACTTATCAAAGATTTCGGCAGCATTGAAAATCTGCTTAAGAATACCGATAAGCTAAAAGGAAAACTGAAAGAGAAGGTTGAAACAAACGGCCACATGGCAACTCAATCCAAACAACTTGCAACCATTATTTGCGATGTAGATCTGCCATTTAGTTTGGAGGATATGAAACGCAGCGCACCCAACAAACAAGCGTTGATGGATGTGTTGAATGAACTCGAGTTTAAGACGATTGCCGTTCGGATAATGAAGGATTATTTTCCGGGGGAAACAATGCCAACTGAGCCCCAAACCACTAAAGGGGCTTTGAAGAGTGAGACTGAAAGTTCCGATTTATTTGCTGAAGCAGAAACCAAACCTCATTCCCCTAAAATTCCAACCAACTACGAAGAGGTTACTGCAATAGATTCTTTTATTGAATCGTTGCATAAGTCTGACAGAATTGGGTATTACATGGCAATGAATGGAGGAACATGCAATGGAATTGGATTCTGTACAAAAGCTGGAGACGCCCATTACATTGCACTTTCGGAGCACTCAGAAAAAAAATGGGAGCAACTGAAAGAAGTTTTAGAAAAGAAAAGCATTAAGAAAACCGGATATGATATTAAGCAAAATTTAAATTACTTAAGTCAGCATAAAATTACCATTGAAGGGGATTTGTTCGATGTGATGATTGCACAATTTCTTATCAGGCCTGAGTCTCCGCATTATCTGCCCGATATTGTCCACAATACATTGGGGCATCATATACCGGAATTTGGTTCGGAAAGCAGAAAGACTTTAAAAGAGCAATTGAGTATGGATATGGTATCGCATGAACAGATTATGCAAGTATGCTGTGAACGTGCCGATATGCTATTCAGGTTGTATGAAGCTATGTCGCCAAAGCTGGATGAGATTTCTGTCCGCAAACTTTTTGAAGATGTAGAGATACCATTGGAGAAAGTTTTGAGTGAAATGGAGGTGGAAGGAATTAAGGTTGACAAAGGGGCATTGAAAGAAATTTCAAATGAACTTACAAGTGATATTGAAAAACTGAAAACCGATATCTGGAAGCTGGCAGAACATGAATTTAATATTGATTCTCCTAGGCAAGTTGGGGAAATATTATTTGATAAACTAAAAATATCCGACAAAGCTAAGAAGACCAAAACAGGCCAGTACTCTACTGGTGAAGAAGTGTTGACTGAATTGACTGGCGCACATCCTATAGTAGATAAAATTTTGGATTACCGTGAACTGCAAAAACTAAAAAATACCTATGTAGATGCGCTTCCACTTATGGTGGATGGTAAAACCGGAAGGATACATACTACATTCAATATGGTGGTTGCTGTTACAGGTCGTTTGAGTTCAGATAATCCGAATTTGCAGAATATTCCTATCCGGACTGAAAGAGGCCGCGAGATACGTAAAGCATTTGTTCCCGCAAATGAAAATATGGTATTGCTCTCTGCTGATTATTCACAAATCGAATTACGAATTATCGCATCTCTTAGCGGAGATACAGCCATGATAGAGGCTTTTCAAAAGAATTTGGATATTCATGCAGCAACCGCAGCCCGGATTTATAATGTTGAGCTTGACGCTGTGACATCAGAAATGCGCCGCAATGCCAAGACAGTAAACTTTGGAATTATCTATGGTATTTCAGGTTTTGGTTTGTCGCAAAGGCTTGGCATAGCAAGGAAAGAAGCTGCGGATATTATTGCACAATATTTTGCCCAATATCCCGGCATTAAAAAATACATGGACGACAGCATTGAAAATGCCCGCAAGAAAGGCTATGTAGAAACGATGCTAGGCCGCAGACGCTATTTGCCGGACATTAATTCACGCAACTATGCCGTACGTGGTTTTGCCGAACGCAACGCCATTAATGCACCGATACAAGGTTCAGCAGCCGACATGATTAAAGTTGCAATGATTCATATTCATGATGCAATGAAACAGGAGAAGCTCCGTTCCAAAATGATTTTGCAGGTGCATGATGAATTGGTTTTTGATGTTCATCCCGAGGAATTGGAAACCCTGAAACCATTGGTAGCAAACAAAATGAAACATGCTCTGAAGCTGGAAGTCCCTATTGAAGTGAACATGGGTGTGGGTAAGAATTGGTTGGAGGCACATTAAAAGGTACCAAAAACCTCCCGAATCAAGTTCAGTACAGGCTCTAAAGGGGCTTTGAAGAACGCTCTGAAAAGTTTGTGGTGTTAGGACAGTAAGCTAAAGTGCTTTTCCACGCATTCGATAATATTACTAACTTCGTTGTAATATTTAATTCGATTTGCCATGAGAAAATTAGTACTGTTACTTCCATTATTTGTTTTACCTGCACTTGGTAATAACTCATTTGCCCAAACCATTATTACTGCTGCCGGAAACGGAATTGCGGGTTACAGCGGTGACGGAGGTCCCGCAACATCAGCCGAGGTTAATTTTTTAAGTAATTGCCGGCCGGATGATTTTGGTAATTTTTATATAGCCGACCTGATAAATTACAGGATTAGAATAGTAAACTCCATTGGAATAATAAATACGTTTGCCGGAATTGGCGTTGGCGGCTTTTCGGGAGATGGAGGGCCTGCAACTGCTGCTGAAGTTTCTACTACCTGGGATGTGCTTGCCGATACTTCTCACAATGTTTATATCGATGATCAGGGAAACGGCAGGATAAGACTGGTAAATTCATCGGGCATCATTTCCACATTTGCTGGTGGTGGTGTATCGATGGCCGAGGGCGTGCCTGCAACTTCAGCTTCACTTAGCAGCCCCCTGGGATTAGCTTTTGACACGTCAGGCAACTTATATATTACCGACCAGGGCAATAACCGCATAAGGATGGTAAATATGACAACTCACCTTATTACTACTGTTGCCGGAAATGGCGTTTTGGGATACAGCGGAGATGGCGGACCAGCCACGGCAGCAGAATTAAACCACCCCTACGGAATTGATATCGACAGAAAAGGTAATTTATACATAGCTGAAGATGGCAACAACACAATTCGAAAAGTTTCAGCCTCAACAGGAATAATTACTACGATAGCAGGGAATGCTGTCGCTGGCTTTGCAGGCGACGGGGGGCCTGCATCGGCATCGGAATTGAACCAGCCTTACTGGGTTGCCGTAGATGATTCGGCTGATGTATATATTGCAGATGTAGTAAATCAGCGAATCAGAATGATTAATACTTCCGGGATAATTAACACAATTGCAGGGAACGGGGCTCCGGGATTTTCAGGAGACGGAGGCCCTGCCATATCTGCCGAATTATATTCCCCCGAAATGGTATCATTAGACAAAGCAGGCAATATTTATATTGGTGATGTGGGAAACCAACGGTGCAGAAAAATTATTCCTGTTACTACTCAAGTAAATAATTTGGCTCAAAAAAGCACTAGTTCTGTTTTGCTCTACCCTACTTTCGTTCAACAATCCTATACTGTTAGTTTCACTCAACACCAAAGCGGCTTAGCTACATTCACCTTGTTCGATATTTTCGGCAGAAAGATTTCTGAGAAAACAGTAAATGAATATGCAGGCAATCATGAAGAGATTTTTTCGATTGATGGATTAAGTGCTGGCACATATTTCATGCATTTTAAATCGGGCAATGTTGTCGACACGAAAAAGTTTGTGGTGTTGGGGAACTAAGCCCAATTGTCATTGCGAGGCTCTGCGAAGCAATCTTACTAAAAGCAGTACTAATGTTGGTTAAGATCGCTTCGTTCCTCGCGATGACAAAAACCCTTCACAGCTTATAGTTATTTCCCTACATTTGTCTTTATGAAAACCCCATTTGTAAAAGGAGATAAAAAAGTAGTTAATGCCTGGGCTATTTATGACTGGGCAAATTCGGTATATCATCTTGTCATTACCTCCACCCTATTCCCAATTTATTATAGCGCAGTTACGCATGCCGGTGGTGTTCAGACTGTGAAATTTCTTGGGTTTACTTTTCTTCCTGATGCACTTTATACGTATGCATTATCTTTTGCCTTCCTTGTTATTGCTGCCGTTGCTCCCCTCCTATCCGGCATTGCAGATTACAGCGGGAACAAAAAAATATTCATGAAATTTTTCTGCTACATGGGTGCAAGTGCATGTAGTTTGTTATTCTTTTTCACGGATGTATCTACTCTATGGCTTGCAATAACCATGGTAATATTTGCCTGCGTAGGTTATGCCGGAAGCATTGTGTTTTACAATGCATACCTGCCGGAAATTGTAGAACTAAAGGATCAGGATAGAGTCAGCGCTAGAGGATTTTCGTATGGATATATTGGAAGTGCATTGTTGCTAATTATAAATCTCGTAATGGTCACATTCCCGCAATGGACAGGGCTTACAGGCGATGCCGCAACAACCATGGCAACACGATTTTCATTTTTAACGGTTGGTGTATGGTGGGTTGGTTTTGCTCAAATCACTTTCCGCAGGCTGCCTACAAACCCCATGGGAGAAGTGAAGAAGGGGCAGATGAAAAACATTTGGAAAGGGTATCAGCAATTATTGAAAGTATGGAGATTATTAAAAACAACAAAAAGATTGCGCCGGTTTTTAATTGCATTTTTTATTTACAATACCGGTGTACGAACCATTATGCTTGTGGCTAATTTATTTGGTTCAGATACCCTGCACCTCGATGAAAAACAATTGATACCAACCATATTAATCATACAGTTTGTCGCAGTAATCGGCGCTTATATATTTTCACACATAGCCAAAATAAAAAGCGATGTTTTCATGCTGAAAATAGCCGTGTTTATTTGGGTAGGAGTTTGTATTGGTGCGTACTTCACTTACACTGCCAAAGAGTTTTACCTGCTTGCATTTTTTGTTGGATTAGTGATGGGCGGAATACAATCGCTCTCCCGGTCTACCTATTCAAAAATGCTACCTGAAACAGAAGACCATGCATCATTTTTCAGTTTTTATGATGTATGTGAAAACGTTGGAAGCGTGCTTGGTTTATTCCTCTATGGCTGGGTGTATGACCTCACCCACGATATGCGGAACTCGATTGGTTTCTTACTTTTCATTTTCGTGTTAGGGTTTATAATGCTTAACAGGATTCCGAAGAATAAACTGGTGAATACGTAGTTGGATCAAGATAAGAAATATTATTTACTATTTTTCAATAACTATTTTCCCCTCTCCAATCAATTGCTGTTTATTATCCAGTATCCAATAGAAATAAACCCCGTTAGGTTGATTTGTTAACTCAATGAGGTTGTCATCCTGAGCAGAGCGAAGGATATCTTTATATACTAGCTGTCCCATTACATCATACACTTCCACTAACGACTGTTTACTGGCCACTGACGACTGAATTATGAACTCACCGTTATTCGGATTGGGAAAAACGGAGATGCTATTTTTTTCGGGTAAGGATTCTGAGGAATTAATTATACTATTTCCGCATGGTTTCCACTCGGCAAAAAACGGAACACCGCCCCCTTGTGACTGTGCTACTGTGTCAGGCCCAAAAACAAGGTATTGATATTTAACCAGGTTGCTTCCGAAAATAACCCCTGAATCAACCCAGCTTTGTGTTACCCATGACCTGCCGATATAAGCGCAATTAATTACCTTAGCACAAAGGGCATTACCATAGGTGTCTAATTGAAATAAAAATGCCGGATAACTTGAATCTGAAACCAACCTGATGCCACCGAATTGAATGGTGTCGTAAAAACCACCTGTTACAAAAACATCATTGTATTTGTCTATCGCCACACTATACGCTTCCTGGTAAAGGCTTGTTTTTGTACAAGAACTTTGTTTGACCCAAATGATATTTCCGGCACTGTCGTACTTGATGAGATAGATATCGCCTAACGAGCCCAGTGTTGAAATTAATTTATGCGTGCCGAAATTTACCGTATCGTGAAAATACCCCGTGGTATAAACATTGCCTGCATTATCTATTGCTTCGGAATAGCAGTGAGCCTGGCAAAATTGGCTTGGGGCTTCATCGGTTTTAGCCCAAATAACTTTTCCCGACGAATCAAATTTAACAAGGAAAACATTATAAGCGGCCTTACTTGCCAGGGTATCCGAATCAAAAATAATAGTATCGGAATAATTTCCCGTCACATATACATTGCCCGCCTTGTCAATACCAACAGCGCTTCCATTATCAACCGTAAACATGTGCGGGGTTTTGGCACACTTTGCCCACACCACATTTTCGGATGAATCGAACTTAACTAAATAGATACTTGAGGAATAGGCAGTAAGAACATTGGTATCAAACCTGAGGGTATCGTATAGTTCGCCAGTCATATAAACAAATCCTTTTTTATCAGTTGTTATAGAATAAGCATAACCTTCATCCAAATAATATTTAACGGTACCACTTACTGCATGAATTACATTACCTGAACTATCATACTTCACCAGAAAAACGTTGTACCTCGTTGCCGATAAGAGCATATAAGGGCCAAAGGTAATAGTGTCTCCAAACGTCCCTGCCAGGTAAACATTACCAGCTCCGTCCGCCGCTACTGAAGTCCCCCAGGCGAGATATATTTGACTTCCAACTGAACTTTGCCTGGCCCATTTTTCGTTCCTGTTACGATCGTACTTCACAATATAAACGCTGCTCCAAGGATTGGTATTTACGAGTGTATCTTTGCCGAATATTACACTCCCGGAAAACCTGCCGGTTACATAAATATTTCCCATTGAATCAGTAACTGTTTCATAATTAACACAACTGCCGGTTACATTATATGTGCCTTGCATGGCCCATTCCCAACTTTGTGCAAACAGAACTGAAGGCCGCAGAATGAACATTGAGAAACACAAAAGAAAACCAAAAGAATATTTATTCACTTTCAAATGTAGATTTTAAAAAGTAAATATAATTATATTTTTTTACGATAACTGCTAAATACATTCCATCCCGACGAATTGTTCGCAAAGCTCAGCCTACTTAACAAACCCTTCCTCCTGCCACAAATAGCTCCGGGTTTTCAAATTATAGTATGCCATTTTATCCCCGATTCCCACTTTTAAAAAACCTTTCTGCATCGATTTAACTTCGGTCCAAATGCAGTTCACAACAAAGTTACCAGACTTGTCTATCAATCCATACTTCCCGTCAATTACAACAAGAGCCAGATTATTATTAAAGTCATTTGCTTTGGTAAATTGTGGTGAGATAGCCATTTGTCCATCTAAATCAATGTAACCAAACATGCCACCTGATTTCACCCGTGCAAGACTATCGGAGAAGGGATACGCCAGTTCATATTTTCCGGGAATAACTTGTTTTCCTTTTTCATTGATATAGCCCCACTTTCTATTTTGCAGAACAGGAGCAAGTCCTTGTGAAAAATATAATGCATCATCGTACTTACAAGGAATGACAAGCTTTCCGGTGGTATCTATAAACCCGCGCTTTTTGTGCAGTTGCACTTTTGCATATCCTTTGCGGAAGGCTCCTTCTGTAAGCATGTCGGGTGTGAAATCGTATTTTATCGGAACCAGCAAAGTTCCTTTTCTATCGCAATAACCGAATTTTAATCCGAGTACCATCATGGCAATTCCTTCCGAAAAATCCCCAAGGTTGTCGTAAGCAAAAGGCCTTACAACATTGCCTTGAAGGTCTATCAACCCAAACATTCCATTGGCTTTTACTTTGGCAAGGCTATCCCTGAATTTATCCGCCCATTCATAATTGAACGGGATTACAAAATCACCTTTGTGATTGATGTAACCATACTTATTGTCCTTGTTCTGTACGCTTGCCAAACCCTGCGAAAAATCCAAAGCATCCAGATATTTTGCAGGTATAATTTCATCACCCAGCAGATTGATATATCCAAACAAATTATTCTTTTCTACCTCGGCAGTACCCTCTGAAAACTCCAGTATTTCCTGGTATTCGAAAGGAACCATCACCTGTCCGATACTGGATATTATTCCATACAATCCGCCTTTTTTCGCAATAGAAAGAGTTTTATAAAAGTGGTCTGCTTCCTCATAAATGCATGGGATTACCTGCTCTCCTCTTTTATTGATGAATCCGATTTTGTCGCTTATAGCAACCGCTGCAAGTCCGTCAAAAAAAGCAGAATCAGCCCAATCGTATTTATAAGGGATGCGCAATTTTCCTGCGCTGTCAATATATCCCCATTTGTCGCCATGTTTAACTGGATAGAAAACAGATTTCGATAAAATCAAATCTGAATCGGCATGTTCAATGAAAGGATAATCAGGGTACGTGTTTTGAAATTTCAGAATAGTTTCTGTCCGGCCATCCATGGTATACGTGGCATACATTTTTCGCCATGCATCGGAAACATTGCGGTTAGTAGGAAACTGTTTTACAAAAGCATGATACTCACCCACCAGTTGCCGGGCTGTTGAGAGGCTGTAAATTGAATCTTCCGACGCGCCTTCATACGGACTTTGCGGATAGTCCTTAATAAAGTTAACATAGCTTTCAACAGTGTGAGCAGACGTAGCAGTTTTGAAAAGTAATATTTCATATTTTGTCTTGGCTTCATCATACTCCAGCGACTTTGGATACCCTTCCATAAAAGCTTTGAAAGCCTGGAAAGTGTTTTCCTTGCCTGCCATTTGAAATGCCAGTAAATCGCGCAGATTTATAGCCTGCTGCATTTTCGATGAGGTGGTATAATAATCGATGTAATGATTATATCCCACAATAGTGTTTCTAAAGGTTGCCAATATGTATGCCTTGTATTCAATACTGTCTTGCAATACGTTAATAGAGGTTTTACTTACTCCCAGTTTTCCCCAATTCAATAATTGCTTATCGGTTGCGGTTGCTACGGCCTTTTTCGATTTGAGAATATAATCGTATGCCGTATCGAGATTGTAAAAATGATTGTCGTTGCGGGAAGCTATAAGGCTCAATCCATAAGTGGCAGGAACATAATCGCTCTTGCTTTTTAGTTCTTTATAGAAACGCTCCCGTGCATCAAAGTAATCATATAAAGAAAGCGCCTTGAAGGCTTTCTCAATGTTTCCGGCCTGAAGCAAAACAGGAATAAGAAGAAACCCTAAAAGTAAAATGAACCCTGCCTTTTTCATGCTGTAAAAATAGCTAAAATTCCGGGATGGTTTTGCGAACCGGAGTTAGTCGTAAAAAGTCCTGCATAGTCCATTCAAATAAAATACTACTTTTGAAATAGCAAAAATTAAAAATGGAAATAACCAAAGTCAAACGGTTTTTAAAGGGGATTTGCTTTTTAGCGACAAGTATTTTTTTATTTGCAGCCTGCCATCATGCCCCTATACCAATAACCTTCAAACTCTCTCCAACCGACCCTTTTAAAGCCACCATTGTGCCAAGCCAGTATGTTGGCATTGATTCGAAAAAGGATAATGTGGTGGAAGGTGATAAAGGAACGGTGGTTGTTTTTCCCAAAGGATGTTTCCGGAATTCCAAAGGCGATATTGTTGAAGATAGTGTAAAAGTAGAACTCTCAGAAGCCCTTTCTCCGGCGGATATGCTGTTGTCAAATCTCACAACAACTTCGAATGGCGCACCACTTGAAACAGACGGAATGATTTATATAAATGCAACTGCAAAAGGCGAGCAGCTAAGCATTGATAAAAATAATCCTATCCATATAGAAATACCCACTACCAACAAAAGGCCCGGGATGATGGCATACCGCGGGGTGCGGGATTCTCTGGGTAACATGAATTGGGTAGACCCGCAAAAAATTGACAACTATTTAGTGCCCGTAGATATTACTGAACTGGATTTTTTACCGGACGGATTTAAAGCCGAAGTTGAAAAAGGTTTGCCATTCCGCGGGCATAAAGTAACCACCAAAGAATTAGTAGACAGCCTCTACTACAGCCTTTCTTATTCCGATGGAAGCAGTCTTATACAAGGTTTGCAATCTACCAATTACAATGAACCCTATTATAACAAAAATAAAAAAATAGTTAATGGAAAATATACGAGCGGTTCGTATGTTGTTAGCGGACCAGATACTATGAGGCACCCAAAAGATACTTCCGCATCTAATAAAAAAGGCATTGATCCGGCTATCATAAAAGTCCTGCGCTCCGGAAAATTTCAGAATACATTAATTGCAACCCGTGAATTTCAGACAAGGTTGAAGGCTATGTTTAAAACCTGCAACAATGCTGTGCTTGAGATTTACATCAAAAACCTAGACAAGAATATGTATGAACTTGACAGCATGGCGGCTGAAATGCTTAAGGGCACTGACTCCTACGATGATTTTATAAAGTTCAAACAACAGCGCCTTACTAATGTAAAGAATGCAGATAAAAATGCGGCATTGCTAAAAGGGTATTATGAAGAGCAAATGAAAAAGGTAACTGCTGATTTGAAAAAGATACAGGAAAAGGCAAGTAAGAAATTAGTGAAAACTACGGAAGAGTTTGTAAAGGTTGCCAATGATTATCAAAAAGTTTTATTGAAACGGGAAACCTACCGGATGGAGTCCTATGGCTTTAACTGGACCAATACTGGCTGGGTAAATATTGACACAGGCACACGGCCAAAAGAATGGGGCCTGCACAATTTGGAAGTAGTTGTTGGAAATGGAAAACAATTCGACAGGGTTTATACTTATGTGATTTATGAATCCATTAAAAGCCTTTACAGGCTTAACTCTACCGACAAGGAGAATTTTTATGTCGGTAATGACGAGCAGAAACAAATGCTGATGCCAAATAATAAACCTGCTGTATGTGTAGCTATAGGATACAAAGGCGATGTGCCTTATTTGGCAATAAAAGAATTTGAAACAGTAGCCCAAACAAAACTCTCCCTCACCCTTGTACAATCTACCTTAGATGAAGTGAAACAAGCCATAAAACCATTTGATAAATACAGTAAAGAAAACAGAATTTCCGATGACCTTGTTTATATGTACAGCATGTATAACGAAGATGTGCGGCAAAAAGAATTGCAAAAGGAAAGTGAGTTTATACATAAGCTTTGGAATGTGGCGCATCCATGTTGCAAATATCTGAGTTTGTTGAATGGACATTGGAAATTAGATAGTGCCCGTAACATTCGTCAGGATTTTGATGAACAAGATCCGTGGTCGACCAACCTAGATAGACTGGGTGATGTTTTATGGAGTTTTAGTAATGGAACCGGAGGATGGGAGTATTCTGGTTATGCAAGTTCTGGTGGTACTTCAACTACAAATGAATTTACTTATTACCTTAGTGATTTACCTGCAGACGGAATGCTTGGTGAAGATACTCTAAATGGTGCTTCCAATAAATCAGGAAATGCATGCGGAAATTGGTTAAATTTAGCTTTTAAAAATAATGGTCTTCGCGGCTACATAATTTCCTATGAGATAAAAGACATCAGTGAAAACCGTATTGAGGTATCTTTTTACGGAGGAAAATATGAAGAGTACTGGATTTTTCACAAGTACACGCCCGACACATATAAATAAATATTTAACAAATTTACTTTTAAAATACCATTTAATAGATACCACTAATTAGTGGTATTTGTTCACTGTTATCTCTGTTAATCCTGCCCTGACCTTTAGCGTCAGGGTAAAACCCCACTGTAAAAATTTGTTGTGTTTCTTAAAAGCAAATGACTTTTGAAAAAACAACATTTGATACATTATCTTTGTACTAAAGAAAGAAGACATGGATACTTTTAAAATAATTTTTGGTTTTGTTTGCTTAATCCTTCTCCTGATCTTTCCTGTTATTAACAGGCACATGCCGTATAACTCATTAATAATCAAGTGGCGAAAAATTCTGACTTCCCTGTTATCTCCCTGTAACTTTCCTGTTCTATCCCTGTTCTATCCCTGTTCTATCCCTGTTATGCCTCCTGTTATGGTCCTGTTATTTTAAGCTTTTTTTAGGTGAATTTTCCCCATATAATCTTGTTAAAAATTCAACAAATCCCAATTTTTTTATCTTTGTATAATGAGAAAATATTTAGCTTTATTTTTTTTCCTCCTTTCGCTCGGCACACTATCAGCCCAGAATATAAATTTCAAGGATACAAATGCACTTAAAACTTTGTTGTGCAGCCATACTTGGATAAGGTATTATGTAAATCCGGATTCTACATTTTCGGATAAGGTGATGGATAGTATTAAGTTTTATCCGAATGGAAGACTTTACAGGTCAAGGAAACCTAAAGATGATACATCATACTGCTATATTGCGAACATCGCAATAACAGGTAGTTGGCATTTTGCTTCAACAGCGAAGGTTTCACGTAGCGATACTGCAACAAACTGCATATCGATGGATGGAGCATATATTAAAGATAAATACCATATCATTTTTTATAGTTTTTCACTATTCGATGGCCACAGGATGAAAGGAACTAAAATGGGAAGAAGAAGCGGGAACTTAGATAGTCCCTTTGTTGGAGTGGGCGGAACCCATGATGAGCTTGACTGTGGAATGAGCCACATTTGGCAATCACCTCGCCCAATTAAGAAAGCAAAACCTACAGCCACTAAACACAAATGAAAAAACTCCTTTCCATTTTCTTCCTCCTTTCTTTCGGCACGCTATCAGCACAGAATATAAATTTCAAGGATACGAATGGGCTTGCAAAGTTGTTATGCTCCAGAACATGGGTACAGTATACCTTAAAATCCGATTCTGCTTTTTCGAAGAAGATACACGACAGTTTAAAACTTTATCCAGATCGCACATTCTACAATGTAAGTTGCCCGGACATTTATAAATCGGATAGTGAACGATATTCGCTTAGTGAAATAGATAGAGGTTTCTGGAACTTTGGAGAAAAGAGAAAGATAAAAGTCAAAGAAACCACTATTGACATTATTATGGTAGACATACTATGCATGGATGGCAGTGGATATCTGAATTGTGCATTAGTAGATGGGCATCGAATAAAGGGCACAAAAGCAGGGAAACTTTTCGGAAATATTAACGGGCCCTTCTTGCTACCATTTCTTCACAAGGGAGGAATTATATGGGACAAGCGTTGGATTTGGCAACCCAAGAGATGATTGAAAAAAGTTAAAAAGTATTAGGACGAGATTCCTCACTTCGTTCGGAATGACAAGGCAGATGAGGTGTTTCTGAGGTGTTGCGGCGGGCTTCGCCC